>JACPFW010000037.1 GCA_016182795.1 Gemmatimonadota bacterium
GTCGTCGTGCGCGGCAGCGAGCGCGCGATGAAGGTGACCGACGCCAGCGATTTCGCCCGCGCGGAGGCCATGTATGGGCTCTCCGACTGACCTGCGCCCCGTCCCGTTCTGGTCGCCCGCGGAAATTGACGCGGCGATCCCGCGCGCCATAGCGCACGTGCAGGACGGCGGCCTGCTGGCGTATCCCACGGAGACCATTTACGGTTTTGGTGGCGCCATCGACACCGACGCGGTGGGCGCGTTGGTCGCGCTCAAGCACCGCCCGCCGGGCAAGCCGTTTCTGTTGCTTGTGTCGAGCAGCGCCATGATTGGCCGGCTCGGGCTGCATATGACCAATGCGGCGTCGATGCTGGCGGCGCGCTTCTGGCCCGGACCGCTGACGCTGGTGTTGCGGGGCGCCGAGAAACGCGTGCCCGCGCGGTTGCGGGGACCCGAGGGCGGGGTGGCGGTCCGTTGGACGTCGCATCCGGCGCTGCAGCGGCTCATCGCCTCGCTCGGCGATCCGCTGACGTCGACGAGCGCCAACGTGCCGCGCCAACCCGCGGCGCTCTCGGCCTCAGAGGTGATCATGAACTTTCCGCAGCAGATTGCGTCAGGCAGAGTGATGGTGCTCGACGGCGGTCGCCTGGAGCCGTCGGATCCGTCCACGGTCGTGGACTGCACCGGAGCGCACCTGCGCGTCATCCGGCCAGGCGCGCTCGCCGCCAGCACGCTGCGCGCCGTCGTCCCCGACCTCGTGGGTGATCAATGAGTCGCAGCGTCCTGTTCGTGTGCACGGGCAACACCTGCCGCAGTCCGCTGGCCGAGGCCATGGCCCGTCATCTCGCGGCAGAACGCGGATTGGCCGTGCGAATGTCCAGCGCTGGCACCAGCGCGCTTGGCGGGTCGCCGGCGTCGGACGGGTCGGTGCTGGTCGGGCTCGAACGCCGGCTCGACTTGTCCACGCATCGCGCCCGGTTGCTTACGGCGGGATTGGTGGACGAGGCGACGATCATTCTCTGCATGGCCCCCAGTCACGTGGCGGTCGCCGAGGCGCTGGGCGGCGGAGGGAAGACGCATCTGCTCACCGCGTTTGCGGACGAGTCCGCGAGCGGCAAGTCGGTGCACGATCCGTTCGGATCCGGGCTGAACTCCTACCGGCAGATGGCCGCCGAGCTGGACGTCGCGCTTCCCAAGGTCATCGCGCGCCTCGCCGGCGATTCGAGAGGAATGACATCGGGGGCGCCGTGAACCGACTGCCCGGACGCCTCGTGCTGCTCGGCCATCCGGTGGCCCACTCGCTCTCTCCGACGTTTCAGAATGCGGCGCTGCAGCGCGCCGAGTTGCCGCTCACGTACGAGGCATTTGATATCGAGCCACGCCGGCTCGCCGAGGCGGTCGCGCGTCTTCGGGCCATTGCCGCCGCCGGCAACGTGACGGTGCCGCACAAGGAGGCGTTCGCCGCGCATTGCGACCGGCTGACGCCAATCGCCGAGCGTGTGGGGGCGGTGAACACGTTTTGGACGGAGGACGACGTCCTCGTCGGCGACAACACTGACGTCGGCGGCTTCGTGGAGGCGGTGAGTGACGCCTTCGGCGCGTCACGCGCGTGGCGAAAGGTGGCGCTCCTCGGGGCCGGCGGCGCCGCGGCCGCGGTGGCGGCAGCAGTCGAGCGCTGGCCCGCGTGCCAGCTCAGCGTCTGGTCGCGGACAGCTCAGCGCGGCCAACGCCTCAAGGCGCGGTTCCCCGAGACCGTGGTCGCCGCGCGTGTCGAGGCGGCGCTCGACGGCGCCGACCTGGTGGTCAACGCGACGCCGCTCGGACTGCACGCCGGCGACGAGCTGCCGGCGCCCGTGCATCTGCTCCCGCCGCGCTCGTGCGTGTACGACCTCACTTATGGCCAGCTCGAGACCGCGTGGATTCTCGCGGCGCGGGCCGCCGGCCATCCGGCGGTGGACGGTCTGGGCATGCTGATTCATCAGGGCGCGCTCGCCTTTGAACGCTGGTTCGGAATCGCCCCTGACCGGAAAGCGATGTGGGCGTCAGTCCGGAGCTAAAGCCGGGCTGGCGCTCCACGCTGCGCGGCACCGTTGGCGCCGCGGCGCGTAGTGCGTGGCACGCGGGTCTCGCGCTTGCCGTGCCGCGCGCGTGCATCGTTTGCGGCGCGGCGATGCCCCTGCGCCCGGCGCGCCTTGTCTGCGGCGCGTGCGTCACGCGCGTCCCCGTGCTGCCGAAGCCGTGGTGCGCGCGCTGCGGCCATCCGCTGCAGCCGCGCGCCGCGGATGGCGCGCTGCCCGACTGTCCGCTCTGTCCGCTGCTCGATTCTCGCTGCACACGGGCCCGCTCGGTCTGCTGGGTGCCGCACCTCCACAGCACGCCGCTGCTGGCGGCGCTCAAGTATCAGGGATGGTGGGGCATGGCCGACACCTTGGCTGACCTCATGGCTCGCGCGGGGCGGGACGTCGTGGCCGGGCTGCGCAATCCCGTGCTCGTCCCGGTGCCGCTCGCCCCGTCGCGCCTCCGCGAACGCGGCTACAACCAGAGCCTCCATCTCGCGCGCGCCCTCGGCCGTCGCGTCGGCGCACGCGTGCGTGACGATCTCATCGCGCGGACGCGTGCCACCGTTTCACAGACGCAATTGACACCCGTTGAGCGCAGGGCGAACGTTCATAACGCGTTCGTCGTGCCGGCGCAGCGATCAGCCGCGGTTCGGGGGCTGTCGGTGGTGCTGGTCGACGACGTGCTCACCACGGGCGCCACGCTCAACGCGTGTGCTGAGGCACTGCTGGGGCAGGGCGCATCCGACATCAGGTACTGGACCTTCGGGCGGGCGCGCAGTGACGCCGACCGCCCGTGATCCCTACGGGAGCATCACAGATGGCACTCAAGGTTGGCATCAACGGGTTCGGCCGCATCGGCCGTCAGGTGCTGCGCGCGGCCAAGGAGCAGGGCGCGCCGATCGATTTCCTCGCGATCAACGACCTCACCGATACGAAGACCCTCGCGCACCTCTTCAAGCATGACTCGGTGCATGGCACGTTCGACGGCACCGTGTCGTTCGACGAGAACTCGATCACCGTCAACGGCGACCGGATCCGCATCTTCAAGGAAAAGGACCCCGCCAACTTGCCGTGGAAGGACCTCGGCGTTCAGATCGTCCTCGAAAGCACGGGCAAGTTCACGGACAAGGACAGCGCCAATAAGCACCTCGCCGCCGGCGCCAAGAAGGTCATTATCTCGGCTCCTGGCAAGAACGAGGACATCACCGTCGTGCTCGGCGTCAATCACGACAAGTACGATGCCGCCAAGCATCACATCATCTCCAATGCGTCGTGCACGACCAACTGCCTCGTGCCGATGGTCAAGACGATCCGTGACACGTTCGGCTTCAAGCACGCGTCGATGGTGACGATCCACAGCTACACCAACGACCAGAACGTACTGGACCTGCCGCACAAGGACCTGCGCCGCGCCCGCGCCGCCGCGCTGTCGATGATTCCGACGACGACGGGCGCCGCCAAGGCGACCGCGCTCGTCATCCCGGAAGTGAAGGGAAAGATCGACGGCATCTCGGTGCGCGTGCCGACGCCCGATGTCTCGCTCACCGAGTTGGTGGTCGAGGTGGAGCGTCCGACGACGATCGCCGAGGTCAACGCCGCGTTCAAGGCGGCGTCCGAGGGCGCGCTCAAGGGCATCCTCGCCTACGCCGAGGAAGAGCTGGTCTCCATCGATTACACGGGCAATCCGCACTCGTGCATCATCGACTCGAAGTGCACGAACGTGATTGACGGCACGATGGTCAAGGTGTCGGGGTGGTACGACAACGAGTGGGGTTACTCGATGCGCTGCGTCGACCTGCTGCAGTACGTCGGCGCGCGTCTCTAGGAGACGCCATGGACAAGCGTACCGTCGCCGACCTGGCGCCGGCGGAGATGAAGGGGCGGCGTGCCCTCGTGCGAGTGGACTTCAATGTCCCGCTCGGCGAGGGCGGCGCAGTCACCGACGACACCCGCATTCGCGCCGCGTTGCCCACGCTCCAGCTGCTGATCAAGGGCGGCGCGCGCGTGGTGCTCTGCTCGCACCTCGGCCGCCCCAAGGGCGGTCCCGACCCCAAGTATTCGCTCGCGCCGGTCGCCAAGCGGCTGCAGGAACTGCTCGGCAAGCCGGTCGCGTTCTGCCCGGCCGTCGTCGGTCCGGAGGCCGAAGCCGCCTCCCGCGCCTTGAAGGATGGCGACGTGCTGCTGGTCGAGAACACCCGTTTTGAGAAGGGCGAAGAGAAGAACGACGCCGCGCTCGTCGAGGCGATGGCCAAGCTCGGCGATTTCTACGTCAACGATGCGTTCGGCTCGGCGCATCGGGCGCATGCGAGCACTGAGGCAGTCGCCAAGCTGCTGCGTCCCGCGGTCGCCGGCCTGCTGATGCAGAAGGAACTGGACTATCTCGGCGGTGCGCTCGACAAGCCCAAGCGTCCGTTCGTCGCCGTGCTCGGCGGTTCAAAGATCTCCGGCAAGATCGACGTTATCGAGGCGCTGCTGCCTAAAGTCGACGCCCTGCTCGTGGGCGGTGCCATGGCATGCACGTTCTACAAGGCGATGGGCCTCGAGACGGGGACGTCGCTCGTGGAGCCCGACCGAGTGGACATGGCCAAGGCGTTGGTGGAGCGCGCCGGCACCGTGTTGATTCTCCCGCACGACGCGGTGGTCGCGCCGGCGATTGCCGAGGGGGCCAAGGCCCACCAGGTGAAGCGCGATGCCATTCCCGCCTCCGAGGCGATGCTCGACATCGGGCCGGACACGGCACAGTCGTACGCGCGCGCGATTCTGAGCGCCAAGACGGTGGTGTGGAACGGACCAATGGGCGTCTTCGAGACGCCGCCGTTCGACAACGGCACCAACGTTGTCGCGCGCGCGATGGCCGAGGCGACGGCGAAGGGCTGCACGACGGTGGTGGGCGGCGGTGATTCGGCCGCGGCAGTGGAAGGCGCGGGATTGGCCGCGAAGATGAGTCACGTCTCGACGGGCGGCGGCGCCTCTCTCGAATTCCTCGAGGGAAAGGTGCTGCCCGGCGTCGCGGCCCTGGATGACCGAAAATGAAACAGCCGATCTTTGCCGCCAATTGGAAGATGAATCACGCGCCGGCCGACGCGACCGCGTTCATGCGCGCGTTTCTCGCGCACTTCGGCAAGCGCCAGGATCGCAGCGTGATCTTCTTCCCTCCGGCGCTCTCGTTTGGCGCCGTGGTTGGCGCGCTCAAGGATCGGCCCGACATTCAGCTCGGCGTGCAGAACATCTACTGGGAAGACAAGGGCGCGTTCACGGGTGAGAACTCGGCGACGATCGCGCGCAGCTCGGGGGCCAAGTACGTGCTCGTCGGGCACTCGGAGCGGCGCCACATCTTTGGCGAAACCGACGAGGAGACGGGCAAGAAAGTAGCTGCGGCAACGCGCGCCGGCCTGACGCCCATCGTCTGCGTCGGCGAGACGCTGGCGCAGCGCGAGGCTGGCGAGACCGAGCAGGTGGTGTTGCGCCAACTGCGGGCCGCGCTGGCCGGCGTGAAGAGCGCCGACGCGGGCAACGCGATTGTCGCCTACGAGCCGGTTTGGGCCATTGGCACCGGCAAGACCGCGACGCCCGCTGACGCCAACGCCGTGCATCAGGCGATTCGCGCGGAACTGCACGCGTTACTCGACAGCGGCAGCCTCGCCGTCCCGATTCTCTACGGCGGATCCGTGAATCGCGGCAATGCGGCTGACCTGCTGGCCGTCCCAGACGTTGATGGACTGCTGGTTGGAGGCGCGAGTCTGGACGCCGAAGGGTGGGCGTCCATCGTCCTCACTTGATTCGGAGCGCTAAGTCGCTTACGATTCAAGGCTTACCTACAGATTCACCCGGGACCTCGATGTTCACAAGATTTCTCGTCATTCTGCTGATTCTCGACAGCGTCGTGCTCGTCGCGGCCATCCTGCTCCAGAGCGGGAAGGGCGGCGGACTGGCCGCGAGCTTCGGCGGGGCGTCTTCATCCGCTGACTCGCTGCTCGGCACGCGTCAGGCCGGCAACCTGCTGACCAAGACCAGCTGGTGGGCGGGCGGCATCTTCATTCTGCTCGCGTTCATTCTCCAGGTCGCGTCGGCCCGCGGTCGCACGCCGACCTCGGTGCTCGATCAGGCTGTTGCGGTGCCGCCGCCGGCCCCGACGGCGCCTGCCACGCAGCAGGGCGGCGCGTCGCAGTCGGTCGTCCCGCTGCAGTCGGCTCCCGCCGCGCCGGCACCAGCGGCGCCCGCTCCGACCAAGCCCTGACGGCGAAGTGACGAATCTTCTCGATGAGAAGCCGGGGTTCCTCCTCCTCGAGGATGGAACCCTTTTTCGTGGGCGGCTCGCGGCGCCGGTCACGGCCCCGTCGGTCGCCGAGGTGGTGTTCACCACGAATATGAGCGGCTATCAGGAGGTCTTCACCGACCCCTCGTTCCGCGGTCAGATCGTGGTGATGACGGCCCCGATGATCGGCAACTACGGCATCAACCTCGACGACCCCGAGTCTGAGCGCCCGCAGATCAATGGCATCGTGGTGCGGGAGCTGTCGCCGACCTTCTCCAACTGGCGCGCCTCAGGGAGTCTCTTGGATTACCTTGCTAGCGCCCAAGTGCCTATCCTCACTGATGTTGACACGCGTCGGTTGACACGGCACTTGAGGACCGTCGGCGTTCTTCGCGGCGTTATTGCCGCAGGCCACGACATCGGGAAGGACGTCCTCGCGGCGCTCGACTCCTGCCCGCCGATGACTGGGCTCGACTTGGCGTCGGTGGTGACCACCGAGAAGCCGTATGAGTGGTGCGCCGGCGCCGGACCGCACATCGTGGCGATCGATTACGGCGTCAAGCGCAATATCCTGCGTCTGTTCGAGGAGCGTGGCTGCCGAGTCACCGTGGTGCCGTCAACGACCACGCCTGACGCAGTGCTCGCGCTGCGGCCGGATGGCGTGTTCCTCTCCAACGGGCCAGGGGATCCGGAGGCGGTGACGTACGCGCCCGCGATCATCAAGTCGTTGGCGGAGCGCCGGATTCCGATTTTCGGCATCTGCCTTGGGCACCAGTTGCTGGGTCTCACCTTTGGCGGCCGCACGACGAAACTGCCGTACGGACATCGCGGCGGGAACCATCCGGTCAAGGATCTTGCCACCGGCAAGGTCTTGATCACGGCGCAGAACCACGGGTTCGCGGTTGAGGGCGGGGTGGACGGCATTCCCGGCGCCCCGGACCTCGAAGTGACGCACGTCAACCTCAACGACGGTACAATTGAGGGGCTGCGCCACAAGTCGTTGCCAATCTTCGCGGTGCAGTATCACCCCGAGGCGGCACCCGGGCCGCACGACGCAAGGCCGCTCTTTGACGACTTCATGAAGGCTGTGCACGCGTAAGCGACGCCCAGTATTTGTGTTAGCGACAGCGCCCGGTTTCCAGTGTTTTCTGGATGCCGGGCGTCTTGATGCTTGACACAATCGACGTAACATCCTACGTTTTCATCAGTTACGTCATGCCGAGCCCCTTCCGAGGAAGGAAATGACCAAAGCTGATCTCGTCGAGCGTGTCACCGAGGCGATCGAACAGACGTCCGGGCCGATGATTTCCAAGAAGGACTGCGCCCGCGTGGTGGACGCGTTCCTCGACGCCATCAAGGATGCGCTCAAGGAGCAGCGCAACATCGAGGTGCGCGGGTTCGGCACCTTCAAGATCCGTCAGCGCAAGACCCGGATGGCGCGCAATCCGCGCACCGGCGCGCCGGTTGAAGTCTCGGCGCGTCCCGTTCCGGTGTTCAAGCCGTCCAAGGAGCTGCGCGCGATGGTCGCCGGTGTGGACGAGTCGGAACTCACTGACGACTAACGGGATAGCCAGTTGTTCGCGGCCTCGGAGGCGTTCTACGCGCTCCGAGGCCGTTTGATTTTGCGTAGCACACGGCGCTATCCGCTGGCCGTGCCTCCCCGTTAGAATGCAGACTATGCTCACCTTTGACGTTCTGCTCTTCGCGTCCTACGCCGATGCGGCCGGTTCGTCGAGCATTCGGGTGACGGTTCCTCCCGGCGCGGCGGTGCAGGACGTGCTCGACGCGGTACGCGTGGCCGCGCCCGCGCTGTCACTGCCCACGCGCCCCCTCGTGGCTGTGAACCATCGCTACGCGAAGGCAGACGTCGCGGTGGCCGCCGGCGACGAGTTGGCGCTCATTCCGCCGGTCGCGGGGGGCTGATGCGCACGGCGCTCGTCGGCAAGCCCATCGACGTGGCGGCGATCGCCGCCGAGGTCGTCTCGCCGGAGGATGGCGCGCTGTCGCTGTTCATCGGCACGGTGCGCAACAGCAATCAGGGCCGGGCGGTGGACGCCATCGAGTACAACGTCTACGCGCCGATGGCCGAGCGCGAGATGACGGCGCTCGCGCACGAAGCGGCGGCGCAGTTTGGCACGTCGCATATCGTCATCGAGCATCGCACCGGCTACGTGGCGCTCGGCGAGGCCAGCGTGGCCATTGCCGTGGCGCATCCGCACCGCGCGAACGCCATGGACGCGTCGCGCTGGATCATCGAGGCGCTCAAGACGCGGGTGCCGATCTGGAAACTCGAGCACTACACCGACGGGACGCGCGAGTGGGTGGAACACGGGCAGGTGCCCCATGCGTGACCAGTTCGGGCGGAGCATCGAGTACCTGCGCATCTCGGTCACCGACCGCTGCAATTTCCGGTGCGTGTACTGCATGCCCGAGCAGGGGCTGGCGTGGCTTCCCAAGCAACAGATCCTCTCGTACGAGGAGATTGCCGACGTGGTGCGTCAGCTCGCGCCGCTCGGCCTGCGGCGCCTGCGCATCACGGGCGGCGAGCCCACGGTGCGACCGGAGCTGCCTGAGCTGATCCGCATGCTGCGGGTGATTCCCGGCATCGAGGACATTGCGCTGTCCACGAACGGCGTGAAGCTGCCGCAGATGGCGGCGACGTTGCGCGAGGCGGGGCTCGACCGCGTGAACATGAGCGCCGACTCGCTGCGCACGGAGCGCATCGCGGCGATCGCACGCCGCAACCTGGCGTTCGACCCCATCGTCGCCGCCCGCGCGGCGTCGGACGTTGGACTGGATCCGATCAAGTTGAATGTGGTGATGATTCGCGGCGAGAATGACGATGAAGTCGAGGACTTCGCCGCACTCACGCGGGAGCACGCGTGGCACGTGCGCTTCATCGAGCTGATGCCGGTCGGTGATCTCGCGGATACGGAGTTCGCCCGCGTGGTGCCCAGCGACGAGGTGCTGGCCCGCATCGAGGCGCGCTTTGGGGCGCTGGAGCCGAGCGACGGGCCGGCGAAGGGCAACGGCCCCGCGCGGTACCGACGCATTCCGGGTGCGCGCGGCACGATTGGCGTGATCACGCCGCTGACGCACACCTACTGCGACTCGTGCAATCGGGTGCGCCTCACGGCCGACGGGCGCCTGCGCACCTGTCTGTACGGCGATCACGAGGTCAACCTGCGCGACGCGTTGCGTGCCGGCGAGCCGTTGCGTCCGCTGTTTGAGCGCGCACTCGCCGAGAAGCCGCGGGAGCACGAGCTGTTGAAGCTGCGCGTGGGAGGGTTGAAGGCGCTGAGTGAGGTTGGCGGGTAAGGGTTTTTGACCGCCAGCGTCAGGTAATCGGAGTGTGCATTGCGGGCGTCTTTGCGTTTACATCTGCGTGCACGGGTCGTAACTTTTCGCCGTTCCGGCAGCATCGTCGCGTACACTTATCCTGCCACTCATATGGTCAACAAAATCACCGTGGTCGGTGCCGGCAATGTCGGCGCCACGACCGCCCAGCGCATCGCCGAGAAGGAACTCGCACGCACCGTGGTGATGGTCGACATCGCCGACGGCATTCCGCAGGGGAAGGGACTCGACCAGTGGGAGTCGGCGCCCATCGAGCTGTTCGATTCGCGCGTCATCGGCACCACGGGCTACGAGGAGACGGCGGGCTCGGACATCGTCGTGATCACGGCGGGCATCGCCCGCAAGCCGGGGATGTCGCGCGACGACCTGCTCAACACCAACGCCGGCATCGTGAAGTCGTGCGCCGAGCAGATCAAGGCGACGTCGCCCAACGCGATCATCATTGTCGTGTCGAATCCGCTTGACGTGATGTGCTACGTGGCGAAGCAGGTGACCGGCTTCCCGCGCGAGCGCGTGCTGGGCATGGCCGGCATTCTCGACACCGCGCGTTTCCGCTCGTTCCTGGCGATGGCGCTCGATGTGTCGGTGCGCGATATCCAGGCGATGGTGCTGGGCGGGCATGGCGACACGATGGTGCCGCTCATCAGCTACACGAGCGTCAGCGGCATTCCGATCACGCAGTTCATGTCCAAGGAAGCGCTGCAGGTGCACGTGGACCGCGCCCGCAACGGCGGCGCCGAGATCGTGAAGTTCCTCAAGACCGGCTCGGCGTACTATGCGCCGTCGTCGGGCGCCGTGCAGATGGTCGAGGCGATCGTCAACGACCAGAAGCGCATTCTCCCGTGCTCGGCGTGGCTGGACGGCGAATACGGCATGAAGGGGCTGTTCCTCGGCGTGCCGTGCAAGCTCGGCCGCAACGGCATTGAGAAGATTGTGGAGATTGACCTCTCGGCCGACGAGAAGGCGGCGCTGGCGAAGAGTGCCGACGCGGTGCGCGAGCCGATGAGCGTGGTGAAGTTGTAGGGTGGTGCGGCGGGGTCGGCCTGATGCCGACCCCGCGATTTTTTCGGTCCACGAGCAGCGGACCGCGGCCGCGGAGGGCCGCAGCGCGTCCGTCATAGCTCCCAACCTCTGGAACATGCTCAAGTTCTGGAACACCTCGGTCGGCAAGAAGGTCGTGATGGGGGTCACGGGGTTGATCCTCGTCGGCTTCGTCATCGGCCACATGGTCGGCAACCTGCAGATCTTCATGGGCGTGGAGCGCTACAACGCGTACGCCAGGCTCCTGCAGGAAGACATCATCGAACTCACCTGGGCGGTGCGGGTCACGCTGCTGGTCTCCGTGATCCTGCACGCGCTCTCGGCCTGGCAACTGACGCGGCGGAGCTGGGCGGCGCGCCCAGTGGACTACGCGCTTCGCGAGGCCCAGGTGAGCACGTACGCGTCGCGCACGATGCGCTGGGGCGGCGTGTTCCTTTTCGTCTTCATCCTCGTACACCTCGGGCAGTTCACCCTGGGCTGGACGTGGCTCCTCCCCGAGTACGCCAAGGGAGCGGCCTACGGCAACGTCGTGCTCGCGTTCGAGCGCCCGTTCTGGGTCCTGTTCTATCTGGTGGCGATGTTCTTTTTGCTGCTGCACCTGCTCCACGGAACGTGGGCGGTGCTGCGCACGCTGGGCGTGGCGAAGAATGCGGCGGAGCCGTTGGCGCGCCGCATTCCGGTGATCATCGCCCTCCTCGTGACCGTGGGCTTCAGTCTCGTGCCGCTGGGCGTTGCGCTCGGCGTCGTGCGCTGAGGCGGAGACGCATATGAAACTCGACGCGAAGATTCCGTCCGGCCCCATCCAGGACAAGTGGGACAAGCACCGCTTCGAAATGAAGCTGGTGAACCCCGCGAACAAGCGGAAATACCATGTGATCGTGGTGGGCAGCGGGCTGGCCGGCGCGAGCGCCGCCGCCTCGATGAGCGAGCTGGGCTACAACGTCAGCTGCTTCGCCTACCAGGATTCGCCGCGCCGCGCGCATTCCATCGCGGCGCAGGGCGGCATCAACGCCGCCAAGAACTACCGCAATGACGGCGACAGCATCTGGCGGCTGTTCTACGACACCGTGAAGGGCGGCGACTTCCGCGCCCGCGAGGCCAACGTCTATCGCCTCGCGCAGGTGTCGAACAACATCATCGACCAGTGCGTGGCGCAGGGCGTGCCGTTTGGACGCGAGTACGGCGGCCTGCTCGCCAACCGCTCCTTCGGCGGCGCGCAGGTGAGCCGCACGTTCTACGCGCGCGGCCAGACCGGGCAGCAGCTGCTGCTCGGCGCCTACCAAGCGCTGGAGAAGGAAATCGCCCGCGGCGGCGTGAAGATGTACAACCGCCACGAGATGCTCGACGTCGTGCTGGTGAACGGCGTTGCCCGCGGCATCATCACGCGCGATCTCGTGACCGGCAAGGTCGAGGCCCACGTGGCCGACGCCGTGGTGCTCGGCACCGGCGGTTACGGCAACGTGTTCTACCTCAGCACCAACGCGCAGGGGTGCAACGTCACCGCCGCGTACCGCGCGTACAAGAAGGGGGCGGCATTCGCCAATCCCTGCTACACGCAGATCCACCCGACGTGCATTCCGGTCGCCGGCGAGCACCAGAGCAAGTTGACGCTGATGTCGGAGTCGCTGCGCAACGACGGGCGCGTGTGGGTGCCCAAGAAGCGCGAGGACGTGGGGAAGAAGCCCAGCGAGATCCCCGAGGAAGACCGCGACTATTATCTCGAGCGCAAGTATCCGAGCTACGGCAACCTCGCGCCGCGCGACATCTCCAGCCGCGCCGCCAAGGAAGCCTGCGACGACGGCCGCGGAGTCGGACCGGGCGGACGGGGCGTCTACCTCGATTTCTCCGACTCGATCAAGCGCCTCGGCGCCAAGGAGATCGGCGACCGCTACGGCAACCTGTTCGAGATGTATCAGCGCATCACGGATGAGAATCCGTATGAAGTGCCCATGCGCATCTACCCGGCGTCGCACTACGCGATGGGCGGGCTGTGGGTCGACTACAACCTGATGAGCACGATTCCCGGTCTGCACGTCATCGGCGAGGCGAACTTCAGCGACCACGGCGCGAACCGCCTGGGCGCGAGCGCGCTGATGCAGGGGCTGGCCGACGGGTACTTCGTGCTGCCGTACACGATCGGGCACTACCTGGCGTCGACCAAGTTCGAGAAGGTCAGCACCGACCATCCGGAGTTCCGCGCCGCGCTGGAATCGGTGCAGCAGCGCACCACGCGCCTGCTCAGCATCAACGGCAAGCGCTCGGCGGACTCGTTCCATCGCGCGCTCGGCAAGATCTTGTGGGAGCACTGCGGCATGGCGCGCAACGCCGCCGGACTGACGCAGGCGCTGCAGGAGATTCCGGTGCTGCGCGAGGAGTTCTGGCAGAACCTGACGGTGCCCGGCACCGGCGACACGTTCAACCAGCAGCTCGAGAAGGCCGGCCGCGTGGCCGATTTCCTCGAGTTCGCCGAGTTGCTGTGCATCGATGCGCTGCATCGCGAGGAATCGTGCGGCGGCCACTTCCGCGAGGAGCATCAGGAGGCGGGCGAGGCCAAGCGCAACGATGAGCAGTTTGCCTATGTCGCGGCCTGGGAGTACGCGGGCGACGGCAAGGCGCCTGTGCTCAACAAGGAGCCGCTCGAGTTCGAGAACGTGCATCTCGCCACCCGCAGCTACAAGTGAGCGACCGACCTATGACTGGAACCATGAACATCACACTCAAGGTCTGGCGGCAAGCCGGCCCGACGGCGCCTGGAAAGTTCGAGACGTACACGGCGCGCGACGTCAGCCCGGAAAGCTCGTTCCTCGAGATGCTCGACGTCGTCAACGAGAAGCTGGTCCTCGAGGGCAAGGAACCCATTGCGTTCGATCATGACTGCCGCGAGGGGATCTGCGGCATGTGCGGCATGATGATCAACGGCGTGGCTCACGGGCCGAGCAAGCTGACCACCACGTGCCAGCTGCACATGCGCTCGTTCAAGGACGGCGACTCCATTACGCTGGAACCGTGGCGTGCGAACGCGTTCCCGGTGATCCGCGACCTGGTCGTCGACCGTTCGCCGCTCGATCGCATCATTCAGGCGGGCGGCTTCATCAGCGTCCCCACTGGCGCGCCTCAGGATGCCAACGCGCTGCCCATCGGCAAGCCCGAGGCCGACGAGGCGATGGACGCCGCCGCCTGCATCGGCTGCGGCGCCTGCGTGGCGGCATGCCCCAACGCCTCGGCGTCGCTCTTCACGGCGGCCAAGATCAGCCATCTGGGCCTGCTCCCGCAGGGGCAGCCGGAGCGCTATCGCCGCGCCCTGAGCATGGTGACGCAGATGGATCTCGAAGGGTTCGGCGGATGCTCGCTGTTCGGCGAGTGCATGGCCGCGTGCCCCAAGGGCATCAGCATCGACTTCATCAAGCGCATGAACGGCGACTACGTCTGGGGTTCCGTCTCTGCGCGCCCGGAGAAGACCGTCCTCACTTCCGGATAGCGCGTCCGAACCGTCGTTGCGGCTTCACCACCGCATGCACCGCCGGGCTGACGCGTCAGCTCGGCGGTGCTACGTTATGCCCCAATCGTCCACCCCGTCACTGGAGCTGGCCCCGATGCGCCTTGCCCTCACTGTTCTGACCGTCGTCAGCGCCGCACTTGTGGGCCTGCCGTCCGCGCACGCGCAGCAGCGCGACATTCCCATCGAGCGGTTGATGGCCGCGCCGTACCCGGGTGCGATGACGGCGGCGCCGAGCGGTGGGCTCGTTGCGTGGGTGCTCAACGACAAGGGCGTTCGCAATCTGTGGGTCGCGGCGCCCCCCGCGTATCGCGGGCGACCGCTCACCGCCTACACGAAGGCGGATGGGCAGGAGATCGGGAACCTGGTCTGGTCGAAGGACGCGGGCACCATCTTCTTCACGCGCGGCTCGGGACCTAACCGCGTCGGCGAGATCGCGAACCCGACGAGCGATCCGGCCGGCGCCGAGCAGGCCGTCTGGCGCATCGCCGTCAGCGGAGGCGCGCCGGTGCGAGTGGGCGCGGCCTCGTCGCTGGTGATGTCGCCGGATGGCGCGACCATGGCCTTCGTGCGCCGCGGCGGCATCTGGACCGCGCCGGTCGCCGAGGGGGGCACGCCGGTGCAGGTCGCGTCAATCCGCGGGGCGTTGAGTTCACTCGTGTGGTCGCCCGACGGTGGTCGGCTGCTCTTTGCGAGCAACCGCGGCACGCATGCACTCATTGGCGTGCTCGACCTCGCCGCCAAGTCAATCCGGTGGATGGCGCCGAGCGTGGACACCGACGGCAGCCCCGTCTGGTCGCCGGATGGGCGTCAGGTCGCGTTCATCCGCGAGGCGGCCACGACCAAGCGCCTGATCTTCACGCCCGATCGCAGCGGGCAGCCGTTCTCGATTCTCGTCGCTGACGCCGCCACGGGGACGGGGCGCGTCGCGTTTCGCGCCGACACGGGGCGCGGTTCGCTCTTCCGTGACATCGTCGGTCCGCAGCTCACGTGGGTAGCCGGTGATCGGCTAATCTTCCCGTGGGAAAAGACGGGGTGGACGTCGCTGTATGCGGTGCCCGCAGCGGGCGGCGCGCCGACGCTGCTGACGCCGGGCGCGTTTGAGGTGGAGTACGTCACGTTCACGCCCGACCGGCGTGAGATCATCTTCAACTCCAACCAGGGCGACATCGACCGGCGCGACATCTGGCGCGTTAGTGTCGCCGGCGGTCCGCCGAAGGCGGTGACGAGCGGCGCCGACATCGAATGGCAGCCGGCCGTGACGAGCGACGGCGCGTCCATTGCGTTCCTGAAGTCGGGCACCCGCACGCCAGCCCACGCCGTGATTCAGGTGGGGAGCGCGGCGCCGCGCGAACTGGCGCCGGGCGTGATTCCGGCCGATTTCCCAGTCGCCGGTATGGTGGACCCGCAGCCGGTGATCATCACCTCCACCGACGGTCTGCCCATTCACGCGCAGCTCTTTCTGCCCGTCGACGCGAAGCCGGGCGACAAGCGGCCGGCCGCGATCTTCTTCCACGGTGGCTCCAAGCGGCAGATGCTCCTCGGCTGGAACTACTCCAGCTACTACGCCAATGCGTACGCCATGAACCAGCATCTGGCGAGCAAGGGCTACGTCGTGCTCTCGGTGAATTATCGCAGCGGCATTGGCTACGGCCTCGATTTTCGTGAGGCGCTAAACTATGGCGCGTCGGGCGGGAGCGAATACCAGGATGTGATGGCCGCCGGACTCTACCTCGCCGGCCGCCCCGATGTCGACGCCAAAAAGATTGCGCTGTGGGGCGGATCGTACGGCGGCTACCTGACCGCCATGGGGCTCTCACGCGCGTCCAACCTGTTTGCCGCCGGCGTGGACATCCACGGCGTGCACGACTGGAATGTCGGCATCAAGAACTTCGTGCCCTCGTACAATCCGCTCGAGAACCCCGAGCGCACGCGCCGCGCGTTCAACGCGTCGCCGATGGCGAGTGTCGACGGATGGCGGTCGCCGGTACTCGTCATCCACGGCGACGACGATCGCAACGTGCAGTTCGTCGAGACGGTCACGCTGGTGGAGGCGCTGCGCGACCGCGGCGTCGAGGTGGAGCAGTTGATCTTCCCGGACGAGATCCACGGGTTCCTGCGATGGGACCGCTGGGTCCAGGCGTTCAAGGCGGCGGCCGAGTTCCTCGACCGGCGACTTGGGGTGGCAACGCGATAGGCGGCGTCGGCTTGCGGGCGCGCCTCGGAAACGCGGCGCGCGGTGGCGGGGTACTCTAGGGTATGAAACCGTCCACACGATCTGCCTCGCATGGCGCGGTGGTGAGCGCGCTGGCCGCCGCGTTGGTGCTCGCGGCCTGTGCCTCGTCGCCGACTGACGCCACGTCGCAACGCCCATCCGCCGTCCTCACCGCGTTGCCGCGGGCACTGACGGCCAGCGAAGTGAAGGTGCGCGATGCCTCCACGGCATTCGCCTTTGCGCTGTGGGGCGCGGTCAACGCCGCTCAGCGCGACTCCAATGTGTTCGTGTCGCCGCTCAGCGCGTCGTTCGCCCTTGGCATGACGCTCAATGGCGCTGCGGGGACGACCGCGGATCAGCTGCGCGCGGCGCTGCAGTTCGGCAACGCCTCCCAGGCGGAGATCAACGGCGGGTACAAGTCGCTGATGGCCCTGCTGATGTCGCTCGACCCGGCCACCCAGATGCTCGTCGCCAACTCCGTCTGGTACCGGCAGGGATTTCCGTTTCGCCAGGCCTTCTTCGATACGACGCGGGCGAACTTCAACGCGACGGTGCAGGGGCTCGATTTTGCCAACACGGCGGCGTCGCTTGCGGCCATCAACGGGTGGGTCAGCGAGCAGACGAAAGGGAAGATCCCGACGGTGCTCAACACCATCACGCCGCAGCAAGTGATGTTCCTGATCAATGCCATCTACTTCAAGGGGCAGTGGCGCTCCAAGTTCGACCCTGCCAAGACGACGGCCGCGACGTTCACGACGGCGGGTGGCGCGACCCAGCCGGTGCAGTTGATGCATCGCTTTGACACGCTGTCGTACGCTGAGGGCACTACGTATCAGGCGGCCGAGCTGCCCTACGGAAACACGGCGTTTGCGATGACTGTGCTGCTGCCGAAGAGCGGCACGGACGTGGAGACGCTTGCCGCCTCGCTGACGCCGGCGTCGTGGCAGGCGATAACGGCCGGATTGCGCACCCAGCGCGTTGATTTTGCCATGCCGAAGCTGACGCTCAAATACGAGCGCAAGCTGAACGACGATCTCAAGGCGCTGGGTATGGTTGTGCCGTTTGCTGCGGGCGGGGCCGACTTCACGCTGATGGCCCCCGACCCGGCCGGCCACGAACTCTTCATTGACTTCGTGAAGCAGAACACGTTCGTGGACATCAACGAAGAGGGGACGGAGGCGGCGGCGGTGACTACCGTTGGCGTTGGCGTCACGTCGATGCCGTCGTATCCCGTGATGCGCGTGGACCGCCCGTATCTGCTGGTGCTGCGCGAGCGCCTGACCGGCACCGTGCTGTTTATGGGAAAGATCGCACGGGTGCCGTCGGCCTAGCACACCGTCCACGCTGTCAGCGCGGCGCGTTCGTTCCGTGCGCCGCGCGCGCCACCGTGCGCACGATCGGGTAACCCACAAAGCACATGTGGCCGGCGAACTGGATCAGCCAGCGTCCGGTGATCGCCGGCGCTGGGTTACCGGTGCGCAGCGGAATGAAGACGAGCGACATCAGCGTCCAGATGAGCGGCCCATAGACCATGGCGACGAGCGCCACGCCGAGCGGTGAGCGCGTGGCGCGCTGCAGGGCGGGTGAACTGGCGTGGGCCGCGAGAAAGACCGCCGACCAGAAGAACGCCACGCCAAAGTGCACCATGAGCCCGACGAACACCGCCGAGGTGCCCCCGGTGAGCATCGACTGGCCGAACGGCACCGACGCCACGCCCTGCCACAGCGCGGCCTGACTGCGCCCGTAGGCGGCGGTCAGCACCACCGCCCACAGCGCATCGATCACGCCGACGGTCAGGCCCGTGCGCGCCCACACGGAGAGCTTCATGGCGTCGGCGGCCCAAGCGGGTGCTTGGCGCACGCGGGCGGCTGCTCGATGGTGTAGAGCAGGGAGCCCGCGCGCCACGCACCGTTCACGTTCATGAGCGTGAAGGTGTCGATGCCGCAATGCGACCACTCGCCTCCGCGATACAGGTCGTAGGGCATCCAGACCACTGCGATCCAACCGTTGACGAGTGCGGTCGGATGGAAGCCCCGCTCGACGAAACTGGGCAGCCCGCGCGCGATGTCGGAGCGCATGGTGCGAAGGGACAGCACCTCCTGCGCGCCGCGCATCCCGACGCCGCCGACCACGGTGGAGTCGAGCGACAGGCGCCGCAGGGTGGCGGTGTCGTTGGTTGACAACGCACGGAGCAGGGAATCGGCCACGGCGATGACGGCCAGACTGTCGCTAGCGCGCGTCCCCTGGGCCTGTATCGGTGTCGCGGAAGCGGCAAGCACCGCGAACGCGGCGGCCCTGCGCGCCAGCCCGGCAATCCGTCGGGACGCCATCAGATCTTCGGCAGCGTGACGCCCACCTGCCCCTGATACTTGCCCTTCTTGTCCTTGTAGCTCGTGACCGGCGGTTCGTTGCCTTGGAAGAACAGCACCTGGGCAATGCCTTCGTTGGCGTAGATCTTGGCGGGCAACGGTGTCGTGTTGCTGATCTCCAGCGTCACGTAGCCTTCCCACTCCGGCTCGAAGGGCGTGACGTTGGTGATCACGCCGCAGCGCGCGTAGGTGCTCTTGCCGACGGTGATGGTCATGATGTCGCGCGGAATGCGGAAGTACTCCACGCTGCGCGCGAGCGCGAACGAGTTGGGTGGCACGATGCAGACGTCCCCTTCGAACTCGACGAAGCTCTTGGGGTCGAAGTTCTTGGGGTCGACGATGCTGTTCAGCACGTTCGTGAAGATCTTGAACTCGCGCGCCACCCGCATGTCGTAGCCGTAGGCGCTGACGCCGTATGAAATGACCCCCGAGCGCACCTGGGAGTTCTCGTACGGTTCGATCATCCCGTGCTTCGTGGCCATCTCCGTGATCCAGCGGTCGTTCATGATGCTCATCGTGCGCCGTGGGGTTGGGGTTGCCGATAAGATAGGCGAGGCGTTTGGGCGAGGGCTAGCGCCGCCCCCTACGGCTCGACCCGCACGCCGGCGCGAATCATCCACCCCGTCACCGGGATGTCGCGCGGCGATGGCGCGTCGTGGAAGTGGCCCGACACGTAGTCCACCCCCAACTCGCCGAGCAGGACCCGCCCGAGCGGATGCGTGGCGGTCACCTGCGGCACCACGAGATCCGCCGCGTTGCCGCCGCTGGCCACCTGCCGTTTGACTTCGACGCCCGCGTCGAGCGTCCACGCCCGCCAGTGCGACCGCGTATTCGCGAACACCGCGCTGATCGTCGACGGCGGCCGCAGTGTGACGCCACCCGACTGCACGGGCGCCGCATGGAGCATCCACGCTCCGGCCTCGATGTCGGCGTTCCCCGCGGGGCGCGCGTAGCTGACGCGCATCATGCTGCGAGAGCCGCCCCGCAGCGAGGCGCCGTCGCGCGTCGCGGGGGAGAGCGCCATGTAGGATGACGCGACGGCGAGACGCCCGATGCCGACGGGGCGAGTGGCGTCGGCGCGCACGCGCCAGCGCACGCCGGGTGCCACCGCAATCGTGTGTAGCGAGGGCGCCGCCTCGTGGTACGATGCGCTCCACTCCGCTCCACCGGCGGCGCCCCACGACCAGGCACCCGCCGGTCGGGTGAAGAAGAGTCCGCCGGACAGCGACGGCGCGTTGCGACGGCGGTACATTGCGGACGGCAGCAGGTCCGGCGAGATCGGCACGCGCCGAATATCATCGTCCGCGCCGTGCGCGTCGCGCGTTGGAAACGCCCCGCCGACGGTCCACGAGACGCCGGACGCGCCGAGCGGCTGCGTGTATCGCGCATGCAGGTCGGTGAAGCCCCAGGCGTGGAAGACGTCGTTGGCCGGCGTATCGGCGCGGTTCGAGGCCCACAGCGTCGACAGGTCGAGCCGACCGCGGCCGAGCGGCAGGCTGGTGCTGAACGGCACGGAGAGCTCATACAGACTGAGCGACCTGTCGCCGGTCCCTTCAAACCAGGCCTCGCCGTACTCGCTTTCGTTGCCCTCGGTCGCCAGCCCGGCTTCGGTTGGATCATCCCCGGCGCCGGACGACCAGCCGGGGACGGGGACGATGCCACCGAGAGACGTGGCGAGTCCGGCCGACGCGAGCTGACCGGCGTCGAACGCGGCATTGATGCCGACGTCGAGGTCCATCGCCCTTCGCAAGAGGCGATCCGCCTGCGGGGCGTCGCCGCCCTCCAGTGCGTCCATCGCCGCCGCATACGAGAGAAACGCATCGAGACTGATGAGCGGCCGGTCCGTCAGCGCGCGGCGCTCCGCCGCCGTCGGTTCAACGCCGAGCACGCGCAGGACGTCCGTCGCCAGACCGCGTGCGAGGCTGAACAGGTTGGCGACCGCGCCGGACTGCGCGACGGTGGCCTCGACGCGGCGATTCGTCACGTCCACCACGCGCGCGGTCAAATGCAGCATCGACCCCGACTGTTGCGCGTCCACCACGACAATGTCCGCGGCGCCGAGCAGATGCCACGCCCGCGGCCGTCCGAGTTCATCGGTGGCACCCAGCGCCGCTTCGCGCACGATCGCCTGCGCCTGCATACGTTCCACGAGGCGCAGGGCGTGCATGCGCGCGAGGTCGGTGGTGAGCAGGTCGGCGAGCCCCGGACCGAGTCCGCGGATGTCGGAGCCCTCCACGCGCCCGGCGATCACGGCGACCGTGCCGCGGCGCGGGCGCTGGCTCGTCGCCGCGCGCTCGGCCGCAATCGCCTCGCTCACCGCCCGGCGGGCATCGGCGCGGCGCTGATCGAGGCGCCGAATGACGGATGAGGGCGACTGCGCAAGGAGGCTGGTGGCGACGCAGAGCAGCAGGGCGACGGCTTTCATGGCTGCGGGGGAAGCTGGGTCAGCGTGCGAGCGAAACCACTTGCGGGATTGGAGCACGGGCGACGGAATGGCAAGAGGCCAAAACCCTCACACTGTTTCGGGTAAATCCTTATGTGCCTTCTATAACATGTTGCGTTGACACTACTCACGCACGATACCTAGTTTTCACACTTGTTCCACGCTCGTGATTTCCTTCACGAAGGCGGACTTAAGGCATGGATCGCAACTACATACCCGTCCTGTTCCTGCTGGCGATTGCGGTGCTCACCGCGGTCGCCATCATCGGACTCTCTCAACTCGTGATGCGGATCCGGCCGACGCCGGTGAAGCAGCAGGCATACGAATCCGGCATGCCTCCGCTGGGCGATGCCCGCGAGCGGTTTTCGGTGAAGTTTTACATGGTGGCGATGCTGTTCATCGTGTTCGACATCGAAACCGTGTTCATGATCCCGTGGGCGGCGTACTATCGCCAGCTCTCGTGCGCCGTCCCGCTTGTCAACGGCGCGTGCCCTGCGGGGCAGATCTCGTTCTTCGGGCTCGGCGAAATGCTGGTTTTCATGGCCATTCTCCTCGCCGGGTTTGCTTACGTCTGGAAGAAGGGAGCTCTCCAATGGGATTGATCGACGCACCCGCTCCGGGTGTGGTTTCGCTCGACGCCGGCCAGGGCGACGGGTGGATCACGACCCGGCTCGACTTTCTGGTGAACTGGGGCCGCGCCAATTCGCTGTGGCCGATGCCATTCGGCACCGCCTGCTGCGCGATCGAGTTCATGGCCACCGCGGCCTCCAAGTTCGATCTTGCGCGCTTCGGCATGGAACGCATGGGATTCTCGCCCCGCCAGGCTGACGTCCTCATCTGCGCGGGGCGCGTTCCATTCAAGCTGGCTCCCGTGCTCCGCCGCATCTGGCAGCAGATGCCGCAGCCCAAGTGGGCCATCTCCATGGGCGCCTGTGCCTCCACAGGCGGCATGTTCGACACCTACGCGGTCGCGCAGGGCATCGACACGATCATCCCCGTGGACGTCTACGTGCCCGGCTGCCCGCCGCGCCCCGAAGCGCTGATCTACGCGATCATGATGCTGCAGAAGCAGGTGATGAAGGAGCGGATGTCGGGCACGTCGCGCGACGAAATGACGCCCGATCCGCTCAGCCAGCTCTACATCCCGCCGTCGCGCATCGACAAGCTCTCGGAAGCGTTCGGGAACTCCATCCCCCAGACGCGGAGCGGACAGTGAGCGAGTTCACCGTCATTCGCGCGGGATCGGCGCCGGGCCTGCCCGTGCCGGCGACGCCGCGGAACGTGCCGCATCGCGGCGGCGAGGCCAACCCGTCGGCCGCGACGCTGAAGGCCAAGTTTGGCGACGCGATTGTTCGCGTCGACGTCGTGTGGGGCGAGACCAACGTCGTCGTCGCCATGGACAAGGCGCTCGAGATCATCACCTGGCTGCACGACGAGCCCACCGAGAGCTACGAGTACCTCTCCGACGTGACGGCCGTCGAGTTCCGTGACCGCGGCCTGCCGATCGAGATTATCTGGCACCTGCGCTCGCTCAAGCATCGCCGCTTTCTGCGCCTCAAGGGGCTCATCGAGAAGGGACGGCCACTCTCGGCCCCGTCCGTCTACGGCGTGTACAAGGGCGCCGATTGGCTGGAACGGGAGTGCTACGACATGTTCGGCGTCACGTTCGAGGGGCACCCCGACCTTCGCCGCATCCTGCTCTGGGAGCAGTACGCGGAGGGATACCCGCTGCGCAAGGACTTTCCGCTGCGCGGGCGGTTCAGCCGCGCGGAGCAGCTCGAGCAGGCGCTCGCCGCCAACCCCGAGGCCCGCTACTCGATGGAGGAGCTCTCCGTCGCCGACGCGTACGCCGACCTGCCGCAGGACATGCGCGCCCGCATCAAGGGCGGCGAGTCCACGGGAGAATAGCCGATGGCCACCAAGCGAACGATCGAAGTCGAACTCTCGACCACCGGCATCGGCCCCGATGGCAAGCCGCAGCGCGTGCCGCTGGTGGCCGGCGAGTCGGGCGGAGTCGCCCTGCAGGCGCCGCCGGGCATCGAGCCCGATCTCGAAGGCGAGCACATGCTCATCAACATCGGGCCGCAGCATCCGGCGACGCACGGCGTGCTGCGCCTGGTGCTCGAACTCGACGGCGAGACGGTGGTGCGGTGCATTCCGCACATCGGCTACCTGCACTGCGGGTTCGAGAAGATTGGCGAGTACCGCCAGTACAACCAGATTATCCCGTGGACGGACCGCGACGACTACCTGAACTGCGTCGGCAACAACATCGCGTTCGCGATGGGGGCCGAGAAGCTGTTCGGCATCGAGATCACGCCGCGCTGCACCGTGCTGCGCGTGATCGGCATGGAGCTGTCGCGCATCATCTCGCACCTCGTGTGGATGGGCACGACCTGCATCGATATCGGCGCCTACACGCCGTTCCTCTGGTCGTTCCAGGAGCGCGAGAACGTCTACAACCTCTTCGAAGGGTGGGTTGGCGCTCGCCTCACGACCAGCGCGTCGCGCGTTGGCGGCATGGCGGCCGACATTCCCGACGGCTGGCTCGACGGGCTCAAGGCGTGGGTTCGCACTTTCCCGAAGACGCTCAGCGAGTGCGACCGCGTCGTCACCAAGAACGGCATCTGGGTTGGACGCACCGTCGGCATCGGCGCGATGTCGCCGGACGAAGCCATCAACTACGGCCTGTCCGGCCCGATGCTCCGCGCCTCGGGCGTGGACTACGACGTCCGCAAGGACTTCCCGTATCTCGACTACGAGACGTACGACTGGGAAGTCCCGATCGGCGTGAACGGCGACGTGTACGATCGCTACCTCGTGCGCATGGAGGAGATGCGGCAGTCGGTGCGCATTCTCGAGCAGGCCATCGCGCGGCTGCCCGACGGCCCGGTGAACGTCGACGATCCGCGCGTCATCCTGCCGCCCAAGCACAAGGCGACGAGCGAGATGGAAAGCATGATCCATCACTTCAAGAACGTGATGGAGGGGCCGCGTCCGGCGATCGGCGAGGCGTATGTCGCCGTCGAGGCGCCGAAGGGCGAGAAGGGCTACTACATGGTGTCCGACGGCTCGTCGAAGCCGGTGCGGTGGCGCATCCGTCCGCCGTCCTTTGTGAACCTCTCGGCCATCCCGAAGATGGTCGAAGGGCACCTCTTGTCGGACGTGATTGCCATCAACGCGTCGATTGACATCGTGATGGGAGAGATTGACAGATGAGCCACGGTCCATCCGCGTCCGGCGGGGCGGCAGCCATGCCCGCGCACGGCCACCACGACGAACCCTACGTGCCGGTCTTCACGCCCGGCTCGGCGGCGCGCGCCAAGCTCGACGACATCCTCACACGCTATCCCTCCAAGCAGGCCGGCCTGCTGCCGGGGCTGTGGATCATCCAGGCCGAGCGCGGCTGGATCAGCGAGCACGCCATGAAGGAGATCGGCGAGGTGCTTGGCGTGACCGCCGCGTACGTCAAGGGCGTGGTCTCGTTCTACACCATGTACCACCAGCACCCGGTCGGGAAGCACTTCATCCAGGTCTGCACGACGTCCTGCTGCAATTGCATGGGCGCCGAGGATGTGGTGAAGGCGTTCCTCGAGCAGACGGGCTGCGGCGAACTCGGTCTGACGTCGCCGGACGGCAAGTACACGGTGATTGAAGTCGAATGCCTCGGTGCCTGCGGGTTCGCGACGCCGATCATGGTGAACGACGACTTCATTGACAGTGTGAGTGTGGCGAAGGTGCCGGAGATTCTGAAGAAGTATTGCTGAGAGAAGCACAGCCTGGCACAGAGCAGCACGGAGTAACACAGAGAGGCACCGAAGCACGACAGTGTAGGACAGGCGGGTCTACCGTCTACCGTCCACCGTCTACCGTCTAGAGAAAATGGGCTATCCTCACAAGAGCCATCCGCGCGAAACCCCGATCCTCAGCAAGTACTTCGGCGACCCCGAAGCACGCACGCTGGAGGGATGGAAGGCGCGCGGCGGCTACAAGGCGCTGCCACAGGCGCTGGCCACCGATCCGGTGGCGATCCAGAACGTCGTCAAGGAGTCGGGGCTGCGCGGTCGCGGCGGCGCCGGCTTCCCGACCGGCCTCAAGTGGTCGTTCATGAAGCTCACCGACGGCAAGCCGCACTACCTGTGCTGCAACGCCGACGAGTCCGAGCCGGGCACGTTCAAGGACCGCGAGATCATGCGGTGGACGCCGCACGCCCTCAGCGAGGGCTGTGCGATCGCCGCGCACGCGATTGGCGCCGAGACGTGCTACATCTACATTCGCGGCGAGTTCACCGAGCCCATCAACGTGATGGAAGCGGCGCTGGATGGCGCGGCAACCCGCGCATCAAGCCGCCGTTCCCGGCCGTCGCCGGCGTCTTCGGGATGCCGACGACCGTCAACAATGTCGAGACGCTGACCGCGGTGCCGCACATCCTCAATAACGGCCCCGAGTGGTACAAGGCGATGTGCCTCAGCAGTCCGAAGAGCACGGGCAGCAAGCTGTTCTCGGTTTGCGGCAACGTCGCGCGCCCCGGCAACTACGAAGTGCCGATGGGGTTCCCGTTCAAGGAATTCCTGTACGACCTGTGCGGCGGCCCGCTGCCCGGCCGGAAGTTCAAGGCGATCATCCCCGGCGGCTCGTCGGTGCCGGTGATCACGATCGAGGAAGCCGAGCAGGTGAAGATGGACTACGAGGGCTTCCTTGAGTTCGGCACGATGCTCGGCTCGGGCGGCGTCATCATCTTCGACGACGCGCAGTCGATGCCCAAGCAGCTGGCGCGCCTCGCGCGGTTCTACGCGCATGAGAGCTGTGCCCAGTGCACGCAGTGCCGCGAGGGCACGGCGTGGATGACCAAGATTCTCGAGCGCATCGTGGCCGGGCAGGGAACGTTCGAAGACCTCGACACGATCTTCGAACTCACCGAGAACATGACCGGCAAGACGATCTGCGTGCTCAGCGACTCGTGCGGCGCGCCGGTCACCAGCGGGATCACGCGCTTCCGCGGCGAGTTCGAGGCGCTGATCACCGGTCGGCGCTCGTCGACCGTGGCGGTGGGGGGCTGATGGCCGACCAGAAACTCGTCAACCTGACCATCGAGGGGCGCGCTGTCAGCGTCCCCGAGGGCATGAGCATCCTCGAAGCGGCCAAGACCGCCGGGGTGCTCATTCCGCACTACTGCTACCATCCGGGGCTCAAGGTTGCGGGCGTTTGCCGCATGTGCCTCGTGGAAGTGGAGAAGATGCCCAAGCTGGCCCCGTCGTGCGCCACTGCCGTCGCCGACGGGCAGGTGGTGCACGTCTATAGCCAGAAGGCGCTCGACGCGCGCAAGGGCGTGCTCGAACTGCTGCTCATCAACCATCCGCTCGACTGCCCGATCTGCGACCAGGCAGGCGAGTGCGAATTGCAGGACTACACGTTCCAGGAAGGGCGCGCCGAGTCGCGGTTCCGCGAGCCGAAGCGCTTCAATGCGGCCGAGGATTTCGGCGGCGACGTCATGTACGTCACCAACCGCTGCATCCTCTGCACCCGCTGCGTCCGGTACATGGGCGACGTGGCCGGCGACCGGGCGCTGTGCGTCGAGGAGCGCGGCGACCGCGCGCGCATCGGCATTGCCCCCGATCACGACCTGTCGCACCCGTGGGCGGCGAACGTCGTTGACCTGTGCCCGGTGGGCGCGCTCATCAGCAAGGACTTCGCCAATAAGGCCCGCGCGTGGGAGCTCGACCGCACGGCCTCCATCTGCCCGAACTGCTCGCAGGGATGCAACATCACCCTCGAGACGCGCGACGGCGAACTGGTGCGCATGAAGCCGCGTTCAAACACCGACGTCAACCATTTCTACCTCTGTGACGAAGGGCGCCTGAACTATCGGTGGGTCAACCGCGACGACCGGCTGGAAACGCCGGTCGTGGCCGGGAAGCCCGCCTCGTGGGACGCGGCGCTCGCCGCGGCGGGCACCGCGCTCAAGGGCGGCGCCGCGCACGTGGTGGCCAGCGCCTCACTGAGCAACGAAGCACTCTGGTTGCTGAAGCAGGCGGTCGGCACTGGCAAGTTCCGCGTCGCCAAGGGCACCGAGGCGCCGCTGCCTGGTGTGCCGGACCTCGCGCTGCGCGCGGATCGTGCGCCCAACGCGACGGGCGCCGAGCTGCTTGGCTTCGCTCGCGCCGAGAACCCGCTCGCCGGCGCCGGCAAGACAGTGGTGATCGCCGGCGACGATTGCGCCGGGCTTGACCTGTCGGCAATCGCGGGCGCGGAAACGGTCATCGTCATTGGCACGGTCGTTCCGGCCGGGCTTCCCGCCAACGCGATTCTCCTTCCGATGGCGAACTTCGCTGAGGAAGAAGGGACCTTCACCAATCTTCGCGGGCGCGTGCAGCGGTACCTGCAGGCTCGGCCCACGCCTGGCTTTGCGCGCGCCAGTTGGAAGGCCCTCGCCGGGCTCGCCGCCGCGGCTGGAAAGCCCGGCGCGTACACCTCGGCCGAAGCGGTCTTCGCGGCGATGGCGCAGAGCGAGGGCGCATTCAGCGGAATGAGCTACGACACCCTCGGACTCAAGGGCCAGGTGGCGCCCGGCGCGAAGGTGAACGCATGACACACCTCATGGCACTTCTTCTTCAAGTCGCCGACCCACAGCTGCCGCCGTCCGCCGGGATGTTCATCCTGTTTGGGGCGATCAAGGCGGGCGTGGCGTTCGGCATCTATATGTTGTGCGTCGCCTACACCACGCTGCTCGAGCGCTGGTTGGCGGCGTGGATTCAGGACCGCCTCGGTCCGAACCGCGCGGGTCCCAAGGGGATCCTGCAGCCGATCGCCGACGGCATCAAGAACTTCATGAAGGAAGAGACGCTGCCGGCAGCCGCCAGCAAGACGCTCTTCGTGCTGGCGCCGGCCATCGCCTTCATTCCCGCGATGCTCACGTGGGCGGTGATTCCCTTTGCCGCGCCGCTCCCCATTCCGGGCGTCGGGCTGGTCAGCATGGCGGTGGCTGACCTGCCAATCGGGTTCCTGTTCACGCTCGCCGTCGGGTCGCTGGGTGTGTACGGCATCACGATCGCCGGCTGGTCGTCGAACAACAAGTATGCGCTGCTCGGCGCCATGCGCGCCTCGGCCCAGATGATCTCGTACGAGATCGCGATGGGCATGAGCACCGTCTGCGTCTTGCTGCTCGCCGGCAACGTGAATCTCAACGAGATCGTGGCGCAGCAGCAGGGACAGGGGTGGAACGTCGTGATGCTGACGCTCGCCTTCTTCATCTTCGCTGTCTCCGCGCTTGCCGAGACCAACCGCGTGCCGTTCGACCTCCCGGAGTCGGAGTCCGAACTGGTCGCCGGGTACCACGCCGAGTACAGCTCGATGCGGTACTCGATGTTCCCGCTCGCCGAATACGCGAACATCATCACGTCGAGCGGCCTGATGGTCACGCTGTTCTTCGGCGGATGGGACATTCCGTTCACGCAGTGGGACAACATGGCGCCGTGGTCGGTGGCCAAGACGCTGCTCACGCTTGGTGCGTACTTCGCCAAGGTGTTCTTCTTCGTCTTCTCGTTCATCTGGATCCGCTGGACGGTGCCGCGCTTCCGGTATGACCAGCTCATGGCGCTGGGGTGGAAGGTTCTCCTCCCGATGGCGCTGCTGTACATCACGACGGTCGCCAGTCTGGTGCTGGCGCTCGACGCGGCCGGGCTCGGCCGCACCAGCTACGGATTCCGCGGCGCGTTCCTGGCCATGAACGTGGTCTTCGTGATCCTGGTGTTCTGGATCCTCGATCGCGGCCGGACGATCAGTCCGTCGTACTCGCGGGTCACGAAGGAGCGCATCGCCCGCCTGCAGACCGGCGCGCAGCGCAGCGATCTCCTCAATGAGAAGGGGGCCTAATGGCCATCACAACGCGGGTCGTGGACCGGCCCACGGACCAGTCGAGCTACGTGCGCGCGACCTTCCAGGGTCTGGCGCTCACGTTCAAGCACTTGGTGGACCCCCACAAGGTCACGGTGCAGTATCCCGAGGAGAAGTGGGACATCGGACCGCGCTGGCGCGGGACGCACCGCATGCTCACCACCGAGGACGGCAAGGCCAAGTGCGTGGCCTGCGGCCTGTGCCCGACGGTCTGCCCCGCCAACTGCATCAAGCTGGTGCCGGGCGAGGATGAGCAGGGGAACCGCTATCCGGTGGTGTTCGACATCGACGAGTTCCGCTGCATCTTCTGCGGTTACTGCCAGGAAGTCTGTCCCGAAGAGGCCATTCACCTCGGCCGGCACTACGAAAACGCCGAGTACGAGCGCAAGGATTTTGTGTACGATCTCAAGCGGCTGACGTCGCAGACGCATCCGGTCTGCGAGATGTGGGATCCGGCCGACCCGAAGGGGGAGTGATGCAACCGAACCTGTTCCACCCCCTCGCCTACACCTTCACGTTCTATTTCTTCGGGCTGACGGCGCTCGCGAGCGCGGTGGCGTTCGTGACGCGCAAGAGCCCGGTGGCGGCGGCGATGTGGCTGGTGAATGTGATGTTCTGCCTCGCCGGGCTGTACGTTATGCTGGACGCGCAGTTCATCGGCGCCATCCAGGTGCTCGTCTACACCGGCGCCATCATGGTCGTCTTCCTGTTCGTGATCATGCTCCTGAACCTGGGGCATGTGTCCGACCTGCTGGACGCGCGCGGCAAGTGGGGCCAGCTCATCGGCCTGTTCCTCGGGCTGGGCCTGCTCGCTGAAGTCATGGCGCTGAACCGGCACAACACGATCGAGCGCATGATCCCGCCGGACCTCGCCGCCAAGGCCGCCGAGGCGGCGTCGCGCAGCGCTGCCGGCGGCGTGATCGGCCCGATCGCGGCGCCGCTCTTCAAGGAGTACCTGCTGGCCTTCGAGCTGACGAGCATCCTGCTGCTCGCCGCCATCGTCGGCGCGGTGGTGCTCGGCAAGCGGAGGACCAATGCTCGTTGAGGCCCTGGCCCTCTCGGCCGTCCTGTTCTCGATTGGCGTCGTCGGCGTGCTCACACGCCGCAACGCCATCATCCTCTTCATGTGCGTTGAGCTGATGCTCAACGCCGTGAACCTGTCCTTCGTGGCGCTGAGCACGCTGTACGGCGCAGCCGGCCAGGTGTTCGTGGTCTTCACGATGACGGTCGCGGCCGCGGAGGCCGCGGTCGGGCTGGCGATCATCATCGCCATCTTCCGCCACGTGAAGACCGTCAACCTCCAGAACATCAACCTCCTCAAGGGATGATGAACCCGGCCATGATTCCCGAGGGAGCGCACCCGCTCGCGAGCACCATCGCGCGCTTTGTGTGGCTGCTCCCGCTGCTGCCGCTTCTCGGGTTCCTGATCAACGGAACACTCGCGATGCTCGGCGTGGCAAAGGTGGGCCCGGCCGATCCGTCCGCGGGTCACGGGCACGCCGAGGAGCACGGACACGGCGCCGCGCACGGCCATGACGATCACGGCCATGCGACGCGCCACAAGTTCGCGCCGATCGTGAGCCTCGTCGGCCCCGGCGTCCTCGTCGCCACGTTCCTCCTCGCCAGCGGCATCTTCTTTGCGATGCGCGGCGTTGAGATGGAGCATCCGTACATCCAGACGCTGTTCGCGTGGATGCCGGTCGGCGACCTCCAGCTGAACGCGACCCTCCTGCTCGACCCGCTCTCCATGGTGATGATCATGGTGATCACCGGCGTCGGCATGCTGATCCACGTGTTCAGCGTCGGCTACATGCAGGACGACCCCGGCTATCCGCGCTACTTCGCCTACCTGAACCTCTTCGTCTTCTTCATGCTCATGCTCGTCCTCGGCGGCAGCTACCCGCTGCTGTTCGTCGGATGGGAAGGCGTCGGACTCTGCTCCTACCTGCTGATCGGCTTCTGGTTCTCCGACAAGGCCAATGCCGACGCCGGCAAGAAGGCGTTCATCGTCAATCGCATCGGCGACTTCGGCTTCCTCGTGGCGATGTTCCTGATGTTCGCCAACCTCGGCACGCTCGACGTGCAGGGCGTGGCGGCGAAGGCGGCCGAACTGCCGATGGGCGGCGTGATCGCCACGGCGATCGCCCTCTTCCTCTTCCTCGGCTGCACCGGCAAGAGCGCGCAGATTCCGCTGTACGTCTGGCTTCCCGACGCGATGGCCGGCCCGACGCCCGTCTCGGCGCTGATCCATGCCGCGACGATGGTGACCGCCGGCGTGTACCTCGTGGCCCGCGCCTCCGGCATCTTCTCGATGGCCCCGGTCGCGCAGCTCACCGTCGCCACGGTGGGCGCGCTCACCGCGTTCTTCGCGGCGACGATCGGCCTGAAGCAGTGGGACATCAAGAAGGTGCTCGCGTACTCCACCGTCTCCCAGCTCGGCTACATGTTCGTGGGCGTCGGCGTGGGCGCGTACACGGCGGGCATCTTCCATCTCGTGACGCACGCCTTCTTCAAGGCGCTGCTCTTCCTCGGGTCGGGCTCGGTGATCTTCGCGATGCACGCGGCGTATCACGCGACGCACAACCACGACGACGCGCAGGACATGCGCAACATGGGCGGGCTCAAGAAGCACATGCCCGTGACGTTCTACCTGATGTGGATCGCGACGCTCGCGATCGCCGGCATCCCGCTCTTCTCGGGGTTCTTCTCCAAGGACGAGATCCTGTCGTCGGTCTTCGCGCGGGCGCATCACTCGACGCTCGCGGAGTCGTCGCTGCTCGGCATTCCGGGCGGCACGCTGCTGCTCGTCATCTACGGCCTTGGCCTCGCGACGGCGCTGATGACGGCCATCTACATGACGCGCATGATGCTCTACACCTTCCACGGCCCCAACCGGACGGGAGCGGCTGAGGAGCCGCACCTGAAGGAAGCGCCGTGGGTGATGACCGGTCCGCTGGTCGTGCTCGGCGCGCTGGCGGCGTTTGGCGGCTGGCTCAACGTGCCGGCGCTGCTCGGCGCCATCGGACCGGTCGGCGGCCTGGAGCACTGGCTCGAGCCGGTCGTCGGTGAGGCGACGCTGCGTACGACGCTCGGCGAGCCGGCTCACCTGTCGCACAGCGTCGAACTGATGCTGGTGAGCACCGCGATCATTATTGCGGTGGTCGGCATCGCGTTCGCCGTCTGGCGGCTCAAGCCCGCCGCGCTGGTGCCCAAGAAGGACGCTCCCGAGGCCACTGGCTTCGATCGCGTGCTGGAGAACAAGTACTACGTGGACGAGGGCTACGACGCGGCCATCGTTCAGCCGACCGTCAACGTCTCGCGCGCGGTCCTGTGGAAGGGTTTCGACGCGGGGATCATCGACGGCCTCTTCGTCAACGGCAGCGCGCTTCTGGCGCGCGCGTTCGGTTGGATGGGCTCCCAGCTGCAGACGGGCCAGCTTGGCACGTACGCCTGGGTCCTGCTGATCGGCGTCATCACCCTCCTCGGCGCCTTCACCTTCCGGTAACCCATGAACGCGTTCCTGTCGTCCATCAATTACAACGCCTGGATCGTTCCAGTCCTGCTGCTGCTGCCGGCTATCGGCGCGGTAGGACTGTGGGCGCACGCGCTGCTGACGGCCAAGGACCCGGCCGAGAAGCGGTGGCGGGAAGTGCGGGTTCTGGCGTTCAGCTTCTTCGTGGTCGAGGCGATACTCTCGCTCGGTCTGTGGTGGTCTCTCGATCCGGCGGCCGCCGGCTGGCAGGCGATGGTCGACCTGCCCTGGATTCCGCAGTGGGGCGTCCGCTTCGCGGTCGGGCTCGACGGCATCGCCATGGTGCTGGTGCTCCTCACCACGCTCATGATGCCGCTGGCGGTGCTCGGCAGCTGGACCAGCATCCGCACCAAGCCCCACGCCTACTATGCCAACCTGCTGATCCTCACGGTCGGCATGCTGGGCGTCTTCTGCGCGCTCGACCTCGTGCTCTTCTACGTGATGTGGGAGATCATGCTGGTGCCGATGTATCTCATCATCGGCGTCTGGGGCGGGGAACGGCGGCTGTACGCGGCCATCAAGTTCTTCATCTATACGATGATCGGCTCGCTGCTGATGCTCGTCGCCATCCTGTACCTCGGCGCCGAGGCGTCGCGGGTCGGCGGCGCGCCGAACTTCAGCTATGACTTCATCCTGAACAACGTCCACCTCGACCCGACGACCACGCTGTGGCTGTTCGGCGCGTTCGCGCTCGCGTTCGCGGTCAAGGTGCCGATGTTCCCGTTCCATACGTGGCTGCCCGATGCCCACGTTGAGGCGCCCACGGCCGGTTCGGTGATCCTGGCCGCGATCATGCTGAAGATGGGCACCTTCGGTTTCATCCGCTTCGCGCTCCCGTTGTTCCCGGGCGCCGCCATGAATCCCTCGGTGCGCACGCTGATCGTGGCGCTGGCCGTCATCGGCATCGTGTACGGGGCGCTCGTCGCCATGGTGCAGCCTGACTTCAAGAAACTCGTGGCGTACTCGTCGGTCAGCCACCTGGGCTTTGTGATGCTGGGCGTCTTCGCGCTGACCACCGAGTCCATGCAGGGTGCGCTGATCGTCAACGTGAGCCACGGCGTGTCCACGGGCGCGCTGTTCCTCCTCATCGGCATGATCTACGAACGGCGCCACACGCGCATGATCGAGGACTACGGCGGTATCGCCAAGGTCGTGCCGATCTTCGCGACGCTCCTGACCATCGTGTCGCTCAGCAGCATCGGCTTGCCGGGGACCAACGGGTTCATTGGCGAGTTCCTTGTGCTGGTCGGGTCGTATAAGACCCAGCCCGTAGCGGCGGTGATCTCGGCCACGGTGGTCATCATCGCGGCCGTGTACCTGCTGTGGGCGGTACAGCGCATCATCTACCAGAAGCTGGCCAAGCCGGAGAACGAGTCCATGCAGGATCTCAACTGGCGTGAGATCGGCCTGCTGGTCCCGCTGGTCGCCGCCATCTTCTGGATTGGCATCTATCCCAAGCCCCTGCTCGAAAAGACTGAACCGGCCGCGCGCCGCCTCGTGACGTACGTTGAGTCCGCGGCGGGGAAGGCTCCGGTGACCGCCTCCAACCAGGCGCGATAAATGATCTTTGATCTTGCGAATCCCTCGCAGCTGATGCAGGCCCTCGGGCCTGACCTGCTGCTCATTGTCGGGGCCATGGTCCTGATGCTCTGGGCCGCCTGGCGGCCAGACTCCGACGAGCATCAGCGCACCATCGGCGTCGCCTCGCTCGCCCTCGTCGCGGCCACGATTGCGCTGGCCATCTTCTACGCCTCGCGCGGATTGTCGTCGAGCCCGGGCGTCATTGCCGTCGACAACTTCCGCTGGGCCACCGATATCGTCTGCCTCCTGGGGGCGTTCGGCGCGATTGCGCTTGGCATGGAGTACAATCCGCGCGAGCGCATCCTGCCGGCGGAGTCGCACGTCCTCGTGCTGTTCGCCACGGCTGGCATGATGATGATGGCCGCCGCCCGCGACTTGATGATCGTCTTCCTCGGCATCGAACTGATGTCGGTGGCCGTCTACGTGCTGGCCGGGTTGAACCGGAGCAGCAACAAGTCGGCGGAAGGCGCGCTGAAGTACTTCCTGCTCGGCGCCTTCGCCAGCGCGTTCCTGCTGTACGGCATCGCGCTCATCTACGGGGCGACCGGATCGACGAACCTGAATGAGATCGGCATCCGGATCATTCAGGGGAACTTCGTCGCCCACCCGATGGCGCTGGTTGGCACCGGCCTGCTGCTCGTCGGCTTCGGCTTCAAGGTCGCGGCGGCGCCGTTCCATATGTGGGCGCCTGATGTGTACGAGGGGGCGCCGACGCCGATTACGGCGTATATGGCCACGGCGGTCAAGGCGGCAGCGTTTGCGACGTTTGTGCGCGTCTGGCTCGAGGCGCTCCCCGGCATGGGTGAGGCCTGGTTCACCCCCGTCTGGTGGCTCGCCGCCGTCGCGATGTTTGTCGGCAACACGGTGGCGCTGTCGCAGCGCAATCTCAAGCGGCTGCTGGCTTACTCGTCGATCGCGCACTCCGGCTACCTGATCATGGCGGTCGCCACGGGAACGCTGGCCGGATCGGCGGCGTTTCTCTTCTACATCGTGGCGTACACGCTGACGTCGTTCGGCGCGTTCGCGGTCGTCATCGCCGTGGGCACCAAGGGCGACGCGAACAACGAGATGGTGGACTATGAAGGGCTCTGGCACGTGCGGCCGGGGCTGGCCGCGGCCATGGCGGTGTTCATGCTCTCCTTCATGGGCTTCCCGATCTTCGGCGGTATGGGCTTCTTCGCGAAGTGGTATCTCCTGATGGCGGCCATCGAGGCGCCTCGCCCGCTGACGACGCTCGCGGTCTTCCTGGTGCTGACCTCGGTGGTGTCCGCGGGCTACTATTTGAATGTGGTGCGCGTGATGTTCATGAAGCCGCGCCCCGAAGGGGCGGTGGAGCCCGAGCGCTCGGGCCCACTGACGCGAGGCGTCATCTTCGCGACGGCGTTGGCGATCCTCGTGCTCGGCCTCGTGCCGTCCCAACTGATCGGGTGGAGCCGCAACGGCGTTCCGCGAGCGCCGACGCAACAGGCGGCTTCGGCCGACTTGCCCGCGAAGTAACCGCCGCCAACGCCTCGCTCTCCGCGAGGCGTTGACGTCTCCGGCAGACTAAGTTTGACTCGTCCTCGACTCCTCATCCATCTATGATCAACGCAGGCATCTTCCGCCAGTACGATATCCGCGGCGTCGTCGGTGACGACCTCACCATCGAGGCCGCCGAAGGGATCGGCCGTGGGTATGCCGCGGTGCTCGCCGAGAGAGGCATCAGCGGCGCCGTGGCCGTGGGCCGCGACAACCGCCACAGCGGCGCCTCCCTGCGCGACGCGCTCGTCAAAGGGCTCACCGATTGCGGCGTCGATGTGGTGGACATCGGCATCGCGCCGACCCCGGTGCTGTACTGGAGCCTGCATCACGCCGGCGTCGTAGGCGGCATCCAGGTAACCGGCTCGCACAACCCACCTGAGTTCAACGGCTTCAAGCTGAGCGTCGGGTCCACCTCGCTTCATGGCGACGGGATCCAACGGTTGTACCAGCTCATCGCCGGCAGCCGCAACGCCGCCACCAAGGGCACAGTGCGCACCATCGCGCCGATCAACGACTACGTGGCCGACATCGCCGCCCGCATTGGGCCGATCAAGCGGCCGATCAAGGTGGTGGTGGATTGCGGCAACGGGGTGGGCGCGCTCACCGCGCCGCAGGTGTGCAAGGCGCTTGGCGTCAACGCGGAGCTGCTGTTCGCCGAGAGCGACGGCAACTTTCCGAACCACCATCCCGATCCGACAGTCGTCGAGAATCTGCAGGATCTGATTGCCGCCGTCCGTCGCAGCGGCGCCGAACTCGGCATCGGGTTTGACGGCGACGCCGACCGCATTGGCATCGTGGACGGGCAGGGGACCATCATCTGGGGCGACTACCTGCTGCTGCTGTATGCCCGCGATGTGCTGGAGCGGACCGGCAAGGGCCAGTCGATCATCTTTGACGTCAAGTGCTCGCAGGCGCTCCCCGATGCCATCCGCAAGGCGGGCGGCGAGCCATTGATGTGGAAGACCGGGCACTCGCTCATCAAGGAGAAGATGAAGGAGTTGCACGCGCCACTCGCCGGCGAGATGTCGGGGCACATGTTCTTCACGGAAGGCTTCTACGGACACGATGACGCCGTCTACGGGGCCGCGCGACTGTTGCGCATCCTCGGCGACAGCGGCAAGCGCGTGGATGAACTGTTGGCCGACGTGCCGCGGTTCTTCAGCACGCCGGAGCTGCGCGTCGATTGCCCCGACGACCGCAAGTTCGAGATTGTCAGGGCGGCGCAGGAGCACTTCGCGAAGCAGCGCGAGGTCATTGCCGTGGACGGCGCTCGCATCTTGTACGGCGACGGGTGGGGGCTGATTCGGGCGTCCAACACGCAGCCCATTCTCGTCTGCCGGTTCGAGGCGCTCACCGAAGCGCGCCTCGCCGCGATTCGCGCCGAGGTGGAAGGGTGGCTGAAGACGCAGGGCGTCGGGGCGTAGCGTGAGCACACGGCGGGCTCTCGCGCTTCTTGGCGCGGCGCTCGCCGTCGCGCTGGTGGCTGGCCGCCTGCTCGCCGGCGCCTACGCCGAGTGGGCGTGGCTCGACGCGCTCGGCGCCGGCGCGCTGTATCGGGCTCGGTTCACGGCGCTGACCCTGCTGCGCGGCGGGTTCTTCGTCTTCGCGTTCGTGTTCGCGTTTGCCAACCTGCTTGCCATGCGGCGATCCATTGTGTCGCTGGTGCTGCCGCGGCGCGTGGCCAATCTGCACATTGGTGAAGTGGTCCCGGCACGGGCGCTGACGCTCACCGCGGCCGTGCTGAGCGCGTTGATCGCCGCGGCCGTCGCCTTGCCGCAGAACGACTGGGTGGCGGTGCTGCGCGGGCGTTGGGCCACACCGGTTGGCGAGATTGACCCGTACCTCGGACGCGACATCGCGTTCTGGACCGCCTGGCTGCCGCTCGAGCGCGCGCTGCACGCCTGGACCGTGATGCTCGCCGCGGCCGTCGGGCTCACGGTGATCCTCCTCTACGCGCTGACCCCATCGGTGCAGTTTGCCCACGGCCGTCTGCACGTAAGCACGTGGGTACGGCGTCACTTCGCCGTCTACTCGGCGGTGCTGCTGCTCATCATCGCGTGGGGGTATCGCCTCAACGCGTTCGAGTTGCTGCTCAGCGGCACCGGCGCGCGGGAGGCGTTCACCGCGTTCGATCATCAGGTGCTGTATCCCTATCTCGTCGCCCTGAGCTTTGGCACCGCCGCCGTCGGCGTGATTGTCGCGTGGACCGGGTGGATTGGTCATCAGCGCGCCATGCTTGGCGCGTTGCTTGCAGTGCTGGTCGCCGGGCCGGTTGGGCGCGTGGCGCTGCCCCTCCTTGAGTGGCGCGTGGTGAATGACCGCGAGCGCGACGCCATCGAGCGACCGTACCGCAATTCCCGGCTGCTGTTCACACGTCGGGCGTTTGGGGTCGACGAGATCGTGCGCGGCGCGGCGGCCGATAGCCTGCGGCTCGCCGATTCGACCATCGCGCATCGGGTCAGCGGCTGGGATCCCGCGGCGCTCACGGTCGCGGCGCAAGATGAACCCGATTTCGTGGCGGCCACCAACGCGTTGTCGTGGATCGTGGTCGGCGGCGATTCGCTGCGTGCGGTAATTCCGTTCAGCGGCGGCGTCGCTTCGGCGCCGCCGCACCGGTTGACGGTGCAGGAGGTGGATCCCGCCGACGCCGATGAGCGGGGCGCTCCGTGGCCCGCGGGCGCGAGCGCGTACGCAACGCTCGCACCGCTGGCGGTCGGGTTTGACGTTGAGCCCGTGAAGCTGATCGCCGACACGCTCGGTCATGTCGCCGCCCCGCCGTTTACGGACGGTTGGCGGCGGTTCGCGCTGGCGTGGGGCGTGCGACGCCTGCGTCTGGTGTTCGGGAATCCTCCCTTGCCGCACGAGCGGCTGCTGACGCGGCGCGACGTGCGTCAGCGGGTGCGGGCGCTGCTGCCGTTTTTCACCGCCGGCGCCACGCCGCAGGCGCTGGTGGCCCACGACTCCCTCTGGTGGGCGGTGGAGCTGTTCAACGCCAGCTCAGATTATCCGCTCGCCGAGCCATTTGTACTCGGTGGGATGACACGCCGCTTGGCGCGCCCGGCCGGCACCGCCCTCGTCAACGCGCACAGCGGACGCGTGCAGGTGATCGTGCCGCGCCGCCCCGACGCCATGACGCGCTGGTGGCGCGACAAGCTGCCCGCGCTGTTTGTGACGCGCGAGGGCATTGACGCCGACGTGCTAGGCGCGCTGCCTCCACCCGTGGACCGAGCGGTGGTGCAGGGGAGCGTACTCGCGCGCACCGGCTTCCGGGCGGACACGCTCTCCACGCGCCCGCTCTTCAAGGCTGACGATGCCGACGTGGAACTCCTCCCCGGGGCGCCGACGCCGTTCGTAAGCGCGGCGGCCGGCCATCCGCTGGCCTGGGGCGTGCCCGCCGTGGACGGCGTTGACCGCATGCGCGGCGTCTTTGTGGCGGTGGGCGGCGCGTATCCGCGCGTGGCGCTCGTCGAGCAACCCGATTCCGTGCGGTGGGCGTCGCTGCTGGACCGACTCCAGCGCGTGGCCGACTCGGCGGGCATCAGCCGCGGCAAGCGGCATCCGCGGCGTGGTCGGGTGCAGGTGATTCCCACCGAACGCGGCGCGCTGGTCGTTCAATCGTTCTACGAGTGGGTGCCTGATCGGCCACCCACGCTCACGGGAAGCGTGAGTTGGCTGCGCGGTGCAACACGGGTCGGCGCGTCGCTTGCGGCCGTACAGGGTGAGGCGCCTCGCGTTGCGGAACCCGAGGGAAGACTGCGACTGAGAATCGCTCGCATCTACGCCGCGCTTCAGGACGCGCTCCGCCGCGGCGATTGGAACGCGTTCGGCCACGCGATGACAGAGCTCCGCCGGGTCGCCGGCGACAGGAAGTGACAGTCTTTCCCGAACTGTGACGCTGACCGTTGCGGCGTAGGAGTTTCTCCGATGTACTGTCCGGACAAGTCCGACTAAGATTGCGCCATCGGCCATCGCAGTTAAACGCTCCACTGCCGGGTGCCTCTGGTGCGCGACGCAGACGCATCACTCGGTGAACCAAGTGGATGACCTCCAATCGGACGCGGATGAACCCGCGAAACGTCGCCCGCAAAGCGTTGCAGGGATTTCCACGCCGGGTCGCGCACGCGCCGGCGAGGCCTCGCGTCGTTATCACCACGCCGCGCGCGGCGCGCGCTGATCGAGCACGGAGCGTCAGGCTTCTGACGCTGACGCTGCCGCTGGTCGGCATCAACATCTGGGGGGCCTCGTACTACCTCAGTTCGCTGGCCGCGCGTGCGCGCCATCCTCTGCATCCGCTACTTCGCCCGTCGGGAACGATCGGCCAGAGCGCTGGCATCGCCGCGTTCGCCATATTCGTCTTCCTCTGGCTCTACCCGGCGCGCAAGAAATTCAAGCGCCTTGCCTTTACCGGCTCCGTTGGCAAGTGGCTCGACGTGCATGTCGCGTCTGCGCTGATGCTGCCGTTGCTGCTCGCCGTCCACGCGGCGTGGCGCTCCGATGGCGTGATCGGACTCGGACTCGTCGCCATGCTCGTCGTCATCGCCAGTGGCGTCGTTGGTCGCTACCTGTATACGCGCATTCCGCGCGCCAAGTCCGGCGTGGAGTTGACGCGGGATGAAGTCGCCTCAACCCGCGCCGAGCTGCTGTGCCGCCTCTCCGAGACGACGGGTATAGCGGCACCGACGCTGGAGTCGACGCTCACGGCGGATGCCGAACGCGAGTCGCGCGGCCTGTTGGCCTCCGTCGCAGCCATGCTGCGCAACGATCTCACCCGCCACCGTCGGCGGCACGAGCTGCGGCAGAAGTGGACCGCGCTGTCGACGGGCGACGGGCACACGTTGGCCGGGCGCGCCCTCGACGAGGCAGTGGCATTGGCCGACCGGGAAATGGCGCTGGACCAGCAGGTACGAATGCTCGAGGCGACGCACCGCGTGTTCAAGTTCTGGCACGTTGCCCATCGGCCGTTTGCCATCACCGCCCTCGTCGCCGTGCTCATCCACGTCGCGGTAGTGGTTTCGCTCGGTGCCACCTGGTTCTGGTAAGCGCCATGCTCTGGACGACGCTCGGGTTCTTCGTGCTGACGGCCGTGATGATTCGGCTGCACCTGCGTGACGCGGGCGCGACGCGCTCGAGCGCGCCGGCCGCGAAGCCCACGCAACCGTGTCCGCGCTGTCAGGCACCGGCCGCGATCGGCAGCGCTTTCTGCCCCGGGTGCGGCGTGCCGCTCCAGACGTTTGAAGTGGTGCAGGCTCGCGTCGCGACCGGCCCGGCACCGGTCGGTGGCGTTCCCAAGGCCGCCGTGCGCGCCGACATGTGCGTGGGGTGCGGAACCTGCGTGGCCGCGTGTCCGGAGGCGGGCGCTATTGCCCTCGTCGGCAAGCTGGCAACGGTGAACGACGCCCTCTGCCGTGGCCACGGCGAATGCGTGCGAGCCTGCCCAGTGGGTGCGATCAGCGTCACCACGGGTCAGGCCGTGAACCGCGTGCGCGTGCCGTTGGTCAATGCAAACTTCGAGACGAATGTCCCCGGGCTGTACATCGTCGGCGAACTGGGCGGGCGTGGGCTAATCAAGAATGCGATCAACGAGGGCAAGCTCGCCGTCGAGCATGTGGCCGCTGTTCTGAGTGGCGCCGAGCCGCCGGACAGCGCGGAGCCGTACGTCGATGTGGCAGTCGTCGGGTCGGGGCCAGCCGGACTGAGCGCCGGCCTCGAGGCCATGCGTCGCGGGCTTTCGTGCGTGGTCATTGAGCAGGGATCGCTCTCCGACACGGTGCGCAAATACCCGCGTCACAAGCTGCTCCTCGCCGAACCGGTCCAGATTCCGCTGTACGGCGACCTGTGGATCGCGGATGCATCCAAGGAGACGCTGCTGCAAGTGTGGGAAACGATTGTCGCGAACACGGGTCTCCCCGTCCGCACGGGCGAGCGCGTGGATAGCGTGGTGCGTGACGGCGCATTCCTGCGCGTGCAGAGCGCGATCGGCTCGCAGCTCGCGCGCAAGGTGGTGCTGGCCGTCGGACGGCGCGGCACGCCGCGGCGTCTGGGCGTGTCGGGTGAGGAACTCGACAAGGTCTTCTACGACATAGTGGAGATGGAGGCCTTCGCCGGCCAGCGCGTGTTGGTGGTCGGCGGGGGCGACAGCGCCATCGAGTCGGTGCTTGGACTGGCGAACCAGCCAGGTACCACGGTGACGCTATCGTACCGCGGGGCCGCGTTCGACCGCGTCAAGCCGCGCAATCAGGAGAAACTCGCACGGGCCATCGAGGCCGGGAAGGTGACGTCGCTGCTCGGGAGCACCGTACGCGAGATCCGCTCGGACGTGGCCCTGCTCGACCTCAACGGCGAGACGACCATCCTGCCCAACGATTTTGTGGTGATTCGCATCGGAGGGGAGGCGCCTTACGCGATGCTAGAGCGGCTTGGCGTTCGCATCGTCGAGAAGGAACTCAGCACAGGCGCCAAGGCGGGATAGGTGCGACTCACGCGCCTCGCGCGCTTCGTGATCACCGCCGCCGGGATCGCGTCGCCCCTGGCGGCGCAGATATCGCCGGGGCCGCTGGCCAAGGCACACGCGTCGTTGGAAGGCGCCGCGAACTGCGTGCAGTGCCATGGGCTGCGGAAGGAACCGATGGCGCAACGCTGCCTGGCCTGCCACAAGGAGGTGGCGTGGCTCATCGACCGGGGTCGCGGACTGCATGCGAAATCGCGGACGGCGTCGACGCGCCCCTGTGCGGCGTGCCACCCCGATCACGCGGGCGAGGACTTTGCCCTCATCGACTGGGGGCCGGGCGGGTCGGCGGGCTTTGACCATGCGCGCGCGGGCTGGGCGCTCGAGGGCAAGCACGCGCGCGCGAAATGCACGGCCTGTCACGACGTGAAATTCCGAAAGTCGGCCGCGGCGGCGCTGTCGCCACGGCGCGGAACCGCCGGCTGGATGGGGTTGGAGACGAGCTGCATCAGCTGTCATGCCCGCGATGATGTGCACCGCGAAACTCTCGGCGCGTCGTGCGAGCGTTGCCATGACGCCGTCGACTGGACAAAGCCCGTGCGCTTTGACCATGACAAGTCGAAATACCCTCTGACGGGGAAGCACGCGGACGTGGCGTGCGACCGCTGCCACAAGGCGGCGCGCCTTCGGCTTCGTGCCGAACCGGACGGCCGCATCATCGGGCGCTACAAACCGCTCCCCGCCGCCGAGTGCTCGGCGTGTCATGCGAATCCGCACCGCGACCGGGTGTCGGCAAAGTGCAGCACTTGCCACACCACGCGCGATTTCAAAGAAGTCAATCGCCGCGAGTTCAACCACGGGGCGACGCGCTATGCGCTGACCGGGCGTCACGCCGCCGTTGCCTGCGAGGGTTGCCACGGCGTCGGCCTGACGCATCGCACCCCGGCGTTTGCGCGCTGCGACAACTGCCACAAGGACGCGCACTATGGGCGCGCCACCCTCAAGAATCAGCCCGCGGATTGTGCCGCGTGCCATCAGGTTGAAGGCTTCGCGCCATCCACGTACACCGCCGAGCAGCATCGCGCTGCGCCATACGCGCTCGCCGGACGCCATCAGACGGTCGCCTGCGTCAAGTGCCACGTCGCAGCCGACTCCGTGGTGCGCGTCGCGCCCCGACAGGTGCGTCGATGGGTGCAACTGCGTCCCGCGGCGACAACGTGCGAGTCGTGCCATGAGAATCCACACCGCGGCGATCGTGCGCTGAAAGAACGTGATGCGCGTTGTGTGGCCTGCCACGACGAGCGCGGATGGGCACCCAGTGCGTTCACCGCGGCGCGGCACGCGGCGCTGGGATGGCCTTTGGACGGATCGCATGCGCCGCTCTCATGCGCCCGATGTCACGTACGCCGGATGGCCCCCGCTACCCCGCCGGCCGCTGCGGGGCGCGTGACCTCGGCGCAGGTTGCGCTGCAGCTCGACGGAGGGTGCGGCGCGTGCCACCTCGACCCGCACGACGGGCGATATTCGCCCGGCGTTGCCACGGCCCCGGCTCGTGGGTGCGTGGCCTGCCATGACGCCCGCCGCTTCGCCCCCGCCACGCTGGCGGTCGCCAGCCACACCGAGTTCGGTTTTGCGCTGGACGGTGCGCATCGCGCGGTACCGTGTCGAGACTGTCACCGTGAGTTGCGCGGCACGCCGTCGCCTCGAACGTTGCGCACGCTGAGCGACGCCCGCGTGGTGCGCCTCGCCTTTGCGGAGACGCGGCGCGGCACCTGCGCCTCATGCCACGCGGACATTCACGGCGGACAGTTCGCGGCTCGCCCGCACGCGGGTGGCTGTGACGGCTGCCACACAACGGCGCAGTGGGCCGGCGCCGCCCGATTTGTTCATGATCGCGATACGTCCTTTCCGCTGGCCGGCGCGCATTCGCGCGTTCCCTGTGCGGCGTGCCATCCGGCCGCTGCACAGTCCGGTGGAGGGACTCGCGTACAGTACCGGCCGCGGCCGACCGCGTGCGAAGGCTGCCACGCGGCAGCAGCGCTGAGGAACCGTTCATGACGTGGAGGACCGTCGGTGCGCTAGCCTCGCTCGTCGTCGCGTTCGCACTGCCCGCGCAGCAGCCCACGGGTGCCGCGAATCCGCACGGCCCGAACGTGGGCGCCTGCGCGCAGTGCCACAGCGCGAAGGGCTGGCGCCCCGCGCGCATCAGCCGCGCATTTGCGCACGCGCCATCGGTGTTTCCGTTGTCCGGCGCGCACGAGCGCACGGCGTGCACCGCCTGCCACGCGTCCCTCGAGTTCGGCAAGGCGCCCGTGGCCTGCGCCGAATGCCACCGCGACGTGCACAAGGCCGAGATGGGACGTGACTGTGCGCAGTGCCACACGACGCGCAGCTTCGTCGACGAAACCAATCTTCGCCGCACGCATGAACTCACGCGATTCCCCCTGCGCGGCGCACACGCCACGCTGGAGTGCGCGGCATGCCACCCGGCCGCGTCGCCAGGGCAGTCGCAGTATCGCCGGCGGCCAACCGCTTGCATTGGGTGCCATGCCAGTGCCTATCGCGCCGCCAAGGCGCCCGATCATCAGGCGGCGGGCTTCCCGCAGGACTGCAGTCAGTGCCATCGCGTCAGCACGTGGTCCGGCGGGACTTTCAACCATGCGGCGACCCGCTTTCCCCTGACGGACGCGCACGCGGCGGTGTCGTGCGACCGCTGCCATGCCGACGGCCGCTTCAAGGGGCGCCCCACCGACTGCGTCGCCTGCCACCAGACGGACTATACGTGGACCAAGACGCCGCCGCATGCGGTCTCCGGCTTCCCGACCACGTGCGCGCTCTGCCACTCGATGAAGTCGTGGACACGCGGCGTATTCAACCACGACGCCACGGCGTTCGCGCTCACCGGGGCACATCGTGCGGCGTCGTGCGCCCGCTGCCACGCCGACAACGTGTACCGCGGCAAGTCGACGGAATGTCGCAGTTGTCATCAGCCGCAGTACGCGGCGGCCGCCAACCCGCCGCATGCGACGCTCGCGTTTCCGACCGCCTGCCTCTCCTGCCACACCACCACGGCGTGGACGGGCGGAGCCTTTGACCACTCGACCACCGCATTTGCCCTGACCGGCGCCCATCGCGCCGGGCCGTGCGCGTCGTGTCATGCCAATGGCCAGTGGCGCGGCATCGCCTCGACGTGCGCCAACTGTCACCAGGCGCAGTACGCCGCCGCCGTCAATCCGCCACATGCGAGTGCCGGCTATCCCACGACGTGCCAGCAGTGCCATTCCACGACGGCCTGGCAGGGGGCATCGTTCGACCACAGCGCGACCGCGTTCGCCCTCACCGGCGCGCACCGCGCGGCGCAGTGCAATGACTGTCACGCCGACCGCGTCTACAAGGGCAAGAGCACCGCATGCGTGTCGTGCCACCAGGCGGCCTACGCGGCGACCACGAAACCGGCGCACGCGGCCAGCGGCATCGGTACGAACTGCACGCAGTGCCACGGCACCGCCGGGTGGGCGGGCTCGGCGTTCGACCACTCTGTCACGTCGTTTGCGCTCACCGGCGCCCATCGCGCGGTGGCGTGCGCAGGGTGCCACGGCGATGGCGTGTACAAGGGAAAGCCGTCGCTGTGCGAGAGTTGCCATCGCGCCCGGTACGACGCCACCAGCACGCCGGCGCACGCAGCGGCCGGCTTTCCGACGTCGTGCCAGTCGTGCCACACGACCACCGCGTGGGTGCCGTCGCCGTTTGACCACTCGGCCACGCAGTTCCCCCTGACCGGCGCGCACCGGGCGTCCCCCTGCGCACGCTGTCACGGCGACAATGTGTACAAGGGAAAGAACACGGCGTGCGTGTCCTGCCACCAGCCGCAGTACGTCGCCTCGGTGCGGCCGCCGCATGCCACGCTCGCGTTCCCGACGGTGTGCGCCACGTGTCATACGACCACCGCCTGGACCGGCGCGACCTTCGATCACGCGGTGACGCGCTTTGCCCTGACCGGTGCGCACCGCGCCGTCAGCTGTGCCGGCTGCCACGGCGATGGCATCTATCGCGGCAAGCCGCTGACCTGCGCGGGCTGCCATCAGGCGCGCTTCGACGCGACGACGACCCCCAATCACCGGTCGGCGGCCTTCCCGACGACGTGCGAGGTCTGTCACAGCACCACCGCGTGGATTCCCGGAACGTTCAACCACGCGAACACGCTCTTCCCGCTGACCGGCGCGCACACCACGCAGTCCTGCGCCTCGTGCCATGGCGACGGCGTGTATCGCGGCAAGTCGACGCTCTGCGTGAGCTGCCATCAGGCGCGATACGACGCGACGACCAATCCCAACCATCGCGCGGCCATGTTCCCGACGGCGTGCGCGTCGTGCCACACGACGCTCCGGTGGACGGGAGCCACCTTCAACCACGACGGCTCGTACTTCCCCATATACAGCGGCAAGCACAAGGGGCGGTGGAGCACGTGCGCCGATTGCCACACTGTCTCCACCAACTTCTCGGTGTTCTCCTGCTTTTCGTGCCACCGCCAAACGGATATGGACAAAGAGCACAAGGGACGCACCGGCTATCGCTACGACAGCGCGTTGTGCTATCAGTGCCATCCGCGAGGGACGTCGTGATGCGTCTCCCGTTGCCGAACCCATACGCGCGCGCAGTCCTGACCCTGATCTCCGCCATCGCGGCGCTGACGGGACCAGCCAGGGCACAGGAGACCGACACGTCCGCGTGGACCCGCATCAGTTACATCAGCGGCGCGACCATCTACCTGGAGGTCGGCCGACAACAGGGCCTCACCGAGGGGAGCACGCTCGACGTCGTCCGCGCCGGGGCAACAGTGGCGCGCGTGCGCGTCACCGCGCTGGCTTCGACGAGGGCGGCCTGTGAACTGCTTCCACCCGTCGTCGACCTGATCGTGGGAGATTCGGTGCGCTACGTCGCACGCGTGATCCCCGCCGCTGCCACAGCGCCAAGCGCGTCGGCAAGCGCGCGCCCGACACGTCGCAGCGGATTGCGGGGCCGCATTGGAGTGCGCTACCTCGTGATCGCGCCGGAGGGCGGGGTGGGAGGGCTCACGCAGCCTGCCTACGATCTCCGGCTCGAGGGCTCCCCGATGGTCGGCACGCCGCTTGGCGTCACCGTCGATGCCCGCGCGCAGCGCACTCGATACACCACCACGGGGGCTGCGGCGCCACGCCCGGCGCTCAACTCCACGCGCGTCTACCAAGCGGCGCTCTCGTGGAGCCACGCCGCAAGCGGCATCCGTGTCGCCGCCGGGCGACAGCTGGCGGGGGCGCTCACATCCGTCGGACTGTTCGATGGACTTTCCGTCGATCTCGGTCGGCGACAGTGGGCGACGGGACTCTTCGTCGGCAGTCAGCCGGACGCCGTCGACTTCGGCCTTTCGAGCCAGATTCGCGAATACGGCGCCTACGGCGAATGGCATACCGCACCCGGCGTGCGCACCATGGCTTCCGTGACGATGGGCGGTGTTGGCTCGTACGTCGGCACGACCATTGACCGGGAATATGGATTCACGCGCGTCACGCTGACCTCGCCGCTCGTGTCGCTGTATGCGACGCAAGAACTCGACGTGAATCGCGGCTGGCGACGCGCCGCCGAGCGCGTGCCGATCACGGCAACCGCCTCGTTCGCCAGCGTGCAGGTGACGCCGACGCCGCGCTTCATCCTCTCTGGAGGCATTGACCATCGACGCAACGCGCGCTTGTATCGCGACTACGTCGATCCAGAACAGTCGTTCGACGACGCCTTCCGTGAGGGATCGTGGGCGGGGCTCACATTCGTTGCGCCGCGTTACGCGCGCCTGAGCGTCGACCGACGCGACAGTCGCGGAGGCGGCGCCGGCAATGCCAGCTCGAACACCGTCATGGCCAGTGCCAGCGGCCTCACGCGCTGGCGCGTCGGCCTGCGCACGCGCGTCACCGCCTTTGACGGTGCGCTTGCGTCGGGACAGCTCGCGTCCGGTGCCGTGGAGATCGATCCATGGGGCGTCGTTCGCATCGAAGGCAACGGCGGCGTGCGCACTACACGCGCGACGGGATCTGTCGGCGCGGCGAATGTGTCGTGGTGGGGGGTAGATGCTGACATCACTATCAGGCGTTCCCTGTATTTGATGCTCTCCACCTACCGTGAACGCGAGGCGGGTGCGTCGTCCATGCAGACGTACGCCGCACTCAGTTGGCGTTTCTAGCACCGCCCATCTCCCGTCATCATGCGCTTCACGATAAATTCCGAGCGTTGTATTTCGACGGGCGCCGTACGGCGCCGCGAACATCTCCCTCGGAGTTCCCGTGAACATCCACGAATACCAGGCGAAGGAGATCCTGCACGGATTCGGCGTGCCGATTCCGGCTGGCAAGGTTGCCACAACGCCTGCAGAAGCTGAAGCGATCGCGAAGGAGTTCGGCGTCGCGGTCATGGTCAAGGCCCAGGTGCATGCCGGTGGGCGCGGCAAGGCGGGCGGCGTGAAATTCTGCAAGACGCCGGCCGAAGCCAAAGAGAAGGCCACCGCCATCCTTGGCATGCAGATCAAGGGGCTGACCGTCGAGAAGGTGCTCGTCACCGTCGCCGCCGATATCGGCAGCGAGGCGTACGTCGGCATCATCGTCGACCGCCAGCGCAAGAAGCCGGTCTTCATGGTGTCGGCGGCCGGCGGCATCGACATCGAGCAGGTGGCGGCCACGACGCCGGAGAAGATTCTCTACCTCCCAGTGGACACCCGCTACGGCCTGCGCGGCTACGAAGCGATGCGCATGGGATTCTTCCTCTATCCCGATGCCAAGCTCGCCAAGCAGGCGGCCAAGATCATGCGGCAGCTTTACACCGCGTTCATGGCCAGCGGCTGCTCGCTCGCCGAAATCAACCCGCTCGTCGCGACGCCGACGGGTGAGCTGATCGCGGTGGACGGCAAGATGGTCATCGATGACAACGAACTCGACCGCCACGCCGACATCGAGGCGCTGCGTGACGTGTCGTCCGAGGCGGCGTCGGAGGTGGACGCCCGCAACTGCAACCTCACGTTCATCAAGCTCGACGGCAACGTCGGCTGCGTGGTCAACGGCGCCGGACTGGCGATGGCGACCATGGATCTCGTGAAGTACTACGGCGGCGAGCCGGCCAACTTCCTCGACATCGGCGGGTCGTCGAATCCGGAGAAGGTGGTGAACGCGCTGCGCATCATCACCGCCGACCCGAACGTGAAGTGCATCCTGTTCAACATTTTCGGCGGCATCACGCGCACCGATGACGTGGCCAACGGCATCGTCACGGCCACCAAGGCGAACCCGCTGAAGGTGCCGATCGTGATCCGTCTTACCGGCACCAACGAAGAGATCGCCATGAAGATCCTCACCGAGAACGGTTTCTCGGCGTCGGCTGACATGGATGAAGCCGTCGTGAAGGCCGTGGCGATGGCGAAGGGAGGACAGGCCGCGTGAGCATCTTCATCAATAAGGACACCAAGCTGGTGGTGCAGGGGATCACGGGCCGCGACGGCTCGTTCCACACCAAGCAGGCCATCGAATACGGCACGCAGGTCGTCGCCGGCGTCACGCCGGGCAAGGGCGGCCAGATGTTCGAGGGCACGATCCCGATCTTCAACAACGTGTATGACGCGGTCGCCAAGACCGGCGCCAACACGTCCGTGATCTACGTGCCGCCGATGGGCGCGGCTGATGCGATCATGGAGGCGGTGGACGCCGGCTGCGCGACGGTCGTGTGCATCACCGAAGGCGTGCCCGTGCTCGACATGACGAAGGTTTACCCCTTCGTGAAGGAGAAGGGCGCGCGCCTCATTGGCCCCAACTGCCCGGGCGTCATCTCGCCAGGGGAAGCGAAGGTCGGCATCATTCCCGGACGCATCTGCATTCCGGGCAACGTCGGCGTCGTCAGCCGCTCGGGGACGCTCACCTACGAAGTCGTGTATCAGCTCACCCGCGCCGGCATCGGTCAGACGACCTGCGTCGGCATCGGCGGCGATCCGATCAACGGCACGAACTTCATCGATTGCCTCTCGGCCTTCGAGAAGGATCCGAAGCCCAAGGCCGTGGCGATGATGGGCGAGATCGGCGGCACCGACGAGCAGGAAGCGGCGGACTTCGTCAAGAACCACATGACCAAGCCGGTCGTCGGCTTCATCGCGGGCCAGACGGCGCCTCCGGGCCGCCGGATGGGGCACGCGGGCGCGATCATTTCGGGTTCGGCGGGCACCGCCGCCGAGAAGATCGAGGCCTTCAAGGCCGCGGGCATCGGCGTCGCCGTGCGCCCGATGGACTTTGTGGAGCTGATCAAGGCGAAGCTCAAGTAGTCGATCGACGCAGGACACGAGAGGGTGCTGTCGGCTGGCGAGGGCACGTTCCGCCTTCGCCACCGACGGTGCCCTCTGTATCTTTCTTGCTGCACGATTCCAACGACCCTCATTCCGACCGACAGACCATGGCTGGCAATCGCACGCTCGCAATCATCAAGCCCGACGCCTTTGGCGCGGGGAAGGCAGGCAAGATTATCGCCCACCTCGAGGCCCAGGGATTCAAGATTATCTGCGCCCGGGTGCTGCACATGACCACCGCCGAAGCCGGCGCGTTCTACGCGGTGCACAAGGGGCGCCCGTTCTACGATGAACTCGTGACGTTCATGAGTTCCGGCCCGTGCATGCCGCTCGTGCTCGAGAAGGCCGACGCCGTCGCCGCCTACCGGGCCGCGATTGGCGCCACCGATCCCGCCGAAGCCGCCGAGGGAACGGTGCGCAAGCTGTACGCCGAGTCGAAGGGTCGGAATGCGGTCCACGGCTCCGACTCCGACGACAACGCCCGTCACGAAGGGATGTTCTTCTTTGGTGCCGCGGCCCTGATCTAGCGCGAGACGGTGTAAATTGAGGGCTGCAATTGGCCTAAGTATCGGTCATTCCAGAACTTGACTCACTGGCGAACACAGAGTACGTTACATGGCTATGCTGTCGTTTGACACCCGATCGCTGGACAACGGCGCGGTAACCGTGGAAGCGGTGCTGCCGCCGTCCGACGGCGTTTGGTTGGACGAAGACATTCTGCGCCCGATTGGTGAGGGGCTCCGGGTCACCGGACGCCTCTCGGCGGCTGGCGCGGGACGGTACTACTTCAGCGGACACCTCTCCGGTGCCACGCAGCAGGAGTGCCGGCGGTGCCTGGTGCCGGTGGAGAGGGACGTGACTGCCGATGTGCACGTGCTCTTCGCCGAAGCTGGGGGAGAGGATGACGACGATCCGGACGTCTTCCCGTTGGAAGGCGCTCAGGGCGACGTGATTGACCTGCGGCCCGCGGTGCGGGAGCAGTGGCTGCTGGAGGTTCCGCCGTTTCTCGAGTGCCGCCCGGACTGCAAGGGGCTGTGCCCGAAGTGCGGCGCCGACCTCAACGCCGGCGCGTGCACCTGCGCGCCGGAGATTGACCCCCGATGGGATGCGCTGCGGAAGACCCGCAACGCGTCCGAATGACCTGACCCTGTCACGAGACGACGATGGCCGTCCCGAAGAGAAAGACCTCGAAGCGCAAGAAGCGGGCCCGCAACACGCACAAGAAGGCCCCGGCGATCAACATTCAGGCCTGCCCGAAGTGCGGCGCGATGAAGCAGCCGCATAAGGTGTGCCCAGAGTGCGGCTTCTACGCCGGCGAGCAGCGGGTTACCAAGAAGGGCAGCTGACGTTGGCGCGCATCGCGTTGGACGCCATGGGCGGCGATCACGCTCCCACGGCGACGATTGCGGGCGCGCTTCTCGCCCTCCAGGAACTCGCCCCGGAACACGGCATCCAGCTGGTTGGCCGTCCCGACGTCATCCGCGCTGAACTCGAGGCGCAGTTGGCCGGGGCGGCGCCTGCCGTGCGCGATGCCGCGGCGCAACGCCTGACCGTCGTCGAGGCCGCCGAAGTGATCGAGATGACGGACAAGCCGTCGGTCGCGATCCGCGGCAAGCCCAACAGCTCAATGGCCGTCGGCCTTCGCCTGCAGGCCGAGGGGCAGTCCGATGCGTTCGTCAGCGCCGGCAACACCGGGGCGCAGATGGCGGCGTCGACCTTCATTCTTCGACTGCATGCGGGGCTCAACCGCCCCGCCATCGCCACGCTCTTTCCGAGCGCGCGCGAGCCCGTCGTCGTGCTCGACAGCGGCGCCAACGTCGACTGCGCGGCCGAAGAACTCGTGCAGTTCGCGCGGCTCGGTGCCGTGTACGCCGAGGACATCCTCGGCCGCTCTAATCCCGCGGTCGCGCTCCTCTCCGTCGGCGAAGAGCCGGAGAAGGGGAATGCCGCGGTCAAGGATGCGCACCAGACGCTCGCCGCCGCCGGCGGCCTGAACTTCGTCGGCAATGTCGAAGGACGCGACGTGCCGATGGGCGCTTGCGACCGCGGCCCCGTGGACGTGGTGGTCTGCGACGGCTTCGTGGGCAACGTGCTCCTCAAGTTCTACGAGAGCGTGCCCAAGCTGATCTTCGGCCTGCTCGCCAAGAGCGGCGTGACCAAGGAGCAGCTGAGCGGCGCGCTCAAGAATCTCGACTACGCCGCGCATGGCGGCGCCCCGCTGCTGGGTCTCAAGGGCGTCTCGATCATCTGCCACGGCAAGTCGTCCCCTGAAGCAATCAAGAACGGCATTCTCGTCGGACTGCGCGCCGCGCAGTCGCGAATGAGCGACCATATCGGACAGCGACTCGCGTCCACGGCCGAAGGAGCCACTCGATGAAGCGCCCCATCGCGATGATCGCGGGCACCGGCCACGCCGTGCCAAAGAAAGTCCTCACCAACCACGACTTCGCGGCCCTCGGCATCGATACGAATGACGAGTGGATCACCGACCGCACCGGCATCAAGCAGCGCTACATTGCCGGCGAGGGCGAGTCGCTGACGTCGCTCTCGGCGGATGCCGCGCGCCAGGCCATGAAGGCGGCCGGCGTGACCGCGTCGGAACTCGACATCATCGTGCTGGGCACCGCGTCGCCCGACCGGCTGCTGCCAGCCACCGCCGTCGAGGTGCAGGCCGCGCTCGGCGCGTCGCGCGCCGCGGCCTTCGACATCTCGGCGGCGTGCAGCGGCTGGGTGTACGGCGTGCAGATCGCCGAAGGGTTGATGGCCCTGCAGAGCGCCGAAACGGTGCTCGTCATCGGCGCCGAGACGCTGTCGCGCATCGTGAACTGGAAGGACCGCAACACCTGCGTGCTGTTTGGCGACGGCGCCGGCGCCACCGTGCTGCGCCGCTCCACCAAGGGGCGCGGCATTCTCTCGGCGTACATGCGCAGCGACGGTACGCTCGCCGATCTGCTGCATCGTCCCGCCGGCGGCGCGCTGCGCCCCGTGACGCCCGAGGTGCTCGCCGAGGGCTCCAACTGCATCACGATGGCCGGACGCGAGGTGTTCAAGAACGCCGTGCGCTCGATGGCCGAGGCGTGCGACCGCGCGCTCGATGGCGCCAAGTTGTCGTCCGCCGACATCGACCTGCTGATCCCGCACCAAGCGAATATCCGCATCATCGAAGCGACCGCCAAGCACGCCAACATCCCGATGGAGAAGGTCTACGTCAACGTGGACCGCTACGGCAATACGTCGGCGGCGTCGGTGCCGATCGCGCTGGATGAAGCGCTGCGCGCCGGACGCATCCGCGAGGGGATGACCGTGATGTTCGTCGCGTTCGGCGCCGGCTTCACGTGGGGCAGTCTGGTGGTGCGGTTCTAACGAGCGGCGCATGCAACTTCTTCTCCTGTTCCCCGGCCAGGGATCCCAGAAGCCCGGGATGGCCAAGGATCTCGCGGCGCAGCTTCCGGCCGCGCGCGACGTGTTCGCGGCGGCCGACGCCGCCCTTGGCACGCCGCTGTCGACGCTCTGCTTTGAGGGGCCGGCTGGCGAGCTGACGCGCACGCACAATGCGCAACCCGCGCTGTTGGCCCATGGCGCCGCGGTGTGGGCGGTCGTGCGCGAACGCGCGGCGAAGCACGTGGCGGCGGCGGCCGGGCACTCGCTCGGCGAGTTCTCGGCGTATCACGCGGCCGGCGCTCTGCCGTTGGCCGATGCCGTCCGACTAGTGCGCCGGCGCGGCGAACTGATGTACGAGACCGGCATGCAGCGACCGGGGGCGATGGCGGCCATTCTCGGTGAACTGCAGCGCCCGATCGACGACATTTGCGCGGAGGCCAGTGCGGCCGGCGCGGTGGTCCCCGCCAACTACAATGCACTCGAGCAGGTGGTGATTTCGGGCGAGGTGGCGGGTGTGGAGCGGGGCATGGAACTGGCCAAGGCGGCGGGAGCCAAGCGGGCGGTGCGCTTGCAGGTCAGTGGCGCGTTCCATTCGCCGCTGATGGAGCCCGCGCAGTCCGGATTGGCCGATGCGCTCGGCGTCGCGTCGTGGGGCCAGCCTTCGTGGCCGGTTTTCTCCAACGTCACCGCCGGCCCCGTCACTGACGCGGGCGTGGCTCGCGACCTTCTGTTGCGCCAGCTCACGTCGCCGGTACGCTGGGTGGCCGTGATCCAGGCGATGGCCGCCGCGTATCCCGAGGGAACGTTCGTGGAGATGGGCCCGGGCAATGTGCTCACCGGCCTGCTCAAGCGCCTCGCTCCCAACCACGCGGCCAGGACGTGCGGCACGGTGCCGGAAGTCGAAGCGCTTCTCTCAAGTCTGTAGATCTCTTCCTTCTCCCATCTCCCCCATGATCTCTCTTCAGGGTAGAGTCGCCCTCGTCACCGGTTCCACCCGGGGCATTGGCCGCGCGATTGCCGAGACGCTGGTGAAGTGCGGGGCGCGCGTGGCGGTGGTGGGACGTGACCTCGCCGGCGCCGAGAAAGTGGCGGCTGAGCTCGTGGAGGCGCGCGGGTTCGCCTGCGACGTGTCGGACCCCGCGTCGGTGACGATGCTGGTCCAGTCGGTGGAAGACGCTTTTGGTCAGCTCGACATCCTGGTCAACAACGCGGGGATCACGAAGGACAACCTGATGGCCCGCATGAAGGACGACGACTGGGACGCCGTGCTGGCGACCAACCTGCGCTCGGCGTTCGTGGCCACGCGTGCCGCCCAGCGCGGCATGATGAAGCGCCGCTGGGGGCGGATTATCAACATCACCAGCGTTGTCGGCCTCATCGGCAACAAGGGGCAGGCCAACTATGCGGCGTCCAAGGCGGGGCTGATCGGGTTCACCAAGGCGGCGGCCAAGGAGCTGTCGTCGCGGAACATTCTGGTGAACGCCGTGGCCCCCGGATACATCCAGACCGATATGACGGCGCAGCTCAACGAGGAGGCCAAATCCGCACTCTCCTCGCAGATCCCCCTCGGCCGCCTGGGTGAACCCGGCGACATTGCCGAGGCGGTGGCCTTTTTGGCCTCGGATCTGGCCGCCTACATCACCGGGCAGGTCCTGGTGGTGGATGGCGGGATGGTGATGTAGCGGAACGCGACATCAACTATATTAAGTCTTCACCCCACTCCAACGTTCGAGAGGATCGCGGTATGGCCGACCATGGCAACAAGGTAAAGGACATCATCGAGAAGGAACTTGGCGTCGAGCGCGAGAAGCTGACCGCCGAAGCCAGCTTCATCGAAGATCTGGGCGCTGACAGTCTCGACATCGTCGAACTGGTGATGGAGTTCGAGAAGGAATTCAACATCGACATTCCGGACGAGGATGCCGAGAAGCTGCGCACGGTGGGCGACGCAATCGCGTACCTGAACCAGAAGCTCGGTTGAGTCGATGAAGCGCCGGGTTGTCATTACAGGTCTGGGATGCGTGACCCCCGTTGGCAACGACGTGGGGAGTTCGTGGCGCGCGCTGCTCGACGGGAAGTCGGGGGGCGCCCCGATCACGCACTTTGACGCCACGCAGCACAAGGTGCGCTTCGCGTGCGAACTGAAGGGCTTCGACCCGGCGCTGTATATGGACCGCAAGGAGATCAAGCGGTCCGACCTGTACACGCAGTACGCGATGGCGGCGGCGGTGCAGGCGATGACCGACGCCGGCTTCGGCGATGGCACGGGCTACGACCCCCTGCAGACGGGCGTGGTGATTGCCAGCGGCATTGGCGGCATCACGACGTTTGAGGATCAGCATACCGTGCTCATGAACTCGGGACCGGGACGCATTTCGCCGTTCTTCATCCCGATGTTCATTAGCGACATCGCCTCGGGCGTGGTCTCGATGCGTTTTGGCGCGAAGGGGCCGAACTTCACGACCGTGTCGGCCTGCGCGTCCTCCGGGCACGGCATTGGCATGTCGTTCCGCGCCATTCAGTATGGCGATGCGGACATCATGATCGCCGGCGGGGCCGAGGCGTCGGTGACGGCGATGTCGATGGCCGGCTTTGCCAACATGCAGGCGCTGTCGACGCGCAACGACGACCCGGCGCGCGCGTCGCGCCCGTTCGACGCAACGCGCGACGGCTTCGTGCTGGGCGAGGGTTCCGGCGTGGTGATTCTCGAGGAGCTTGAGCATGCCCGCGCGCGCGGCGCCCGCATTTACGGCGAGCTGGCCGGCTTCGGCATGACCGGCGACGCGTATCATCTCACGGGCCAGCCCGAGGACCACGAGGGCTTGCAGCGCGCGATGCGCCGCGCATTGCAGGATGGCGGACTCACCCCCGCCGAACTGCACTACGTCAACGCGCACGGCACCTCGACGCCGCTGAACGACCCCAATGAGATCCGGGCTATCAAGAAGGTGCTGGGCTCGCACGCGTCGGCGGTGAACGTCAGCTCGACCAAGTCGTCCACCGGGCACATGCTCGGCGCGGCCGGCGCCGTGGAGACTATCTTCACGACGCTCGCCATTCACCACGGGATCGTGCCGCCGACGATCAACCTGCAGTCGCCCGATCCCGAGTGCGACCTCGACTGCACGGCCAACGTGCCGGTCACGCGCACGGTGAGCGCGGCGCTCAACAACTCGTCCGGCTTCGGCGGGCATAACACGTCGCTTGCGCTCGTCCGGTTGCGGGACTGAGCGATGGCCACCCTACCGACGATTCCGCTTGACCGGATTCACGATCCGGCCCTTCGCCGCATCGGCGAGAAGGTCGCCGCCGGCGAGCGGCTCAGCGTTGACGAAGGACTCGCGCTGTACCGCACCGGCGACCTGACCGGGCTGGGGCTGCTGGCCGACGCGGTCAACCGCGCCAAGAACGGCGACGTCGTGACGTTCGCGTCGAACCAGCACATCAATCCGACGAACATCTGCGTCCTGCGGAAGACGTGCGTCTTCTGCGGTTACGCGCGCCTACCCAAGGAAGAGGGCGCCTACCGGTACACGATGGAGCAGGTGCTCGGCGAGGCAGCGCACGCCGCCGACGGGCTGACGCGCGAGTTCCACATCGTGGGCGGCCTCGACATGAAAGCCGGGCTGGCCTACTACCAGGAGATGTTCCGCACCCTGAAGGCGAACTTCCCGCACGTGCATATCAAGGCGCTGACGGCGGTGGAGATTGCGCACATCGCGCGCATCGAGAAGATGCCATGGCGTGACGTGCTGGTCGCGCTGAAGGAAGCGGGGCTCGACACGATGCCCGGCGGCGGCGCCGAGACGTTCAGCGCCGCGGTGCGCGAGCGCATCTCCGACAAGAAGCTCGCCGGCGCCGAGTACATCGGCGTGCATCGCACGGCGCACGAGGTGGGGGTTCGCACCAACTGCACGATGCTCTACGGGCACGTCGAGACGCTCGAGGACCGCATGGAGCACCTCGTGATGCTGCGCACCCTGCAGGACGAGACGGGCGGGTTCCTCGCCTACGTGCCGCTGGCGTATCACCCGGACGACAACGAGCTCGGCAAGGAGCTCGGTCGGCAGGGGACGGCGACGACCGGGTGGGATGACCTGAAGCAGCTGGCCGTCGGGCGGCTGTTCCTCGACAACTTCCAGCACATCAAGTCGCACTGGATCATGGTCACGCCGTTCCTGTCGCAGGTCGCGCTGCACTACGGCGTCAACGACCTCGAGGGGACGGTGGTGCGCGAGAAGATCTACCACGCCGTCGGGGCGCACACGCCGCAGGCGATGTCGCTCGATGCGATCCTGCACCTCATCCGCGGCGCCTCGCGCGTGCCGGCGGAGCGCGACTCGTTCTATAAGATCCTGCGCACGACGTTCGACGCCTCGCCGGTGGCGGCGGCCGGGGCCATCTGATGCGCGTCGGTCGCATCCGCTATCTGAACTGCGCCCCGGTGTACGGTGCAGTCGACCGCGGTGTGGTCACGCTCGACGCTGATCTTGTCACCGGCATTCCCTCGGAGCTAAACCGGGGCATGGCCGAAGGCAGCATTGACGTCTCGGTGGTGTCGGCCGTGGCCTACGCGCGCGATGCCGCCAAGTACCTCCTGCTGCCTGACCTCGCCATCTCGTGCAACGGCGAGGTGCGCAGCGTCATGCTGTTCTCCACGCGCCCGGTGCAGGAGCTGGGCGGACAGCAGGTGCTCGTCACGCGCAGTTCCATGACGTCGGTGGCGCTGCTCGACCTGTTGTTTGAGCAGGTGTGGAAGGCGAAGCCGACCTTTGTGCCCGGCGACGCCGAGGCCGATGACCTGCGCCGCGATCAGGCGCCAGTGGCGGCGCGGCTCGTGATCGGCGACGCGGCGCTGATGCTTCGTCACAAGGAACACCCCGTCGCCGCGGCCCACGGGCGCGACTACCCGTATGTGTACGACCTCGGCGTCGAGTGGAAGAAGTGGACTGGTCTGCCGTTTGTCTTCGCGGTCTGGGTGGCCCGCCGTGACGTCCGCCTGCGCGACGCGCTGCAGGTGCACGGCGCCCTGATGGAGAGCCGCGACTGGGGCCTCGCCAACCTGCCGCTGATCTCCAGCGAGGCGTCGGCCGCCTGCCAGCTGCCGCCCGCCGTCATTCACGAATACCTGGCCGGCCTCGACTACGGCCTCGGGCTCGAGTACCTGGAAGGGTTGTCGGAGTTCCTCCGCCGTCTCGAGCTCGCCGGCAAGGTGCCGCAGGGCAAGCTCGTCTTCCTGCCGGCCGCATGATTTACGAACCGCACGCCTCCCTTTTCCGCTCTGCCGATGTCTGAACTCTCGAACCTCCTCGATCTCTACAAGCACGCGCCGCTCCTCGAGCTCGGCGCGCTCGCCGACGCCAGGCGGCGCGCGCTGCACCCCGAGGGTGTCGTGACGTACATCGTGGACCGCAACATCAACTACACGAACGTCTGTGTGGCCGACTGCGGCTTCTGCGCGTTCTACCGGCGCCCCAAGCACGGCGAAGGCTATACGCTGTCGTACGAGGAGATCGGCGCCAAGATCGAGGAGACCAAGGCCCTCGGCGGCGTGCAGATTCTCATTCAGGGCGGGCACAACCCGTACATCCCGTTCGAGTGGTATCTCGAGCTCATCAGGTACATCAAGCGCCATCACCCGATCCACGTGCACGGCTTCTCGCCGAGCGAGGTGGATTTCTGGGCGACGCTGTACCGCATGGATGCCCGCGAGGTGGTGCGGCAGCTAATCGCGGCCGGGCTGGATTCCATTCCCGGCGGCGGCGGCGAGATTCTCGTGCAGCGCGTGCGCGACATCGTCGCGCCCAAGAAGGCCGGCGCCGACCGCTGGCTGGAGATCATGGAGATCGCGCACCAAGAGGGGCTCAAGACCTCGTGCACGATGATGTACGGCATCGGCGAGACGCTGGAAGAGCGGATGGAGCACCTCCTTCGCCTGCGCGACGTGCAGTCGCGCACCAACGGGTTCACCGCGTTCATCACGTGGCCGCTGCAGCCCGAGAACACGCCGCAGTTGAGCCACCAGCCGAAGACCGACGCCGTGGAGTACCTGCGTACGGTGGCCTTCGCCAGGCTCGTCCTCGACAACATTCCGAACATCCAGGCGAGCTGGGTGACGATGGGGCTCAAGATTGGGCAAATTGCCTTGTCGTATGGCTGCAACGATTTCGGCTCGCTGATGATCGAGGAGAACGTGGTGTCGGCGGCGAACACGACGTACCACACGACGACCGACGAGATGGAGCGGCTCATCGCCGACGCGGGCTTCACGCCGCGCCGGCGCCGGCAGGATTACCAGCTGATCGCCCCCGCAGCGGCATAGGAGAGGGCAGACCAATGGGAGTGCGGTTCGGGTCTGGCGCACGCAAGGCGATCGACGCCGCGATGGTCGAGGCGGAACGTCACGGCCTTGACCTGCCAAACTCCCTGCATCTCCTCCTCGGCATGCTGCGCGCGCCGCTCGGCACGGCGAGCCAGATGCTGGCGATGCTCGGAATGCCCGTAGACCTGCTGGTGCGCGCCGTGGAGTCGCGCCTGTCGGGCGCCGGCGCGGCCGCGATGGCCGAGAGCGAGGACGCCGCCGAGGCGATTCTGCGCGCGGCGGGCGAACAGGCGGAACGGCGCGGTGGCGGTGTGGTGACCGAGGGCGACATCATGCGGGCCATGGGGCACAGCCCGCACAGCGGCGCCGGACGCGTGTTGCTGGAGGCCGGCATCTCCGCCGAGCGCCTCGACCAGTTGCCCCTGGAGGCCACGCACGATGGACCAGTCGCTGGCGGCACGCGAAACGTGACGCGGGTACACACGGGCATCGGATACGATTCGCATCGATTCGGTCCGGGCGACGGCATTGTGCTGGGCGGTGTGATGATCCCGTCGCAGCAGCGACTGGTGGGGCACAGCGACGGCGACGCCGTGGCGCACGCCGTGACCGATGCCGTGCTGGGCGGCGCCGGCGTCGGAGACATTGGTGAGATGTTCTCCGACCTCGATGTCGCCAACAAGGGGCGCGATTCCATCGAGATGCTGCATCTTGCCGTGGAGCGCGTGCGGCTGGCCGGCTGGACGCCGGCGCAGGTGGATGTCACGGTCATCGCCGAGACACCGCGCATTGGCCCGTATCGCGGTCCGATGCGTGAACGGCTGGCGCATGCGCTGGGCGTGAACGTCACCGATGTGATGGTCAAGGGCAAGAGCAACGAGGGCATGGGGTGGATCGGACGCGGCGAGGGGATTGCCGCGATCGCGGTGGCGACGCTTCACTCGTTTGAATTGGAGCGACGGTGAACGCACTGCTGGACTGGGTGAACGCGCTCGACGTGAACACCCTGTACGTACTGCTCGGCGCCGTCGCGTTCATCGAGAGCATCTTCCCGCCAGCGCCCGCAGACGTTGTCGTGGCGTTCGGCGCTTTCTATGCGGCCCGTCGCGGCGCGAGCATGGGGCCGGTAGTGGCCGCGATCGTCGCCGGCAGCGTGCTGGGCTCGCTGGTGGTCTACGCCGTGGCCCGACGCTTCGGCGCTGAGTGGATGCACTCCAATCTCAAGCGTCTGCACCTGCTGAACGCCGAAGAGCGGCTCGAAGGGCTGTACGCGCACTACGGCCTCGCCGCGCTCTTCGTCAGCCGCTTTGTGCCGGGACTCCGCGCGGTCGTGTCGCCAATGGCCGGAGCCCTGCGCGTGAACGTGCTGCGCTACGCGCTGGTGATCTTCGTGGCGAGCACCATCTGGTATGGCCTGATCATCTGGCTCGCGTTCCAGGTTGGGGCCGACTGGGAGCAGGTCAAGGAATCGCTGCACGTGGTGGGGCGTCGGGTTGGCATTACCGCCGCCATCCTCATCGCGGTGCTGGCCGTCCTCGGCTGGGAGCTGTGGCGCCGCCACAAAGCCAAGCACCCGCACCTGCAGCATCCGCCGTCGGAGTGAGCGGCCCCGCCGATCTCCTCCGTCCGTTCCTGCTCGAGCGATTCGCCGAGTTTCTGACGCTCGAACAGGGGAGTTCCGCGCGCACGAACGACAGCTACGGCCGCGACCTGCAACGGCTGGCCGAATGGGCCGTCGCGCACGGGGTGGTCTCACCGGAGGCGCTGACGGCCGCGCAGTTGCGCGAGTTCGTGTACTTCCTCAAGGACCTCGGCCTCTCGCCCGCGTCAATTCGCCGCAGCATCTCGGCCATGCGCACCTGGTATCGGTTCCTGATGGCCGAGGGGGCGGTGACGGGGGACCCCAGCGAGCGGCTCGAGACGCCGAAGAAATGGCGGACCCTGCCCGAGGTGCTCACCGCGCACGAGGTCGAGCTGCTGCTCTCGTCCATTCCAATCGAAGAGCCGCTCGCCTTTCGCGACCGCGCGATGCTCGAGCTGGCGTACGGCGCCGGACTGCGCGTGGGCGAGTGGATCACCATCAAAGTGAAGGACCTGATGCTCGACGAGGGTGTCGTGCGCGTGTTCGGCAAGGGCGGCAAGGAGCGGCTCGTGCCGGTGGGCGGCAAGGCGACCGGCGCCGTGGCGATCTATCTGCGCGAGCTGCGCCCGCGCCTCGAGCGCGGCAAAGGGGCAGGGGTGCTCTTCCTGAACGCGCGGGGCGCGCCGCTCAGCCGCATGGGCGCGTGGAAGATCCTCCGCAAATACGTGCAGCTCGCTGGCATCAGCAAGCCGGTCACGCCGCACACCCTGCGCCATTCCTTCGCGACCCACCTGCTCGAGGGCGGGGCCGACCTGCGGTCGGTGCAGGAGATGCTCGGCCACGCGGACATCAGCACCACGCAGATCTACACGCACATCGACCGCGAATTCCTCCGGTCGGTGCACCGGCAGTTCCACCCCCGCGGGTAGTGCAGGGGACAGGGAACTCCGCTCGCGATTACATTCCCCACCGTGATCCTCGTCATCGACAACTACGACTCGTTCACCTACAACCTCGTCCAGTATCTGGGCGAGTTGGGGGAGACGCTGCGCGTCGAGCGCAACGACGCGCTCTCCGTGGACGACGTGGCCGCGCTGCGGCCGTCGGCAATTGTGCTGTCGCCGGGACCCGGCGTGCCGGCCGACGCCGGCATCACCGTGCCCGTCATCCAGCGGCTCGGCGCCACCGTTCCCATGCTCGGGGTCTGCCTCGGCCACCAGGCGATCGGCGAGGCGTACGGCGGCCGCGTCATTCGCGCCCCGCGCGGGGTGATGCACGGCAAAACATCGGACATCCTGCACGATGCCACCGGCCTCTTTGAGGGACTGCCGTCGCCGCTGCGCGTGATGCGGTATCACTCGCTGGTGGTGGAGCACGCGACCCTTCCGGCGAGCCTCGAGGTGACGGCGCGGGCGGCGGACGACCCCAGTGAGATCCACGCGCTTCGACATCGCCAGCATCCCGTGTGGGGCGTGCAGTTTCATCCGGAGTCGATCCTGACGCAAGACGGCAAGCAGATGCTCGTCAACTTTCTGCGCCTCGCGCGGCGCGGGGCTGCGGCATGAGTCTGGCGCGGCGGCGGCTCCTCGGCCTGGCCGCGCTCGTCGGGCTGGCGACGCCGGCCTTCTTCTTTGTCGTGCCGCGTGTCGTGGGCGCGCGGATGAACCGCGTGGACGACACACGGGCGATCGCCGTCTCGGCGCGCGCGGAGACGCTGCACAAGACGCTGTTCGTGGCCGACCTCCACAACGACCTGCTCCTGTGGGACCGCGACCCCGTACAGCCCGGCTGGTGGGGCCACACCGACGTGCAGCGACTCGTTGACGGGAACGTGGCGTTTGAGGTCTTTTCCACCGTCACCAAGACACCCAAGGGGCAGAACTACCTCCGCAACAGCGCGGCGACCGACAACATCACCCTGCTCGCCATCACCTCGCGCTGGCCGCGCCGCACCTGGGGCAGCCGTCTGCAGCGTGCGCTGTATCAGGCCGACAAGCTGGAGCATGCGGCGGCGATCTCCGAGGGGCGGCTGGTCGTTGTGCATACGGCGCGGGAGCTGCAAACGGCGCTCGAATTCCGCGAGCGCACCCCCGTCATCAAGCCGGTCATCGGGATTCTGAACACCGAGGGTCTGCAGGCGATCGACGGCGAACTGGCCAATGTCGACACCCTCTTTGCGCACGGCTTTCGGATGGCCGGACTGGCGCACTTCTTCGACAACGAAGTTGCGGGCTCCGCGCACGGGGAAGCCAAGGGCGGACTGACGCCGCTCGGCCGCCAGGTGCTGCAGCGGATGGAAGCGCTGGGATTGATCGTGGATCTCGCCCACGTCTCGCCGCAGGGGTTTGACGACGCGTTGGCGCTCTCCACCAAGCCGCTGGTCGTTTCGCACACCGGGGTGCAAGCCACCTGTGAAGGGCCGCGAAACCTGTCCGATGGCCAACTGAGGGCTCTCGCCGCGCGCGGCGCGCTGATTGGCATTGGGTTCTGGGACGGCGCCGTCTGCGACGCCTCGCCCCGCGCGATCGCGAAAGCCATTCGGCACGCCGTGGATGTCGCGGGGCTCGAGCACGTGGCGCTCGGCTCCGACTGGGACGGTGCGACGACCGTTGCCTTCGGGGCCGATCAGGTGGCGCAGGTAACCGAGGCGCTGTTACAGGCCGGCTTCTCCGAAGACGAAATTCGGGCAGTGATGGGCGAGAACGTGAGGCGCTTCATGCTGGCGAACCTCCCGCCGGGCACTGAATCGCGCTGAGCGCGTGTCAGGTTTGGGAAGTGAACTCGTTTCTGAGCAGTGTCTTAAAAACGCGCAGTCAGCCTGATCGCCAGCGGCGCCTCAAACGATTTTGACCATCCGTGCCCCCAACCATATATTGGGTGGCGTGATTTTTGCGTACACCACCTCGCTTCCGGGGGGTGCCTTCTGAGCATCCTGGCCGTGATTCCCGCCCGACTGGGTGCTACTCGGCTCCCCCGCAAGCCTCTGCGCCAGTTGGGTGGCGCCCCCTTGGTGGTCCGCGTCTGGGAGCGGGTGAGCGCTCTCGGATTAGCCGATCGCGTCGTTGCGGCCACGGAGTCGACCGAAGTCCTCGATGTGTTGGCGGCACACGGCGCCGAGGGCGTGCTGACGTCGGATGCGCATCCGTCGGGCACTGACCGCGTGGCGGAGGTCGCACGGCGAGCTGAGTACTCGTCGTATGACATCGTCGTCAATGTGCAGGGCGATGAGCCGTTCATGCGTGGCGACGCGATGGCCGGAGCCATTGCCATGGTGCGAGACCACGGCTTTGACCTTGGCACGGCGGCCGGGCGGCGCAGCGCCGACATCATGGCCGACCCCAACTGCGTGAAGGTTGTGCGCGCCGACGACGGGCGGGCGCTGTACTTCTCCCGGGCGCCTATTCCGTTCCTGCGCGATGAGTCGGACCGCGCGTCGCGTGACGCACTCGTGCTGCAGCACATGGGCATCTATGCGGCACGCCGCGCGGCGCTCGCGCGCTGGGTAGCGCTGCCGCCGCATCCGCTCGAACTCGTGGAAAAGCTCGAGCAGCTCCGCGCCCTAGCCGCCGGCCTGGCCATGGGTGTCGCCATCGTGGACGCCCCGTCGTGGGGCGAAGTGAACACCGAAGACGACCTCGTGCGCGCCAATGCGCACTGGGCACACCTCTCCGCCGGGACCTCCTGATGACGCCCACCGCCTCCAGCACCAAGTACATCTTTGTCACCGGCGGCGTGGTCTCGTCGCTCGGCAAGGGGATCGCCGCCGCCTCGCTCGGCAGGCTGCTGGTGCAGCGCGGCCTGCGCGTGACCATGATGAAGTTCGATCCGTACCTGAACGTCGACCCGGGTACGATGTCGCCGTTCCAGCACGGCGAGGTTTACGTCACCGACGACGGAGCGGAGACCGACCTCGACCTCGGGCACTATGAACGGTTCATCGACCGGCCGCTGAGCCAGGCGAACAACGTCACGACCGGCCGCATCTACCTGAACGTCATCACCAAGGAACGGCGCGGCGAGTACCTCGGCTCCACGGTGCAGGTGATTCCGCACATCACCGACGAGATCAAGGCCGCGGTGCGCCGGCTGGCGCCCGAGAACGACGTGGTGATCGTCGAGATCGGCGGCACGGTGGGCGACATCGAATCGCAGCCGTTCCTCGAGGCCATTCGCCAGTTCCGCCACGATATCGGCCGCGACAACGCGCTGTTCGTCCACCTCACGCTCGTGCCGTTCATTGCCGCCGCCGGCGAGATCAAGACCAAGCCGACGCAGCACTCGGTGCGCGAACTGATGGAGCTCGGGATCCAGCCCGACATCCTGATCTGCCGCACCGAGCGTCCGCTGACCGAAGACACCAAGCGCAAGATCGCGCTGTTCTGCAATGTCGAGTTCGGCGCGGTCATTGAGAGCCGCGACGTTCCAACCATCTACCAGATCCCGCTCGCTTTCGCCGAACAGGGGTTCGATCAGCTCGTCTGCCGCAAGCTGGGCATCGAGACCAAGGCGCCCGACCTCACCGAGTGGCGCTCGCTCGTGCAGAAGGTGGTGGAGCCCAAGTCGAAGGTGCGCATTGCCGTCGTCGGCAAGTACACTGATTACGCCGACAGCTACAAGAGCATCCAGGAAGCGCTGATTCACGGCGGCATCGCCAACGATGTCGGCGTGGAGATTGCGTGGACGTCGTCGGATCTGTTTGCCGACCACGACACCGCCACGCGCCTGCTCAGTTCGTACGACGGACTGCTCGTGCCGGGCGGATTCGGCGTGCGCGGCGTGGAGGGCATGGTGGAAGCGATCGCCGGCGCCCGCACCACGCAGACGCCGTTCCTCGGCATCTGCCTCGGCATGCAGGTGGCCATCATCGAGTTCGCGCGCAACGTCTGCGGGCTCGATGACTCCAACTCCAGCGAGTTCGCCCCCGAGTGCGCGCATCCGGTCATCGCGCTGATGGAGAGCCAGCACGGCGTCAAGGACCTGGGCGGCACGATGCGGCTCGGCGCCTACGCCTGCCGTCTCGCGCGCGGATCGCGCGCCGCCGAGATCTACGGCGTGCCCGAGATCAGCGAGCGCCACCGCCATCGGTATGAAGTCGGCAACGGCTTCCGTGAGATCTTCGTGGAGAAAGGCATGCGTCTTTCCGGGCTGTCGCCGGACGGTTCGCTCGTGGAGATGGTCGAACTCCCGGATCACCCCTACTTCGTCGCCTGCCAGTTCCATCCCGAACTCAAGTCGCGCCCCACGCGCCCGCATCCGCTGTTCGCCAGCTTCATCGCGGCGTCGGTGGTTCGCCGCGGCGCGCGCGCGGGCGCCGCGACCGATGCTCCCTCGCTTGCCAAGGCCAAGTAACCATGCCCGCGTCGTTCCCGCGTGACCAGCTCTTCCTGATCGCCGGCCCGTGCGTCGTCGAGTCTGACGACATCATGCTGCGTGTCGGCGAACACCTGGCCCGGCTCGCCGAGCGTGTACCGGGTGGGATCATCTACAAGGCCAGCTTCGACAAGGCTAACCGGTCGAACGCCGGGGCGCATCGCGGCCCCGGGATGGAAGAAGGACTCGCCGCGCTGGACCGCGTGCGCGCCGCCACGGGACTCCCCGTAATCACCGACGTACACCTGCCGGAGCAGTGCTCCACGGTGGCCCTGGTGGCCGATGCGCTGCAGATCCCGGCGTTCCTCTGCCGTCAGACGGACCTGCTGGAGGCCGCCGGCGCGACCGGCAGGCCGGTGAACGTGAAGAAGGGCCAGTTCCTGCACCCCGAGGGAATGAAGGGCGCGGTGGCGAAAGTGCGCGCCGCGGATCCCGTGGGCGCTCGCGGCCCCGGCGAATCGGACGTTGCGGTGACCGAGCGCGGCAGCTTTTTCGGCTACGGCGATCTGGTGGTCGACATGCGCGCCATTCCCCGCATGCGCGAGGCCTGCGATTGCCCCGTGATCTTTGACGCCACGCACTCGGTGCAGCAGCCGGGCAAGGGTGAAGGGGGCGCGTCGGGCGGGGTGCGCGCGATGATTCCGCATCTCACGCTCGCGGCCTGCGCCGCCGGCGCCGACGGGCTGTTCATGGAGACGCATCCCGATCCGGACCACGCGCCGAGCGACGGACCGAACATGATGCCGCTGCATCAGCTCGACGAGCTGATCGTGCGCGCCGTCGACGTCTGGGCCGCCGCGCGTGGCCGTCGATGACCGCCGCTCCCGTGCTCGATGCTGAATCGGCGCGCCGCGTCAAGTTCGTGGTGCTCGATGTGGACGGCGTGATGACCGACGGGGGCGTGTACCTGGGCGACGTCGATGGCCGCCGGCTGGAGTTCAAGCGGTACGATATTCAGGATGGCCTCGGCATTCTGCTGCTGCGGTGGTCCGGCATTCGTGTGGGCGTCATCACGGGGCGCGTGTCGGAGAGCGTGGCCCTGCGCGCCGCCGAACTCAAGGTCGACGATCTCGTGCAGGACGAGCAGGCGCGCAAGCTGCCCGCCCTGCGCAAACTGTGTCACAAGCACGGCATCGGGCTCGATGAGGTGGCGTTCGTGGGCGATGATCTGCCGGATGTTGGCGTTTTGCGCGAAGTCGGTCTGCCGGTGGTGGTGGGCAACGCCACGGCGGACGCCGCCAGGTGCGCGCGGCTGCAGCTCACGCGGCGCGGCGGATTCGGCGCGGTGCGCGAGTTCTGCGAAGTGTTGCTGCGCGCCCGCGGTGAATGGGACGCGCTCGTCGAGCGCTACGTGCAGAGCCGCGCGGAGGTACCGGGCAAATGAGCACTCCCCAGGACATCATAGAGCGCGGTCGTCGCGTCATCACCCTTGAACAGGCGGCGCTCGCGCGCACGGCGGAGCGGGTGGGGCCGTCGTTCGCGCAGGCGGTCGAGCGCATCGCCACTTCAAAGGGACGCACGATCATCGCCGGCATCGGCAAGTCCGGCTTGATTGGCCGCAAGATCGCGGCGACACTCACGTCCACCGGTACGCCGGCGACATTCCTGCATCCCACCGAGAGCGTGCACGGCGACCTCGGTATCGTGGGCAAGGATGACGTCGCCATTCTCATTTCCAAGAGCGGCGAGACGGACGAACTGCTGCCGCTGCTGGAACAGCTTAAGCGGCTCGGGGTAGGGGTGGTCGCCATCACAGGTGACCTCGATTCCACCTTGGCACGGTCGGCCGACGTGTCGCTTGACGCCTCAGTGGAAGAGGAAGCCTGTCCGCACGATCTGGCTCCGACCACGAGCACGACGGTGACGCTCGCGCTCGGAGACGCGCTCGCGGTGGCACTGCTCGAAGTGAAGGGATTCCGACGCGAGGACTTTGCGCGCCTGCATCCCGGCGGCTCCCTCGGGCGAAAGCTGCTCACGAAGGTGCGGGACGTGATGCTTACCGATCGCCTGCCGCTGCTCTCCGCGTCGGCGACGATGCGCGAGGCCGTGGTGCTGCTGGCCGAGCGGCGGGGCATCGTGCTGGTGACGGACGGCGCAAACAAGCTGCGGGGGCTTCTGACCACCGGCGACCTGACGCGCCTGATGGAACGTGAGCCCGATGTCTTTTCGGTGCGCGTGGACCGGGTGATGGTGACGCAGCCGAAGACGGCGATGGCCGACGAACTCGGCAGCGCCGTGGTGTATCGTATGGAACAGCACGGCATCATGGCGATGCCCGTGTTGGCAGCCGATGGCACGATCGTGGGGGTCGTGCATCTCCACGATTTGATGCGGGCGGGGGCAGGGTGAGGTATCGCTTAGCGTTGCTCAGTGCCGTCGTGCTCGCGGCGGGATGCCGCGACACGCAGAAGCCCAAGACGGGCACCATCGCGGGCGGCATTGACCCCGCCGCCGATCAGGTGGTGTTCGGGTCGCGCACGCTGGTCACCGAGAGCGGCCTGCGGCGGGCTGAAGTGCTGAGCGATACGGCGCTGTTCTATGAAGACAACACGCGCATGGACATGCGAATCGTGCGGACGATCTTCTACAGCGCCTCCGGCGCCAAGGACGCGGTGCTCACGTCACGCACGGGGCGCTACTACACGCGCGACAACGTGATGGAGGCGCGCGGCAATGTCGAAATCAACACGATCGACGGGCGCCGACTCGTCACCGAGCAGATCAAGTACGACTCCCGCGTCAACCAGATCTCGTCGGACAGCGCGTTTGTGCTGACCGAAGCGGGGCGCGAAGCCAGCGGCATTGGCTTCGTCTCCGACCCCGACATGAACAACCTGCGCATTCTCCGCGCCTCGCGCGCCAAGGCGCGCGACGTCAAGGTGCCCGGCAACTGATGCGCCGACGCTGGGTTGCCGTCGGGGTGATGTTTGCCCCGCTCGCGCTGGCCGCGCAGCAGCCGCCGCGTGCTCGCTCGTGCAACCTGGAGCTGTTCAACTACGACTCCACGAACACACTGGCCATCAGACTGCCGAGCGGTCAGTACAACACCTACTACAGCCGCGGCGTGCGCGGCAAATGCACCAATACCGACCAGCGCCTCGCCGGCGACTCGCTTGAGTCGATGGGCGACCTGAAGTCGCACACGCTCATTGGCCGCGCGCACTACGAAGAGAAGCGCGTCCGCCTCGACGCCGACCGCATCACCTATTTCCAGACGGAAGAGCGTGTGCTCGCCGAAGGCAATGTTGTGGCCGTCACCGAAAAGGGAACGCACATGCGCGGCCCGCGCGCCGAGTATTATCGCGCGATGCCCGGCCTGCGGGCGGAGTCGCGGCTGGTCGCCACCGGGCGGCCCGTGACGCGCATCGGCCCCGACGACGCGGGGGGCGGCACGGACACCGTGGAAGTGGTTGCCGATCGCGTTACCGACGTGGCCGATTCGCTGGTCTATGCCGGCGGGGCGGTGGTCATCACGCGCCCTGACCTGACGTCGACGTCGGACAGCGCCACGATGGACGGCGGGCGCGAGTGGGCCCGCTTGTCCGGCCGCCCGCGCATCGAGGGGCGGGGCGAGTCGAAGTTCACGCTGGTCGGGCGCCAGATCGATCTTTGGTCGCGCGAGCGCAAGCTCGAACGCGTGCTCTCCGCCGACAGCGCCGTCGCGACGAGCGACGACGTCACGCTGAAGTCCGACACCATCGACCTGCGCCTTACCGCGCAGAAGCTCTCGCGCGCGTACGCGTGGGGCGTGTCGCGCGCCAAGGCGCACGCCACCGATCGCGACATCCTGGCCGATTCCATTGAAGTCGACATGCCGGGACAGGTGCTGCGCGAGCTGCGAGCCCTGCGCGGCGCGTACGCCAACAGCCGGACCGACTCCACAAAGTTCGTCTCCACCGAGGACGACTGGCTGCGCGGCGACACGATCGTCGCTGCCTTCGACAGCGCGCGAGCGGCCACCGACTCGGCGGCCAAGCCGGTCATCCGGACAATTCTCGCCTCCGGCGACGCCTCGTCGTTCTACCAGGTGGCCGGCTCACAGGGGGCGAAGGCGCCTCCCAACCTGAATTACGTGAAGGGCAAGTCGATCACCGTGCAGTTTGGCGCCGACCGCACCGTCAGCACGGTCACGGTTCGCGAGAAGGCCGCGGGCGTGTATCTCGAGCGTCTGGTGGACGATTCGCTCAAGACCGACTCCACCGCGGCCGCGCCGGGCAAGCCGCGCCCCGCGACCACGCCGCCGGCGCGGCAGACCGCGCCATCCACCACTCCAGTCAAGAAGCCGTGACCACGCCGCACGCTGAACCGCCCCAGGATTCCACCGCCTCCGCGACGGGCGAAGTGACCGTTGGCCTGCGTGGTGTCGCCGAACGCCTTGCCCACGGCGATCGGTCGGTGGCGCTGGCGCTGATGGCGCTCATTGGGGCCGCCGATGAGCAGGGGGCGGCGTCGTTCAACGACGTGGCGGTGCACTACCGCAACGACCACCTCGCCGCGCTGCAGGCCGAGGGGCTCGACGCCGAGCGCGAAGCCGGCCGCCTGAGCCTCGACGAGGTGCGCACGCATCTGGCCAAGGTCGCCCTGCCGCGCCTGGTCGATGGCGGCTCGATCACGGTCGGCGACCTCGATGATCCCGATTGCCGTGTCGTGATGGCTCCCGCGCTGTGGGAGACGGTGCGCGGCGGACGCGAGGCGTTCGCCGATGCGCTCCGCGCCACCGGGGAGCACGCCGCCGTGCGGGCATCGACGGCCGCGATGCCGCGCGTCGAAGGACGCAGCGTGCTGCGCGCCGAAGGACTCGTCAAAACGTATCGCCGTCGCAACGTCGTCAACGACGTCGCGCTCGAGCTGCAGCAGGGTGAGATCGTCGGCCTGCTCGGCCCCAACGGCGCCGGCAAGACGACGAGTTTCTACATGATCACCGGGCTGATTCCGCCAGCGGCGGGGCGCATTCTGCTCGACGGCACCGACATCACCAAGATGCCGATGTACAAGCGCGCGCGCCTGGGCATCGGCTACCTGTCGCAGGAGCCGTCGATCTTCCGCAAGCTGACGGTCGAGGAGAACATCCTCGCGATCCTCGAGGAGCTTGACCTCGGCAAGGCGGAGCGCGCCGCGCGGCTCGAGGCGCTGCTCGACGAGCTCGGCCTCAAGCATCTGCGCCAGAGCAAGGCGTTCCAGCTGTCGGGGGGTGAGCGCCGCCGGCTTGAGATCACGCGCGCGCTGGTGACGCAGCCCAAGTTCATGATGCTCGACGAGCCGTTCGCCGGCGTCGATCCCATTGCCGTGCACGACATTCAGGTGATTGTCGCGAGCCTGCGCCACCGCGGCATCGGCGTGCTCATCTCCGACCACAATGTCGAGCAGACGCTGGACATCGTGGACCGCGCGTACATCATGTTCGACGGGCAGGTGAAGGTGTCGGGCACGGTGCGCGAACTCGTGTTCGACGACACGGTGTCGCGCGTGTACCTTGGCCCGACGCTCACGGCGCGCCTGCGCGAGCGTTTCAGCCGCGACACAACCACCGCGCCGCCGCCGGCCGTCGACGCGACCGACGCGCCGCCCGATCCGGGCTTCGAGGCCTCGTCTCCATGAAGGCGGGGCTGAGCCAGTCGGTCCGGTTGGGGCAGGAGCTGAAGATCAATCCTCGCCTGTACCAGGCGATGGACATGCTCACGATGCCCCTGCTCGATCTGCAGCAGCACCTCAAGCAGGAGCTGCTCGTCAATCCGTTCCTCGAACTTATCGAGGACGATAGCGACGACGAGACTGGCGACGCCGACGACGAAACGGAAGAGAGCCCGACGGAAGGGGAGGCGTTCGAGGTTCCGCTCGAGGAGGCGGCGCCCGCGCCGGAAACCGATCCCCGGTCGCAGGAGACGGACTGGGAGGAGATTCTCCTCGACGGCTTTGATGTCTCCGGTCCGCGTGAAGACCGCGAGGAGCGCGAATACACCGAGCCGGTGAGCGTCTCGCACGGAGGGCTCGAGGACGACCTGCGCGAGCAGCTCGATCTTCTCTCCCTGACACCGCGCCAGCGCGTGCTCGCCGACGAGTTCATAGGCAACATCAACGACGACGGCTACCTGGCCTGCGATCTCGACGAGATCTTGCGCGGCATCAACGCCGAGGTGGAGCGCAGCGCAGAGGCCACCGGGCGTGACAGCGGCCCGGTGCCATATTTCACGCCCGCCGAGGCCGACGAGATGTTGGCCATCATCCAGCGCCTCGAGCCCCCGGGCGTGGGCGCGCGCGACCTCCGCGAGTGCCTGCTCCTGCAGCTGCGCGAACTCCCCGGCGACCATTCACTGGCCCGCCGCGTCCTCGCCGAGCATTTCGAGGAACTCATCGCGCACCGCTGGGCGGAGATCGCGCGCCGCGTAGGCTCCACCGCCGCCGAGGTCCAGCACGCCGCCGACCAGATTGCCAAGCTGAACCCCAAGCCCGGCTTCACGCGCAGCGAGACGCCCGACGGCTATGTGATTCCCGACCTCGTCGTCGAGAAGGTCGACGGCCAGTACCTCGTCTTCCTCAACGACACCAACATCCCGCGCCTGCGGCTCAGCCGCGTCTACCAGGAGATGGCGCGGGACCGCAAGAAGTTCACGCCCGAGCACAAGGAGTTCATCGCCAGCAAGCTAAACGCCGCCCAGTGGCTCGTGCAGGCCATCGAGCAGCGGCGGCAGACGATGCTCAAGGTGATGCATTTTATCGTCGACCGTCAGCGCGACTTCTTTGAGAAGGGTGTGCAGTTCCTCAAGCCGCTGACCCTGCGCGAGGTGGCCGACGTCATTGGCATGCACGAGTCCACCGTGAGCCGGGTAACAAGCGACAAGTACGTGCAGACGCCGCGCGGCGTGCTGCCGCTCAAGTTCTTCTTCTCGTCGGGCATCGCCACCGCCGGCGGCGAGGACATGTCGGCGCGCGGCATCAAGGACAAGATCGACAAGCTGGTGAAGGACGAGGACCCCAAGGACCCGCTGACCGATCAGGCGATCGTCGAGATGCTCGAGAAGGAAGGGATTCGCATCGCCAGGCGGACGGTGGCCAAGTACCGCGAACAGCTCCGCGTGCTCCCCGCGCGGATGCGGAAGCGCGTGTAGGGAAGGACGCGGCACCCAACCTTCGCCGGCGGTGTCCGGCACTCCACGAACCCTGCTCATGCAACTTCCTCCGCACCCCGTCGACGTGTCCGTGCTCGTCCCCGCCAAGGATGAAGCGGAGAACCTGCCGCTGTTCCTCGACCTGTGCGCTCAGGCGTTCCAGGGCCGGCCGGAGCGCTACGAAGTGGTAGTCATCGACGACGGGTCTACCGACGGCTCGTGGCCGCTGCTCGAGTCGCTGCGCGCCAAGCATCCGTTCCTGCGCACCGTGCGGCATCGCGCGCGGCGCGGCATTGCCGACGCCCTGCGCACGGGATACCTGAGCGCGCGCGGCGATGTGCTCGTCTTCTATCCCGCCGACCTGCAGTTCAAGCCCGAGGACATCCCGCGCCTCGTGGCGCCGATCCTCGCCGGCGAGAGCGACATGGTCACCGGCTACAAGCAGGGCAAGTACGAGAAGGCGTTTGTCTCGGGCATCTACAACGCCCTGAGCCGGGCGCTGTTTGACGTGCGGGTGAAAGACCTCAACAACGTCAAGGCATATCGGCGCGAGATCATGGACAACCAGCCGTCGCGTCCCGACTGGCATCGGTACATGATCGTGCTCGCCGCCCAGCAGGGATTCACCGTGTCGGAAATCCCGGTGCCGCTGTACCCGCGCCACGCGGGGAAGTCCAAGTTCGGCCTCGGGCGCATTCCCATTGGCGTGCTCGACATGCTCTCCGTCTGGTTTGAGCTGCGCTTCGGCCAGAAGCCGCTGCTCGCCTTCGGCATGCTCGGCGTCTTCCTGTTCGCGACCGCCTTCCTCGCCGGACTCGTCGCGTTGTATCTTCTGTTCACCAAAGGCGTCGGCGTCCGCTCGGTGTGGACTGTCATTCAAACCTGCCTCATCCTCGGCGGCATCTTCTTTGCTACCGGACTGCTCGGCGAGCAGATCGCGGTGCAGCGCGCGGAACTGCGCGAACTGCGCCGTCGCATTGACGACTCCCGCCAGCCGCCCGCGGAGTGACGCCTCCGCCGCTGCGGGTCCTCTTTGTCACGCACGCGTTCCCGCGCCAAAGCGGGGATGCGGCGGGCGCGTTTGTGCTGGCGCTGGCGCAGGCGGTGCAGCGCGAAGGCGTCGAGGTGCGCGTGCTCGCGCCATCGGCCCCGGGGCTCGCGCCGGTGGATACCATCGACGGCATCCGCGTTCAGCGCTATCGCTACGCGCCGCGCGCGTGGGAGACGCTAGCCTACGTAGGTACGATGGCAGAGCAGGTGAGCGCCTCGGTGCGCGGCAAGCTCGCGCTTGCCCTGATGAGCTGGCGGGGGCGGCGTGCGGCCCGCGCCGTCGTCCGCGCGTGGCGCCCTGATTTGGTGCACGCCCATTGGTGGTTCCCGTCCGGCATGCAGGGCGGGGGACATGGCGTGCCGATGGTGGTCACGATGCACGGCTCCGACGTGCGACTCATGCGCACCGCCAAAGCCCGCGCGCTGTTCGGGCGCGTCGCGGCGCAGTCGGCCGCGCTGTTCGCGGTCTCGGGCTGGCTCGCACGGCAGGCACGTGACGCACTTGGCGGCCGGCCGGTCGGCACCGCGCCGATGCCAGCGGCGACATCGCTGTTCACCGCCCCCGCGCTGGACGCACACGAACGCGGCCGGATGCTCTTTGTCGGGCGCCTCAACGCGCAGAAGGGACTGGATGACCTGCTGCAGGCGATGGCGCGGGCACGCAAATCGTGGACGCTCGACGTGGTGGGCGACGGTCCCGACCGCGCGGCGCTCGAGCGGCGCGCCATCGAACTCGGCGTCGCCGAACGCGTCCAATGGCTCGGGCATTTGCCACAGACTGAGCTCGCGCCGCTCTATGGCCGCAGCGCGGCGCTGGTGATCCCTTCGACCGACGAAGGGCTCGGGCTCGTGGGCGTGGAAGCCGCGCTCTGCGAGACACCGGCCATCGCATATGCGAGCGGCGGCCTGACAGATGTGGTGCAAGACGGCGTCACCGGCTGGCTCGTACCGGCTGGCGACATCGCTGCGCTGGCCCATGCGATTGACGGCGTGGTGGATCGGCCGCCCAAGGCACGGGCCGCGGGGGCAGCGGCTCGTGTTCGTGCGCTGGCGGTCTTCTCACCTGATGCCGTCGGCGCGCGGTACCGGCAGGCGTACGACGCCGCGCTGGGAGCGCGCCCATGACCGGGAAGCGTGTGATGCGGCACGTGTTGCAGGTTGCCCTGCTGGGATTTGTCGCGTGGTATGTGGCGCACAACTGGGCAGAGTATCAGCACCTCTTCCGCGATGCGCACCCGGATTGGCTGCTGCTGACCGTGTCATCCGGCTTCGTGCTGCTCGCCTACGGCGTGCTCATCCAGACGTGGCGGCAGACGGTCGTCGCATGGGGTGAGCAGATCAGCTTTGTCGATGCGATGCGCATCTGGTTCATCAGCAACCTCGCCAAGAACGCCCCGGGAAGGATCTGGGCCATTGCCGCGATGGGAACGCTCGCGCAGGCGCGCGGCGTCTCGCCAGTAGCCGCGGTCGGCTCGTCGCTCGTGGTGCAACTCGTGAACGTCGTTACTGGACTCCTCGTCTTCATGATCGCCGGATCACGGGCGTTGCAGCTTCCGTGGCTCGTCGTCGCCGCCATAGCGGCGCTCGGCGTGGCGACTCTGGCGGCACCGTCGATGCTTCCTTCGATGGTGCGGCTGGTGAACCGGGTCACCAAGCGTTCTGTGTCGCTCCCTCCGCTGCCGCATCGCGCCATCTGGTGGGCGGCGGCGGGGACGGCGCTGGCGTGGGTGCTGTACGGTTTTGCGTTTGAGGCGCTCGCCGTCGGACTTGGCGCCAGTGCGCAGGGCGCCTCGGGTGACTGGATGGCGATCTTCATCGGCTCGTATCTGCTAGGTTTCATCGCGGTCTTCGCCACGGCCGGACTGGGCGTGCGCGAAATCGCGATGGCCGAAGGTTTGCAGCGCACGGGACTCGCGGCCGGCGGATTGGTCGCTCTGCTCGTCGCTGCCTCGCGCGTCTGGCTCACCGTGCTAGAAATAATTCCTGGCGTCGTGCTGCTCCTGCTCCAGCCGCTCGAACGCCGCGGCACCTCTACCCGACCGTAGATGACCACCACCGACACCGGCTCGTCAGGACTCTCCCCGCGTTTCGGCGCGCTCTGGGCGGCGCTCGCCTGCGCCATCGCCGCGCTCGCGCTCGGCTATCCCGCGCTCGGCGGACAGTTCCTCGTGAACCCGATGAGCGACCAGTACATCGCCGGGTACGCGTTCCGCGATTTCGCCGTGCAGCAGTGGCGCCTGACCGGCGCCATCCCGCAATGGAATCCATACCTGTTCGGCGGCATGCCGTTCGTCGCCGCGATGCACGGCGACATCTTCTACCCGACGTTCTGGCTGCGCCTGCTGCTCGGCACCGATGCCGGCATGACGTGGGGCTTCATCAGCCATCTCTGGCTCGCCGGGTTCGGCACCTTTCTCTTTCTGCGCACGTCCGGCCTCGGTTTCGCGCCGGCCGTCATTGGCGCACTCGCCTATCAGCTCGGCGGCCCGATCGCGGCCTACGCGTCGCCAGGGCACGACGGCAAGCTGTTCGTCAGCGCGCTGCTGCCGTTCACGCTGCTGCTGCTCACCAAGGGAATTCGCGACGCGAGGCACTGGGCGTGGGGCGTACTGGCCATCGTCGTTGGCCTCGCCGTGCTCTCGCCGCACCCGCAGCTCCTGCAGTACCTGCTGCTCGCCGCCGGCGCGTGGGCGCTGATGTTGGCGTTCGGCACCACGACCATCGACCGCGCCACCGCGCTCAAGCGGCTCGGCTTTGCGCTCGGCGCCGTCGTGTTGGGGATGACCATCGGCGCCATCCAGTACCTGCCGCTGATGGAGTACACGCCGTGGTCGCCGCGCGCAGGCGGTCGCGACTACGCGTACGCTACGTCGTACTCGTGGCCTGTCGAAGAGCTGATCAACGTCTACCTGCCGCAGTTCTCCGGCATCCTCGACAAGTATTGGGGACGCAACCTTATTCACCTGCACAGCGAGTACCTCGGCGTGGTGGTGCTACTGCTCGCGCCGTTGGCGTTTGGAGCGGGCGGGGAAGCGCGCCGCGCATTCCGGCGCTTCTGGCTTGGCACGGGCATCGTGACGCTGCTCTGGGCGCTGGGCGGTTCGACGCCGTTCTTCCGCATCGTCTACGCGCTCGTGCCGGGAACCAAGTTCTTCCGCGCGCCGAGCACGATGATGTTCGTCTTTGCCTTCGCCATCGCGGTGCTCGCCGCGCTGGGCGCCGAGCGGTTGCTTGCCGGCAGGGCCTCTCGCAAGTACGCGGTCGGCTGGCTCGTGGGCGCGGCGGTGGTGGGCCTGCTCGCCACGGCCGGACTGTTCACCGGCATCGGCAAGGGGCTCGTGATCGAGCCAAGCCTTATTGACGTCGTAACCGCCAACGCGGGCGCCGTCACCATTGGCGCGTGGCGTTCATTCTTCTTTGTCGCGCTGGCGGCGGGCGTGATCATCGCCATGTCGCGCGGCGTGTTCACGGCGCGGCACGCCAGCATCGCGCTGCCACTTATCATCGCCGCCGATCTGTGGAGCATCGAGAAGCAGTACTGGATGTTCTCGCCGCCCGCCTCCAAGCTGTTCGCCAGCGACGCGACCATCGACTACCTGAAGCAAGTGAAGGAGCCCACGCGCGTCGCCGTCTTCGCCGTCGGCGAAGGGAATCCGGTGGCGCCGCACGATCCGCAGCTGATGGGCGACGGGCTGATGGTGCACGGCATCCGGTCGGTGACCGGCTACCACGGCAACGAACTCGGCCGCTTCCAGCTGCTCGGCAAGAAGGACGAGGGGTATAGCGCGCGACTCAACCCCTCGTTCTGGCAGTTGATGAACATCAACTACATGCTCACCAACACCGACACGCTACCGATTGACGGCGCTGAGCGGGTGGCGGGGCCGGTGACCAATGCGGCCGGAACGCGGGTGGCGCTGTACAAGCTGCCGGGCGAGCATCCGTTCGCCTGGGTGGCGCCGGCGATCGCCAAGTATCCCGACGATGTTGTGCTGCAAGCCACCTCGCTGCCGACATTCGCCACGTATCAGGTGGCCATCGTCGACACGTCGGCCGTGGCGGTGCAGGCGGGCACGCTCACATCGCTGCCCGCGCCGTCGACGATCACCACGACAACCAGCGGCTACCGCCCCGGCGCGTTCACCGTGAAGCTCAGCGCGCCGGCGCCGACGGGGTCGGCGCTCGTGGCCTCCGAGAACTACTATCCAGGGTGGACCGCCACGGTCGACGGCAAGCCGGCCGAGGTGTACCGTACCAACTATGTGCTGATGGGCGTCCCGCTTCCGGCCGGCGCGACGACCGTCGAGTTCCGCTTCGACAACGCGACGTACCCCAAGGGGCGTCGCATCACGTATATCGCGCTCCTGCTCAGCGTGCTGCTTGCCGCCGCTGGCTTCGCCGCCGACCGCCGCCACATTATGGAACGCCATGGCTGACAAAGCACTGATCATCGTCCCCACGTACAACGAGCGCGAGAACATTCCGACGCTCATTGCACAGGTGCTCGAGAAGGACCCGCGCATCGAGATGCTGATCGTCGACGACAACTCGCCCGACAAGACGGGCGACCTCGTGGAGGAGATCGGCCGCCGGGAGCCGCGTGTGCACCTGCTGCGACGTCCGGGAAAGATGGGACTCGGCACGGCCTATCGGGACGGCTTCCGCTGGGCCCTCGCGCGCCCGGAGTACGAGTACATCTTTGAGATGGACGCCGATTTCTCGCACGACCCGCGGCACCTACCCGAGTTCCTGGCCGTCGCCGATGAGGCCGATTTCGTGCTCGGGTCGCGCTATCTCAACGGCCGCGTGACGGTGGTCAACTGGCCAATGAAGCGGTTGATGCTGAGCTACTTCGCCAATATCTACGCCCGCATCGTGACGGGGCTGAAGCTCTGGGACGGCACGGGCGGCTTCAAGTGTTTCCATCGGCGTGTGCTGGCGGCCATCGACCTCGACAAGGTCCGGTCGAACGGCTACGCCTTCCAGATCGAGATGTCGTTCCGCGCCTTCCACAAGGGATTCCGCGGCAAGGAGATTCCGATCGTCTTTACCGACCGCACGGTCGGGGACAGCAAGATGAGCGGCCACATCGTGCGCGAAGCCGTCTTCATGGTCTGGCGCCTCCGGTGGTGGCATCTGACGGGGCAGCTATGAGCATTCCCAACGGGCACCCGTTCTACAAGATGTCGGGGTCGGGCAACGACTTCATCTTCTTCGACGCCCGGTCCGACTCCGGCGTCGCTCACGCGCTTGACAATCCGGACGAAGTCCGCCGGCTCTGCGCCACTGGGACCGGTATTGGAGCGGACGGGGTTGTATTTTTGCAAGGCGATACGTACCAAGCATTTAGGATACGTTACTTCAACCGGGATGGGAGCCTCGGCGAGCTGTGCGGTAACGCTTCGCTATGCAGCGTTCGGTTGGCTCGAGAACTTGGCATAATAGGCGACGGAACCTGCCACTTTGAGACCGACGCCGGGGCGATGGTTGGCCATTTTCGTGACGGTACGCCGTCCGTGGACCTCCAGATGGTTCACGACCTGATGCCCAAGACCGAGTTTGAACTGCAGCCCGGCGAGCAGCGGATCGGCTTCGCCAATACCGGCGTCCCGCATCTGGTGGTGCTCGTGGAAGACATCTCCAAGGTAGATGTGGTCGGCCGAGGGCGGCCGCTGCGCCTCGACAAGCGGCTCAAGCACGGGGCCAATGTCAACTTCGTGGCTCCGGCCGGCACCGGTCCGGACGACTTCGTTATCCGGACGTACGAGCGCGGCGTGGAAGCCGAGACGCTGGCGTGCGGGACCGGTTCGGTGGCCAGCGCCACGCTGCTGAACGCCTGGGGGCTTGCGGGGCAGGTCGTCCGGTTGCGAACCAAGTCGGACCGGACACTGACCGTAACGCTGCGCCGGAAGGACGACGGCCACATCTGGCCGACGCTGAGCGGCGAGGCTCGCGTGGTCTATCAGGGGCGCACAGCCGAGCTGTAGGCGGCAGGTTAGGCGGGTTCGGCGGAGGGCGGGCGGCAGGATGCGCTCGCCCTCATTTTGTTGCGCGCAGAGAGGCGACAGTGCGGCGACACCAACTGTCCAAGTTATTGAAGTGATGGGGGATCAGCTTATCCACCGGTTCTGTGGTTATCCACCCTAGTTAGTTTACATAATACATATTATAAGTACTATTCTGGGCGTTAGTGGCGCCTTTAGCGGGTCTGAGCCGGGCCCGTCGACACCTTCCCTCAACCAACGCACGGGCACGCAAAACGGGCGTGAAGCCGATGCCCCACGCCCGTTCAAGTACTTTCTCAGCGGCGCAACCGCCGCCGATGTAAACCTGGGACTACGGCTTCACCGTCGTGACGGTCAGCTCGCCAACGCGGATCTTGCCTTCGGCCGACATCGGTGAATCGGGCTTGTCCGCCAGCTCGCCCCAGAGCTTGGCGGCTTCGGTCCGCTTGCCGGCGGCGGCGAGCGCCCGGGCGGCCTCCCCCTTCAGGAAGTCCTTCTCACCCTGAAGCTCGGCCTTGTCCACGGCCTTGAGGTAGTGCTCGGCGGCGAGGTCGAACTTCTGCTCGCCCTCGTAACCGGCGGCCTTGAGCGCCTCGACCCCGGACACAAAGGCGCGGGGCGCCTTCAGGCCATCGAGCAGCTTCTGTCCGTCGGCGTACTTGCCTTCGTCGAACCGCGACTGGGCGTACAGCAGCGCCGCCTGCGCGCCACCCGCCGTGCCGTCGTAGCGCTGCGACACCTTCATCAGGGCGTCGGGCGCCTTGGCATCGCGCTGGCTGACCAGGTTCATCGCTTCAAAGAACGCCTTCTCCGCCTGCGTCTCGCGGCGCGCCGAGTTGGCCCGCCACATGAAGGCGCCGCCGACAACCACGGCGAGAACAACGGCCGTGACAGAGATCTGCTTCTTGTAGAGCTGGAAGGTGTCGAGCAGCGATTCGGGATCGGCTGTGATGGACGGACGCGCCGCCCCACCGGTCTTCGTCATCGGACTTGATCGAGGCTTGGGTTCAGTGGTGCACCATCGTGGTGCACAACCTTGTAATAGTAATGGAGTTGCTGGTGTACCGGGACCCCAAGGGCGAGGAACGTGGGACGGGGGCCGGGAGGAACGGACAAACCCTTGACGCGCAACAACAGGTTTATTATTCATACATACGTATGAAGAAACCAGACCCGGTTCCCGAACGCCTCCTGGCTGTCGCCGCCGAGCTCTTCGCGCGCGAGAGCTTCGACGCTGTCTCCGTGCGGCAGATCACCAGTCGGGCCAAAGCCAACCTCGGCGCCATCACGTACCACTTTGGCTCCAAGGAAGCGCTGTACCACGCCGTCATCGATCGCATTGGGTCGCCGCTCGCCGAGCGTTTCGTCGACGCGGCCGCGCACAAGGGCACGCCGCTCGAGCGCATTGCGCTCATCGTGACCTTTGTCCTGACCGACCCGGGCCTCCCTGCCCCGGAGATGATGCTGCGCGAACTGGCCACCGACCGGCCGCTCCCGCCGCCGCTCATGCACCTGATGCAGCGGAACATCGCCGTCATGATGGGACTCATCCGCGAGGGCCAGCAGGACGGTTCGATCCGCGACGGTGATCCGGCCTTGCTCGCCCTCAGCGTGATGGCCCAGCCCTTCCTGCTGCGCATGGCGAGCCGAATTCCCCGCGACATTGCCGGCGTGGATTACGAAAACCCCGCCACGCAGCGCAAGCTCGTCAAGCACGTTGTCACCACAATCACCCGCAGTCTCGCCACCAACCCCGAGCATCGGTCATGATTCCGATCCTGCTCCTCTCGGCCGCCCTCCTCGCGCCGCAAGACAGCACGCGGCTCACCGTCGCCGCCGCCGTGGACCGCGCCCTGGCATCGCACCCAACACTCGCCGCCGCGCGCGCCAACGTGGACGCCGCCTCGGCCGATGTGCGCCAGATGCGGGCCGCGTGGCTTCCGTCTGTCTCGCTCGATGGTGCGGTCAACAAGTTCGAGAAGCCAATGATCGTCTGGCCGCTTCACGGACTCGACCTGCGCGATCCGCCATCCTTCGACACCGAACTCTCGCAGGCGTCGCTCGGCGCGGCATACACGCTGTATGACTTCGGCGCGCGCTCCTCGCGCGTGAAGACGGCCGAGGCCCAGCGCGACGCGGCCGACGCGACCCTGGGCGCCACCGAGCAGCAGCTCCTCGCGCGCACCCTCGGCGCGTATCTGCGGGTCCTGACCTCGCGCGGCGTGCTCGCCGCCGAGAACCAGCGCGTGGGCGCCCTCACCTCTGAGGCGAAGCGCGCGCGTGATCGGCTGGCAGCGGGCAAGGCCGCGCGCCTCGACACCCTGCGCGCCGCCGCCGAGCTGACCTCAGCGATTGCCGACCGCGTGCTGAGCACGGCCAATGTGGATGTCGCGGAACACGAACTCGCGCGGCTGATGGGCGTGCCGTTCGCCACGGTTCGCGATGCGCCGCTCGCATCGGTGGGACTGAGCCGTGCCGCCGCCAACGACGCCGAACGCAAAGACATGATTGCCCGCGCCGGCAATGCCAACGTCGACGTCCAGCTGGCCGAGCGTCGTGCCGATGCGGCCGCGGCGTCGGTTGGCGCGGCGAAGGCCGGCCGACTGCCGCAGCTGCAGGCCAGCTCGGCGATCATCGACCGCAGCAACATCACGGGCCGCTGGCTCTCGGAGTGGCAGGTGGGCGTCGGCCTCTCGTGGCCGATCTTCACGGGCGGCGCGCGCCAAAGCGCCGTTGACCGCGCCGTGGCCACCTCGCGTGCGGCGCAGGAGCAGGTGCGCATCACGCGGCTCTCCGCCGAGCAGCAGGTGGATGACGCGCGCGCCGCGTTCGACGCGTCACGCGCCCGCGTCTTCGCTCTAGAGGCCGCCGCGCAGCAGGCCGACGAAGTCGCGCGCATCACAGCACTCTCGCGTGATGTCGGCGACGGTACACAGACCGACTATCTGATTGCCGAGGCCGCGCTCTTCCGCGCGCGCAGCGGCCTCGTGCAGGCCCGCCACGCCGTGATCGCCGCTCGCGTCGAGTTGGCGCGCGTCCTCGGCGAACTCAATCGTTCCTGGATCGTCACTTCGCTGGAGTCACAGCCATGAAGCGCGCACCCCTTGCCATTGTCGTGGTCGCCGCGGCGGCCATCGGCGCATTCTTCTTCTTTCGTGGTCGGGGCGACGGCTCCTCGTTGACCGCGTCGGGCACGGTGGAGGCCACCGAAGCGGCGCTCGGCTTCCAGGCCGCCGGACGCATCGCCAGCATTCGCGTGAATGAAGGCGACCGCGTGCGCGCCGGTGATACCATCGCGGTGCTCGACCGCACGGAGCTCGGTGCGCGCGAAGCGCAGGCCCGCGCGCAACTGGGCGCTTCGACAGCCGGCCTCACCGAGCTGCAGCGCGGCGCCCGCAGCGAGGAGCTGGCGCAGGCGCGCGAGGCCGACAGCGCGGCGGCCGTTCGGCTGGCGGACGCCCAGCGTGATCTGCGCCGCGTTGAGCAACTCTTCCGCGGCGGCGCGGCCTCGCAGGAGGCGTATGACAAGACGCGGCTCGCCGCCGACGTGGTGCGCAGCCAGCGGGAGCAGGCCGCGCAGCAGCTGCGGCTGGTGCAGTCGGGCCCGCGCGCTGAGCGCATAGAAGCCCAGCGCGCGATGGTCGCGTCGGCGGCTGCCGCACTGCGGCAGGTCGAGGCCCAGATCGCGAACGCGGTGATCGTCGCACCATTCGACGGTATCGTCACGGTGCGGCAGCGGCAGCCGGGCGAAATCGTGGCGCCGGGCGCCCCCGTGGTGACGATGGCCAACTTTGCGGACCGCTGGGTGCGCATCTACATCGCCGAAACGCGGCTCGGCGCGCTGAAGCTTGGCGCACCGGCGACCATCAAAACGGATACCTACGCCGACCGCACGTACGATGGCGCGGTGTCATTCATTGCCAGCCAGGCAGAGTTCACGCCGCGCAACGTGCAGACCACAGAGGAGCGCGTGAAGCTCGTGTACGCCGTGAAGGTGCGGATTGCTGGGGACACCGCGCTGGCGCTCAAGCCCGGCATGCCGGCTGACGTGTCGCTCAAGATCGCGCCGTAACGGACCGTTGGTTCACTCGCCTACTCTGCCATGACCCGCCTCGCCCGCACCACGGAACCGCCGGCTATCTCGCTGTGTGCGCTTGCGCGTTCATTTGGCGCGCTTGCTGCCGTGGACGGTCTGACGCTCGACGTCGCGCCGGGAGAACTGTTCGGCCTTGTGGGCCCCGACGGAGCCGGCAAGACGACAACCCTGCGGATGCTAGCGGGTGTGCTGCGCCCCACGGGCGGCGACGCACTCGTGGACGGCATCAGCGTGACGCGCGACCCTGAAGGAGTGAAGCATCAGATCGCGTACATGTCGCAACGTTTTGGGTTGTACACCGACTTGACGGTGCGTGAAAACATCGACTTCTACGCCGATCTCTACGAAGTGCCGGCGGCCGAACGGGCCGCGCGCCTGGAACGCCTGTATCAGTTTTCGAATCTCGCCCCCTTCGAGGATCGACTGGCGGGCCAGCTTTCGGGAGGAATGAAGCAGAAGCTCGGCCTGTGTTGTGCGCTGATCCACCAGCCGCGCATTCTGTTGCTCGACGAACCGACCTTCGGCGTCGACCCCATCTCGCGCCGCGACCTGTGGCTGATTCTCGAGGAAATGGTTGCGCAGGGCGTGACGGTGCTGGTGTCAACGGCATACCTCGATGAGGCCGAACGCTGCGACCACGTCGCTCTGCTCGACCACGGGCGCGTCATCGCGCTCGACACGCCGGCGGAGCTGCAGGCTTCGCTGGCCGGACAGGTGATTGCCGTACGCACGGCCGAGGCGCGCCGCGCGCTCGATGTGCTGCGCGCGCATCCCGTGGTCCGGCGCGCCACGCTTTTCGGCGACACCATCCACGTGATCGTGTCGCAAGACGGCGCGGCGCGTCAGGCGCTGGAGGGCGCGCTGGCCGCCGTCGGCATTGCGGTCACGGAACTGCACGAGATTGAGGCGTCGCTGGAGGACGTGTTCATTGAGCGCGTGGCCGCTGCCGCGCCGCGGGAAGCGCACGCATGACGACGACTGTTGCTGCCCCCGCCGTCGAGGTGCGCGACCTCACGCGCACGTTCGGCGCGTTCACCGCCGTGGACCGCGTGACGTTTCGTGTGACCGAGGGCGAGATATTCGGCTTCCTCGGTCCCAATGGCGCCGGCAAGACGACGACCATCAAGATGCTGACCGGCCTGCTGGCGCCCACGTCGGGCGAAGGGCGCGTGGCCGGACGCGACGTGTACACGGAGTCCGAGGAGATCAAGCGCCACATCGGGTACATGTCGCAACTGTTCTCGCTGTACGGCGATTTGACAGCGGAAGAGAACATCGCGTTCTTCGCCGGCCTGTACGGAGTGCAGGGCTCGCGATATCACGAGCGCCGCGACTGGGTGCTGGAGATGGCCGGGTTGACCGCGCATCGCAACCAGATGACTGCCTCCCTCCCCCTCGGCTGGAAGCAGCGCCTCGCGCTCGGCTGCGCTGTGCTACACGAACCGCCGGTGCTCTTCCTCGACGAGCCGACGTCGGGTGTGGACCCGGTGTCGCGGCGCGCGTTCTGGGAGCTGATCTATCAGCTCACCGCACGAGGCACGACGGTGTTTGTGAGCACGCACTATATGGAGGAGGCCGAGTACTGCGATCGGCTGGCGCTGATGAATCGCGGACGGGTCATCGCGCTCGATCGTCCCGCCGACCTCCGCGGCCAGATGGCTGACCCGATACTCGAAGTTGAGACCAGCGACGCATCGGCGGCGGCGCAGGCGCTGCAACATCAGCCGGGGATCATCGAAGCGGCGATGTTCGGGCGCGCGCTGCATGTGGCCGTGTCGGACGCCGCGCAGGCGCAGGCGTTCCTGCCCGAGTTCCTGGGCGCGCGCGGCATCACGACGGGGGCGATACAAGTGGTGCGCCCGTCGCTCGAGGATGTCTTTGTCTCTCTGGTGCGCCGCGAGGGCGGCGCGGTGGCGGGCTGACCCATGGCACTCCGATCCGGCCGCCTCCTCGCCATTGCGCGCAAGGAAGTGCTGCAACTGCGCCGCGACACGCGCAGCCTGCTGATGGCGTTCATGATGCCCGCCCTGATGATCGTCTTCTTTGGCTACATCATCAGTTTTGACGTCAAGGACATCAAGCTCGCGGTGCTCGACCAGGACCACACGCGCCAGAGTCGCGAACTGGTCGAGAGTTTTGTCTCCGCCGGGCGCTTTCACATCACCGCCCCGCTGACGAGCGCGGCGGAGATGGCGCCGCTGCTGGATCGTGGCGCCGTGCGCATGGTGCTGGTTGTCCCGCCCGGCTTTGCGCGCGAGCTGACCGCCGGCCGCCAGGCCGATGTGCAGGCGATCGTGGACGGCGCTGACGCCAATACGGCGGCGATCTCGCTCAACTACGCGAGCGCCATCATCGGATCGTATTCGTCCGCGATCGCGCTGCGATCGACGCGCCAGGCGACGCCCGTCACCGCGGAGGCGCGCGTCTGGTATAACGAGACGCTGGAAAGCCCTCCGATGATCGTTCCCGGCCTCATCGCGGTCATCATGATGATCATTGCCGCGATGCTCACGGCGCTGACCGTGGCGCGGGAGTGGGAGCGCGGCACGATGGAACAGTTGGCGGCGACCCCCGTGCACCGCGCCGAGGTCATTCTTGGCAAGTTGCTGCCCTATCTCGGCATCGGCCTGGTGGACGTGATCGCCGCGGTGATCATTGGCATGACGGTGTTCGATGTGCCGTTCCGCGGCAGTCCGCTTCTGCTCGCCATCATGTCGACGATGTTCCTCATCGGGTCGCTGGGGCTCGGTATCTTCATCAGCGCGGCGCTCAAGTCGCAACTGCTGGCGACGCAGCTCGCGATGATCGGCACGTTCCTGCCGTCGCTCCTGCTGTCCGGACTGATGTTTGACATCAACATGATGCCCCGCCCCCTGCAGGCGTTCTCGCTGCTGGTGCCGGCCCGCTACTTCATCACCGTGATGCGCGGGATCTTCCTCAAGGACGTGGGCATTCCCGTGCTTTATGGTCAGGGGCTGGCCATGGTGCTGTACTCGATCATCGGGCTCGTGCTGGCCATCCGCGCCTTCCGCAAGGAGATCGAATGAGCTTGCCGTCCCGCCTGCGCGTCTGGCAGCTCGTCCGCAAGGAACTCCTGCAACTGCTGCGCGACCCCCGGTCGCGTCGCATGCTGATTGTCGCGCCCATCCTGCAGCTGCTCGTCTTCGGATACGCGGTGAACACCGACGTACGCCACGCGCGCCTTTTCCTCCTCGATGCCGACCGGTCCGCGGACTCGCGGGCGCTCACTGCCGCGCTGACGTCGAGCGGGTATTTCGACATTGCCATGCGTGATGACCGCCCTGCGGCAATGACCCGCGCGCTGGACGCCGGCGACGTGCTGATCGGCCTGCACATTCCGCGCGGCTTCGCCGCCGACATCGCGCGCGGCCAGGCCACCACGGTGCAGCTGCTCGTGGACGGATCAAGTTCCAATACAGCCAACGTGGCGCTCGGATACGCCACGCAGATCGTCGGTCGTTATGGCATGGCGCGAGGGGCGGAGATCGCGGCGCGCGCTGGCGTGCCGGCCGCCGGAGCCGGCGTGGACTTCGCCGTGCGCGTGTGGTACAACCCCAATCTGTCGAGCCGCGTGTACAATGTGCCGGCGGTGATGGGCAACGTCGTGATGCTCATGGCCCTGCTGCTCACCTGTCTCGCCGTCGTCCGCGAACGTGAACTGGGCACGCTGGAGCAATTGATGGTGAGCCCGCTCACGCCAATGGAACTCATGGTCGGCAAGACCATTCCCGCGGCGCTCGTCGGCATGTTCAACGTGCTGATCGTCACGGCGGTCTCGCTGCTCTGGTTCCGTATTCCGTTCGAGGGGAGCTATCTCGTCCTCGCGGTGGCCAGCCTGCTCTTTGTGCTGACCGGGCTTGGCACGGGACTGCTCATCTCGACGATCAGCAACACGCAGCAGGAAGCGTTCATGTCGATGTTCATGTACTTCCTGCCGGCGATCATGCTTGGCGGACTGCTCTTCCCCGTGGACAACATGCCGCACTGGATTCAGGTGCTGGCCTACGCGAACCCCATTCGCCACTTCCTGATCGTGGTGCGGGGCATCTTCCTGCGCGGGGCCGGCTGGACGGTCGTCTGGCCCGAAATGCTCTGGATGGCGGGTATCGGAGTCAGCGTCCTGTGGGTGGCCACGAAGAAATTCCACAAGACCGCGGCGTAGCCCCTACGGCGGCGTGAAAGCCGCGGTGACCGCCGGCAACGGCGGCGCCACCTTGGCGCGCAGCGACCGCGAGAGTTCGGCAAACAGCGCGCGACGCGGCCGGCGCATGGCCACCGTGTGCCAGCGGAACGCCTCGTCGACGAACCGCGCCCCCGAGACCCAAAGCGTCACCATGTCAGTGCGCGCGTCATACGAGAAGGTCGAGCGGTAGACGATGTCACGGAGATCAGCCATCGCGCCGGCGGTCAGGACCGGCGTCGGCAAGGTCCGCCACACGATGCCGTCGCGGCTGGTCGCCAGAAGGAGCGCGGTGGTCGCGCACGTCTCCGGGGCTTTCACTGGAAAGAGCGCCCAGTACTCCTGGCGATCGGGGATCCACTGTACGTCGATGTGCCACGCATAGAGCAGTGACGGCGCGCGCAAATCGACCGGTACCGGCGCACTCCACGCCATTCCATCGGCGGAGCGTCGCATCTCCACCGTGGTCGACGGGCCCATGCAGCCGCCGGTCGCGTTGACGCTCCACATCAGCCAGTCACTCGTTGCCCGCCGCACGACTGCTGGCGAGAGGGCGGCCGACGGCGCGGTGGCGAAAAGCTGCGCCGGCGTCGACCAACCAGCGCCATCGGATGAGTGCGTCAGGAGGACGCGGTCCGAATCGCCCGCCTCGCGATAGTAGAGGAAGAGCTGGCCACGCGCGGAGGCATGCACGATGTCGGGGTCCGACAGATGGCCGGAACGGGGACGCACGATCGGCATGGGGGCGCGCGGAGCGCCGCTCCAGCGCAGGCCATCGACGCTGGCGTACAACGACGGATTCTCGTAGGTCGAACTCCCGCTCGGATACGGGGTCAGCGCCAGATAGAACAACCGATGCCGCCACGGCGCGCGCGGCGCGGCAAAATCTGGGTGCACGGTCTCGCCCGACCCGTCGTAGGTGCGCACCGCCAGCGTCGTCGGAGCGTCAGGGACGAGCAGCACGGCGCTGTCCGCCATGAGTTCGCGCTCGGGCGTGGTCGGGCCCCGATCACTCGGCGCGCAGGCGATGAACACGGCGGCCGCGAACCCAGCAGCCAGTCGCAATGTCGTGGTCAAGGCAGTCGACCGGCACGTGGAGCGCCTCGCTCCGGACGCAACCCGGGGGCCAGCGACGTTGCCAGCGCGCCCCGCCATGCGAGGCAGAGTCTATCACGCGAATCCGTCACGCGCCACCTCGGTCGATTGCCCGGCCCGACTAGAACGCCTCATCCCATCGCTTGGAGAGCCGAATCGCCGAGTTGATGAGTCCCACCATGCTGTAGGTCTGCACAAAGTTCCCCCACTGCTCGTGTGACTCCACGCTGATGTGCTCGGCCAACAGGCCCAATGACGTGCGGCACGAGAGCAGGTTGTCGAACAGCCGTCGCGCCTCATCGCGGCGTCCGAGCGCTACCAGCGCGTTGATGTACCAGAACGTGCAGATGACAAACGCATTGTCAGGAACGCCGAAGTCGTCGGCGTCGAGGTAGCGAAAGACAAAGTCGCCGCGCCGCAGGGTTCGTTCGACCGCCGCGACAGTCGCCACGAACCGGGGGTCGGCGGCCTTCACAAAACCAACCTCCTCCATCAGCAGCAGGCTGGCGTCGATCAGTTCGCTGTCGAACGCGCTCACGAACGTGTTCTTCGACGCATTCCACGCCCGATCGCAGATGACCCGATGCAGCCGATCGGCCGTCTCGCGCCAGTGCACCTCGCGTGCTTCGAGGCCGAGGTGCGCGGCGATGCGTGCCAGCCGGTCGCAGCCAGCCCAGCACATGACCGCCGAGTGCGTGTGCACCAGCGCCCGTCCACGAAGCTCCCACAGTCCGGCATCCGGTCGATCGAACACCTCCGCCGCCCGGGCGCCGAGCGCTTCGAGGCGCGTGAAGAGCGTGGCATCGTGGGCACGCACCAGGCGGCGATCGAAGAAGACGTGAGTGGCGGCCAGAATGGCCGCTCCGTACACGTCGTGCTGCACCTGCCCGTAGGCATCGTTACCAAAGCGCACGGGACCGAGGCCCCGGTAGCCGGGCAGCGAGGTCACGATGTGCTCATCGAGGTGCTCGCGCCCCGAGATGCCATAGACCGGCTGCAGTGCCCCGTCGCGCGAGTTGGCGATGAGGTTCACGACATAGCCGAGAAAGCGCTCCATCGTGCGCGTGGCCCCGAGCCGGTTGAGTGCATTCACGACCATGTAGCCGTCGCGAAGCCAGCAATACCGATAGTCCCAGGTGCGCCCACCGGCGCCCGATTCGGGAATTGACGTGGTCACCGCGGCGACGATCGCGCCCGTATCCTCGACGGCGTTCAGCTGCAGCGTGATGGCCGCACGAATGACATCCGCCTGCCACTCAAATGGTATGGCCAGCGAGCGGACCCATTCGTGCCAGTACGCAGACGTCTCGCGCGCGAACTGGTCGCCAACGTCGCGCGCCGAGCCCTGGACGCTCTCATCGGGACCGAGCAGCAGCGTGACGCACTCTTCGAGCACGAACGTGCGCTCCTCCACCACCGCGGAGATCGAGGCGTCCGTGGTGAGGCGCAGGACCGGCAGGCCATCGACGTACCGGACATGGTGACTCCCCGTCGTGATTCCACGGCGCACCTCTCCTGCCCCAGCGGCCGGACGCACGACGATCCGAATGCGCGGGACGCCCTGGATGCGGCGCACCTGGCGCACCAGCATCGTCGGACAGAAGGTGCGCCCGTAATGAAGAAAGCGCGGCGCGAAATCAGTAATCTCGATGGCCCCGCCGTGGCGGTCGAAGAGGCGCGTGCGAAGAATGGGCGTGTTTTCGAGATAGGCCTGCTCCGTGTGCGCCACATCGAGGAGGTCGATGGCGAAATAGCCGAAGTCCGCCGCCCCGCCGCGCTCGCGCAAGAGGGAGCAGAAGGTCGCGTCACCGTCGATTCCCGGCACGCAATGCCAGACGATTTCGCCGCGCTCATCAATGAGGGCGGTGACGCCGCCGTTTCCGATCAGTCCCAGCTCCAGCGTCCTCATGTCCGCCTCCGCGCACGCGGCGGCGCCGCGGGGGCATCACGCGCCACAAGCCATCGCTCGACGGCGCGCACGTCCGCCAGGCGAAACAGGGCGCCGGTGGCGCCGGCCCCCACTTTGATCGAAACGCCGCCAAGGGCATTCACCGCCACGAACCCGGCCTCGTCCGTCACGTCGTCGCCGAGGAATACCGGTCGGCGGCCGCGAAACGGGGCTTCATTGAGGAAGGCGCGAATCGCGGATCCCTTGTCCACGCCCGCCGGCAGCAGTTCGACGACGCACTTCCCATTCAGCACGGCGAATTGCGGACCGAGTCGCTGTTGCTGAACGCGCATGAGTCGTCGGGCCATCGGCCCGAGGCGCGGTGCGGCGCGATAATGCAACGCCAGCGCATGCCCCTTCTCCTCGAGGAGCAACCCCGGTTGCGCCGCGATGGCGGGCACGATGGCGGCGCGCGCTCGATGGATGGCCGCTCGCCTCGCCCGTGACGTCTGATGGACGCGACCGCGGGCATCGCGCCGCTCGGCGCCGTGCTGCCCCGCTGCCGGCAGGGGCCGGCCGAAGATCGCGTCGATATCCTCGAGGGCCCGTCCGCTCACCACGGCCACCGCGCCGCCGGTCGCGGTCTGCAGGTCGGCAAAACGTTTCTGGAGCACGGGCGAGACCTGTGCCGACGCCGGTGTGGCCGCCAGTTCGGCGAGCGTCCCGTCGATGTCAAAGAAGTACGCCCAGTCGACACACGGCGGCGGCGGGCGCATCACGAGAACAGCCCTGACCGTTCGGGAACGCGCTCACGCCGGCGCAAATCCGTGGCATCCACCAGCATGCGCCCCGCCCATCGATAGACGCTGAACTCGCGAATCAGACCCCGCATCAGCTGCATGCGATCACGCTGCTCGCTGTCTGTCATGGTGAGGGCGAGGTGCAGCGCGAGCGCGCACTGATCCGCGTCGTACGGATTGACGATGAGCGCCTCGGGGAGCTCGCGCGCCGCCCCGGTGAAGCGGCTCAGCACGAGCACGCTGCGTTCGTCGTCTCGCGCCGCGACAAACTCCTTGGCCACGAGGTTCATGCCATCGTGCAGGCTGCTCACAAAGCATAGATTCGCCGCGCGATAGTACTCGTAGACCGCCGCCGGGCTGTGGTGCGCCACGGCAAGGATGATCGGCGGGTGCTCGGCACCGCTGAAGCGGTCGTTGATGCGACGCGCCAGCGCGCGGACCCGAGCCTCATAGTCCTGATACTGCTCGATACTGGTCCGGGTAGGCGCCGCCAGTTGGATAAAGGAGAACCGGCCGACCCACTCCGGGCGCAACTCCAGCAGCCGCTCGACGGCGCGGAAGCGCTCCTCGATCCCCTTCGTGTAATCCAGGCGATCCACGCCCACGCCGATGGCGTGGTCGCGCGGCAGGTCATGCCGATCTCGCACCGCCGCCCGGCAGTCGCTGACCGACGACGACGTGAGCGCCGCCGGCGTCGGCCACTCGATGGAAATCGGGTAGCGTTTGACGGTGGTCAGCGACGACTGGAACGTCACCGTGAACATCTCGCGATCTACCCGCGCCTCAAGCAGGCGGTCCACCGTATCGAAGAAATTGTTGCAGTGGAACTGTGTGTGAAACCCCATCACCGTACTACCCAGCAGGCCATCCAGCAGTTCGCTGCGCCACGGACAGATGGCGAACGCCTCGGGATTCGGCCACGGGATATGCCAAAACGTGATGATGGTCGCCGACGGCAGCGCGTTCCGAATCATGCGCGGCGCCAGCGCGAGGTGAAAGTCCTGCACCAGCACGATCGGGTTGCTGGAGGTGGCCTCCTTCGCCACGGCGTCGGCGAACCGCTGGTTCACACGGACGTACGTCTCCCAGTCAGCCGTGCGAAACGTCGGTCGCACGTGCGCGATGTGGCACAGCGGCCAGAGTCCCTCGTTGGCAAAGCCGTAGTAATAGCCGGCCTCCTCCTCGGGCGTCAGCCAGATCCGGCGGATGTCATACGACGGCGCGTCGGGCGGCACCGCCACGTGGTCGCGCGCGTCCACGGCCGTCCGATCCGCGCTGCCGTTGCCATGCGCAATCCACACCCCCGAACAGGCCCTCATGATCGGCTCAAGTGCGGTCACGAGTCCGCTCGCCGGGCGGCGCACGACCACCGCGCCGCGCTCGCGCTCGTGAATGTATGGTTGGCGGTTCGAGACCACGATTACCTGCTGGCCGCGCAACGGGCCGTGCAGCATCTCGCGAAGCGATTCCGGCGTCCAGACGACCTGGTCCTCGGCGCGCGAGCGGTGGGCGGTCTCGATATTCCGAATCAGTTCGCGTAGGTCGCGGGCCACGGGCGTCAGTTCAGGAGCGTACTCCATGGACGGCCGCAACAGCACCTCACCGCGCATCAGCGCGCGAAGTCCGTTGACCCACCCGCGCCAACTGAGCTGCGCAATGGCCACGGTGAGCAGCGAGACGACAACGCCGAGCAGGATGAACAGGTAGAAGATGTACTTGCGCGTTTCCGCGCTGCGGCGGTCGATGAAACTCATGTCGTGCACGAGCACCAGCGTGCCGCCCGAGCCATCGCTCAGCTCGAGCGGCACCGCACTGACATGCAGCGCGCCGTGCGGGCTCGCCACGATCCGACCCGAGGGCTCGTCGACGGGCGGCAGTCGGTCGCAGCGCATGTCGGTCGGCCACATTGGCGAGGTGACCGCCGCCCCGCCGCCGGCCGGACAGTACCCAACGGCGAACAGCCGTTCGTCGCTGGTCAGCCGCGCGAAGTATTGCCGAAGGCGCCCGACATCGCCGGCCTCGAGCAGCTGGCGCACCGGCTCCTGCACGGCGTTCGCCACGAAGCTGGCCCGGATATCCAGGTCGCGCACGAACCAGCGCAGAATCTGACGGTCGACGACCGGCGACAGCGCCCACGCAAAGAGCGCAAGCAGCAACAGCAGCGGCGCAATGAAGCGCAGGGAGAGACGCATGCTCGGCTCCTCTCGGCACCGCTACACTGGCGCCCGAGCGACTGCATTGGAGACCCGAGGCGTTGCGACTTCGCGCAGCCATCGGAGCACAATCCACACCCACGACCCGCGCGGCAACTCGCGCACTGGAGCCGCCCAATGCCCCCGGCCTGATTCGAACAGGCGACCTAGCGTTTAGGAAACGCTTGCTCTATCCAACTGAGCTACGGGGGCAACGAGGGAAAGCTATGCGTCCGGCGGGGCGATGCCAATTCTTGTGAAAGCGGTATTTTCCTTTCCACTTTTAAGGAATTGATGCATTAGATTACTCGCATGCTGCTTCGCCCACTGCGTCGGCTGCATCGGCTCCTCGTACCGCTTCAAGCGGCCGCGATGGTGGCGTTCGCCGTACGGTTGGGCTGGGGGCACGATCCACAGTGCCCGCACCACGCGGGCGCCGCGGCGCATCGCGCCGCCACTCCGCAGGTGCCAGCGTACGCGACACACGACGCGCACACGAATCACGCGGCGCATGCCACCAGCGCCAGCGCCGTTTCGGGTGCGGCGCCCGATGCCGCCCCCCGCGGCGGCGCCGACGGCAATTGCCACTGTCTCGATAAGGACTACTGCCTCGGTGGCGCCACGGCTCTGCCGCAGCTCGCCGCCGGGTCGCCGCTGCCGGAGGCGCCGTTGCGTTGGGTTGAACCGGCGCCGCCGATTCGCACCCTGCCGGCGACGTGCGATGCGTACCGCTCGCACCGGCTCCCGTTCCCCAACGCCCCACCCTGCACCGTCGTCCGTTCGTGATCCGGCGCGCCGCTTCCGGCGCGCGAATCCACCACATCGACTGCAGGAGCCCTCCCTGATGCGTTTCGCATTCTCGGGAGCGCGCGTCGCGCGCCGTTTGGCGTGCGTTGCGTGCGTCCCTCTCGTGGCGTTCGCCCAACAGACCGCCAAGCAGGCGGTCATCGCGGATGCCCACACACGCCTTCCCCTTGCCGGTGTCGTCCTTGATGGAGCCGGCCTGCTCATTCGGACCGATGCGAGCGGGCGTCTGACCATTCCCGCGACGCCGGATCGCGCCGCGCTGACGCTGCGACGGACGGGCTACCGTCCGCTCGCGCTCGGCGCGGCGATGCCCAGCGACACCATTCTTCTTGTACCCGAACCCACGCTGCTCTCCACTGTCACGGTCGAGTCGCGAGCGGCGGGCAACATGCTCGCGACCGGTACCACACAGCCCGTGAGTTCGGTTTCTCGCGCCCAACTCGACGCCGCCGCCGCGCCGTCACTTGCCGACGCCCTCAAAGGCATCGAGGGGATCAGTGTGCAGCGCCCCGGCGCGTGGGGAAGCAAGGCCTTCGTCCGAGGGCTCGGCGGCGAACGTGTCGCCGTGCTGATTGACGGACAGCGCGTCAACCGCGCCTGTACGTTCGGTATGGATCAAGGGCTCGCCACGGTCGACCCCGCGACGGTCGAGCGCGTAGAGATGCTCAGCGGTCCGGGGTCCACCCTGTACGGCTCAGGCAACGTCGGCGGCGTGATCAATGTGGTGACGCGCCGCGCGGCCACGGCGGGGCGGCGCGGCGGCGAGGTGCGCGCCGCCACGTCGAGCGCGGTGCCGGGCGCGAGCGCCGGCGCGACTTTCTCGGCGGCGGGACAGCGTTCCGACGTTGTCTTCTCCGCCGATGCCGCGTCTTTCGGCGACTATCGCGCCCCGACGGGCACGGTGAATGAATCGGGGCTCCGCACCCTCAGCCTCGACGCGAAGGCGAGCCTTCAACCGACCGCGCCGACGCGACTGTCGGTGCAGGGCGCCGCGTATGAGGGGCGCGACATTGGGTACCCCGGCTCGATGGGCGCGACGATACCGCGCGAAAGCCGCTATAGCGGAGCCGTGGAGTGGGGCGCACAGCTCTCGCGCGGCGCGCTCGATGCCGTGTCGACCCGCGTCTTCGCGCAGCGACTCGAGCACGACATGTCGGTGCAAATGGCAATGATGATGAACGCCATGAAGGTGACGCAGGTAACAGATGCCCGTTCGCACTCACTCACCTCGGGAGCGCGGACACAGCTGCGCCTCGTGCCGTCCGCGACGCTGCGCCTTGATGCTGGAGCGGAGGCAGTGCAATGGCGGGCGGAGGCGACGCGAGTCACGCAGCGTGTATCAACGCCCGCGCCGGCCCCGACTGTTTTGCACACCTGGCCGGATGTCCGTGTGCTCGATGCCGGAATCTTTGCCCAGGGCGAGTGGCAGGCCGCCGCACGCCTGAGCATCACCGGCGGCCTGCGCGCCGATTACATCGATAAGCACGCGACTGGATGGGCCACCGACGACCAGTGGATCAGCACCGGCAATGCGGGGGCAATCCTGCGACTCGGCAACAGCGTGCGCGCCCGCGCGAATTTCGGCGTTGGCTATCGCGTCCCCGACCCCACGGAGTCGTTCGGACTCGCTCTGCGTCCAGACGGCTACGTGTACCAGGGAACGCCCAGCCTGCGCACGGAGATGGCGCACAACACCGAGTTCGGCCTGATGTATGACCGCAGCGTCGGCGGACACCTGCTGTCCAGCTCGATGTCCGTTTTCGACAACCGTCTCTCCGACCTCATCGCGCCGGTGCTCGTGCCGGGCGAGACAGTGGGCGGCCGCCCGGTTCGCGCCTACGCCAACGTGGCGCGCGCCGAACTCACGGGAGTGACGGGAAGCGCATCCGTCACGACGTCGTCTGGTCAGCGCCTTTCAGTGGCCGCCCAGCGTCTCCGAGGAACGAACCGCGTCGACGAAACACCGTTGGCGCAGGTACCCCCCGCCGAGGCAATGCTCACCCTCCACTTCACACAGCGAAGGTACGCGGCACGTCCGTGGCTGGAGGCAGGCTGGCGCGTGGTTGCCGGACAGGATCGGGTGGCGGCATCGACAAGCGAGTTGCGGACGCCCGGCTTTGGCACGCTCGACCTGCGTGCTGGGGGAATGCTCGCCGGCGTGCGCCTCACCGCGGGCGTGGAGAACGTGCTCAACCGTGCCTTTCGCGAGCACGTGGATCCGGGGACCATTCTTCGTCCCGGCCGTAACGTGTTCGCCCGCATGACGCGGACTTTCTGAGGCGTTGCCGACGCCAGCCCGCCAGCATCGGGGGACGCGCGTTAGCACAGCGGGGCGGCTTCCAGCAGGGAGCCGCCCCGTTGCCACATTACGGCAGCGCGTCGAGCACCCGCCGCCGGGCTTCCGGCTCGACCGCAAACGCCACCGCCTGGCCCTTGTACACGACCGCGCCGCGCACGGTCGCCAGCGACGTGTAATACTCCACATACGGGAAGTTGGCGATCGCCCCGCGGGCGAACTCGTACTTCGACACCGCAGACCGCCACGCGTCGAGCTGGTCCGACACGCGGACGTACACGTACGGCATGAAGTTGGTGGCGTCTTCCCAGTTGTCGGTGTACCAGACCGATCGGATGCCGCGATGCGCGGGATGCGCCAGTTGGACGCCCGACAGCGACGCCAGGAGCACGGCGTCTTGCACGATCGCGCTAGTGATCGAATGATCCTTGTGCAGGCTTTCCTTCCAATGCGTGAAGACCATGGTCGGCCTCATCTGCCGCATCACGTCGGCCACGTACCTCCGCGCCGCTTCATCATTGGGAATCTCACCATCCTTGAACGGCCCGAACAACACCTCGGCGCCGAGATCAGCGGCGACGGCCTCGGCCTCCCGCTTCTTCTGCGCGCCATACTCGGCCGGACTGAGCTTCGGGTTGCCTCCCTCGCCGAGCGACAGGTGCAGGATCACCACGCGATCGCCGCGCTGATGCGCGCCCAGCAACACGGCGCCGGCGGTGAGTTCCATATCGCCGGCGTGCGCGCCGATGGCCAGAATGGTGCGAGCGGGGGCCGCTGCGCTCGCCGGAGCGGCGGCCGGCACGGCCTGTGCGCCGAGGCCCCGTGCGCCGAGCGCCAGAGCGGCGAGAATGATGGTGAAACGAGTGCGACGCATCGAACGGCGCTCCAGGCTGATCCGACGTCCGGAAACTAGCGACAATGGCGCCCCGCCGTCATATCGAATAGCCTTCTTTCTTCCCCGTCCCTTACCTGCCATGCGCCTGAAACTCCTCCCCGCCCTGCTTCTCGCCGCGCCGCTCGCCGCGCAGCAGCCAGTCGCCGACCGTTATCGCGATGTGGCCAACAAGATCATCGACGCCGCGCTTGCCGATTCCACCGGCGCGTGGAACCGGCTCGCCGACTTCGTGGACTACAGCGGCCCGCGCCTTGCCGGCAGCGCCAATCTCGAGCGCGGCATCGGCTGGGTGCTCGCGCAGATGAAGCAGGATGGACTCGCCAACGTGCGCGGCGAACCCGCGATGGTGCCGCACTGGGTGCGCGGCCGCGAGTCGATCACCATGCGCCAGCCGCGCGAGGCCGACGTGCCGATGCTCGGGCTCGGCGGCACCGTGGGCACGCCCGCTGGCGGCATCACCGCGGAACTGCTGGTCGTCTCCAGCTTCGACGAGTTGGCCAAGCGGGCCGCCGACGCCAAGGGGAAGATCGTGCTGTTCGACGTGCCGTTCACGAATTACGGCGAAACCGTGCAGTACCGCACGAGCGGCGCCGTTGCCGCGGCCAAGCTTGGTGCGGTGGCGTCGCTGATTCGCTCCGTCGGCCCGTGGGGGCTCCGCACCCCGCACACCGGCGTGATGCGCTACGACTCCACGGTCACACGCATCCCCGCCGCCGCCATTCCACTGGAAGACGCGACGATGTTCCATCGCATGCAGGCGCGCGGCACCAAGATCGTGCTCTCCATCTCAATGGAGGCGCAGACGCTGCCCGACGTGCCGTCGAGCAATCCGATGGGCGAACTGACGGGGCGTGAGAAGCCGAACGAGATCGTGGCCATCGGTGGCCACATCGACTCGTGGGACGTGGGCCTTGGCGCGATGGACGACGCCGGCGGCATCGTCGTGGCGTGGGAAGCCGTTCGCCTGCTCAAGCGCCTTGGGTTGACGCCGCGCCGGAGCATCCGCGTGGTGGGCTGGGTGAACGAGGAAAACGGCGGGCGCGGTGGGTCGGCGTACCGCGACGCGCATGTCAACGAGCCGCACTCGCTGCTCATCGAGTCCGACGCCGGTGTGTTTGCGCCGCTCGGGTTCGGCTTTACGGGCAGCGACTCGGCGCGCGCCATCGTCAAGCAGATTGGCGGGCTCCTCGATCGCATTGGCGCGGGCAGGATTGGCCCCAATGGCGGTGGCGCCGATATCGGACCGCTGATGAGCACCGGCGTACCGGGGATGGGACTCGATGTCGATGGCAGCAAGTACTTTGTCTACCACCAC
>JACPFW010000038.1 GCA_016182795.1 Gemmatimonadota bacterium
CATCCCGGCGTCCGCGCTGCATGCGGCGCTCACGCAAGTCGCGTTTGAGCGCGTGCGCATCACGCTGCGCCGCGAGGACGGCTCCATCGCTCTCGACACGGTGGTGCTCTTCCCGGCGGGCGAAGAGACGCTGACGCTCAGTCTTAACGTCCCGCTCCCCGCCAACACCCCGGCCTCGGGCGTCTCCCTCAGTCTCAACCTCGGCTACGTGAACGCCGCCGGCGACACCGTCTTCAAGGGCGGGCCCGTGCCGGTCATCGTCACGCCGACGGTCAGCGGTTCGGGCGGCACGCCGCCCACGCCAGTACAGGTGCCGGTGAGTTACACTGGGCCCGGCGCGGCGGCGGCGACGGTGGAAATCTCGCCGCGCACAGCCAGCGGCACGCCTGGACAGACCGTGACATTCCGCGCCGACGCGCGCAGCGCGAGCGGGCAGACGCTCCCCGGCACCCCAATCGTCTACGTGTCATCGAGTCCGACCATCGTGACCGTGGATCCCACATCCGGCGTGGCCACGTTTGTCGGGCGCGGTGAGGCGACGGTCTTCGCGCAGCTGCTGACTGGCCCGGTCGATGGCGCGACTGTGACGGTGACGCTCCCGGCGGCGCGCTTGGACCTCACGAGCGGCGGCGGGCAGACCGCGCCGGCTGGCACAACGCTGGCCCAGCCGGTGGTGGCCAAGGTCACCGCATCCGATGGCATTGGCGTCGGCGGCGTGAGCGTGACCTTTGCCGCGAGCGACGGCGGCACCGCCACGCCGGCAACCGCGGTGTCGGACGCCTCGGGCAATGTGAGCACCCAGTGGAAGCTCGGCGCCGCGGCCAAGGGGCAGACGCTGACCGTCACCAGCGCGGGCCTCACCGGCTCACCAATCACCGTCGACGCGACGGCGCAGGCTGTCACCCCAACCAGACTCGTCATTCAGACCGGTCCGGTGTCTGGCAAGGCGGCGGTTCCGCTTGCCCCCATCACCGTGGCCGCGCAGGACAACGGTGGCAACGTCGTCACGACCTTCGTTGGCGATGTGACCGTCGCGCTCGGGGCAAATCCGGGCGCTGCAACGCTCGGTGGAACAACAACGATCAAGGCCGTTGATGGCGTGGCCACCTTCAGCACGCTCACGCTCGACAAGCCGGGCGCCGGTTACACGCTCGTCTTCTCCAGCGCGTCGCTGAGTTCGGCGGCCAGCAGCACGTTTGACATTTCGGCGGGTGACGTCGCGGCGCTCGCCTTTGGGCCGCTGCCGTCGTCGGTCGATGCCGGCCTCGCGATCGCGCCGCCCATCACCGTCGCCGCGCGCGACGCCGCCGGCAATGCGGTCACGTCGTTCACCGGCGCCATCACGCTCGCGCTCGGAGCCAACCCGGGCGCGACAACGCTCGGCGGTACGCTGACGCGCAGTGCGGTGGCCGGCGTGGCGACGTTTGACAACCTGACGCTCAACAAAGCGGCGGTCGGCTACACGCTGACGGCAGCGAGCGCTCCGCTCACCAGTGCAACCAGTACCGCGTTCAGCGTGATGCCCGGTACGCCAACCGCGCTGACGCTTGTCAGCGGCGGCGGCCAGTCCGCCGCGGCCGGCAGTCCACTCAGCCCGATCGAAGTGCAGCTGCATGACGCCTTTGGCAATGGCATTTCCGGTCAGAACATCGCGTTCGCCGTGACAGGCGGCGGCGGCTCGCTCTCGAGCGTCACCGGCGTCACCGACGCCACCGGCACCGCGCAAGTCGTGTGGACCATCGGGGCGGGGCCGCAGTCAATGACCGCTACCTTCACCGGCGTCCCGCCGCTCACCGTAACCGCCACCTCCACGAGCGTTGCGCTCACGTGGACCGGCGCGGTCAGCGCCGACTGGAACACAGCCGGCAACTGGAGTCCGGCATTTGTGCCGTCGGCCGCCGACGCGGTCACCATTCCGGTGACGGGAACGGCGCCGAGCATCACCGTGCCGGCCACGGCGCTGAGCGTCGCGCTCGCCCCGGGAGCCTCGCTGACCAACAACAGTACGCTCACCCTGACGGGGAGCCTCGATGCCGGCACGACCATCGTCGGCAGCGGCAGCGTGGTGTTGAGCGGCGCGAGCGGGACGCTGAAGGGCGTGATCAATCAACCGGTGACCGTGACCGGCGCGGCCTACGCGCTCAGCGGCGTCACGCAGATCAACGGATCGCTGACCGTCAGCTCGACGGGCATGCTCACCATCGGCGGTCAGACACTGACGCTCATCGGCAACTTCGCGACGTCGGGCGGCGGCCGTTTGGCCATGACGAACGCGGCTGACGTCGTTTCCATAAAGGGCAACGCAACGTTCGCCGGCGGCTCCGAGTCGGGGTTCCTCACGGCCGGCACGCTTTCGCTGACCGGGAACTTCACGGCCACGGGTACGACGTTCGCCGCGTCCGGTTCGCACACGCTCAAACTCACCGGCGCGAGCGCCGCACAGACGCTCTCGTTCTCGTCGCCCCTCTCCGGGCAGGGCATCAACCACCTGACGTTCGAGGGGGCCGGCGCCAAGACGATGGCGGGCACGCCGCAGGTCATGGGCAACGTCGGTCTCGCGTCAACGAGCGCAGCGGTCGATGGTGCCGTGACGGTCAAGATTGGCGGCAATTTTGCGGATGCGACCATCCTTCCCGATTCGGGCGGCTACCCGAGTCCACAGGGCGGCTGGCGTGTGGCGAACACCACGTTCTTTGGCAGCGCCAAGACGATCAACTCCACGTTCATCAGCTCCAACGTGACCGTCAGCGGCACCCTGCTGTTTGAACCGTGCACGTCGTGCTACGGTCCCGCGTTGTACGCCAGCCTGCTCGCCACCGATGGCTACGTGCATATCAACGGCGACCTGACGGTGGCCGGGGCCGGCGCCGCGCTGAAGATTGGCGGCAATGAAGTGGATGTGTACGGCAACTTCGCGACGGCCTCCGGTGGCACGCTGATTCTCACCGAGCCGAGCGATTATCTGCACGTGACGGGAAGTGCAACGTTCGGCGGCGGCAGCACCAGCGGCAAGCTGACCAACGGCACGATTGAAGTGCTCGGCAACTTCACGCAGAACGGTGCCGCCGACTCGTTCGCCCCAAGCGCTGGCGTCTATACCTACATCGGGCAGCCGTTGTATGGAGCGCTTCGCGCCTCGCGCAGCGTCCGCAGCAGCATCGCAGAGCGCGCCGTACCGCGGTCCAGCGCCATGGAGGCGGCCCGCGCCAAGCGCATGAAGAGCGTCGAGGCGTTCCGCAGCGCGCGCGCCGAGCGGTACGCCAAGCTCGACCGCCGCGCGGCCGCGTACGCGAGTCGCGGGTTGGCCGCGCCGCCGGCGCGCGGATCGGTTGAGGAGGAGCGCGCCGTCGGCTATCGGCGGGCGCGCAAAGACGGCGCGATTGGCGGGACTTCCGTCATCACATTCGCGAACCCCACCTCCTCGTTCTTCGGGGAGCTCTATCTCTCGGGCCCGGAGACGGCGCTCGCCAGTGACGTGCTGGTCACCGGAGAGCTCGAGACCGGCTACAGCGCCTGGCATCATGTGTTCTCCACCAGCACCGCGTCGCGGAAGATCGCCTCCCACGGCGCCGATGTACGGGATCTCGGGTTCGACAACGTGAGTTGGGTGGTGCTCGACGGCAGCGATATCTGGAGCATGGACTACGTCGAGTTCGCCAACATGGACCCGACCACCGACCAGTTCACCATCACCCGCACCAGCGACGAACGGGCGCTCTGCGATTGTACGTCGTACTACGAACTCTATTACTGGAGCTTCGCGACGACGCCCACCACCGGGCACTACATCAAGGCGACCGACACGAACGGCGGCCAGAATGTGCTGGAGTTGTACATGCAAGGACCCTCCCCGTCTGCCCACGGCGGCCACATCGCCACATCGGGTGGGGCGCTGATCTCCAACTGGCCGGAGACGTCGGTCGTCACGTGGCTCGGCGGCACGTCCAACGACTGGACCAACGCGAGCAACTGGAGCGGGAGCAAGGTGCCCACGTCCAGCGATGACGTGCTCATTCCGTCGGGCACTCTGTACGTCCCCACCACGGACATCGGCGCGGGCTACGCGCACCACCTGACGATCGCCAACGGCGCGCACATCCAGACCTCGTGCTACTACGAGCTGTTTGTGTACGGCAACGTCGTGGCGCCGCTCGACGCGCCCGCGGTCACCACCTGCGAAGGCGACGCCATTCACCTGATGGGCGATGGAACGCCGGGCGGCAACACCGTGGTCGGCAACTTCGAGATGCTCAAGGTTGAGGGACCCTACAAGGTGTCGGGCCCGGGCAACCAGATCATCGTCAACCTGTCGTGGGGGTCACTGGACATCGACGGCACCAATGGCGGTGTGCTGACGCTGAACGGCGGTCGCGTGGACGCCAATCGGCTCAGCGTGTATAGCGGCGGCCTCATTGAGATGACCAATGCCGCCGACCAGCTTTTCATCGGCGGCGACAACGCGCTGTTCATGGGGGCCAGCACCGCGGGCAAGCTCACCGCGGGCACAATCACGGTCAACAGCGGTGGCTGCCTCACAGCGGGCGCAGGCGCTGGCGCGTTTGCACCGAGCGGCACGAACACCGTGGTATTCGCGTCGTCGAACTGCGTGGACTTCGAAGATCCGCTCACCAGCTATTTCCAGAACGTCACCGTCAACGACGGGGCATCGCTCTCGGTTGACACGGATGATCCGACTCAGCCCGGCCTCGGCTTCACGGTCAACGGCACGCTGTCTCGCGGTCCAGGGACAGGCGTGACGACCATCAGCGCCGGCTATCCCTACACGCCACGCGTCATCAACGTCAGCGGGCTCAACGTCACTGGCGCCCCCACCGCGTTCGCGGATGTTGGCCTGCGGTTCCTCGCCGGCACCAGCAATGCCACGTTCAACACGGTCATCTTCACGGGGTTCGCCGGCTACACGCAGCCGATCCTCACGGTGACCCGCCCCACGGGCACCGTCACGTTCAACTCACTCGACTTCTCGGCGGTCACCGGGCTCGCCACCGGCGGCGTATACGTGGCGAATACCAATAGCAGTGTGACGCTCAACATTCTCTCCTCGCTTCCGTCGGCTAGCACCCGCTGGTCCGGTTTCAACGTCAACTGGCCCTGAACAGCGCGCAGCAGACAGTCGCTCATGCCGGGCCGGGTCTGCCAAGACCCGGACCGGCCCGTTTCGCCGTGTGACGATCGTTACGTTCGCTGACGGCCCTCGCCGCTTGTGGTGACGGTCATAGCACGGAATGTTATAGTATCCCCCCGATGCGCCCCCTCACTGTCTCTCGTGCCCGCAGCTTGGGCCTTTCCGTCGTCACCGTGCTTGCGGCCGCGCTTGGCGTCGCCTGCGACCGCCGTCCGACGGACAGTTCGCGTGCCCGAGAACCTGTGGTCGCGTTCTCGACCGTCCGCGCATCGTTCCCTGCGGCGCTACGGGAGTTCGGCATCAACGCGAGCGCCGTCGTTCCGTTCAGCCGTGTGCGCCTGCTGCTCACTCGCGCCGACGCGACAACGGCGCTCGATACGACCTACGAATTCGGAGCGGATGCCGATTCTCTCGCCCTGCGCCTCAACGTGCGCCTCGGTCCGTCGGCCGCGGCATTCGGCGAAGAGCTGCAATTGGTGCTGGCGTACATCAACGCCGAGGGCGACACCGTCTTCAAGGGCGGGCCGGCAACGGTAGTGGCCCGTCGCCTGTCAGCGGACGGCGGACCGCCGCCGCCCCCGGTGATTGTGCCCGTGCACTACGACGGCCCCGGCGCACACGCGACGACGGTTACCCTCACGCCGCAACGGCTCGAGGTGACCACCGGTGAGGTCTTTGCGTTTTTGGCACATGCCTTGGACGCGCGTGGCGCGGAGGTCGCGGGCGCGCCCATCATCTATCAGTCGCTCGACCCCGGACGCGCGGAGCTTACCCGATTCACCGCCGGCGTCGGGCTCGCCACTGGGTCGCGAGGCACCGTCAATATCGTCGCCAGTCGGTTGAACGGGGCAGCGGACACCGCGCAGTTGATAATGCTCCCGCGAGCGCACCGCCTGTTGGTCGTCTCCG
>JACPFW010000039.1 GCA_016182795.1 Gemmatimonadota bacterium
CGCGCTGCTTCCTTTTCTCGCCAGACTCCGCGAAGGCTTCGAGCTTGTGATGGGGAATCGGTTTCACGGCGGCATTCAGGCGGGTGCGATGCCGCCGCTCCATCGGTTCCTGGGAAATCCCGTGCTGACCGCCGTCGGGCGGCTGCTCTTTCACAGTCCGGTGGGCGACTTTCATTGCGGCGGGCGCGGCTTCAGCAAGGCCGCGGTCGGGCGCATGAATTTGCAGACCGCCGGCATGGAGCTGGCCAGCGAGATGGTGCTCAAGGCGACGCTGCTCGGCATGAAGATCGCCGAAGTGCCGACGACGCTCTCGCCGGCGGGGCGCACGCGGCCGTCGCACTTGCGCAGTTGGCGCGATGGCTGGCGGCACTTGCGCTTCATGCTGATCTACAGTCCGCGCTGGCTGTTCTTCTATCCCGGCGTCGCGTTGATGGTGATCGTCGCTTCTGTCTCGATGTTCGTCGGGAAGGTCGCGACCCGCTCGAAGAACGTGCGCGTGGCGTCAATCTGCCCGCGGTAGCGGCGCAGGACGCTGATTTCCGTGGGCGGCGCCGTGAACAGGCGCGTCACATCAATCACCGCCGCGGAATCGGGGCCGTAGCTCTCCACGTTGAACGCGCCGAGGATCACGTCGTAGTTGGCGGCATCCACCGCCTTGGCGACGGACGACGACGGGTCGGCGATGATCGAGAAGCTCACGGCCGTGAGCCGCACGCGGTTGTCCTTGCGCTCCCAGCGGACGACACGATTGTCGAGGGCCTGGCCGCCGTAGCCGTTGCCCTCGTTGGTCTTGGCGATCTGGGTGACGAGGAGCATGTCCTTGCCCAACTCGCCCTTGGGAATCTCATAGTAGAGGCGCGACCCGATACGGTGCGTCTTGAACAGTCCCGCCTTGGACTTCACGTCACCGCGGATGACCGTGGCGTACGGACGCGGGTTCGGTTCAGCCGCGGCGCCGGGGCCGCCAGCGCCCGGGGCACCGGCGGGAGCTTGCCCCCGCGCGCTGTCGGGCCTGGCGGCGCCGCCAGCGGGCGCGCCGCCCACGTTGGCGCCCGCGGCTGGGCCCGCTGGGCGCGCCGGCTGTGGGGTGGTCGTCGCGGCCGGCGTCTGGGTGCATCCGGCCAGTGCGGCAAGCGATACGGCGAGCGTGAATCTGCGCACAGGGTTCTCGGGTTGTGGTGGAGGGACGGAAGTGCGATCAGGCGTCGGGTTCGATGACGATCGTGGTTGGGAGTGTGAAGCTGGCGATGGTCCCCACCGTCACGCTGTGCGAGGCGAACCAGCCCTGATTCACCTCAATTGCGTAAAGCATGCGCGGAGCGTTGAGGCCGCCATATCGTGCGATGCTGTCGTTCGGCGCCATGTCTGCCATGAACACGACCTTCTTGGTCGAGTCAAGGAAGGCGATCGAGAGCGGAACCGAGGTGTTCTTCATCCAGAACTCCCGGTTGCTGGAATACTGGAAGACGAAGAGCATTCCACTGTCGGCGGCCAGCTTGGTGACGCCCATGAGACCCTGGCTGCGCGCCGCGTTGGTGGAGGCAATGGCGACCGTGAGCTTGGCGCCGTTCAGCGTGACAGTATTGGCGGTCACCGGCGGCGCGACGCAGCAGTCACTGGGCGAGTCACCGTGGCAGGCGCCGAGGGCGAGCAGAGGGACGGCGCCGAGGGCGCGCAGGGCTCGATTGGTCATGAACCATCTAAGATGGCCGCGCCGCCGCGACAGCGCTACGCGCCGTGGTGCTAGCGCGGCTTCCGCGCCCCCTTCTCGCCGAGCGGCACCTTGCGCGGCCCGCCGGCGCCGATTGACGCATCGCCGAATTTCTCGCGCACGCGGTCCACCGCGCGCGAGAGCGCCCGGTCGCGCTCGCTCTCGGGAGCGGCCGCCGATTTCCCCTGAGCCGCTGCCTGTCCGCCGCCGAACAGGTCGCGCTGCTCGGCGTCGCGCGCGGGGGTGAACTTGCTGAGCGCCACACCGGCGAGGCGCACCGGCTCCGTCCAGTTGCGCCGCAGTTCAAACAACAGGTCGCGGGCCGTCGCCGCCACCGCCGCGTCGGAGGAGATCGGCTCCGCCGACGTGCGGCTCATCGTGCGCGTCGTCCATTTGCGGTCGCGCACCTTCACCGTGACGGTGCGCGCCTCCAGGCCGTCGCCGCGCAGGTCGGCGGCCACGCGGTGGGCCAGCGTCACCAGTTCGTGCCGCAGGGCGGCGTCATCGACGATGTCGCGGTCGAAGGTTTCCTCGCGGCTCACCTGCTTGGCCGGCGCGCGCGGCTCGACGGCCGAGTCGCTCTCTCCGAGCGCCTTGCGCCGTACCCGGTAGGCGGTCTCACGGCCGAGCCAGCGGGACAGGTCGTCGGTGGGCGCGTCGAGCACGTCGGTCACTGTCACCAGTCCAAGCGCGGCGAGCTTCTCCTGCAGCTTGGGGCCGACTCCCGGGATGTCACCGAGCGCGAGCGTGCGCATGAATGGCTCGACGCCGTCGTCCGCCACGACGAATACCCCCGTCGCTCCGCTGCCCGGCTTGGGCTTCGCCCGCTCGGCGGCCAACTTCGCCACCAGCTTGTTGGGGCCGGCGCCAATGGACACGCGCATTCCCGTCTCGGCGTAAACCGCGTCGCGGATGCGGTGCGCTGTGTCGCCGACCGGTTCGTGATGGTAGAGGGCTTCGGTGCCCGAGAGGTCGAGGTACCACTCGTCGATGCTTGCCCCCTCGACCAGCGGCGTGAACCGGTCGAGCACGCGGCGGATGGCGCGGCTCGTGTCGGCGCAGGCGGTGCGGGGAACCGGCACGCAGGTGGCGGCCGGGCAGAGGCGCAGTGCCTGCGAGATGGGCATGCCGCTGCGTACGCCAAACGCGCGCGTCTCGTACGACGCCGAGCAGACCACCCCGCGCGACCCCGGCCGTCCGCCGACGATCAGCAGCGTCGCCGCTCCGGCGCCGGCCGGGTCAACGGCGCGGGCGACAGCCACGAAGAAGGCGTCGGCGTCGACGAGGAGGACTGAAGGCACGGGATGACGGATCTCGGATTTCGGATACGGATATACGATACAGATACAGGATAACGATTCATGATACAACAGATGGGGGAGCCCGAAGGCTCCCCCATCCGTATCCTGATCCTGTATCTGTATCGGTAATCTCTATCCGAAATCCGAGATCCCGATTGCCCTACTGGTTCGTGTTGTTGTTCAGCGCCAGCGCCGTCGTCCCCCGCAACGCGATGGTATAGACGCGGCCCGACGAGAATGACACCGACGTCCGCGTCACCTTCGACACGCCGCCGGCATCCTTCGCCACAATGGTGTACACGCCGTTCGGCACTGCGACGAAGGCGCTCCCAGCCTTGTACGCCGTGATGGCGCCAATGGCGGCTTCGGGGGTGCTCGTTGTCGTGTTTGTGCCGTAGAGCGTCATCGGCGCCGACGTCGGACTGGCGTTGACGAATCGCACGTACGCCTGCGACCAGTCCTTCGTCTGCGGGAAGTTGTCCTCGAGAACAAACGAGTCGGCGGTCTTCGTTCCCGTATCGTACGCACCGCTGATGTAGAACGAGTACGCCTTTCCTGCGGCAAGCGTCGTGGTGATCTTCGACACCACCGTGGCGCGTTGCGTCGTGTCCGCGAGTTTCGCCGACAGGTCATACGAGCCCGGCGCGATGGCGCTATAATAGCCGCCAGCGGTGACACCGTCGTCAGCGGTGGCAGACTTCGGGTAGGTGGTGCCGGCAACCGACTCGGTCGCACTCGTTACGACGCCCGTCTTCGTATTGATGACGATGCTGACGCCGCTAATGCCCGCTGCCTTGTTATTGTTGGCGTAGAAGTACACGCCGGGCGTTCCAACGCCGAAGTTGAAGAACTTGATGCGGGACTCCGCCATCGGACCCGTGATGTCCGGGAAAGCTTCCTTCCCGCACGACGCGAGCACGGATGCGCACAGCAGCACCGCAATGGATGTGAGTTTTTTCATGGTCCGTTACGGTTGAGTGATCCAAAGCGGCTTGGTGTGGTAGTCCGCAGCGTCCGCGCCGATCTTCTTGAGCGCGTCCATGTTCCAGACGTACTCCGAGTTGTAGCGCGGGCGAATGCGCTGCACGACCTTGCCGGCGTTGTCGCCATACATCGTGGTCGTCGGCGGCGTGAAGCCGGGGTAGACCTGCCGGCCGCTGGCCGGATCGACGTCGGTGTAGTGATAGCGCCGCATGTCCATCCACACTTCGTTGTGCCCCCAGCCCCACTGCGCGATGTACTTCTGCGACATGATGTTCGTGAGCGTCAGCCCGGCCGCTGTGGCCGGCACGATGTTCGGATCGGCGAGGAAGGCGTTCTTCTCCGCCGTCGTGATCTGCGTCACGTTGGAGCTGGCATCGAGGTTGCGCGCGTTGACGAAGTCAATGTGCGCCGAGATGCCGTTCTTGTACGCGGTGAGCGCCGTCGCCTTGTCGCCCATCTTGTACGCCGCCTCGGCCTTCACGAACTGCAACTGCGCATACGTGATGGCCGGGAAGCGCGACTTGTCGTCGAAGATGTACTTGGTCGCCGATCCGGACGCCGGCGACGCAGCGTAGCCCCAGACGTTGTAGGGCCGCTGGGCCGTGGAAAGCGCCCCGTACGTCCCGAGCGCCGGATCGAGGCCGCGGAAGACGCCATCGGGCGAGGCCGAGAGCATACGGCCGATGCGCGGATCCACCGTGCCGCCGAACTGTGTCCCGTCCATCAGCCCCACCGCAAAATAGGTCTGGCGGTACGATGGCAGGTTGCCGCGCGTCGGGCCGTAGAAATTGCGATCGTCGTTCACTAACGCCGGGAACTGCAGCAGCGCGTCGTCCGCGTTGTTCGCGAGCGATAGGTCCACGTTGGCGATCACGTCGGCCGGCTTGTACGCCGCCTTGTTGGAGAAGTGGTTCAGCGCGATGGCCTTGAGGCCGTACGCCACCTTCAGCCACTTCGTCCGGTCGCCGTTGTAAATCTTGTCCGACTTGCCCAGGTATGCGGCGTTGACCGCACCGTCGGTGCGTTTGAGGTTCTCAATCGCCTTGTCGAGCAGGCGGAGGACCTCGGAGTACGCGTACTCCTGGGTGTCGTAGTTGAAGTAGAACTTGTTCTGGTCGATGGCTTCCTTGACGATGATCTCGCCGTGGAGGTCGGTCAGCACCATCCAGCCCCACCCCTTGAGGAGGTAGCCGACGCCCAGCACGTCCCAGCGCTCCTCGGCCTCGGCCTTGGTGATCATGTCCACCAGGTTCTGGCCGAACGTCCAGTACACGTCACGCCACTGCTGACCGCCGTTGTCCGAGCCCGGGTCGTACCCCATGCGGTCCCACGTGCTGGGGCTCGATCCGACGAGCATCCACTGCTGCGTGTAGCGGCCGATGAAGCGGCCGTCCCACTGCGGCGACGACACCCACCAGTGCAGCATCGGCGACAGGTACAGATTCGCCGACACGGACTGCGGGGAATTCGGGTTCGTGTTGACGTCAAGGAAATCCTTGCAACTCGCCGTCAACGCGAGAGAACCCACGAGCAACGAGGTGATGAGTTTTTTCATGGGCTTCTTTGTGGTCACAGTGTATTGAGGCGCATGACGCATGAGGTCCTTCAGGTGCGTCGTCATGGTCAGTACCCCACCTTGAGCCCGAACGCGATCCCCTTTGGCATCGGGAAGTTGCCGAAGTCGATGCCGGCGGCGCCCGAGCCGCCGAGGGCGGCGGTGTTGCCGTTGACGACCGGGTCGAGGCCGGTGTAGTTCGTCTCGAGCCACAGGTCCGTGCCGGTGACGAAGACGCTGGCGTCGCGCGCCTTCAGCCACCTGCCCGGGATCTGGTAGCGGATCGTCACGTCCTTGAGACGGATCCAGTTGATGTCCTTCTCGATGAACAGCTCTTCGGACATCGCCACGTAGTAATTGCGGTTGATCGCCGGGATGACGACGATGTTGTTCACCGTCGGCGTCGCGCTATTCTCGAGGCCGTCGCGCAACACGCCCTTGACGACGCGCGGTTCATTGCGGTCGAGGGTGCGCATGGTCAGGCCGCGGGCCGTCAGCCAGTGGTCGGTGGCGTTGAGGATGTCGCCTCCCTTGCGGATGTCGATCAGGAACGACACCGACAGCTTCTTGTAGCGGAGCGTGTTCAGCAGGCCGACGGTCAGGTCGGGCTGGCGATCGTATCCGCGGTCCACGAAGACCGAGTTGCGCAGCGGCAGGCCGGTGGTCGGGTCGATCAGCAGGTCGCCGGCCTTGTTGCGCTGGTAGAAGTAGCCGGTGAGCGAGCGTGTGCTGCTCCCGGGGGTCACGCCGTTGCGGACGTTGCCGTAGAGCCAGGTGTCGGCGTTGTACGACTCCGGCAAGGAGTTCGGAAGCGCGCGGACGCGGCCGAACGAATGGTCGAAGTTCGCCTGCACATCCCACGACCAGTCGCTCTTCAGGAACGGCGTGCCGCGAACCGTGATCTCGGTCCCTTCGTTGCGCGTCACGGCGCCGTTCAGGTTGAACAGGACGAAGCCGGTGGCGTACGAACCGCGAATGTCGTTGACGATCTGGTCCCTCGTCTCCTTCCGGTACCAGGTGACGTCGAGGCCCAGCCGATCATCAAGGAACGACAATTCGGTGCCAAACTCGTACGACTTGGCGAACTCGGGCTTGAGAGCGAGGTTCGGGCCGGTGAAGCCGTAGCCGTAGCCGCCGTAGCTCGTCGATTTGTTCTCCAGCGACGGCCGGTACGCATACGGGCGGGCGTCCTTGCCGACCTCGGCGTAGCCGGCCCGCAGCTTGCCGCTGGTCACGTACCTCGTCAGCGACGGGAAGGCGTCGGTGAAGATGAAGCTGCCCGAGACCGACGGATAGAAGAACGAGTTCCGGTCTTCCGGGATCGTCGACGTCCAGTCGTTGCGCCCGGTGACGGTGACGTACAGGTACTTGTTGTAGTCCACCGTGGCACTGCCAAAGACGCTCACGAGACGGCGCTGCGACAGCGTGTTGCGGGCCGTGCGTGCCAACGTGTTGTTGATCGAGACGAAGTTGGGGTCGAGGAAGCCGAGCCCCTCCTGCGATTCGGTGTACGAGCGGTAATCGCTGATCGCGTTGCCCAGCAGTCCGCTGATCGACAGTCCCTGCCAGATCTGCCGGCTGTTGACGTTGAGCAGCGTCTGCGTCGAGATGTTGCGCGTCAGGTCGGTGGCGAGGTCCAGAATGCCGCCCGACGAATACCCGGACGTGCTCTCCGGATGGCGCAGGAACAGGTTGGAGTTGGTGTAGTTGTCGACGCCGATGTTCGTCTTCAGGTTGCCCCACGAGAACGGCGCGATCGTGAAACCGATGTTGGTCAGAATGCGGTTCGTCTTCGAGTTCAGCTGGTTCTTGTTGATGCTGAAGTACGGATTGTCCACTTCTGACGCATCGCCGAGCGTCGTGTAGCGGCGACGCGTGCCGGCCGCCGTGGCCCAGTTCGACGCCTGGTCATCCTGCGGCCAGACAAGCAGGCCGAGGAGCGGGCCGCCGGCGCCCTTGAGCGCCTGGTCGTTGGTCGAGTACGCGTATGTCATCGACAGGTCGGCCTTCAGCCACGAGTTCACCACCGCCTGCGAGGCGCCGGTGAGGTTGATGCGGTTATAGTTCGTGTTCGGGACCACGCCTTCCTGCGCGTCGGCCGACACCGAAATGCGATAGTTGATGCGGTTGTCCGGCGCCGCCCCGCTGAATGCCAGCGAGTGCTTCTGCGTCAGCGCCGTGCGGAAGAAGCCGTCGATGTTGTCGTAGAGCTTGGTGCCGGGGGCGTACGGGACGCCGTAGTAGAGGTACGTGGCGCTGCCGAGAATCGGGCTGCCCGACGGGTCGATCGCGCTGTACACCTTCTGCAACTTGGGCGCGCCGGTCGGGGTGTCGAAGCGGAAGAAATTGCTGTATTCAAAGCCGCCCGAGCCGGGCTTGCCGCGCTTGGTCGTGATGACGATCGCGCCGTTGGCGGCGTCGATGCCGTACAGTGCTGAGGCTTCGGGGCCCTTGAGGACCACGAGCGACTCGATGTCCTCGGGGTTGATGTCGGAGGCGCGGTTGGTGAAGTCCACGCCGCGGTTGCTGATTGACGTCGCCGAGACAGCGTCGGCCGCGAACTGCGCGGTGGTCACCGTCTTGTTGTCGAGCGGCAGGCCGTCGATGATCATCAGCGGCTGGTTGGAGCTCGAGATCGAGCTCACGCCGCGGATCGTGATCGACGTCGACGCACCCGGCACACCGGAGCTCGAGGTCACTTCGACGCCCGCCACGCGCCCCTGGAGCGCGTTGATGAAGTTCTGGCGGTTCGTCTGCGCGATGTCGGCGCCGGCCACCTGCTGTTGTGCCGTGCCAAGCGCGCGTTTCACGTTCGTCTGGCCGAGGGCCGAGACGACGACGGCGTCGAGGCTGGTCGCGACCTTCTTCATCTCGACATTGATCACGTCGGCGGCGCCGACCGTGCGTTCCTGCATCGCACTGCCGATATACCGGAACTGCAGCACCTGGCCGACTTCGGCGCGGAGGGAGTAGTCACCGAGCGCGTCTGTCGCCGCGCCAAAGCGGGTGCCCTTTACGATGACTTGCGCACCCTGGATCGGCGCGCCCGCCTCGGTGGTCACCTTGCCGGTAATGGTCTTCTGCTGCGCCGCCAGCGGCATCGCAGCGAAGGCCAATCCCATCAGCACCATGAGTACTCGTTGCTTCATCATGTGGTGTACCGTGTGTTGGTGGACAATGAAACCGTTTCTGCCGGCCGCATCGCGCGGCGCGGTATGGTACAGGGGGGCGCGGGTCCCGGTTTAGGGAGGCACTCTAATGTTGCTCCTGAGGGGCGGACGTGACACGGCGAACCTAGAGAAGATGCGGGTCGCAACCACGAGTGTGCAAGAGCGAAACGTGCGCCAAATGTCAGGGGACTTCGGGTACTGATCGACGCGTCCACCAACGCAAATGAGGGGCGCCGATGGGCGCCCCTCATTCGCTTGTGCGTCACGCGATTCCCGGTGGCATCAGTCAATGCCTCAAGCGGGATCGGTAATCACCTTACATCTCGATGATCACCACGCGCCGATTGAGCGCGCGTCCTTCCTTGGTGCCGTTGTCGGCGGCCGGCTCGCTCTCACCGAGCCCCTTGATCGACATGCGCGAGGCATCGATGCCGCGTCCCTGCAGGTACTGCAGCACCGTCGTCGCGCGGCGGTCGGACAGCGAACGGTTGTACTCGTCGGTGCCGATGCTGTCGGTGTGGCCCTGGATCTCGACCTTGGCGCCGGGGTTCGCGTTGAGGTACTTCACCGCGGCCTCGAGCGTGTCCTTGCCCGCCTGCTTCAGCGTGCTCTTGTCAAAGTCGAAGTAGACGCCGGTGAGGCGGAAGATCTCGCGCGGCTTCGGCGCGGGCGCCGGTGGCGGCGGCGGAGCCGGGGCCGGAGCGGGCTCAGCCTTCGGAGCCGGCGGCGGCGGCGGAGCCGGCGCGGGGGCCGGAGCGGGTGGCGGCGGCGGGGGCGGCGGCATGACCACCACGCACGGCGACGTGCCCTTGCCACCAAAGAACCGGCTGATGCCGGCGCGCAGGCTCAGCGTCTGCGTGCGGTCGCCGGTCGGGATCTGGTCCGACGGATCCTTGAAGTCCATCACGCCGCTGGTGCGCAGCGCCCAGTTGTCGCCGAGGCAGAAGCGCACGCCGATCTGCGCGTTGCCGCCGGAATCATACTGGTTCTTGGTCGTGTCCGTGCGGTACTGCGACCCGGTCCAGCCGCCGCCAAGGAACACGCTGCGGCGCGCCCCCCACGGAATGTGGTACAGCAGGTCAAAGCGGTGATTGACCGCCGTGAGGTCGCCGACGCGCGTGCTGTTGGTGGCGCCAAAGTCGCCCTCGTACTGGAAGGCGATCCGCTTGACCAGCGGAATGCTGATCATGCCACCGAGTCCGACGGCGGGGTCGAGCTTCGTGACGTCCGCGAAGCGAGTGTACTGTCCATACGCGCCGATTTCCACCGGCGTAAACGCCTGTTGTGCCGCCAACGGAAGGGAGGCGGCCAACGAGAGCGCGACGGCGAACTTACAGAATCGCATAAATGCGTTCTCCTGTGATTGGGTCCGAGGGGGCAGCTGCCGCGCGCCTCGGCACCCGAAGTGCGCGGGCGGCGCCGCAGTCGTCATCGACCGTGGCCATACGCTGAACAATATAGCATTCTTTTTTGGTTCCAATTTGCGCAATGCCCCCTTCCAATACCAATAACACGCTCACTTGGGTCCCGTCTGGCGATGCGCGCGAGCGCAGCGCCATGGGGCGTTTCTTCGGTTTTGCCTCCGGCCGCTCGCCGTCGGCGCCGGCGGCCGACGCGCCGTGGGCCGACTGGCACGCCTGGTCGGTGGCGCATCGCGAGGCCTTCTGGGGCGCGCTCTGGGACTTCACCGGCGTGCGGTCGGAGGAGCTCCCGGGCGGCGGCGCGTGGGACGCCACGCTGGTCGGCCGCGACCGCATGGCGCCGCCCGATCCGCTCCTCGGACCCAGCTGGTTTATGGGCGCGCGGCTCAACTTCGCCGAGAACCTGCTGCGGGGGCCCGCGGACGCCCTCGCCATCATCGCCCGCGACGAACGCGGCCGTCGCCGCCAGCTGACCTATGGCGAACTCACCGATGCGGTGGCCGCCTGCGCCGCCGCCATGCGCGCGCTCGGCTTGCGCCCCGGTGACCGGGTGGCGGGGCTGCTGCCCAACATTCCCGAGGCCGTGATCGGGATGCTCGCCGCCGCGTCCATCGGCTGCGTCTGGACCTCGTGCTCCCCCGACTTCGGTGTCAACGGCGTGCTCGACCGCTTCGGCCAGGTGGCGCCCCGCCTGCTGATCTGCGTCGATGGCTACCAGTATGCCGACAAGGCGGTCGACTCGCTGTCGCGCGTGCGCGACATCGTCGACGCGCTGCCGGCGGTGGAGCGCGTGGTCGTCGTGCCGTTTCTGCACGAGGCGCCCAACCTGCACGGCATTCGCGGCGCAGTCGCGTGGCACGCGTTCACGGCCTCGGGATACGGTCGGCCGCTTCGCTGCGAGCGACTGCCGTTCGACCATCCGCTCTACGTGATGTATTCGTCGGGGACGACCGGGCTTCCGAAGTGCATGGTGCATGGCGCCGGCGGCACGCTGCTGCAGCACCTCAAGGAGCATCAACTCCATCTCGACCTGCGCCCCGGCGAGCGGCTCTTCTACTTCACCACCTGCGGGTGGATGATGTGGAACTGGCTGGTCTCGGCGCTGGCATCACAGGCAACCATCGTCCTCTACGACGGCGCGCCGATGCCGTCGGGTCGCGAGAGTGTGCTGTGGGAAATCGCCGCCGACGAGCGCGTCTCGGTGTTTGGCACCAGCGCGCGCTATCTGGCGATGTCAGAAAAGAGCGGTCTCGCCCCGGCGCGCACGCTGGCCCTCGGCGCGCTGCGCGCCATTCTCAGCACCGGGAGTCCGCTGGCGGCGCACTCGTACGACTACGTGGCCCGCGACGTGAAGCCCGGCGTGATGCTCGCCAGCATCTCGGGCGGCACCGACCTCATCTCGTGCTTCGCCCTCGGCAATCCGCTGCTTCCCGTGCGGCGCGGCGAACTGCAGTCGTACGGGCTGGGCATGGCGGTGGAGGTGTGGAACGCGGATGGGGAGCGCGTGGTTGGCGAGCCGGGCGAGCTGGTGTGCACCGCGCCGTTTCCGTCGATGCCGGTGGCGTTCTTCAACGATCCCGACGGCGCGCGGTATCGCGACGCGTACTTCACGCATTTCCCCGGTGTCTGGCGCCACGGCGACTGGGCGGAGGAGACGCCGCACGGCGGGCTCGTCATTCACGGCCGCAGCGACGCGACGCTCAATCCCGGGGGCGTGCGCATCGGCACGGCCGAGATCTACCGGCAGGTGGAACTGGTGCCCGAGGTGCTGGAGAGCGTGGTCATCGGGCAGGATATCCCCGATGGCACGGGAGGGACTGACGTGCGCATCGTGCTTTTCGTGCGTCTGCGTCCCGGGGAGGAATTCAACGAGGCGCTGGCCGACCATCTACGGCGCGCCATCCGCGTCAACGCCAGCCCGCATCACGTGCCGCGGGTGATTCTCCCCGTGGCCGACATTCCGCGGACGCTCAGCGGCAAGATCAGCGAGATCGCGGTGCGCGACATCGTCGCCGGGCGGGAGGTGACCAACGCGGAGGCCCTGGCGAATCCGGGGGCGCTCGAGCTGTTCCGGGGACTGCCAGCGCTTCGGGTGACTCCTTGATGGGCCAAGGACACTGAATTCACGGAGTTCACAGAGGACTGCAGGAGGGCACGGAGGACGGCAAACACTTATTGGAACAGCGCGCGCCACGCAGAAATTCGCGTGGCGCATCGTAGTTCCTCCAAGAAGTTGCAGTCCTCCGTGAGCTCCGTGAACTCCGTGTCCTCCGTGAATTCAGTGTCCTAGCCCTACGCCGAACCCCGCCGGACGAGCGTCAGAATCGTGTAGACCGCAACAGGCTCGTCATCCTGGTTCCTCACCTCAACATCCCACGCCACCACGCCTTGCGGGATGCCGTCGGCGGGGGTCTCCTTGGCCGTCTTCTGTTTGCAGGTGAGCCGCGCGCGGATCGTGTCGCCGGGGTAGACGGGTTTCACGAAGCGCAGCCCCTCGAGTCCGTAGTTGGCGAGCACCGGCCCGGGCGCGGGGTCCACAAACAGCCCCGCCGACGCGGACAGAACGAAGTACCCGTGCGCCACCTTGCGCTCAAACACCCCCTGCCGCGCCATCTCGTCGCTCTGATGCGCGTAGAAATGGTCGCCGGAGAGGGCGGAGAAGCGGTCGACATCCTCGTCGGTGATAATACGTGACTTGGTGTGATAGGTCTCGCCGATGGCGAGCTGCTCGAAGTATTTGCGGAACGGATGCACCGCGTCGCCGGTCGTCGCCGCGCCGGGCGTGTACTCGTGCGTCACGTGCGACAGCGTCGTCGGTGAGCCCTGCAGCGCGGTGCGCTGCATGTAGTGGAGCACGCCGCGCGCGCCGCCCATCTCCTCGCCGCCGCCGGCGCGCCCGGGGCCGCCGTGCACGAGATTCGGCAGCGGCGACCCGTGTCCGGTGCTCTCCTTGGCCGTGTGCCGGTTGGCGAGCAGCAGACGCCCGTGATGCGCGGCCACCCCAAGCGTCACCGCGCGCGCCACGGCGTCGTCGCCCGTGAACACCGATCCAACCAGCGACCCGCGGCCGCGTTTGGCGAGTTCGATCGCCTCGTCCACCGAGCGGTACGGCATCAGCGTGTTCACCGGACCGAACGCTTCGATGTCGTGCGGCGCCGTGCGGCGCAGCGGATCGCTCGACGCGAAAAGCAGAATTGGGTAGAACGCCCCGCGCGCCGCGTCGGCCCCTGTCACCTCGGGAAGCCCGATCTCTCCGAAGACGAGTTCGGCGTCCTGGGCGATGGCGTCCACTGACCGCTGCACTTCGCCGACTTGTCCCTGCGCGGCGAGCGGCCCCATGCGCACGCCGGCCACCGCCGGGTCGCCGATTACCACGCCGCCGAGCCGCGCCGCGAGCGCGGCGCCAACTTCCTCCACCCACGCCTCGGGTACGCGCGTGCGCCGGATCGCCGTGCACTTCTGCCCGGCCTTCGTCGTCATCTCGTTGGCGACTTCCTTGATGAACAGCCCGAACTCCTCGCTCCCGGGCGCGGCGTCGGGGCCGAGCATCGAGAAGTTGAGCGAATCGGCCTCGGCATTGAACCGCACGCTCTGCTGCACGATCGACGGCCGCTGGCGCAGCATCAGCGCCGTGCTCGCGCTGCCGGTGAATGCCACCGCGCACTGCGCGTCGAGATGGTCGAGCAGGTCGCCGGCGCCGCCGCAGATGAGCTGCACGCTGCCGGCCGGCAGAATGCCGCTTTCAATGATGTCGGCGAAGACCGCCTCGGTGAGGAAGCTCGTGACCGTGGCCGGCTTGACGATGGCCGGCACGCCGGCGAGCAGGGTAGGGGCGAGCTTCTCGAGCATCCCCCACACCGGGAAGTTGAAGGCGTTGATGTGCACCGCGACGCCCTCGAGCGGCACGCAGATGTGGCGCCCTACGAACGTGCCGTTCTTCGACAGGCGCTCGGTGGGTCCCTCCACGTGAAACGTCTCGTCGGGGAACTCGCGGCGTCCGCGCGACGCATAGGCGAACAGCGTGCCGATGCCGCCCTCGATGTCCACCCACCCGTCGCGGCGCGTCGCGCCGGTGGCGGCGGAGACGGCGTAGTACACCTCGACGCGGGCCATGAGATACTGCGCCAGCGCCTTGAGCATCCGCGCGCGCTGATGAAACGTCATCGCGCGCAGGGCGGGGCCGCCCACCGTGCGCGCGTGCCGCACCATGGCGCCAAAGTCCAGCCCGCCGCTACCGGCTTCGGCGATCACCGCCCCCGTGACGGCGTGGTGCACGGGTGTGCCGGCCCCTGCGCCGCGCACCCATTCACCGGCCGCGTAGTTGAAGAGGGCGCGCGGGGCGCGCCCAGTGGGATCGAGCGGAGTGGGTCTGCTCATCGCTGCGTGGACTTCCAGGTCTTGTAGTTGGCCGACTGCACGGCGCGGTCGGCGGGCACTTCGCGCAGCGGCTCGCACGCCTGCAGCGACGTGCGCAGGCGCGACGGGAGCGTCTGGTACAGCGCCGTCCCGTCCGACTTCCAGGCGAGCATCTCGTCGCTCACCTGCTTCACGATCTTCGCCGGATTACCGACCACCACCGAACGCGGCGGCACTTTCATCTCGGCGGGAACAAAGCAGAGCGCGCCAACGATGCTCTCGTCGCCGATGTCGGCCTGATCCATGACCACGGCATTCATGCCGACCAGCACATTGCGCCCGATGTGCGCGCCGTGCACCACGGCGCCGTGCCCGATGTGCGCGTTCTCCTCGAGCCGCACGACGATGCCCGGGAACATGTGCACCACGCATCCCTCCTGCACATTGCACCCGTCGGCGATCTCGATGCCGCCCCAGTCGCCGCGGATGGCCGCGCCGGGTCCCACGTACACGTCGCGCCCGATGATCACATTGCCCACGACCGTGGCGTTGGGATGCACGTACGCGCTCTCGTGCACCACCGGCACGAAGCCCTCGAAGGCGAAAATGTTCGCCATCGCTACACGCGCTCCAGCACCGCTGCCATCCCTTGGCCGACGCCCACGCACATCGTCACCAGCGCATAGCGCCCGCCGGTGCGGTGCAGCTGGCGCGACGCGGTGATGGCCAGCCGTGCCCCCGACATGCCCAGCGGATGACCGAGCGCGATGGCGCCGCCGTTGGGGTTCACGCGCGCGTCGTCATCGTCGACGCCCAACGCGCGCAGCGAGGCCAGCACCTGCGCGGCGAACGCCTCGTTGAGTTCAATCACATCCATCTGGTCGATGGTCAGCCCGGCTTTGGCGAGCGCCTTCTGCGACGCCGGCACCGGGCCAATGCCCATCGTGCGCGGCTCCACGCCCGCCGCCGCCACACTGACGATGCGCGCCATCGGCGTGAGTCCGTTCCGTCGCGCGCCGTCCTCGGAGCACACGAAGGTCGCCGCGGCGCCGTCGTTGAGCCCCGATGAGTTGCCGGCCGTCACCGATCCCTTGCCGTCCTTCCGAAACGCCGGCTTCAGCCGCGCCAGTCCCTCGGCGGAAGAGTCCGCGCGAATGAACTCGTCAGTTGAAAAACACCCCTCCATATCCCCATCACCACACCCTGTACCCTTCCCCTGCACTTGGATCGGCACAATCTCTTCTGCAAGCCGTCCTTCGGTGCGCGCCGACGCCGCCTTCCGCTGCGACCAGAGCGCAAACGCGTCCTGCGCGTCGCGCGTGATCCCGTGCGCCTCAGCCACATTCTCCGCCGTCTGGCCCATGGAGTCGATACCGTAGCGCTCCTTCATCACCGGATTCACGAAGCGCCAGCCGAGCGACGTGTCGAAGAGTTCCTGGTCGCGCGCAAAGGGTTTGCTCGCCTTGGACAGCACGTAGGGAGCGCGCGTCATGTGCTCGACGCCGCCGGCGACGTACACGTCGCCATCGCCAACCATCACGCCGCGCGCGGCGCTGGCGATCGCGCTGAGCCCCGAGGCGCAGAGGCGGTTCACCGTTTCGCCGGGAACGCCCACCGGGAGACCGGCCAGCAGCAGCGCCATGCGCGCGACGTTGCGGTTGTCCTCGCCCGCCTGATTGGCGCACCCAAGGATGACGTCGGTGATGTCGTCCGGATCGAGCGTCGCGTGGCGCTTTATCAACTCGCGAATGGAGTGCGCCGCAAGGTCGTCGGTGCGCACGGTGCTCAGCGTGCCGCCGAGCGATCCGATGGGCGTGCGGAGCCCGCCGGCAATGAACGCGTGTCTCACGTGCAGAGTCTCCTTCCGTCGCGGGCCGCGAGGCGCAGCAGCGGCGACGGGCGATACCGTTCTTCACCGTACTCGGCATGCAGCGCTTCGAGCGTGGCCAACACGCTGGCCGCGCCCAGTTCGTCGCACCACGCGAGCAGGCCCTTGGGATAATTCACGCCTTTCACCATCGCGGTGTCGATGTCGGCGGCGCTCGCCACACCGAGTCGCAGGGCGTCGACGGCTTCATTGATGAGCATCGCGCGAATGCGCTCGACGATGCGGGCGCCGAGCGCCGGGTCGCGCGTTGGCTCGGGCGCGACGGCGCCGTCGGCGTAGTCGTAGAAGCCGCGCTTGGTCTTGCGCCCCAGTCGACCGGCGGCGACGAGCTGTTGCTGCACCAACGACGGGCGGTAGCGCGGTTCGAAGAAGAACCCCTCGTACACGGCGCGCGTGACGGCGAAGTTGACGTCGTTGCCGATGAAGTCCATCAGCTCGAACGGTCCCATGCGGAAGCCGCCGAAGTCGCGCATCGCCCAGTCGATGGTGGCGTAATCGACCGTGCCTTCCTCGGCGATGCGCAGTGCCTCGCCGTAGAACGGGCGCGCCACGCGATTGACGATGAAGCCCGGGGTGTCGGAGCAGACGACAGGTGTCTTGCCCCACGAGGTCATCAGGGTGCGCGCGGATTCGGCGATGTTCGGTCGAGTACCAGACCACGGCACCACTTCGACCAGCGGCATCAGCGGCGGCGGATTGAAGAAGTGCAGGCCAATGACGCGGCATGGGTCTTCGCACGTAGCGGCCACCGCCGCCACCGAGAGAGACGACGTGTTGGTGGCAAGCACCGTGTCGATGCTCACGGCGGGCGCCAGCGCCGTAAACAGCGCCTGCTTGGCTTTCAGATCCTCGACGATCGCTTCGATGATCAGGCCGCACGGCGCGAACGCGTCGACATCCATATCGGTCGCGGTGATGCGACCGATCAGGGCGTCGCGCGCCGTGACGGCGAGCTTTCCCTTGTCGACGAGCTTGGCAAGTGCGGCGCCGATCTGTTGGCGCGCGTCTGCTGCCGCGCCCGCACGTGCGTCAGCGAGCATCACGGAATGCCCAGCCGCGGCGGCCACCTGCGCGATACCGCGTCCCATGGCCCCCGCACCGACGACGCCGACAATCGTTGATGACGACAGCATTGGCTATTTCCCCGTGAAGCGCGGCGTGCGCTTCTCAAGGAAGGCGCGCACGCCCTCGGCGTAGTCGGCGGTGCGCCCGGCCTCGCGTTGCAGCGCCTCCTCGTACTTCAGTTGTTCGTCGAGGTCGACGCCGAGTGAATGGTTGAAGGCGCGCTTGATCAGCCCCAGCGCGCGCGTCGGCTGGGTGGCCAGATGCGCCGCGGTGGCAAAGGCCGTCTCGACGAGCGCCTCTGGCTCCGTCACCTGATATACCAGCCCCAGCTCGCGCGCCTGTTCAGCCGTCATCTTCTCGGCGAGCATCGTCATCACGGTGGCGCGATGCAATCCGACCAGCCGCGGCAGAATGAACGTGCCGCCGCTGTCGGGGATCACGCCGATCTTGGCGAACGACTGCACAAAGCTCGCCTTGCTCGACGCGAAGACGATGTCGCACGCGAATGCGAGGTTGGCGCCGGCGCCGGCCGCGACGCCATTGACGGCGCACACCACCGGCTTCTCGAGGTGCCGGATGGCGCTGATGACCGGGTTCCACGTCTCGCGCACGAAGTCGCCGAGGTCGGGAATCGCATCGCCTGCCGGCATCGCCTCGGCGAGATCCTGCCCCGCGCAGAAACCGCGCCCGGCGCCGGTGATGAGCACCGCGCGCACCGTGTCATCGGCGGCGGCGGCGCTCAGCGCCTGCACCAGGTCGCACGCGAGGGCGCGGGTGAAGGCGTTGAGGAGATCGGGCCGATTGAGCGTGAGACGCAGAACCGCGCCGTCTCGGGCGACTTCTAGGGGGGGCATGCGAACGACGGATGTGGAAGGTGGGATGTGGGATGGGGGATAAGACCATGACCCCCTACAGCTTCCCCGTACAATAATGCCCTGCCGATGCCGCTTCCGGCCACCCGTCGCGGCTCCGATATTGCACCGTATGGCCGCCAAATCCGCTGTCTCGCCCGATCCGCGCTTCGACTGGAACCGGATTGCCCGCACGGCGCTCGCGTCCCGCGCGCTCGACGACCTCGAAGAGCTGCTGAACCGCTCCAAGGCAACCACGCCCAAGGAGCACATCGTTCAATATCAGTTCTCGGCCAAGGGACACGAGGTCGCGCAGGTCATCCTCGGCTCGCTGCTGACTGGAAAGCACGATGGCGCCGGGGCGTACTATCGGTCACGTCCGCTCCTCCTGTCGCTGGGTCTGAGCATCGAGGATGCGCACGGCAGTCCGTTGGGGCGCGCCGGCGGCTTCTCCGACGGTCGCGACATTGGCGTCGTGTGCAATCTCCCGCGCCCAGACGGCGGCTGCACCGTGCTGCCGATGGCCGGCGACGTGGGGTCGCAGTACACGCCGACGGCGGGCTGGGCGCAGGCGATCCAATACCACCGCGACGTGCTCGGCGATGCGTCGTACGACGGATCTATAGGTGTAGTTCTGGGTGGTGACGGGTCGGTGGCCGCCAACGGCTTCTGGTCGTCGCTGACGATGGCGACAACGCTCAAGCTGCCGATGCTCTTCTACATCGAAGACAACAACCTCGGCATTTCGGTGCGCGGCGAGATGCAGACGCCGGGCGGCAACATCGCCAAGAATCTGGCGTCGTTCGGCGGACTGCTGCTGCGCGAGGGCGACGGCACCGACCCGCACGCCACGGCGCAGCTGCTCGCCGAGTGCGTGGCGCACGTGCGCGCCGGCAAGGGGCCCGCCCTGGTGCGGCTCACGGTGCCGCGGCTCAACAGCCACTCCGGACCCGACAACCAGAAGGGTTACCGCACCGACGAGGAGATCGCCGCGGACTTCAAGCGCGATCCGCTCCCTCGTCTCAAGGCGTATCTCGTGCCCGCGCTGATGACGGCGCGCGCGTGGGATGAGATGGTGCGCAATGTGGACGACGAAGTGCGCGCGGCGGTGGAGGCGGCGCGGGCGAGGCCGCATCCCGTGGCGGACGACGTGGCGCGCTTTGTCACGGGCGACGATGAAGACGCGGTGATGGGCGGCCTGCCGCGCGCCGAGCGCGAACGGCTGCGCGGGAGCGACGTGCCGGCGACAGGCGGCACCGTGCTCCGTTTTCAGGAAGCGGTGCGGCGCACGCTCGACGTGGAGCTGGCGGCCAATCCGCGCGTACTCGTCTTTGGCGAGGATGTTGGTCGCAAGGGCGGGGTGCACCTCGTCACCGAGGGGCTGCAGAAGAAGTACGGCGCCGCGCGCGTCTTCGACACGTCGCTGAGCGAAGAAGGGATCATCGGGCGCGCGTCGGCGATGGCGATCAGCGGACTGATGCCCGTGACGGAGATCCAGTTTCGCAAGTACGCGGATCCCGCCGCCGAGCAGTTGAACAATCTTGGGACGACGCGGTGGCGCACGCGGAACCGCTTTGCCGCGCCGGTGGTGGTGCGGATGCCTGGTGGATTCGGCAAGGACGTGGGTGACCCGTGGCATTCGTTGAGCGACGAGGTGCGCTTTGCGCACTCGTACGGGTGGCGCGTGGCCGTGCCGTCTAACGCCGCGGACGCCGTGGGCCTGCTGCGCGCGGCGATGCGCGGCGTGGACCCCGCCATCTTCTTTGAGCACCGGTCGCTGCTGATGACGTCGGACGGGAGCGCGCCATATCCCGGCGATGAGTACGTGCTGCCGTTTGGCCGCGCCAACCGCCTGCGTGAGGGCACTGACATCACTGTGGTGACCTGGGGGGCGATGGTGCACCGGTGCGTCGACGCCGCCGAGAAGTTCGGCGACCGTGTGGAGTTGATTGACCTCCGCACCGTGTCGCCGTGGGACAAGGCGATGGTGCTCGCGTCGGTGGAGAAGACCGGACGGTGCCTGATTGTGCACGAAGACAATCTCACGGCCGGCTTTGGCGCCGAGATTGCGGCGACGCTGGCGAGCGAGGCGTTCTGGCATCTCGACGCGCCGGTGGAACGGCTGGCGCCGAAGGATATCCCAGTCGCGTATCACACGAATCTGCTGAACGCGATCGTGCCAACGACCGAGCGGATCGCGGAGAGCGTGGAGCGGCTGCTGGCGGTGTAGGGGAGCGGCGCGCGCGGCGCCGCCCCGTCACTTCGTCCAGAGCATCAGCAGTCCGCAGGTGGAGCGCGTGGCGTTGTAGCGCGTGGGGATGGACGCCGGCCCCACGTAGAACTCCACGCCTGACAGCGTGCGCGGGTCGATGATGTTAAGATCGAACTTCGGTTCGTTCGGATCGGCCGAGCCGTACACCATGTTGCCGTCGAGCGCCACGGCGACGAAACAGGCCGACGACCCGCGGGCGCTCTTTGCGGTCGTGCAGAGCGCGCACCCCGGCTGAGACAGGCGTCCGGCCGCCGCATAGGCGGCGCCGCCCGGGCCGGAGACGAGACTCATTCCGGGCAGGACACGCAGCGTGTTCGCCATCGTCGAGAAGCTGCGGCGCTCCAGATCGTCCAGCGTCAGAAACCGCCCATGCCCCTCGGCGCGGCGCTCCTCGAACTCGGCCATCTTGCCGCGTACGACCGGGCGCGTGGCAACGACAACCTCTGGCATCGGCTGTGCGGTGATGGCGGCGAGCAGGAGGTCGGCCTCAACAGTCGCGCCGGCCGAAAACGTGATGCGCGACGAGATTGGGGTGAATCCGATGCGCCGTACCACGAGCAGGTGCGTGCCCGGTGTGATGCCAACGATCACGACATTGCCGATCGAGTCGGAGACTGCCTGCAGCTGCAGCGCGTCGAGTGCGACCGTAGCGCCGGCGACCGGTCGTTCGGTGGAATCGGTGAGGACGCGGCCGCGAAACGTCGCCGATTGCGCGGCCGCGGTATCGGCGACGCAGAGAACAAACGCGAGGGCGAACCATCGCATAGGCGCACCGTTGGTCATGACGACGGAAGGGCGCCCCAGTCCGCATGTGCGGCGGCTGGTGTTAGTGCGACCCGTGATCGGCGAGCCTGCGTACCGCATCGGTCAGTTCGCTCAGGGACACCGGCTTCTCCAGGAAATGCACATCGCTGCCCGTCAGTCCGTGGCGGTCGAGTTCGTTGCGTGGGTACCCGGACACGAACAGCACAGGGAGCGACGGGCGCATCTGGAGAATGCGCTGCACCGCGGCCGGACCGCTCATGCCCGGCAGCGCCACATCGCTGACCAGCACGTCCACATGCAAGGTCGGGTCCAGCGCGCGCGCGATGGCGTCCTCGCCGCTTGGGCACTCGATCACCGTGAAGCCGCTCGCGCGCAACGCGCGGGCGGTCACGTTGCGCACGTCGTGGTCGTCCTCGATGAGCAGGATCGACTCGGCGCCCGTGCTGCTGCCCACCGCCGCCGGCGGTTGAGGCCAGTCCACCTTGGCGTCCGCGGCCGGTATGGTGATGGCGAACCGCGCCCCTTCGCCCGGTTGACTCTCCACCACAATCGCGCCCCCGCTCTGCTTGATGATGCCGTAGACGGTGGCCAGGCCCAGCCCGCTGCCCTTGCCGACTTCTTTCGTGGTGAAGAACGGCTCGAATATCCGATGCATGGTCACCGCGTCCATGCCAGCGCCGGTGTCCCACACCACGATGCGCACCGCGTCGCCCGCCTGGACTTCGAGACGCTTGGCGTCGTCCGGCGGAAGCGTTAGTCGTGACGTCTCGATGCCCAGTGTGCCGCCGAGCGGCATCGCATCGCGGGCATTCACCGCCAAGTTCATGAACACCTGCGTCAGCTGACCCACGTCGGCGCAGACCGGTGGCAGCCCCTCGCCGAGCTCCAGCTGCAGCAACACGTCGTTGCCGATCATCCGCCGCAGCATCGAGGAGACGGCCGAAGGCGAGCATCTGCCGCGTGAGCGTGGCGGCGCGCAGGCCGGCGTTTCGAATCTCCACGAGGTCCGTGCGCACACCCGCATCGAGCGCCTCGTCCGAGAGTTGCAGTTCGGCGATCCCGTTAATCGTCGCCAGGATGTTGTTGAAGTCGTGGGCGATTCCGCCGGCGAGGCGGCCCACGGCCTCCAGGCGCTGCGATTGCCGGAGTCGTTCGGCGAGGTCGCGCGCCGCCGTCACGTCTTCCACCATCGCGATGCCGAACTGGACGCGCCCCTCGGCGTCGCGCACGGGAGAAATGACGGCGTGGCCGAAGACGGCGGGCCCGCCGTCGAGCAGCGGACGGACCGTCCCCTCCGCCAGCTCGCGTCGGCCGCCGAGCACGTCCCGCACCGCGTCAGGGAGTGTCGGGTCTTCCGGCGTATCTCCGAGCTCCGAGAGGTAGCGGTCGATGAGCGAGTCGCTGGTGGTGCGCCACATTCGCGCCATCGCCGGATTCGCCTCGCGCACGCGGCCCTCCAGATCCACCACCGCGATGCCGACGACGGCCGACTCGAACAAGGTCCGAAACCGGCGCTCGTTCTCGCGCGCGGTGCGTTCCGCGCGCACGACCTCCTCGTACGCCTCCTCCAGTTCGTGCGTGCGTTCCGCGACGCGCTGCGCGAGATCCCGGTTCAGGGTCTGTAGCGCTTCCTGCGCCAGCTGGAGCCCGTCCACCATGGCGTCGAAGGTTCGGGCCAGCGCGCCGACTTCATCGGCCGACTGCACGCCCGAGCGTCGGCTCAGATCGCCGGCCTGAATGGCATTGGCCGCCTCGGCCATCTGTTCAATCGGCTTCGTGAGGTGCCGGCCGAGGAGGAGCGCGAGGACGAATCCGCCGACCATCACCGCGAGAATGATCGCGGCCAGCTGACGGCTGGCACTCGACACCTGCGCATTGGCGGCCCGCAGCGACAGGCCGAGGTAGAGCGTACCGATCGTGTCGCCGTCGTGGACGATGGGCACCGCCGCGCGATATGCCTCCCCCACCGGCCCTGGATCAACGACCGCACGCCGATACTGCGCGCGCTCCGCCGCCAGGCTGTCTGCGGTCGCGAGCGTGCGACCCGCGCTGTCCGCGACGACCACGTACAACACCTCACCGCCGATCCGGGCGCCGTCCATGACCTTCGTCATTTCGGCTTGATCTTCAAACACGAGCGCCGGAGCGAGGGCATGCGCCGTGATGCGGGCAATGGACAACGCCTGATCCCGAACCTGTCGCATCGCCTGCTCTCGGAGCGCCGCCGGCACGACGAACAGCAGGAAGAGGGCAACAATCCCGAGCATCGCGGCGAGGCCGCTGAGCAGTTTGCCCCGAATCGTGAACGGCAGCGGCACGGTGAACGCCGGGCGGGTCACGGCGACCGTCCCGCGTCGCGGCTGACGTCGGCGAGCTGCAGCAGCTGCGACGAGAAATCCGCACCGGCGCGCCGCGCGGCGTCGAGGTTGATCCGAATGCGCGGGTGGGACGCCTGAACGCCAAACGAGACCGCGACGCCGTGCTGGAGATAGTCGGGCACGCCCGAATACAGCGCGGCCTTCTGCGCGGCCGCGGCGTCGGCGAGCGCGCGCACGTCCACCGCGCGGACCGGCGTCAGGTACACGGCGTCCGCGGAGAGCGCCGCGAACGCGCCCGCGAGCGACTCACCGCCGACGAGGGCCAGAAAGCGCCAGCGGATCGGCCGTCCCCATGCCGTCGCCCGGGCCGTCGACGCGAATGACGCGAGCTGTGCCTGCGCGTCGCGTGACGCGCGGTACTCCGGCTGGTACAACACGACAATATCGATCGTCGTGTCCTCGTGCGTCTCGAGCGACCGGTCGAAGGTGAGAATGCGCTCCACGAGGGCGGCTTGCGCGGGCAGCGGCACGAGCATGGTTTGTCGGCGATCGCCGGCCTGATACGCCGGGCGCGCAACACTGTCGCGGGCCGCCAGCACCACCACCATGGCGGCGGCCGCCGCCAGCAGCACGGTTCGCCGCGCTCGGCCTACCACCGCGCCCGCACGCCGAGGAAGAGCGATCGGGACCGTTGTGGAATCACATCCTGCACGTGCTCGGTGCCCGCGGGCACGTCCCACCCGGTATTGAACACGTTGACGGCGCGCCCGGTGAGCACGAGTCCGCGCCACAGCGGCGGCGAGAGCAGGTTGGCGTTCACGAGCACGGCGCGTCGCGTCTCGGCGCCGCTCAACGTCAGTCTGCTGTCTTCGAAGCGCGTCTCGACGGCAATGCGACCGCCGTCACGGAAGGCCCGCGACCACCCCGCCATTGCCTGCGTCCGCGGCGAGTTCGACAGGCGGCTGGTCGGGTTCTTGGCTTCCGCGAGAGTGTACGAATAGCCGATGTACGCCGCGCGTCCGCCGGACATGGCCACGCGCGCGTTCACCTCGACGCCGCGCGCCGTCGCCGCGCCGAGGTTCTGGAATTGCGACTTCCCTGTCAGCGGGTCCTCGCCGGTGTCGATCAGGCCGCCGACATGATTCTGGAAGAGCGAGACCGTCGCCCACGACCCGCTGCCGATGCGCCGCTCGAGCACCGCCTCCGTGGTGCGGATCCACTCGGGCGTGAGACCCGAAGAGCGCGCAAAGGTGTCGTCAAAGAACTCCCGCTCGTAGATCGACGGCGAACGGAATGCGCGCCCCCAGAGCAGCTTGAGCGTGGTGCTCGCGTCCGGCACGGCGATCAGGGCAAACCGCGGCGTGAGCCGGTCGTCCGACCGCGAGTGGCCGTCGAACCGCAGTCCACTCACGAGCGTCACGCCACGAAGGACCTCGAGCTCATCCGACAGAAAGGCGCCCCACGTGGTGAACGGGAAGTTCCGGTCATACGTCGTGGCGCCATCCGACTGCGTCTGGTATCGCGCCGTGCGCGTGTGCACGACTTCACCGCCGACGCTCATTCGGTGATTGGGCGCCGCATCCCACACGAGTTGCCCGTCGACGCCGGCCCACTGCCCGACGTTGCGGTCAGCTTCGGTCACATCCGAGGGATACCGGCCGCGATAGTGGTAGCCGTCGGCGTGGCCCCGCACGCTCCACTCGAGCTGAGGCCGCACCTGGCGCCGGTATTCCGCGGCGAGCAGGGTGGCAATATCGCGCGTCCATGCCCCGGGCGCGTTGAAGGTGCTTCCCCACGATGCGGTGGGAATCCCCTTGGTGCGCGACGACGCCTGCGCCTGCATCGAAAGGCCGCCGCGGCTCACCGTGAGCAGGGCATTGCGATAGTGCTCGGCGTCGAGTGCGTGCGCCACGCCGTCGTTCGTGGCGGGATCGTCAAATGCCGGAAAGTAGATGTCCGTTCCGTTGGAACCGCCGGCATTTGCGGCGACGAGTGCACTGTAGGGACCCAGCTTGCGGCCGAAGGTCGCCGCGACATCCGCCTGTCCATGATCGCCGCCTTCGACGGACAGTCGAGTGCCGGCGAGCTGCGCGCCATCCGTGGTCACGACGTTGACCACCGCGAACACCGCATTGGAGCCGTAGAGCGCCGAGGCCGGGCCGCGGACGATCTCAATGCGCTCCACCGCGCCAAGGTCGATGCCGAAGTCACGCTCGACGAACGCGCCGCCATAGAAGGTCTCGTTCATCGAGAACCCGTTGAGCAGCAGCAGCAGGCGATTGTTGTAGTCCGTTGGACGGCCAAAGCCGCGCACACCCACGTAGGTGTAGTTGCGGTCAGAGGCGAGGTAGAAACTCGGAATGCGCTGCAGTACCTGGCCGAGCGTGCGATACCCGAACCGCTGAATCTCCTCGGCGGTCACGATGGTCATCGAAGCCGGCGCCTCGGCGGCCGTCTGCGCGTAGCGCGATGCGGCACTGATGGGCGTCTGCAGCAGCGAGTCGAGGACGACGGCGCTCGGCGATGGCGCCTGCGCGGCGAGCGGCGCGGCGCCGATGGCGCCCGCCATACAGAGGGCGGTCACCCGCGTTCGTGCGGCGTCCGGCCATCGGGGCGGTCGCGTCAATGGTTTGGCGCGACCGCCCAATCGTATTGGCGTGCTTGCGATCCGCTCCATCTTGGGCTCCCCGGGCTGGGCACGAGCCCGTGCGCCGCGCACTCGTGTGTCGTCCGCCCGTCACGCTGTCGAGCGGTCCGCGATGTCGACTCTCTAACGTATTATCGGGTGGTCGCCAGGAGCGCGGTAGGGTTGCCTGGCACGCGACCGTGCGCAGTGAAGGGCGCGGGAGGTTACGTGACGGAACAGCATCGTTGGCGACGCAATCGCAGTGTCGTCAATGACGGTGTCGTGGGGGGGCAGGCGGAGGCCGTCTACCGGAGCTTCGCCATTTCGAGGCGCGCACCCTTGGTGTCGAGCACCCCCAGGTAGACCACGCCCGGGCCAAAACCGGAGACCACGCGTCCGAACGGCAGCCTCACCCGATCCACCAACTGTCCGTTGCCGTTGATGATGTCGTAGATCGCGCCCGTGGAGCTTGGTGTCGTCGTTCGCACCCAGAGGTTCCCCTCCAGGTCAGCACGCGTCGCGCCGATGCGAAAGGCGGGGCGGTAGTCCGGCAGGTCCTTTACCGGCACGAACTCCGAGACCACTTGCGTCGGAGGCCTCGGACCTCGACCGACATCTCCGACGAGCTGTGAGGTGACGATGATGAACGGCGCCACCCAGGGAGCCCCGGCGACGTTCGTCGCGGTCGCGCCGCGGGTGTCGCGCTCGGCTTTCGCTATCGCGTCAGCTTGCCGTTTACGGTCCGCCTCGAGCGAGTCGAGCAACTGTTGCTTGCCGTCTTCGGTCAGTCGTTCCCATGGGTGCGGGATCTTCGGTGACGAGGAAACGCGGCCATCCATTTCAATCCAGTCGACGTGGAAGTCCGCGCCGCGCACCACGGCGACGCGACCGTCGGGCATGAGGGCCCAGTCGTCGACGATGGGCAACGGGTTCGTGCGCTCAACCGCGCGGAGCCCGCCGTTCGGTCGCTCGGACAGCGAGCCACTCGCAACCGGCACCTTCACCCACGCCACCGTGTCCACGGATCGCGTGGCAAGATCGATACGGTAGATCAATGCACTGTCTTCGGTTTGCTCCTTCAGCACCGACTTCGCACGGGCCGTATAGTTCATGACGAGCGCCTTCGCCCGCACGATGTTTCGACAGACGACCCGTCCGCGGGGATCCAGTGCCGGCGTGCCGAATGGGCCGCCCACCATGGAGTTCACGTCCTTGGGGCGGGGGGCGGCCATGACGCGCGCAATGTCACCCTTGCCGTCGATCACGAGCATGCTCAACGAGCTTGGGTCGATGAAGAGCGACGAATCACCTCGAAATGCGATGAGTCCGCCGATGGCCGAGCCGTAGCTCTTGCCGTTGGCCATCGACGTGTCGGCGACAATCTTGCGCTTCACCAGGTCGGCGTCGAAGAGCACCACTTGCCGGCGCGACACATCGTTGACGATGACGGCGCCGTTGGCGAGCGCGTGCACCGTGCTGACCGATCCGAGCACGCCAGCGGCAGAGACCTTGGTGATGGCGCCGAGCGGACGCACGGGGGGCAACTGTTGCGCCGCGAGGGGTGTGGCGAGCAGGAGGCCAACAGGTACGATTGAGAAGCGATACATAGTGGCGACCAGGAACAGGGTTGTACGGCGGTTCCTACTGCTTGTCGCGGAGCAGGCGCGATGTGAACTCCTGCCCCTCCGTGAGACCTTCGAGGCGATCGTCCATAGACGCAGCCGTCTCTTCGAGGCGCAGCATGCGCTCCTCAAGGGCGCTGATCTCTGCTCGCGCCGCCGATCTGCGTTCGAATGCTCGAACGAGACGCAGGCCCAGGTAGAAGCCACCGGCAAGCATCAGGATCCACGGCGTGTATGCGAGTGCTAATGCTGCCAGTGGTAATCCGAACATGCAGGTCCTTTGGTTGAGGTCACGTTGGGTGAGGTCACAGGGTGACGGGCGTTGTGCTGCGACGCTGCTCATCTGACCGACTGAAACCCATGTCTAAGGTCCGCTGATTACCTATCGTCTCGGCTGTCCAGAGGCTCTCGCAGAAGGTGCGCGAGTGGGATGTCCTTCGAGAGTCGAAACGCACCGAGGCCTTCGAGTACCAAGTAGGGAATGCTGTCCAGTCCCACGCGGAGGCTGGCGGACGAATGTAGATGTACCGGAGGCTTATTGATCGCCGTCAGTGTGGCAACGAGCGTGTCTAACTCTAGGGCAACCGAATCAGCACCGAGAGCAAAGCGGAGCGCCAAGAGTGTGTCAGGGAACCAGACGACGAGACTGGCCGGATATGTCACTTCGCCGGGATTCAAGGTGCCAACGTGAAAACTCACGAAGTGCCGACCGTTGGATCGTAAGTCGGCAACTCGCAGAGCATTGGCGGCAGTGACATTGACCAAGGGACCCATTGTGAGATTGACAACCGACCCTTCGACTGAAGTGCCGTAGCGGTTCTCTATCTTGAACAGCACATCTAGTTGGTAGGGGCGACCTCTCAGGAACTTCCAGTCTCCGACGGAGCGATGGGTGGAGTCCAGCGCTATGCTGCCAGGCACAAAAGTCAGCGACAGGCGCGGCCGATTCACGAAGTGCACTAAGGACCCGAATGCACCAGCTACAGCGGTGAGCAAAAGGAGCCACCGGAGGAAGCGCCCGAGAGGGTGATCCTCAGGGCTGGGAATCAGACCGCGAACTGAGCGTTGCATCAAGGTCATATCAGCTTCCGGCTCGACGCGACATAACGCACGAGGTACTGCTGCCGCTCATCGTCGTCAATGCGGCAGGCGAGCGAAGCGATCCAGCTGCTATCGTCTCGCGTCGTCAGAAGCAGTCGCTCGTTAGAACGCATGCTTACCAGCCCCTGTAAGGCACGCGGCTCGCGGTAATCGGCCCGACCTCGCCGTTCAGTAGTGCCACCATTCGAGCACCGCGCGCGGCGAGTTCCGGATGCGGTGTTGGGCCGACGATGATCTCAGAGAGGCCAACGCGTTTGACCCCACCGAGCACCTGACTGACATCCAATTCCCAATAAGGTGTGGGCATTGACCGACCCGATCTGACGCGCAGTGAAGCTTGCGTCGCCGTCGGCGGCACCACTACTCGCCACTCCTTCTCATCAGCGAAGGCTCGATCCTCACGCACACTGCAGACGACCTGGGCGCTTAGTTGAGCCATGTTTTGAAAGTGTAGACGTGATGCGGGATCGCGGACTTGCGGAATGGCTCTCGCAAAATCGTCGCAGAAGTCCTTGACGATTTGAGTGGTTGCACTTGGGTCGTCGGGGTCAACGTACTGCACTGGAAGGAGGATCGCTCCTCGCGGATTAATGGCGCGCATCAGACTCCGGCCTTCGAACCCCAAGGCGAATCCACCGGCGCCACCAGCGTAAGCGCGCCACTGACTAAGGTCGTCACGCCGCTCAGACAGACTCACGACACCGACGAGGGGCGGCCCCCACTGCGAAATGTCCAGATGCGCGCCGATCGCAGTTTTCAATTCCGCGTCGGAACCCGAACGTTCTGCGAGTTCCTGTGTGAGCATTTGAAGGCCTACCACATACTCACGACTGTCATTCAAGAACTGAATTCCTGTCGCCCAAAGCTGGTTCGACTTCAGGATTCCGAGAAAGCCTGACTGGTCGGTGTAGTGGAAGAGTGATCCCGGCGGGAACTGCACGGCGAGGAGCTTCGTGACCGATGGAAAGGCCGTCGGTTGTGACGTGGGTCCAGGAGAAGTCATTTGCTCGTGCCGTTCTAACGGCGATTGGGCAGCATCCTCGTTGATCACTGGGCGCGTTAGGTTGCTCAAACCTCACGCAGCTAACACACCAAGTAACCACAACCTGCAGCGCCCCATGCCGCTGCGCTAGTGCGCCATGCGCGGGCGGATGCCGCTAAATGGCCTTAAACGCCTCAAACGGCTGTCGGCACTCCTCGCACCGCCACAGCGCCTTGCACGACGTGCTGCCAAACTCGGTCTGCAGCGAAGTCCGCGTCGACTTGCACCACGGGCAGCGCACGGCGGCGTGCGCGCGGCGCAGCGGGACCAGCGAGTCGTCAGCAACAACGGCGCCGGGCGGCGCGATGCCGTACGCCTCGAGCTTGGCCCGCGCGGCCTCGGGTATCCAATCAGTTGTCCACGCAGGCGAATAGACAGTCTGCACCGTCACCCGCGGCGCGCCGCGCAGGCGCAGCGCTTCCGCAATGGACTCCTCGATCACGCGCATCGCCGGGCAGCCGCTGTACGTGGGCGTCACCTGCACGGTCACGGCGCCGTCGGGCGCCACCTGCGCGTCGCGCACAACCCCAAGCTCGACGACCGACAGCACAGGGACCTCGGGGTCCTTCACCTCTTCGAGCCAGGCGAACACCTGCTCGCGAGTTACCACTGCGCCCCCGGATGCGACCGCGCCACAATCTGCATCTCGGCGAGCATATGGCCCAGATGCTCCGTGTGCCGTCCCTCGCGCCCTCCGCGCTGCATCCAGACGCCCTCGGGCGCCGTGAGCGTCGCCCGTCGCAGCACGTCACTCACCTGCGCGCGCCACGCCCCCTCGAGCGCCGACACATCGGCGCTCACGCCGGCCGACACCAGCGACGCCTCGTCCGCCGGCTGCATGAACAGCTCGCCCGTGTACGGCCACAGCTGATCCACCGCGGCCTGTGCACGCGCGTGGCTCTCGTCGGTGCCGTCGCCCAGGCGAATCACCCACTCGCCGCAGTGGCGCACATGATACTTGCTCTCCTTCAGCGCCTTCGCCGCGATCCCGGCAATCGTCGGGTCCGTCGACTGCGACAACGCCTCCCACTGGAGCACGCTGAACACCCCGTGCAGGAAGTGGCGCACGATTGTCACGCCAAAGTCACCCTTGGGCAGTTCGCACAGTAGCGCGTTGCGATACTCCACGGCGTCTCTGAAATAAGCGAGCGCGTCCTGATCACGGCCGGCCCCTTCCACCGTACCGGCGTAGCCCAACAGCAGGTTGGCCTGCCCGATGTGGTCAAGCGCAATGTTGGCCAGTGCGATGTCTTCCTCGAGAATGGGCGCGTGACCGCACCACTCGCTCGTGCGGTGCCCAAGCACCAGGCGATCGTCGCCGAGCCGCAGCAGGGCTTCAAACAGTGGCGTGTTCATCAGAAGACTTTCACGCCCTTGGGCACCTTATAGAACTGCGGATGCCGGTACGCCTTGTCGTTGGCCGGATCAAAGAACGGCCCCATGTCCTCGGGCGTGCTCGCCGTGATCGCCGCGCTCGGCACAACCCACAGGCTCACGCCCTCGTTGCGCCGCGCGTACACGTCGCGCGCGTTCTGCAGCGCATGCTCGGCGTCGGTGGCGTGCACGCTCCCCGCGTGCTCGTGCGGCGCGCCGTCCTTCCCTTGCGAGAAGACCTCCCAAAGCGGCCAGCTCTTCTCGCGCGACGGATTGGTCATGGGCGAATGAGGGTAGACGGTAGACGGTGGACGGTAGACGGTAGACTACTGTTGTCTCTCTGTTGTTTCTCTGTTGTTTCTCTGTTGTTTCTCTGCGTGCGCTATCGCGGCCGCTCGTACCCACGCACCATCTTCGTGCGCACGCCGCCGCGCTTCAATGCGTTCGCGATTGCACGGTCCGTTGCCCTTCACGACGCGCCAGAACTCATCCCAATCGATGGGCCCGGTGATCCAATTGCCCGTCGCCTCGTCGTAGCGCAGGGCGGGGTCGGGCACGGTGAGGTCAATGGCCTTCACCTGCGCGATGGTCAGGTTCACAAAGCGCTGGCGCAGCTCGTCGTTGCTCTTGCGCTTGATCCCCCACTTCATCAGCTCATCGCTGTTGCTGGAGTCCTTGTCGTGCGGGCCGAACATCATCAGGCTCGGCCACCACCAGCGGTTCAACGACTCCTGCGCCATCGCCTTCTGCGCTGGGGTGCCGCGCGCCAGCGTCGCCATGATCTCGTAGCCCTGGCGCTTGTGGAAGTTCTCTTCCTTGCAGATGCGCACCATCGCCCGCGCGTACGGTCCGTAGCTGGCCTTGGCGAGCATCGTCTGGTTCACGATCGCCGCGCCGTCCACCAGCCAGCCGATGGCGCCCATGTCGGCCCACGACAGGGTGGGATAGTTGAAGATGCTCGAGTACTTGGCCTTGCCGTCGAGCAACTGCTGCACGAGTTCCTGCCGGTCGACGCCCAGCGTCTCGGTGCCGCAGTAGATGTACAGGCCGTGCCCGCCTTCGTCCTGCACCTTGGCTAGCAGGATCATCTTGCGGCGCAGGCTGGGCGCGCGCGTGATCCAGTTCCCCTCGGGGAGCATGCCCACCACTTCGGAATGCGCGTGCTGCGACATCATCCGGATGAGCTGCGAGCGGTAGCGCTCGGGCATCCAGTCCTTGGGCTCAATGGACTCGTCGGCCGCCACGCGCGCCTCGAACTGCGCGAGCCGAGCGGAATCGTCAGCAACCGGGGACATTGTCGTCATACGGGGGGCTCCGGATGGTCGACCACCGCCAGCCGTCCGCGCGGGACGCTGGCAGCGTATCTTGGGGGTCACGCACCAAGCTAGTGCCCGCGTTCTCCTTTGGGTATCATGCCCGCCCAGCCATGACCACTTCCTCCCAGTACTCCGCCGACGGCTCCGTCGATCTCCGCGTCGACGCGGGTGTCGCCACCATCCGGTTCGGCCATCCGAAGAGCAACAGTCTGCCGGGCACGCTGCTGCGGTCGCTGGCCTCGACCATCACGCACACGGCCGAACGCGACGCCGTGCGCGTCATCGTCCTGCGCAGTGAGGGCGACGGCACCTTCTGCGCCGGTGCGTCGTTCGACGAACTGGCGGCCATCGACAACGCGGACGACGGCAAGGAGTTCTTCCTCGGCTTCGCCCGCGTCATCCTGGCGATGATCAGCGCGCCAGTTCCGATAGTCACCGCGGTGCAGGGGCGCGTGGCGGGGGGCGGCGTGGGGTTGGTGGCGGCGTCGGACTATGTGATTGCCGTGGAGCAAGCGTCGCTCAAGCTCAGCGAACTGGCGGTCGGCATTGGGCCGTTCGTGGTGGGGCCGGTGATCGTGCACAAGATCGGCATTGGCGCCTACGGCGCGATGTCGCTCGACGCCGACTGGCGCGACGCCGAGTGGGCCGAGCGGCAGGGGCTGTATGCCAAGGTGGTGGCCGGGTCGATGGCGCTCGACGCCGCCGTCGAGGCGCGCGCCGCGCAGCTCGCGGCGTCGAACCCCGAGGCCGTGCGCGCCATCAAGCGCGTGTTGTGGGCCGACACCGACGACTGGGAAAAGCTGCTCGAGAAGCGCGCCGAGGTGTCGGGTAGCCTGGTGTTGAGCAAGTTCACGCGCGCCGCGATCCAGAAGTTCAACGCGCGGTAGGGACCGCCGCGGCGCGCGCGCCGCTACGGCAGCAGGTCGAAGGCCACGCCAAAGCGCGGATTGCGCGTATGCGAGAAGATCAGCGACGTCTCCATGTGCGCCACTTCTGGCCGCGTGGCGAACGCCGAGAGCGCGAAGTCGCGCAGATGCTCCGCGTCGCGCACCGCCACATGCACCAGGTAGTCGTTGGCGCCGGCCACGTGAAACGCCCCGCGCACCTCGGGCAGCGTGCCGACGTGGCGCTCGAACGCGGCAATCGCCGTGCGCGCGTGCTTTTCCAGGCGAATGGCGATCAGCGCCTCGAGCGTGACGCCGTGCACGCGCGGGTCGACTTCAGCGTGGTAGCCGAGCAGGGCGCCCGAACTCTCCAGCCGACGCACGCGCGCTAGGCAGCTCGACGGCGCGAGCCCGACGCGCGCGGCGAGTTCCTTGTTGGAAATCCGCGCATCGTTCTGCAGATGGGCGAGGATTTCGCGGTCAATTCGGTCGATCAGCGTCGGATCGAGCTTGGATCGCATATTATTCGGCATCTATCCGCCAAAGTTCTGGATACTGCTAATATAGCATGCAGAAACCGAACATGGAGCTGAATTATGGACAAAGCCTTCTCGACCCGCGCGGTGCATGCCGGTCGGCACGACTTCATTAGCAAGGGCGTGCACGCTCCGCCGATCGACTTCAGCTCCACCTACCCGACGCCCGATCTCGAGGTCGCGGCGAGGTCGTTCGACAGCATGGTCTCCGGCGACAGTCCCGAAGGGAACTCGTTCGTCTACCAGCGCCTGTTCAATCCGACCACCGATCGCTTTGAGCGTGCGCTCGCCGAACTCGAGGGAGCCGAGGACGCCGCGGCTTTTGCGTCCGGCATGGCGGCGTTTTCCGCCGTGCTGCTGGCGTCCAAGTCGCGCGGCACACACATCGTGGCCGTGCGTCCGATCTACGGCACCGCCGACCATCTGCTGACGTCGGGCCTGCTCGGCATGTCGGTCACGTGGACCACGCAGGACGCGATCGCCGCCGCGATTCGCCCCGACACGGCGCTGGTGGTCATTGAGACGCCGGCCAACCCGACGCTCGAACTCGTCGATATCGCCGCCGTCGTGCGGCAGGCTGGCAGCGTGCCGGTAATCGTGGACTCCACGTTCGCCACGCCGGTGCTGCAGCAGCCGATCGCCCACGGCGCCGCGATGGTGCTGCACAGCGCCACGAAGTTCCTCGGCGGGCACGGCGACGTGCTGGCTGGCGTGGTCGCCGGCGCGCACTCGTTCATTCGTGACGTCAAGCATGTGCGGGCGGCCACCGGCGGCCTGCTGCATCCGCTGGCGTCGTTCATGCTGCACCGCGGCCTGCCGACGCTCGCCCTGCGCGTGGAGCGGTCGCAGGATTCGGCAACCGAACTGGCAGTGCGGCTGGCCGATGACCGCCGCGTGGCGAGCGTGCTGTATCCGGGACTCCCTGGGCACGATCCGCGCGGGTTGTTGGGGCATCAGATGCTCGGGCCCGGAAGCATTCTCTCCTTCGAACTCGGGAGCGACGATCCGGCGGTGATGCGTGCCTTCCTCGGCGCGCTCGAGATCATCACGCCAGCGGTCAGCCTTGGCTCAACGGACTCGCTGATCCAGCCGCCGGCCGCCCTGACGCACCGCGTGGTGGAGGAATCGGCGCGCGAGGCGGTGGGGATCAGCCGCGGGCTGCTGAGAATGAGCGTCGGACTCGAGGACGTGCGCGACCTGTGGCGCGATCTGGACCACGCGCTCGCCGAGGTGGCGTCTCGTCTCGAGATGCGCCCGCGTGCGGCAGCTCTGACGGGGCGGTAGCCGCCCTCGACGGGGCACAGGCAGCACCGAACGGGAGCCGCGCACATAGACTTTGGGCGCGGTTCCCGTCATTTTTATGATGTTCCCGCCGGTGCGCGCCGAGTTGCGCGCCGTCGGGCGTCTGCATTTGCCGCCAATGGCCGCCAAGTCGGCGACCTCGCACTGTATCCAAGGAGTCCAATGTCGGTTAGCGCACTGCCCATGGTCATCCAGGGGGGAATGGGAATTGCCGTTTCCAACTGGAAGCTGGCGAGCGCCGTTGCCGCGATGGGCCAGCTGGGCGTGGTGTCGGGCACCGCGCTGGACTCGGTTTTTGTGCGTCGCCTGCAGGACGGCGATCCGTGCGGGGCCGTGCGCCGCGCGCTGGCGAACTTCCCCAAGCCCGAAGTCGCCGCCGAGATGCTGAAGAAGTACTTCAAGCCGGGGGGACGCGCGCCGGGCGAACCGTACGCGGTGCTCCCCATGTACCGGCAGGCGGTGAGCGCGTTCCGCGAGCAGGTGACCATTGCCGCCAACTTCGTGGAAGTCTGGCTGGCCAAGGAAGGGCATCAGGGCAAGGTGGGCATCAATCTGCTCACCAAGGTGCAGATGCCGACGCTGCCGTCGCTGTATGGCGCGATGCTGGCGGGCGGGGATGTGGTGCTGATGGGCGCCGGGATTCCGCGCGAGATCCCCGGCGCGCTCGACGCGCTGGCGGTGCACGCGACCGCGACGCTGCGCCTCGACGTGGACGGCCAGCCGGCCGACCAGCCGGTGACGCTCTCGTTTGATCCGACCACGCACGGTCTCACGGACGTCTCGCTCAAGCGCCCCGATTTCTACGCCATCGTTGCCGCGCACACGCTGGCGACGAATCTGTCGAAGAAGGCGACGGGGAAGGTGAACGGCTTCATTGTCGAGGCCCCCACGGCGGGCGGCCACAACGCGCCGCCGCGCGGCCCGCTGCAGCTCAATGAGCGCGGCGAGCCGATCTACGGCCCGCGTGACGAGGTCGACCTCGACGCGATGCGCGCGCTGGGCGTGCCGTTCTGGCTTGCCGGCAGCGCCGGCACGCCCGAGGGGCTGGAGTATGCGCTGAGCCGCGGCGCGGCGGGCATTCAGGTGGGCACCGCCTTTGCGTACGCCGACGAGTCGGGCTTCACGGCCGAGATCAAGCGCGAGGTGCTGCGCGGCGTGGCGGCCGGCCTGGTGAACGTGCGCACCGATCCGCGGGCGTCGCCCACGGGCTTCCCCTTCAAGCTGATGGAGGGGGCGGGCATCGCCCAGCAGGATGACACGCGCGAGCGATGCTGCGACCTGGGCTACCTGCGCACGGCGGCGCGCCTGCCCGATGGCAAGCTGGTGTATCGTTGCTCGGCGGCGCCGGTCAAGAATTTCGTGAATGCCGGCGGCACCGAGGAGGACACCGTGGGGCGGCGCTGCCTGTGCAATGGCCTGATGTCGGCGATCGGGCTGGGGCAGGTGCGCTCCAACGGGGTGGTGGAACCGCCGCTGGTGACCAGCGGCGATGCCCTGCGCGAGCTGGCCGCCGTGGCGCAGGGCCGCGAGTCGTACGCCGCGCGCGACGTGCTGGCGTACGTGCTCGGGCCGAAGCACAGCGGCGTCGCGCTGGCCGTCTAGGCGATGCTCCACCGATCCGGGCGCTGCGAAAATGAAGTATGAGTGGACCGAGGCGATGGCCACGGGCGTCGCCGAGCTGGACGAGGAACACCGGATCCTGATCTCGTGGATCAATCGGCTGAGCGACGCCAACGAGAGCGGCGACTTCGAGTCGGAAGTGAAGCGCATCCTCGCGTTCCTCGCCGTCTACGCGGCCAAGCACTTCACCCACGAGGAGCGCTGCTTCAACGAGACGCGCTGCCCGTTCGCGGCGGCCAACAAACAGGCGCACGACGGCTTTGTGGCGCTCATCGACCGGACCCGAGCCGAGTGCGAGGAACACGGCGTGACGCTCAACCGGGCCCTCGAGCTGCATCATGGCCTCGGTTCGTGGCTGCAAAGCCACATTCTGCGGCTGGACACGACGCTCAAGCCGTGCGTTGGGCTAATGGATGGGGACCGGCGCGCGTAATTAGTAAACCGTTGCCAGCTGGGCGGGTTCTAAGCTTCGGTCCCCGCTGCGTCGCAACGTCCCCGTTTCTACCCGTTGCCCCAGGATTATGAGATTCTCGAGCGTGCTCCGCTGTGCGCTGGCCGTGATAGCCGTGGCGTGCTCCTTCCCGTCCGCCTCCCTCGCGCAGTCCGTGGACGTGATTCGCGGCCGCGTGATTGGCGAAGACTCCGTGCCGATTGCCGGCGCGCGTGTGCAGGCCGTGTCGCTGAGCGGCAACGTGATGCGCAAGGCGCTGTCGGACAACAACGGCCGGTTCACCATCACGTTCCCCAATGGCGACGGCGACTACATGGTCACCGTGCAGGCCATCGGATTCACGATGAAGCGGTTTGAGGTGAAGCGTACCGCCGATCAGGAGATCCTCATCGCCGACGCCAAGCTGTCGCGCGCGATGACGGAGCTCGAGGCCGTACGCGTGACGCCGGGCGAGCGGACGCGGGCCAACCGCGACGACCGCCAGCCCGACATTTCGGGGAGCGAGCGCAACGTGAGCGCCGCCAACGTGGCGGCGGGGGACGCCGGCAATATCGCGGCCATGGCGTCGTCGCTTCCGGGCGTGACGCTGGTGCCGGGGACGTCGGGCGACGCCTCCGGTTTCTCGGTGCTGGGGCTGACCCCCGACCAGAACGCGACGACGCTGAACGGCGGCTCGTTCGGCGGGGCCGACGTGCCGCGCGATGCCGGCGTGTCGAGTTCGCTGTCGACCAGCCCGTACGATGTGTCGCGCGGCGGGTTCAGCGGGGCGCAGTTCAACATCCGATCGCAATCGGGCAACAACTTCCCGACGCGCACCAACTCGCTGATCTTCGACGCGCCGTTCCTGCAGTGGACCGACAAGGCGGCGCGCGCCATCGGCCAGGAGTACACGAAGGTGTCGCTGGGCGGGCTGCTGTCGGGGCCGATCAAGATTGACGAGGCGTTCTACAACGTCTCGTATCAGCTAGACCGCAAGGCCAACGACGTGCAGACGCTGCTCAACACGTCGTCCACGGGCCTGGTTACAAGCGGCATCAGCCCGGATTCCGCGTCGCGGCTCCTGAATATCCTGCGCGCCAAGGGGATTCCGCTCTCGCCGCGCGGCACGCTGAGCAACCGGTACACCGACATCGGCTCGCTGTTGGCGACGCTGAACATCGCGCCGATGGGATCGCGCACGGGGGCGGCGTACGCGCTGACGTTCAACGGGTCGGCGAACCGCAGCGCGCCGGTGGGCGGATCGATTGGCGAACTGCCCGGGCACAGCGGGGAGCGCACCGGATACAACGGCGGCGTGCAGGGGCGGCACTCGGCGTACTTCGAGTCCGGTCTGCTCTCCGGAATCCTCTCCGAGACGAACATCACGCTCAACGGGTCGCACAGCGAAGGGAACCCGTACTACGACATGCCGAGCGGCACGGTGCGCGTGAACTCCGCGCTGCCCGACGGGTCGATGGGGGTGCGCTCGGTGCAGTTTGGCGGGAGCAACTTCCTGAACAACGCCACCGACAACTCGAGCATCGGCGGGATCAACACGCTGTCGTGGTTCTCCAAGAACAACAAACATCGGCTCAAGCTGACCACCGAACTGCGACGCGACGCCTTTACGCAGGACCAGACGACGAATCAGCTTGGCTCGTTCAGCTACCTGTCGCTCGCCGATCTCGAGGCCGGACGGGCGGCCTCGTACTCGCGGCAGCTGTCGCCGCGCGTGCGCAGCGGCGCGCAGACGGTGGGCGCGATCGCGCTCGGAGACGCGTGGCGCAAGAGCAACGACCTGCAGATCCAGTACGGCGTGCGCGTGGACGGCAACGCGTTCAGCGCCGGCCCGACGGAGAATCCCGAAATCGAGCGGCTGTTCGGGGCACGGAACAGCGCGACGCCCAACCATGTATATGTGAGTCCGCGGCTCGGCTTCGCGTGGCAGTACGGCGAGGGGGCGCAGATTCCGGGCTTCGAGGGGGCGATCCGCGGTCCGCGCGCGGTGGTGCGCGGCGGCGTGGGCGTCTTCCAGAACGTGCCGCAGTCCACGCTGCTCGGCCCAGCGCTCGACAACACCGGGCTGTCGTCGGGCGTGCAGCAGCTCACCTGCGTGGGCGGCACGGTGCCGGCGCAGTCGTGGAGCAGCTGGGCCACGAGCCAGGCGTCGATTCCGGCCACCTGCGCTGACGGCTCGGTAACATCGCCGTTCACGAATGTGGCGCCGAACGTCACGTTCTTCAGCAAGGAATGGCAGTCGACGCGCAGCGTGCGCGGCAACCTGCAGTGGAACGGCCCGGTGGCGAAGGGGCGGTTCACGGCGACGGTGGACCTGACGGTGTCGTCAAACCTCAACCAGCCGGCCAACTACGATCTCAACTTCGCCGGGGTGCCCAAGTTCAATCTCCCCAGCGAGGGCGGGCGGCCGGTCTTCGTGCCGGTGACGAGCATCGATCCGATGACCGGGCTCTCGGCGCCGCGCTCGTCGCGCCTGCGCCCGGAGTTCAACGCGGTCAACGAGTCGCGGTCGGACCTACGGTCGGAGTCGACGCAGCTTTCGCTGCGTCTAATGCCGATGACGTTCAGCTCCAAGCTGGGCTGGAACCTCGCCTACGTGTACGGCGATGTGCGCGAGCAGTATCGCGGCTTCCAGAGCACTGCCGGCGACCCGCGCGCTGTGGCGTGGGGGCGCTCGGCGGCCGCATCGAAGCACCAGGTGCAGTACTCGCTCAACTACAACTTCTTTGACGCGGTGCGCGTCTACTGGAATGGCAACGTACGGGCCGGGTGGTACTACACGCCGGGCGTGAGCGGCGATCTGAACGGCGACGGGTTGTACAATGATCGCGCGTTCATCCCCAATCCGTCGTCGACGGCGGACCCAGCGCTCGCGTCGGCCATGCAATCATTGCTGGCGAGTTCGACGGGGGGCGCCAAGAAGTGCCTCGAGTCACAGCTTGGCCGAGTGGCCGACCGCAACAGCTGCCAGGGGCCGTGGACGCACTCGGCGTTCCTGAGCGTCTCGTTCAATCCCATCCGTCTCCACCTGCCGCAGCGCGCCAACATCCAGTTCCAGGTGAGCAACCCCATTGGCGCCGCCGACCTGCTGGTCAACGGCGAGAACAACCTGAAGGGATGGGGGCAGACGATCCAGCCGGAGGCGACGCTGCTGTATGTGCGCGGCTTCAATCCCGCGACGCAGCGCTTCACGTACGAGGTCAACCAGCGCTTCGGCTCCACCAAGCCGTCGCAGACCACGATTCGCCAGCCCGTGACGGTGACGGCGCTGATGCGCGTGGACCTTGGCCCGGCGCGCGAGCGCACGCTGCTCACGCAGCAGCTCGACCGCGGCCGTCGTCTGGCCGGCCAGAAGGCGAGCGAGTCGATGCTCAACGCGATGTACGGCGCCGGAGGCGTGACGATCAACCCGATGGCGATGATCCTGCGCCAGACCGACAGCCTGCATCTGACGTCGGCGCAGGGCGACAGCCTGGCGACGATCAACCGCGCGTACCTCATCACGCTGAACCGGCTGTGGGCGCCGGTGATCAAGGAACTGGCGGGGCTGAGCGACAACTTCAGCCACGACGAAGCCTACGCGCAGTACCGCAAGACGCGCGAGGCGTCGGTGGATGAACTGCTCAAGATCGCGCCGCGCGTGAAGAACATCCTGACCAAGGAACAGCAGCGGAAACTGCCGGCGCTCGTCGCCGCGCATTTGGATCCGTGGTATCTGCAGTCAATCCGCACGGCCACCGTTGGCGGCACGTCGGGCGGTCCGTTCATGTTCATGGGCGGCGGCGGCGGTGGCCCCGGTGTGCAGTCCATCATGATTCGCCGGTAGCGCAGCATGCTCCCCTTCACTCGTCCATCCATGTCACTCACTCTTCGATCATTCGTCGTCCTTGCGCTTGCCGGAGCGCCGCTCGCGGCGCAGCAGAACTTGCCGCCGGTGCGTCCGGTTGGCCCGGTCACCAAGGTGTCGCCCACCGACCTGCTCGGCTCGGTGACATCGGTGCGCCCGCTGCCGGGCGGCGGCGTGATCGTCAACGACCTGACGCGGCGCCAACTGGTCGTACTCGACACCGCGTTCAACAAGGCGTCGGTCATCGCCGACACCACGCCGGCCACGGCCAACAGCTACAGCAGCCGCATGGCGGGGCTCATCCCGTATCGCGGCGACTCGTCGTTGTTCATCGACCCGCAGTCGCTCTCGATGCTGGTCATCGACGGCAAGGGCGAGGTGAACCGCGTGATGGCCGTGCCGCGTCCGCAGGACGCGACGTTCATGATTGGCGGGCCGTTTGGCACGCCGGGCGTGGACCCGCAGGGGCGCATCGTGTACCGCGGCTTCGTGATGCCCAACATGCGCGGGATGAACCGCCAAGGACCGCCGCAGCCAGGGCAGGCGTTCACACCGCCGCCGATGGCCGACACGGCGCCCGTGTACCGCGTCAACCTGCAGACGCGCGCGCTCGACACGGCGGCGTACTTCAAGATCCCGGGCACCAGCATCAACGTGACGCAGGACGACAAGGGTGCTATGCGCATCAGCATGCAGACCAACCCGATGCCGGTGGTGGACGACTGGGCGCTGATGCCCGACGGTCGCATCGCGGTGGTGCGCGGCAAGGACTACCACGTCGACTGGCTCGCGCTCGACGGCACGTGGGCCTCGTCGCCGAAGATCCCGTACAGCTGGGAGCGGTTGGACGACGACGCCAAGGAGAAGTTCATTGACTCGGTGAAAGTGGAAGCCGAGAAGCAGCGCGAGCTGATGAACCGCGCGATGCAGAACGGCGTGGCGAACGCCAACCAGATGCTCGGTGGCGCGGCCAGCGGGCAGCCCATGCGCGTCGAGATGCGGTTCGAGGGCGGCGGTGGTGGTGGACGTCCGCAGCAGGGCGTCCAGCAGATCTCCGCGCCGTCGGTCAACTTCGTCAAGGCGAAGGAGCTGCCGGACTACCGGCCGGTCTTCCGCACCGGCGCCGTGCGCGCCGACCAGGACGGCAACCTGTGGGTGCGCACGACCGCGCCGAGCGACGCCGGACCCATCTACGACGTCATCAACGGCAAGGGCGAGCTGGTGGACCGCGTGAAGCTGCCGTATGGCCGCGTGATCTCGGGCTTCGGCCCGGGCGTGGTGTTCATGGGCGTGCAGGACGACAAGGGCGCGCGGTTGGAGATGGCCCGCATCAAGTGATGATTTAAGATTTGGACTCAGGATTACGATTAGACGATTGCGATTGAGGACGGCGATCTGCGATGACACATCGCGAATCGCCGTCCTCAAGCGTTTTCCTCAATCGCAATCCTGAGTCCAAATCCTCAATCCGGTTTCGTCTCCACTGGGTACTCCGTGCGCGCCGACCAATCCTGAAACGATCCATCGTACAGCAGCACGGGGTGTCCGAGCGCGCGGGCGGCGAGCAACATGGCGGTGGCCTGTTGGCCGGTGTGGCAGTAAGCGATCACCACATCGCCGGCTCCAATACCGGCAGTTGCGAAGATACGGACGAGTTCGGCGTTGGGTCTGAGTTGCAGGCGCCCGTCGTAGAGCGACGTCCACGGCACGCTCTTGGCGCCGGGGATATGGCCGGCCCGATGCGGTGCCTGCGGACTGCCGCCCTGACGCGCGCCGACGTAGAAGACGCTGTCGCGCGCGTCCACGATGGAAACGCCGGCTTTGCCGCGCATCGAGTTCACGTAGGCGGCGTCGACAATGAAGTTCTTGACGTGTACTGAGAGGAGCAGTCCCGGCTCGCTCGGCAGCGTGTCGGCGGCGACGGGCTGGCCGGCAGCCACCCACGCCGGCAGGCCACCGTCTAGCAGGGCGGCGCGCTCGCCAAACCCGGCGTAGAACAGCGTGAACAGGATGCGCGTCGTCTGGTAGACCATGTCCTTGGCGAAGTAGACCACCACGCGTGAACCTTGGCCGACTCCGCGCGCCGCGAGGCGTGCGCGCAGGGCGTCGGCGCTCGGCATTTCGACGGACAGCTTACGAGTTGTGTCGTTCACGTTGAGGTCGGCGACGTTCACCAATCGCGCGCCGGGGATGTGTGCGGCCGCGAACTCGGCGGGAGCGCCGACGTGGAGCACGGCGACGTTGGGGTCGAGACGGTGCTGGCTCAGCCAGGCCGGGCTCACGAAGAGCGAGGCACGCGCATCGGGTGCGGCGGGCGGGAGCGCTTGAGGGAGCGCCTGCGCGAGCGCGGTGCGGGACGCGAAGACGAGCAGGGCGAGCAGGATCGGGAGTCGGCGCACGGATTCCTCTGATTACTGACACGTCGAGTGTACCGCGGGGGGCGGTGCGCGGACAAGGCTCGCAGGCGGGCCGAGTGCGGGCTGGTGAACGGATCGTGTGTTCCGGGCGTAGATTTGTCATTCGCCGTTCGACGGCGCTGAGCAGCCGTCGCCCACGCTCCAACCGGATGCCGCCGTGTTCCGCACTTCACGAATCGCAGTATGGTTTGCGCTGGTCGCCGTCGCACCCACACTCGCCGCCGCGCAGGGAAAGCCGGCCGTCAGTAAGGTCGTCTGGCCCGACGAAGGCCCGGCCACCTGGACCCCGCGTCCCACCGTGAGCGCCATCACGGCCAATGACCTGCGCACGCGCCTCTATGGCATTGCCGACGATTCCATGAAGGGGCGGCGCATCGGAGAGCGCGGCAACTACGCGACGACTGACTACATCGCACGCGAGTTCAAGCGGATGGGGCTGAAGCCGGCCGGAGACAACGGTACCTATTTTCAGGTGCTCGCGTTCGGGCCGGCGGGATTCGACGCCGATAAGTCGATGCTGCACGCGGGGAGCGCGATGCTCGCCGGCGGCACCGACTGGATTCCCACCGCGCCGAACGCCGCGGCCGGTATTGCCGGCCGAGCGAATGTGCAGGCTCCCGTCGTGTTCGGCGGGCGCTTCGGTGACACCGTCGCGCTCGACCCGTCCAAGGTGCGCGGCAAGGTCGTGGCGTTGGCCGCGCCACCGAGCGGCGCGCGTCCCACTGCCCAAGTGCTGCGTTGCGATTCGGTCCCCGATCGCTTTGGCGCCCAGGCGGCGTTGATCGCCGATGCCGCCGCGCCGCCGCGCGCCCGCCCGGGCGCCGGACCGCGCGATCTGCGCGCGCAGACCGCGGGTGCCGTGGCCGTGATCCTCATCGGCGGCGACGCGATCCCCGCGGCGCAGGCGAGCGGCGCTTTCCAGAAGCGCGGCATGATGCAGCCCGCCGCCGACGCGCCGAGCGCGATTCCGCAGGCGACCATCACGCGCGGGGCGGCGGCCAAGCTGTTCGGCAAGCCGGCCGGCGAGCTCGCCATTGGTGACGTGGGGCAGAACGTGATGGCGATGTGGAGCTTCGACTGGACGCTGTCCCCGACGCCGGCGCGCAACGTGGTGGCCATCAAGCCGGGCGCTGACCCGGCGAAGGCCGCGCAGTACGTGCTGCTGGGCGCGCACAATGACCATATGGGCGTGGTGCCGCCCGTGGATCACGACTCGATGCGCGCCGTCAATCAGGTGACGCGACGTCAGGGAGCCAATGATCCGGTTTGCCGCCCGACCCCTGACCAGCAGCGCCGCATCGACTCGCTGCTGGCGCGCGCGCGGAAGATCCGCCCCGTTCAGCGCGACACGATCATGAACGGCGCGGACGACGACGGCTCAGGCACGGTGGCCCTGCTGGAAATCGCCGAACAGTTCGCCGCCGAGAAGCCGGCGCGGTCGATCATCTTCGTCTCGCATCAGGGCGAGGAAGCGGGGATGCTGGGCTCCAAGTGGTTCGTGGAGCATCCCACGGTGCCGCTCAAGGACATCGTGGCCGCGCACAATATCGACATGCTGGCCAAGGGACGCGTGGAGGAGGTGAAGTACGGCGGTCCGGCGAGCATTCAGACGCTCGGGGCGCGGCGGCTGTCGCGCGAGTTCGGCGACGTGATCGACAGCGTCAATGCCGTCCGCAAGGAGGTCATGGCGATCGACAAGTCGTGGGACGTGGTCGCCAATCCGATGAACCGGTTCTGCCGCAGCGACCAGGTGAACTACGTCCTCAAGGACATCCCGGTCACCTACTTCTCGCACGGCTACTCGCTCGACTACCACATGCCGACCGACGAGCCGCGCTACGCCGACTATGACCACATGGCGCGTTCGAGCCGATTTGTGCACGACATCATGATGGCCATCGCGACGCGCGCTACGCGGCCGGCGATAGGCGGGAGTGACCCCGCCTATCCGCGCTGCCGGTGATCGGGGGCTACTAGAGCTTGGCCGCGGCCTTGAAGCGGGCGCGCAGGTTCAGCAGGGCGTCGGCGCCGTCGGCGTTCCTCTTGATGACGTCTTCAAGCAGCGAGAGCGCCACGACGTCGTCCTCGACGAGCGTCGGCTCGGGGCCGAGGCGATGGCCGAAGCCCGTGTGGCGGCCCGGATCGATGACGAGTTCGTTCTTGAGCACGATGTCGTCGCTGCCGAACAGCACGCGGACGACGCAGAACTTCTTGCCGGCCTTCTCCATGTAGCCAAAGCGGAGACCGTCGGCGCTGGCGGGCCAGGCGGGGACGTCGTGCACCTTGCCATCGGTGCCTTCGAAGGTGGAGAAGCCGGGAGCAAGGCGTCCGAAGTTGCGTTCGAATCCGCCGTGGTACATCAGCGCATGTCGCATAGTCTGGGGGCTGAAGGGTTGGCGGGAAGGTACGCGCTCGGCGCGAGGGTGACAACAGGGGGCGCTGATTCGTTAGTTTTCGGCGGCGCTCCCCAGCCCACCGTCCCTCCGGAGTCCTCGTGACGTTGCCCGTGCTCGACGATGCGCTGCGCGCGCGCCTCCGCGACCTCTGCGCTGTGGGGTGGGAATTCTTTGACCGCTTCGACCGCACGGTGCGCGAACGCGGCTTTCACGCCTTTGTCGCGTCGGAGTACGAGGTGGTGTGCGAGGCGCTGATCGCGCATCGCGCCCCCGGCCTGCGATTCCTCGAGCTCGGCTCGGCGTCTGGCGTGATCACCATCATGGCCGATCTCCTGGGCTACGACGCGCACGGCATCGAACTCGACCACTCGCTCGTCGTGACCGCGCGCGAGATGGCCCGGCGCTTCGAGTCCAGGGCGCGCTTCGTCTCGGGATCGTTCTTCCCGACGGGTTACTCGTACCATTCCGCCGAGGGTGAAGTGCGCACGGGGACGATCGGAGAGGGAAGCTCCGGCTACCTCGAACTCGGTCTCGCGCTCGATGACTTTGACGTCGTGTTCGGCTATCCGTGGGGCGGGGAAGAGCCCGTGCTGCTCGACCTCATGAAGCACTTCGGCAACCCCGAGTCGCTGCTGCTGATGCACGGCGTCAATGACGGCGTGCGCGGGTATCGCGGTGGGCGGCTGGTATGGGGCGCGCCGCTGCGGCCGCGCTAGTCGGCCGCCGACGGCCCGGTTGAGAACGCCGCGCGCACCGCGTCGCTGACACGCGTGAGCTTTCCGGTGCTGCGGTTGATGGGGCACCAGACCGTGCGGGCGCGGGCCAGCACCTTGCGGTCGGCGGCGCGCACGATTTCCGTGTGCCGCTCAAAGCGGTGCGAGTCGGCGGTGCCCACCCACGTGCGCGCGATGACGGCGTCGCCCGGCAGGGCGGGGTGCTTGTAGTCGATCTCGTGCCGCACGGCGACCCACGCCACCTCGGCCTGTTGCGCCGCCGTGGCCGCGGACGACCAGTGGGCGATGGCCACATCCTGCACCCAGTGCAGGTAGACGACGTTGTTCACATGACCGAGGTCGTCGATGTCGGCGGGGAGGATCTCGCGCAGCAGTTCGAAAACGTCGTGGGGCATCATCGGTGGTCTTGGGCGCGGGAGCTGGCGCGGCCGGTCGCAGGCCGTATGCTGGATTATAAGGGCTGGCGTGCCGTTCGGCCGGCCGCACGCCGCGCGAAACGCGGCGTGCCCTGCGTGCGTATGTTGTACTGAGGTTCCGCGTCACCAGCCCCGAGAGACGATGCCACAGGTCACAGAAAGCCCGGCGCAGACCGCACAGTCCACTCCGCAGGCGCGCACCGCCCCGACGGCGACCGAGATGTACGATGCCGCGCGCCTGCAGCGTCGCGAGCTGCGCAACCAGCAGATGGAGCTGCAGTCGCAGCGCCGGCAGGTGCGCGAACAGCTCCGGTCAGCCGACAACCAGGCGGACGTGAAGGGCCTCGAGGGACGGCTCTCGGCGCTCGACGCGCGGATCGCCGACGTGGAGAAGCAGCTGGCGAGCGCCGACGCGCTCGTGGCCACGAGCGCCGCGGTGCCCGGGGTGATCATTCAGGAGCCGAGCAACGCGCCGGACCCCGAGGAGATCGTTGCGATGGGACTCGGCTTCTCGATGGTGTTGCTGTTGCCGCTTTCCATTGCCTACGCTCGGCGTCTATGGCGGCGGAGCGCCATGCTGCCGGCGCTGCCGCCGGAGTTCAACGACCGCATGAGCAACCTCGAGCGCGGCATCGAGGCCGTGGCTATCGAGGTGGAGCGGCTGGGCGAAGGGCAGCGGTTCGTGACCCAGCTGCTCGCGGAGAGCGATGGGCGCCGACAGCACCAAGCGCTCCCCGCTGATTCGACGCGCCGCGGAAGCGAACTCTAGGCCGCGCGCGCGGCGGTCAGTACCCGCGCGAGCGATCGACCGTCCAGCGCGGCAGACGCCCGGCGTCGAGTGCGGCGAGGCACTCGAAGAAGCCGTCGACTGCCCCCGCGACCGTCGTTGGCCCGGAGCAGTGCGGCGAGATCATCACGCGCGGGTCATCCCACAGCGGTGATGACTCCGGCAGGGGCTCCACGGCGAACACGTCGAGCGCCGCGCCGCGGAGCCAGCCCTTGGCGAGCGCGTCGGGAAGCGCGGATTCGTCGAGCACGGCGCCGCGTCCGGCGTTGAGCAGCACCGCACCGCGGCAGCGCGCGAGCAAGTCGCGCGAGATCAGCCCGCGTGTGGCCGGCGTGTCGGGGAGGGCGAGCACCACCCAGTCGGCGTCGGGGAGCAGCGAGGCCAGCGCGCTCGCCGGATGCACGGCACGGAACGGCGACGGCGTGTGGCTCTCGGCGCGCGCGGCGCCGGTGCGCGAGACGCCATCGACCACAACGCCGAGCGCCGCGAGCTTCCGCGCGATGGTACCTCCGACGTCTCCCGTGCCGACGACGACGGCGCGGGTGCCCGCGACCAACGGCACATCGCGGGGCGACCAGCGGTGGTCGCGCTGAGCGGTGGCGAGGTCAGACAGCTGCTGTTGAAACGCGAACACGCGTGCCACCGCCCATTCGGCGATGGCCGACCCGAACGACTCGGGCGTACGGGTGAGCAGGATGGCGGCGTCGAGTGCCGGCGGGGCGAGCCACGAATCCACCCCGGCGCCGGTGCAATGGACCCACCGCACGGCGCCGAGCGATGATGCCCCCGGCGGGCGCTTGAAGCCGACGTACACGTCGGCCCACGCGAGGTCGTCGGCGGTGACGTCGGTGTGGAGCGCGCCGCGGCACTCCAGCGCCGGTCGGCGCGCGCGCAGCGCGGCAACGATGGCGTCGTGCGACCGCGTGGCGACGAGGACGCGGCGCACGATGGGCAGGCCCGGAGTCGGCGCCGTGATCGTCATGAAGGGACCAGCGAGCTGACGCGCTTGTCCCACGCGATATGCCACGACGCGAACGCTTCGACGGGGATGGGGCGCGTGACGAAGTAGCCCTGCGCGACATCACAGTTGAGCGACTGCATCAACTGCCAGTCGCTCAGCGTTTCGACGCCCTCGGCCACGGTCTTCAGTCCGAGCTGTCGGGCGACGCCAAGGCTCGCCTCGAGGATGGCGTGCGCCGATGTGTCGCGGTTGGCGCCATGCACAAAGCCGCGGTCGATCTTGAGCTCGTCGAAGGGAATGTTGCGCAGTTGGGCGAGCGACGAGTGCCCGGTGCCGAAGTCATCGATGGACAGGCTGATATGCTTGAGGCGCAGGCGGGTGAGAATGTCGAGCGCGAGCAGCACGTTGGTCATCAGCCGCGTTTCCGTGACTTCCAGCACGAGCTGCTTGTTCGATACGCCGGCCTCGCGGACGGCGCGCTCGATGAAGTCCGGGAAATCGAGCGCCACCAGGTTGTCGACCGAGACGTTGACGGCGACCGTCAGGATGAGGCCGTCGTCCTGCCACTCCCGTGCCTGGGCGAGGGCGCCGCGCAGCACGGCGCGGGTCAGCGGGTCGATGAGCCGGTGCTCTTCGGCGACGCCGACGAACTGCTCGGGGAAGACCAGCCCGTCAACCGGGTGCTGCCAGCGGACGAGGGCTTCAACACCCGTCACCCGCCCGGTGGCGAATTCGACCTTCGGCTGATAGTGGTTGACCAGCTCGTTATTGGCGATCGCGCGCTGAATCTCCTCGGGCTCGTAGCGCTTGCGCGGGATGCGGGGCGCGCTGCGGTGCGCCGGGGCCTCGATGACGCGCCGCAGCTGATCGGGCGTGACCGGCTTGGTGATGAACCCGCGGACATCCAGCGCCCGCGCCCGCGCCACCGCCGACGCCGTGGCGAGGACGCGCTGGTCTTCGCCGCTGACGAGGATGAGGCCGCCGTCGTAATGCTGCTGCGCAAGGTGACGCACGACCTCGATGCCGTCCATGTCGGGCATCTGCAGGTCGAGCAGGATGAGCGACGCGGCGGCTGGATCACGGTCGAGCTCTTCGACGGCGTCGCGCGCGCGTTCAAATACCGAGATCTGCCTGAAACCAAGCGCCCGCAGCTGGTGGCTCACGAGGTGCAGCGCGAACGGATCGTCGTCGATGACGAAGATCTTCACGATCTGAGGATCGAAGGGTGTCGATGGTCGGTCATTCACGCGCGAGATACTCGCCGATCGCGGCATCGACCCGCGCGAACTCCTGCACGAACTGCGCACGGATTTCCGTGGCGCGCGCGGCGTCGCCGAGCTTGCCGGCCTGTTCCATCTCCGCGCAAATGTCACCAAAGGCGAGGGCGCCGACGGAGCGCGACGAGGACTTCAGCCGATGGGCGAGCGAGCCCGCCTGCGTCGTGTCGCCGCGGTCGAGCGACGCCCGGATCTCGACTTCGAGCGCGCGCGCCGACACCTGGTACTCCCCGAGGAACTCCCGGAGCGTGGACGGGTCGTCGCCAACGAGACCAGCGAGCACGGCAACGTCGATGCAGCCGGGTTCCGGCGTGCCGCTGGCCGGCACCCGCGGCGCCGTGACTGACGTCGCGGCGGCCAACGTGTGCGTCGCGGCGGCCAACGTGTGCGTCGCGGCGAAGGCGACGCCACCCGCTGGCAGAATAAAGCGGTCGATCATGTCGCGCAGCGTGTTCAGCGGCACCGGCTTGGTGAGGTACCCGTCCATGCCCACGGCGGTGGCGCGGGTGGCCTCGCCGCGCAGCGCGTTGGCGGTGAGCGCCACGATCGGCAGATGGGTGCCCGGTCGCTCTTCCTGCCGGATCTTCTGCGTCAACGTGTAGCCGTCCATCTCTGGCATGTGCAGGTCGCTGAGCAGCAACGCGTACGGCGTGCCGCTGCGCCACATCATCAGCGCTTCGCTGCCGTTCTCGGCGACTTCGGCGACATGGCCCAGCAGGGCGAGCTGCTGCAGAATGACCTTCTGATTGGTGTGGTCATCCTCGGCCACGAGGATCAGGCGTCCGCTGGCGCGTGCGTCGGCGAGCGCGGCGTCGGCGCTCAAGCCACGATCCTGCGCCGGCTCGACGCCGGGCAGCGAGTCGTCGGTTTCCGTCTCGAAAAAGACCTCGGGCGAGACGCGCCCGGCCGCGACGGCGATGGCGCGGATGAAGCGTCGACCGCGCAGCACATCGCTGTCGACGGTCACCACCGTGGGCGTGTGGATGCGCTCCCGCTCGCGCTTGCCGCGGGTGAGCGCGACGTGCCGGACGTTGGGATGGGCGTCGAATGCCTCGAGGCTGCGCGTCAACGAGGCGCCCGCCACATCGTGGATGACGACGCACACGGCGGGCGCGCCGCGCACCGAGGCGACGGCCGCCTGCAGGTCGGCGACCTCCACGGCGTCGGCGTGCGCGAACTCGAGCAGCCGCTTCAGGTCTTCCGCCGGCCGACCGCACTCGTCGACGACGATCACACAGCGCACACCCGTGAGATCGTGCGGCACGAGCGCGGGCGCGGCCTCGACGATGGGGAGCGGCAGTTCGATGCGGAACGTCGCCCCTTCGCCCGGTCTGCTGGTGACCAGGATGCGGCCATCCATCAGGTCGACGAGCCGCTTGGTGATTGCCAAACCGAGCCCGGTGCCGCCGAACTTGCGGGTGGTCGACGCCTCGGCCTGACTGAACGACGTGAAGAGGTGGCCGATGACGTCTTCGGACATGCCGATGCCGTTGTCGACGACCTCGAGAACGAGCAGGGGCGGCGTTCGGCTGGCGATGCCGACGCGTATCGAGACGTGACCGCGGCGGCCCGTGCGGCCGGCGCTGAACTTGATGGCGTTGCCCGTGAGGTTGTAGAGGACCTGGCGCAGACGCGTCGGGTCGCCGCGGACGCGCATCGGCACTTCGGGTTCGACGAACAGGTAGAGGTCCACGTCGCGCGACCGCGCCAGCGGGAGCAGCGACTCGGCCAGATCCTCGGACAGCTGCACGAGCGAGAACTCGGCCATCTCGAGTTCGAGCCGGCCGGCCTCGATCTTGGAGAAATCGAGGATGTCATCGATGACCGCCATCAGGGCGCGCGCCGACGATTGGATGGTCTGCACCGCGTCCCGGTCGCGCGACGGGAGCCGGCTTTGCGCCAGAATCTCCGCCATTGCAATGACGCCGTTGAGCGGCGTGCGAATCTCATGGCTCATCGTCGCCAGGAATGCGGACTTCGCCTTGCTGGCGGCATCGGCGGACTCCTTGGCGAGGCGCAGTTCATCCTCCGCCTGGCGACGCGCGGTCAGGTCGGTCTGGGTGCCGACCGCGCGCAGGGCGCGGTCGTCAGCATCGCGCTGTACCACGCGGCCGCGTGACAGAATCCAGCGGTACGTCCCGTCCTTGGCGCGGATCCGGAACTCGGTGTGGAACGGTTCGTCGGTGCTGGTCGCCAGGCGCAGTTCGTCGAGCACGTGGTCACGCTCGTCGGGGTGGAGCAGGAGCCCCCACTCCGCCAGCTTCGTCGTCATCTCGGCCGCCGTGTACCCCAGCATGGTGGCGTACGGATCATTGAAGCTGAATTCGCCGCGCGGGATGTCCCACTCCCACACGCCTTCAGACGACGCCTCCATGGCGACGGCGAAGCGCTGGTCGCTGGCCTTCACGCGTTCGAAGGCCCGCTCGAGGGCGAGGTCGGCCCGGCGCCGCTGCACGACGCTCCAGATGTCGTGCCCAATCAGCTCGAGTTCCTGTTGGTCCGCACTGTCGTAGTCGGCGTTCTTGTTGGCGACCCCGAGCAGCATTCGCACGCTGTCGCCGTCGCGCACCGGAACGACGAGCAGCCGGTCCAGCGTCGGGTGGCCCGGCGGGCAGGCCTTGAGCGAGCGGTCCGCCTTGCCGTTGAGCAGCACCGCCTCGTGCCGGTTCACCGCCGCGGTCCACGTCTCGGCGCTGCCGATGTCGTAATGCCCCTCGTAGAGACATTCGGACTGCTCCAGCGTGCCGGTCGCCCACGTCCCGAACTCGACCCGACGCTGGTCGGCGCTCACGAGGTGGAGGAACCCGATCGTGCTGCCGGTCAGTCGCACCGCCTCGTCGACGCCGAGTTGGAGGATCGCCGCCTCATCGAGCGTCGCCGCCCTCTGGCTCATGGCCAGCATCGCCTTGAGCCGCCGATCGGCCGCCTGCAGTGTGGCGTTGGCCTTGGCGAGTTCTTCCGTCCGTTCGGCCACGAGGTCCTGCAGATGGTCGCGCAGGCGCCGCAGTTCCGTCGTCGCGGCCACCTCGTCCGTCACGTCCTGGAACGATCCGACCGACCGGAACGGCGCGCCTTCATCCGCCCGCTCCACGCGCACCCGGAGGCGCAGGTACCGCGGCGTAGAGCCGTCGGGCGCGGCGCGCACCACCCGGTCGATGTCCTCGCGGCGCAGCATGCTCGCGAACACGCCGGCCACGTCGTCGGGATGGATGAGGCTGAACACCCACGGGAAGTTCGAGTCCTCTTGCGCCTCGCGCACCCGCTCATCGAAGCCCAGTACCTGAAGGAAGCCCGGCGACGTGCGAACGGAGTTCGTCGCGAAGTAATGCTCGAAGCTGCCGAGCTTGGCGATCTCCTCGGCCTGCTGCAGGGTGGCCTGCATGCTGCGCTGTTCAGTGAGGTCCACCCAGCTGAGGATCAGCTCCTCGCCGGCGCGCGAGATATAGCCCTGCACGTTGCGGTATGTGCCATCGAGGCAGCAGACGCGCAGCTCGGGCGACGCAATCGGCGCCGATTCCGCCGTCGTGGCGGCCGCGGCACGACGAAACGTCTCGGAGAGCTCGGCACGGTACGCTGGATCCGGGTAGAACAGCGCCGTTTGGGTGTCGCTGTCCGGCAGATCGTCGAGCGTGTATCCGAAGAGCTCGGTGAATGCGCGGTTGAGCCGGGAGATGACTCCCGTCTTCTCGTGGAGCACGAGCGTCGGCACGGGCGACGACTCGAACAGGCGGCGGAACCGCTCCTCGCTGAGGCGCCGGCGTTCTTCCTCGTCATGACGGCGCTCCTCGGCGGCCACCGATTGCACGACGAGCCCGAGGAGTCGTCCGACCTCGCTGAGAATGCCGACCAGTTCGGTGTCGAAGTAGTTCCGTTCGCCGGCGTACAACATGAGCGCGGCGACGACGCGGTCCTCGACGACCACCGGGAGGGAGAGCGAGGCGGCCAGTCCATGCTCTCGGGCGACGGCGTGCCACGGAGCCGTGGTTGGATCGGCCATGAACTCATTGGCGACAATCGTCCGCGCTTCGCGTACGCAGCGCCCGGTCGGCCCCTCGCTCGTTGGCAGCGCCGGATCAAGGGTCACCAGGATCTGCCGCGCGTACTCGCTGGCCGCGCCGGCGAAGGCGACGGGCCACACGGCCCCCGCCGCCTCGTCCACCAGCCCCACCCAGCACAGCCGGAAGCGGCCGTCGTCGAGCGCACTCTTCGCGACCGACTCAAACGCCTGCTGCACGGATTTTGCGCCGAACAGCGACTCGCTGACGCGGTTCAGGAACGCGTACAGGGTATTGAGCCGCGCCAGGCGGCGCGTGGTCTCGATCTGCTCCGTCACATCGCGCGCGAAGAGGAACAGCTGGCCCCCGTGCTCGTCACTCAGATACGAGGTGCTGATGTCCACTTCGAGCACGGTCCCGTTCGCGCGGCGCCACTGGCTATGGAACCGCGAGCTGCCACGCCGCATCAGTTCCGCGATCCAGTCGGTCACCTCGCCGGACGGCACGCTCTGCATCAGTTCGGCCAGGCTGTACCGCAGCAGTTCCGTCTGCGAGTACCCGATCATCTGCGCCGCGGCGGGGTTCGCCTCGAGCAGGCGGCCGTCAGGGGCCACGATCAGCGCGCCGTCAATTGATGCCGTCGTCGCGGTGCGATAGCGCGATGCCAGCGCGAACTGCCGTCGTTTCGCCTGGCGGTCGGCCGCGACCCAAATGAGCCGCAGCGCAAGGCCCACCAGCAGGAGCACCGCGAGGGAGCCAAGAACGGTATACGTCGTGAACGTGCGCGACGCCGCGCGGACCGACGCGCGATCGGTCTTGGACACGACCAGCCACGGCGTCCCGACGACCCGCGTCCCGGCGGCAATGACGGAATCGCCGCGGAAGTCGGCGCCGAAGACGACGGAGTTGTCCTTCAACCGCATCAGCGTCGCCACCACGCGGCCGGAATCGGTGCGCGCATAGTGGATGCCCGTCGCCAGGCTGCGCGCCTCGGGGCGCGTGGTGGCGCGCATCGGGGCGACGATGGAGATCGAATCGCCTTCCATCTGCCCGATGACGCTCTCCGTTCCCTCGTACGGGCCTTCCACGCGCATCAGCAATGGAAGAATGTGGCGGGCGGCGTCGTACTCGACGTGCACCGCGCCGACGACCGGCATCGTCGAATCCCCGCCGGCGAAGACGGGATACGTGACGCCGTACTCCAGGCCACCGGCCGAGTCGAGACGGAACGGCGCGACGTGCGGCGCGCGCGAGCGCATCGAGAACGCGAGGACGGCACGCTCGGCGGCGTCGAGCGCGAGCGACGTGGGGTAGAGGACGCGTCCGCTGACGTCGACGACCGCGACTTCCTTGTAGTCGTAGGTCTCCTGCATCTGGTCCACCGCGCTGGCCAGGTCACGCCGGCCGGCGGTGGGTGCCGCAGGATCGGCGCTCGCCCACGTCTCGTGCAGGACACTGAGCAGCCGGGCGTCCATCAGCCGTTCATGCACGTCGCGGCGGATCAACTCGGCCTGCGACTGGGCGATCGCACTGAGCGTCTGGCCGACGGACTGACCAAGGCTGCGCTGGTAGAGCGCAATCGTTGACGAGGCGGCCAACGCCGTCAGCAGCACGGCCAATCCAAACACGCCCAGCAGCACCCGCACGTCCATCAATCGACGCGCGCGGATGAACGCAAGCGGCTTCTGTAAAAGGCTCACAGAATCAAAGCGGAAGAAAAACCGGGCGCTGACATTACTCGAAAGATCGTGGCGCGTGAGGGTCGGGGCAAGCGCTTGACGGCCGCGCGCGTGGCGTCGTGCCGCCTCGCGGCCTCACACCATGTAACTTGTTCAGCACGTGTGCGACGCACATCTTCCGGCCATGGACCTTCGCACGATGGGGCGGCTTGGGTGGCCGGTCTCGGCGCTCGGCTACGGGATGTGGGGGCTCGCCAATTGGTCGGGCACCGACCGCGATGCCGTAGACGCGGCGCTCGAGGAGGCGGTGGCCGCTGGCGTGACGTTTTTCGACACGGCGTGGGGATATGGCCGCGGAGCGAGTGAGCGCGTGCTGGGACAAATTGTCCGCGCCCATCCCGCGCGCCGGCTGTTCACGGCGACCAAGCTCCCGCCCAAGAACCTGCAATGGCCGTCGCGCCGCGAGTACACGCTCGACGACTGCTTTCCCGCCGACCACATCCGCGAGTATGCGGAGAAGTCGCTCGAAAACCTCGGCCTGCCGCGTGTGGACCTGCTGCAGTTCCACGTCTGGGAGGACGGCTGGGCGCGCGACGAACGATGGCAGCGCGCGATGGACGACCTGCGTCGCGAGGGGCTGATTGGCGCGGTGGGCGTAAGCGTCAACCGCTGGGAGCCGACGAACTGTCTCGAGACGCTGCGCACCGGCCTGGTGGACGCCGTGCAGGTGATCTACAACATCTTCGATCAATCGCCCGCGGACGAGCTGTTCAGCGTCTGCCAGCAGCTCGGCGTGGCGGTCATTGCCCGCGTGCCGTTTGACGAAGGCTCGCTCGCGGGGCAGGTGCATGCCGACTCCGTGTTTCCCGAAGGCGACTTCCGTCGCATCTACTTTGGGCCGGAAAACCTCGGTCCCACGGCGCAGCGCGTCGAGGCGCTGCGCGCGGCCCTTCCCGACGACGCGGTGCTGCCGGAGGTGGCGCTGCGCTTCTGTTTCTCGCACCCCGCGGTCAGCACGGTCATTCCCGGCATGCGGCGTCCGGCGCACGTGCGCGCCAACGTGAACGCGGTGGCGCGCGGCGCGCTGGCGCCCGAGCAGCTCGCGCTGCTGCGGATGCATCGGTGGGACCGTACGCCGACCGCGTGGAGTCTGTAGCTCCGGCTAGCCGAACAGCTCCTGCATTGCCTGCGTCATCGTCTGACGATAGCCGCCCTCGATGACGTGCCGCGTGGCCCGCTCGCCCGGCCCTTCGAGCGCCTTGGCGGCTTCGTACATGGTGGCCACCGTGAACTCGACGCCGGCGAGATGGCTGAGATACTCCTCGGCCGCAGTCAGGTAGCCCATCATGCCGGCGCATTCGCACGGACAGAAGACCTTCTGCGCGCGGCGCAGCACGTCATCGTCGTCCGGATTTGGCATCACGAGATTCTCTGACCCGGTGATCACGCGCAGGCGCGGGTTTTCCGCACAGCGCGCGACCGTCGCCGAGTCGAGCGACCCGCCGGCGGCGTTGAGCACGAGCGCGTCCATCGGCTCGGCGAGAAACGCCTGCTTCGCGTCGGCCGGCCAGCAGCGCACGCCACGCGCCTCCAACGCCGCGCGGATCGCCGGCTTCGCCTCGACGACCAGCGGCGTGGCGCCGTCGGCCAGCAGATGGTCGATGATGTGCGCACCGATGTTGCCGGCGCCGATCACGCCGACCACCGCGCCCTTCAACGGAATGCCGGCGCCCTTCAACTGGCCGACCAGCATCCAGTAGTTGCCCTCAGCCGTCGGCGCGCCCGTGTCGGAGATCACGCTCCCCTTGTACTGGCGGTTGAGGTAGTGCAGCGAGCCGGTGACGCCATCGCTCATCACGCCGTGGCCAAGGTCCTGACCGGTGGTGAGAAAGAATCCCGTCTTTTCGACGTCGGTGAAGCACTCGATGGCGAAATCGAGCAGCTCCCGGTCGCGGGGTTCGCCGACCCGCGAACCCGGCGTCGGATGCATCACGCACTTGCCGCCGACGATGCGCGAGAAGTCGCGCTGCACGTGCGGGCCGCCGACCTTGAGCAGGCGCGACCAGTACACCTTCTCGTCCATGCCGATGGCGAGGTCGATGGCCTCGTGATCGGAGTTCCAGCCCGGAATGCTGGTGCGGCTCTCGGGCGCGATGCGGAAGCCGCCCAGCGACAGCATGCGCGACTCGGGCTGCGCGTGCGTCGCGATGCTCAGCGTCCACGGTTCCGTGGCGTGCCGATAGCGGTACACCCAGACTTTGGCGGTGGGATGGCGGCCGATTTCCGGCGCCAGTTTCAGCGTCTCCGCGGGGGAGAGCACGGTCTTCGTATAGGTAGGCATGAGCGCAGTGTCGGACATGGGAACCATCACAATTGAGGCGTGTCTCAATTGTCCAATCTTGGCGGGCGTCATACATTGGGCAAACCCCCCATGACGATGTCATCGAATCCCCCCGTCGCCGCGCGCGGCAGACGCTGACGGGAGCGAGTGGCCGGCCAAGCGCCGCTGCCTTCTGCCTTCGACCTTTACTTTCCGCCCCCCATGGCCACGCAAACCGCCCCCGCTGTCGCCGCCGTCGACACCTTCCCGATCAACGGCACGGATTACATCGAGTTTTACGTGGGCAACGCCAAGCAGGCGTCGCTCTACTATCGGGCCGCGTTCGGGTTCCAGCTCATCGGCTACCGCGGCCCCGAAACGGGAGTGCGCGACCGCGCCAGCTACCTGCTGCAGCAGGACAAGATCCGCCTCGTGCTCACCTCGGCGCTTGGACCGGACGGTCCGATCGCCGAGCATGTACGCGTGCACGGCGACGGCGTGCGCGACCTCGCCTTCTGGGTGGACGACGCGCGCGACGCGTACGCCAAGGCGATCGCCCGCGGCGCCGAGTCGGTGCACGGCCCCGAAGTCAGCGCGGATGGCGACGGCGACGTGGTGATTGCCGCCATCAAGACGTACGGCGACACGATCCACTCCATCGTGGAGCGGCGCAATTATCGCGGACTCTTCCTGCCCGGGTTCAGGGCGGAATCGCCCGCCTTCGCGCCGTCGCCGGTGGGGCTCAAGTACGTGGACCACTGCGTCGGCAACGTTGAACTCGGCAAGATGAACCAGTGGGTCGAGTTCTACGCCAAGGTGCTCGGCTTCTTCAACCTGCTCACCTTCGATGACAAGGACATCAACACCGAGTACTCGGCGCTGATGTCCAAGGTGATGAGCAACGGCAACGGGCGCATCAAGTTCCCGATCAACGAGCCGGCGACCGGCAAGAAAAAGAGCCAGATCCAGGAGTACCTCGACTTCTATCGCGGGCCGGGCGTGCAGCACATCGCCATGGCCACCGACGACATCATCGCGACGGTCAAGGCGCTGCGCGCGCGCGGTGTGGAGTTCAACCAGACGCCTACCACGTATTACGACTCGCTGCAGCAGCGCGTGGGCACGATTGACGAGGAGCTTGCGACGCTGCGGGAGCTGGGCATCCTCGTCGACCGCGACGACGAAGGCTATTTGCTGCAGATCTTCACGCGCCTCGTGCAGGACCGGCCGACGCTGTTCTTCGAGATCATTCAGCGCAAAGGGGCCAAGGGGTTCGGCAAGGGGAACTTCCAGGCGCTCTTTGAGAGCATCGAGCGCGAGCAGGCGCTGCGGGGGAACCTCTAGTGCCGTTCTACCACACCCTTGGGCAGGTGCCACGCAAGCGGCACACGGTCTTTCGCCGCCCTGACGGCGGGCTGTACAGCGAGCAGTTGATGGGCAATGAGGGATTCACCGGTCCCTCGTCGCTGCTGTATCACACGCATCCGCCGACGACGGTGCTCAGCGTGCGTCGCGTGCGCGACATTCGATGGGAACCCGATCCCGACCTCACCCTGCGGCATCGGCACTTTCGCACGCGGCAGCTGCCCAAGGGCGGTTCGCCGACGCTCGACCGCATTCCGATTCTGTTCAACCGCGACATCGCGATGCTGTGGGCCGAGCCTGACGTGGAGGACGCCCACTTCTACCGCAACGCGCAGGCCGACGAGGTGGTGTATCTCGCCGAGGGAGCGGGGACGCTCGAGTCGCAGTTTGGCTTTCTGCTGGTGAAGCCCGGCGACTACGTGGTGCTGCCGCGCGGCGTAATGCATCGCTGGCGGTTCACCACGCCAGCCAAGATGCTGGTCATGGAAAGCCGCGGCTACGTGCGGCCGCCGTCGCGGTACCGCACCGAGTACGGACAGATCGTCGAAGGCGCGCCGTACAGCGAGCGCGATTTCCGGCGCCCCACCGAGCTCGTGACGTTCGACGAGAAAGGTGAGTTCCCGATCCTCGTCAAGCAGTACAACGGCCTGACGGAGATGGTGCTCGACCACCATCCATTTGACGTCGTCGGCTGGGACGGGTTCTTCTATCCGTGGGCGTTCAATATCCACGACTTCGAACCCATCGTCGGGCGCATTCACCAGCCGCCGCCGGTGCACCAGACGTTCCAGGGCGACGGCTTCGTGATCTGCTCGTTCTGTCCGCGGCCGTACGACTTCGACCCCCAGGCCGTGCCCGCGCCGTATGCGCACAGCAACGTCGACTCCGACGAAGTGCTGTTCTACGCGTCGAGCGAGTTCATGAGCCGCAAGGGTATCGAGTACGGCTCCATCACGCACCATCCCGACGGCCTGCCGCACGGTCCGCATCCGGGACGCACCGAAGCGAGCATCGGCGCCAAGGCGACCAACGAACTCGCGGTGATGATGGATTCGTTCCGGCCGCTGCACGTGGCCAAGGCAGTGCTGCCGGCGGAGGACGTGGAGTACTACCGGTCGTGGGTCGAAGACGGCGCGGGCTTCAATCCGCCGACTAGCTGAGCGTGCGGCCAGCACCGTAATTTCTACGCTCGACCCTCTACTGTATTAATCATGCCCCGCCTTAGCGCGCGCTACGCCTCGCTCCCCGTGTACATGCTCGCCACCATCCCGCAGAAGAAGCGGGATCTGATCGCCCGCGGAGTGGACGTCATCGACCTCGGCGCCGGCGACGCCGACTTGGCGCCGCCGCCCAAGGCGGTGGCCGCGCTCGCCGAGGCGGCGCGGGACCCGGCGATGTCGCGCTATGGCTTTGGGCTTGGCCTGCCCGCGTTTCGCGAGGCGGCGGTGGCGTGGATGGAGCGGCGCTTCGGACAGCGCTTCGATCCGCTCGCGGAAATCGTTCCGCTGATCGGCAGCAAGGAGGGGATCGCGCACCTCGCGCTGGCGTATCTCGAGCCTGGTGACGTCGCCATCATCCCCGACCCGGGCTACCTGTCGTATCTCGGCGGCACGCTGCTGAGCAATGCGACGCCGTACATGTATCCCATCACGCCGCGCACCAACTTCCTGGTCGATGTCGACGAGATCCCGGCGGACGTGCGGGCGAGGGCCAAGCTCCTGTACCTGAACTATCCCAACAACCCGACGGCCGCGGTGGCGCCGCGCGACTACCTCAAGAAGGTGGTCGACTGGTGCGCGGCGCACGACATCCTGCTGCTCTACGACAACGCGTACAGCGAGATGACGTTCGACGGGTACGTGGCGCCGAGCATCTTCGAGATCGACGGCGCGCGCGAGGTGGCGATCGAGTTCCACTCGCTGTCGAAGACGTACAACATGACCGGCTGGCGGCTCGGCTGGGCGGCCGGGGCCGCCAAGTTCATCACGCCGCTCGCCAAGGTGAAGAGTTTCCTCGACACCGGACAGTTCATGGCGTCGCAGCGAGCGGGCATCGCCGCGTTCGAGAGCCACTCCGACTGGCTCCCCGGCAACCTCGCCATCTTCAAGGCGCGCCGCGACGCGGCGGTGGCGGCGTTCCGCGCCGAAGGGTTCAACGTCGCAGTGCCCAAGGCGTCGATGTATCTGTGGGTGCCGCTGCCCGCGGGGATCGGCTCGGTGGAGTTTCACGAGCGCCTGATGCAGGACGAGGGAGTGATTGCGCTGGCCGGCAAGGCACTTGGCGACGGCGGCGAGGGGTTCTTCCGCGTGTCGTTCATTACCTCGCCGGAGCGACTGGCGGAGGCCGCCAAGCGGGCCGGACGCGTGCTGCGCAAGATGGTCTGACTGGCAGAGCGCAGGGCGCCGGCGCAAACTCAAGCACGCCGCCACGCCAAGCGTGGTGCCCATCGCTCATCCCGTGAGGACCTCTGTGTCACGTTTCCGGTTCACCGCACGCCCCCTCGCGTTCGTTGCCTCGCTCGCGCTCGCCGTCAGCGCCGCGACCGCCCAGCAGCCCTCCCGTGCACCGCAGGCTCCGCAGACACCGCAGGATCGGCTGGTCGCGGCGATGCACGGCGTCTCGAGCAACGTCATCCTCGACTACGTGAAGGAGATGACGTCGGAGAAGTTCGGCGGCCGGCTCACCGGCACGCCCGGCTACGACGCGTCGGCCGCGTGGACGGTGGGACTGCTCAAGGGCTGGGGCTACCAGCCGATGGGCGATCAGGGGAGCTGGTATCAGAAGTTCCCCAATCCGTACACGCTGGTGCTGCCCGGCACTGAACTGTCGCTGCGCGTCCCGCAGCCCGGCGGCGGCGAGATCGTGAAGTCGTACCGGTGGGAGACCGAGTACTACCAGGGCTCCACGTCCGACGCGGGGAAGGTGACCGCCGAGGCCGTGTATGTCGGGTACGGCGTCACGGCGCCGGAACTCGGATACGACGATTATGCGGGCGTGGACGTGAAGGGGAAGATTGTTGTTGTCGAGCCCGAAGCGCCGATGGGACCGATGCCCGACACGGCGCTGTTCAAGAAGTGGCGTCCGTATTCGTTCCACTCGTACAAGATCGAGAATGCCGCCAAGCACGGCGCGGCAGGGAAGGTCTACAACTACCACATCGTCAATCCCAACGCGCGCTTCGTGAAGGGGCTCATTCTCAGCTACGTCAATGAAGTCGTGCTGAATGACCTGTTCGCCGGCTTGCCCATGAGCCATCGGCAGACGGTGGACCAGATCCGGAAGACGCTCAAGCCGGCGTCGCGCGCATTCGGCAAGACGATGACGTTGATGAACACGACGGTGCACCATCCGGAGGGGATCGGCTCGAACGTGATTGGCGTGCTTCCCGGCAGCGATCCCGCGCTCAAGGACGAGTACGTGGTGCTCGGCGCGCATCTCGACCACCTCGGTTACAACCACGAGATGATGCCGGGCGCGCATGACAATGCGTCGGGCGTGGCGGTGCTGCTGGCCGCGGCGGAGGCGATCACGAAGTCCAAGGTGCCGCTCAAGCGCAGCGTGCTGCTGCTGCTGTTCGGCGCGGAAGAGCAGGGAGTATGGGGCTCGGAGTACTACGTGAACCACCCCGTGGTGCCGAACGCGAAGATCGCAGCGTTCCTGAATCTCGAGAGCGTCGGGCGCGGCGAACGCATTGGCGTGTCGTCGGGGGTCGAGTACCCGGCCATATTCGAGGCGATGAAGCGCGCCAATGACGCCTATGTGCATCGGGCGATGGGGGCGTTCGCCAACCTGAACCTCGCGCGCCCGCGGCAGGACGCGGCGCATTTCCTGTGGGCCAAGATCCCGACGGTGAGCATCGGCACGAGCGGCGCGCCGCCGCTGCCGTATGCGTCGTATCACACCACCAAGGACCGCTGGGAAATCATGACGCCGGAGATCATGGAAGACCTGGCGCGGATCACGTTCCTGGCGACGGTTGATTTGGCGAATCGCTGAAGAAACGTCGGGCCGCTTCGCCTCAGGTCAGCGGAGCGGTCCGGCAGCGCGTAGAGGATGAATCGGGCGGCTGCCTCCGGGCGGTCGCCCTGCTGCCCCCAACGAATCATGCCACCCGGAGCACGTATGCATCGTTCGCTCGCCCTGCTGTTGCTCGCCCTCCCCTTGGCCGCCCAGCAGCCCGCGGCGGCGCCCGCGGCTCCCCGCGCCTTCACCCCCAACGACTGGTACAAGGTCACCCAACTCAGCGCGCCGGCGATCTCGCCCGACGGCAAGCTGGTGGCCTTCACCGTCACCACGGTCGTCGAGAAGGACAACAAGCGGCACAGCGAGATCTGGGGCGTCCCGACGGCTGGTGGCACGCCCATGCGTTATACCTCGCCGGGATATGAGAGCTCGAACCCGCGCTTCTCGCCCGACGGCAAGTATCTGTTCTTTACCTCCAATCGCCCCGGCGGCCGCGGCAACACGTGGGCCCTGCGCATGGACCAGCCGGCCGGTGAGGCCGTGCAGGTGGAGAATTACCCCAGCGGTTCCGTGCCCAAGGACAAGAGCTTCGCGGTCTTTGATGCGGTTGCCGACACCACGGGCGGCGGCGGTGGTGGCCGCGGTGCGGGCGGACGTGGCGGCCCGGGTGGTTTCGCCCTGCCCACGGGCGGTTTCGCCCCGAATGCGATGGCGTTCCCGCCCTACGGCGCCATTACCAAGCCGGTGGACGAGAAGCGGTTTGACGGCCGCCACATTGTGACCTTCCCATACAAGGTCAACGGCATCGGATTCATTCCGAACGCCCGTGAAGCCCGGCGTGTTCGGCCGTTCCAGGTTTTCACGCAGAAATTCGACGGATCCAAGCGCGTGCAGGTGACGGATACCCGCTACTCGCATGCGCAGGTCACGGTCTCGCCCGACGGCAAGTGGATCGCGTTCATCGCCGACGCGCAGCTGCGCCCGGACAGCGTGGTGCAGCAGGTCGCCGATTCGCTCTCCAAGCTTCCGTACGATGCCCAGCGCGAGGAGACGCCGCGCAACGACCGCGATATCTACGTCATTCCCGTCACCGGCGGCGAGCCGCGCAAGGTCGCGTCGCTGCAGGGTGACGAGAGCAACCTCGACTGGTCGCCTGACGGCAAGAAGCTCCTGTTCATCAGCCGCGCCGAGCGCACCAAGAACGCGCGCTTGATGCTCATCGACGCCGCGGGCGGCGCGCCGCAGAACCTGACCAACGGCTGGCAGTACGAGCCGGGGAATGCCGAGTTCCTGCCCAACGGCGAGATCCTGATGAGCGCCGACGTCGGTGCCCGCACGGCGCTCTTCACGGTGAATCCGAAGACGAGTCAGATGCGCGAGACGATTGGCGGCCGGCGCGTGGTGCGCGGCTTCGCGCGCGACGAGGCGGGCACCAAGGTGGCGTTCGTGGCGACGAGCGTGAACCGCCCGACGGAACTGTTTATCGCCGACCTCGATGGCCGCAAGGATGGCAAGAACGACGGCAAGAACGAGCGGGCGCTCACCGACTTCAACGCCGGCGTGAATGCCCAGATCGCCTGGAGCGACGCCGAGAAGTTCACGTTCCAGGGCGTCGGCGGCCTGACGATTGAAGGGTGGGTGATGAAGCCGTTCGGCTATCAGGCGGGCAAGAAGTATCCGCTGGTGCTCTACATCCACGGCGGCCCGCACTCACGCTACGACGAAGGGTGGTTCGACGAGTTCCAGAACCTCGCCGGCGCTGGCTTCATGGTGCTGTACACGAACCCGCGCGGCTCGAGCGGCTCGGGCGCCGACTTTACCTTCAGCACGCGCGGCCGCTGGTTCGCCGAAGACTTCAAGGACCTGATGCAGGCCACCGACATCGCCGCCCAGCGCCCCGACGTGGACAGCACGCGGATGGGCGTCACCGGCGGCTCGTACGGCGGCGTGATGACGGCGTGGGTGACGTCGCACACGAACCGATTCAAGGCCGCCGAAACGGACCGCATGATCAGCAACTGGTGGTCGTGGTACGGCGCGAGCGACGCGCAGGGGCTCACGGAGTTCGAGTTCTACGGCAAGCCGTGGGAGAACCCGGCGATGTACGACTCGCTGTCGCCCATCCGCTACGTGACGAAGGTGAAGACGCCGACGTTGATGGTGCAGAGCGAGGAGGACCATCGCACGCCGATGGCCGACGCGGACCAGTGGTTCATGGCGCTCAAGAAACAGGGAATCCCGGTGGAGTGGGTGCGCTACCCGCGCTCCAACCACGACCTGTCGCGCACGGGCGAGCCGTGGCTGCTCGTGGACCGGTTGGGGCGCCTGCGGCAGTGGTTCGCGCACTGGTTGAAGCCGTAGGGTCAGACAAGTAGAGACAAACACAGACAAACACATACAAACACAGACAAACACAGACAGGCACAGAGAAACACGGAGGGGCAGGGTCGACGTCGCGATGGCGTCATTCCTGCCCCTCCGTGTCTTTCTGTGTCTTTCTGTGCCTTTCTGTGCCTTTCTGTGCCTGTCTGTGCCTGTCTGTGCCTGTCTGTGCCTTTCTATCTCCTCTCCACCACGCCCCCCTTCATCACCATCCGCACCGCGCGCACGGCGTGAATATCACGCGTCGGGTCGCCCTGCACGGCGACCAGATCGGCGAGCAGGCCGGGGGCGACGCGCCCCACGCGAGACTCCGAGTGGAGAAGCTTCGCGTTGCCTGACGTCGCGGCCTTCAGCACGGCGAGCGGCGCCATGCCGTAGTCGACCATCAACTCCATCTCGCGCGCATCGTCGCCGTGGGCGTACACGCCCACGTCACCGCCGACGCACATCGTGACGCCGGCGGCCAGCGCGGTCTTGAATGACGCGCGCTTCGCCGTGATCGACGCCGGTTCGGGATCCACCCCCTTCTTCCAGCCGGCGTACTGACGCGTGGCGTCGCCCGCCGCGAGCGTCGGGCAGAAGGTGACGTTGTGCTCCTTCATCAATCGCCACGTCTCGTCGGTTCCGCCGTCGCCGTGCTCGATGCTCTCGACGCCGGCGACGATGGCGCGCCGCATCCCTTCGGGCGTGCTCGCATGCGCCACCACCGCGCGCCCGCTGCTCTTCGCCACCTCGACGATGGCGCGCAGTTCGGCCTCGGTGAAGGTGGGCATCGTCTCACCGCGCGGCCCCCAGCGGTAGTCGGCGTACACCTTCACCCAGTCGGCGCCGTGGGCGATCTGGTCGCGCGCCACATGCATCACGCCATCGATCCCGTCGGCCTCTTCGGCCCCCTGCGGCGGATCAAACGCGAAATCGGTGCGCTTGGGGGCGTAGCTCCCCGTAACGAGCATCGCCCGCGTAGCCACCTGCATGCGCGGCCCGGGGATGATCCCCTGGTCGATGGCCTGCTTCAGGCCGACGTCGGCGTAGCCAGCTCCCTCGGTGCCGAGGTCGCGGATGGAGGTGAACCCCGCCATCAGCGTGGCCCGCGCGTGGTTGACCGCGCGCGCCGTGCGCAGGGCAAGCGGCTCGCGCAGGACCTGATCGTTCCACGCGGTCTCGTTGTACGGATGCAGAAAGAGGTGCGTGTGCGCCTCGATCATCCCCGGGATCAGCGTCGTCCCCGGCAGGTCGATGACGGTCGCCCCCTTCGGCGCGCCAACCTGCGCCTCCGGCCCCACGGCCGCGATGCGATCGCCGCGCACCAGCACCGTCCAGCCGGCCGCCGGCGCGTCGCTGACGCCATCCCACACCGCCGCCGGCTTCAGCAGTACGAGCGTGTCCCGCGTTTGCGCCGCCAGCGGCGCGGCGAGCATGCCGAGAAGAATGAGAAGTCGCATAGCCACGCACCTCACCGTGATGCCGTCAGTGCAGCTTGGGAAAATCCGTTACGCCGCCCGAGACAATGAACGCCATGAACTCCGCGCTGTCCGTGGCGAGCAGCTTCACCTTGGCCGACGGCATGATGAGCATCTGCCCCGACCACGCGTACGAATGCGGAACGTACACCACCACCGAACCGTCCATGCCCAGGCGATCGGCCGACGACTGGGTGAGAAAGCCGAGGACCTGCACGTCGCTGCCGATCCCGAGGTCCACGAGCGCCGGCTGGCTGAACCGCTTCTTCTCGCCGACGAAGGCGCTCAGCACGTCCTTCGTGGACGTATAGAGCAGGCGGACAAACGGCAGGCGCTGCAGCAGGTCCTCGAACATGGTCACCGCCGAACGCGTCAGGATGCTCGACCCGAGCGCGCCAACGGTGGTGATGATGACGAGGGTGAGGACGAAGCCGATGCCGGGGATCGAAATGCCGAGCCAGCCATCGACGCGCGTGAAGATCCCGTAGCAGACCCAGACGGTCACGACGACGGGGACGGTGAGGATGAGGCCGCGAATGAAGTAGCCGAAGATCCGTTTCATGGTCTCGAGGGCAACGGAGTGGGCGGGGAGCTCGTACCTTAGGAAGACCCGGGGGGCAGGTCTGTGTCTCCCGCGGGGAAGATAACTCCACACCCGGATTCCGCGATGAAGATTCGCCGTCTCGTTTCAGTCGCCGCGCGCGCGGTCATGCTGTTGGCGGTCGCCGCGCCGCTCGCCGCCCAGACCAAGAAGCCCATCACGCAGGACACCTACGATCAGTGGCGGACGATCCAGGGGGCCACGCTCTCCCCGGATGGCAAGTTTGCGATGTACACGGTATCGCCCGTCGTCGGCGACGGTGAGGTGGTGATTCGCAGCACGGCTGCCAGCACCGAGTGGCGCTTCGCCCGCGGCTACACGGGGCGGCCGCAGCTGATGGCCGCCGCCGACTCGGCGGCGATCTTCATGGCCCCACCGGCGCAGTTCTCGGCGAGCTCGACGGTTGCCGCGTTTCTGACCTATGCGTCGCGCGCCGAGTTCGAGGCCGCCCGCCGCGCGACGCCGCGCCCGCTGCCCGCGCCGCGGACTGCGCTGACGGTCGTCACGCTCGCGGACGGCAAGGCGCAGGTGATCCCGCGCGTGCGGTCGTTCCGGTTGGCGCGCGAAGGCGGCAAGTATCTCGCCTATCTGCTCGAGGCCGACACCGCAGCGCCAGGCGGGGCCGGCGGCGCACGGGGCGGTGTGGCCGGCAGCGCGCGCGCCGACGCCGCGCTCCCACTCGTCCTGCGCGACCTCACGACGGGGCAGGAGACGCGCATTGAGAACGTGACGTCGTACCTGTTCGACGAAGGCGAGAAGGTGCTCGTCTACGCCACGCGATCGGTCGACGAGACCAAGACGGGCGTCCACGTGCGCGACCTCGCCAGCGGCGCCGTGACCACGCTGGTGGCGGGGAAGGGGAACTACAAGTCGCTCGCCGTGGATCGCAAGGGAACGCAGGTGGCGTTCGTCAGCGATCGCGATGACAAGTCGGCCAAGCCGCGCTACGCCCTCTATTACGCTTCGCTCGTGCTGGCCAAGGGGCAGAAGGGGCCGATCGCGGCCGCCAAGGTCGTGGATCAGGCCATGGTCGGCGCCGACCAGCTGGTGGCTGACCGCGGCCGCGTGGACTTCGTGCGCGACGGCACTGCGCTGCAGTTCGCGCTGGCGCCGCTGCCCATCGACAGCATTCCGGCCGATTCGCTGGTCGACAAGGCGGTCTACGACCTGTGGCACTACAAGGACACGCAGATCATGCCGGTGCAGAAGAAGACCGCCGCGCGCGAGCGCAACCGCACGTGGACGGCGCTGTATCATCCGGCGCTCAAGAAGTGGGCGAAGCTCAGCAATGATTCGCTGCGACAGGTGTCGGTGGCCGACAACGGCAAGCTGGCGCTGGCGCTCAACCCCGTGCAGTACGCCATCGAGGCGACGTGGGGTGAGGGCGGAAGCGACGCGTATGTACTCGATGCCGTGACCGGCGCTCGCACGCTCATCGCCAAGAAGCTCGAAGGCGCCCAGCTCTCGCCGGGCGGCAAGTACGTGACGTTCTTCCGCGACGGGCAGTGGGTTGCGCACGCCACCGCCGGCGGCAAGCAGGTGGAGATCACCGCCGCCATCAAGGGCGTGAAGCTGACCAACGAAGAGTTCGACATGCCCGACGTCGTGCCGCCCTACGGGCTGGGCGGATGGACCAAGGACGACGCGCGGGTGCTCGTGTACGACCGCTATGACATCTGGGAAGTCGATCCGGCCGGCGTCGCCGCCCCGATCAACGTCACCGCCGGAACGGGGCGGGCGAAGGATGTGACCTATCGCGTGGTCAATCTCGACACGGAGGACCGCTTCCTCGACCCGGCCGAGCCGCTTATCGTGCGCGCGTTCGACAACGCATCGAAGAGCAGCGGGTACGCGCAGGCGACGCTCGGTGCCAGCGCGGCGCCCGCCGTGTTGGTGATGGGGCCCAAGAACTACGCCGCGCTGCAGAAGGCGCGGAAGGCCACGCAGTACCTGATGACGCAGCAGACGTACCGCGAGTTCCCAGACCTGTGGACGGGGGCGGCCATCAACGCCGTCGCCAAGATTTCGCAGGCGAATCCGCAGGACGCCGAGTATCCGCGCGGCACCGTGGAACTCGTGCACTGGAACAACGATGACGGCGTTCCGCTCGAGGGCATGCTGTTCAAGCCCGAAGGATTTGATCCGTCGAAGAAGTACCCGATGGTGACGTACTTCTACGAGCGGCTGTCGGACGGGCTGCATAACTACGTGGCGCCAACCGGCCGCAACGTGGTCAACCCGATGGTCTACAACGCGCTCGGCTACCTCGTCTTCATGCCCGACATCGTGTACACGGACGGCTACCCCGGACCGAGCGCGGCCAAGGCAATCATTCCCGGCGTGCAGGCGCTGGTGCAGAAGGGATTTGTGGATGCCAAGCGGCTCGGCGTCACCGGCCAGTCGTGGGGCGGCTACCAGTCGGCCTATCTGATCACGGTGACCAATATGTTCGCGGCGGCGGTGCCCAACGCGACCGTCGTCAACATGACGTCGGCGTACGACGGCATCCGCTGGCAGAGCGGGCTGCTGCGCCAGATGCAGTACGAGCACTCGCAGAGCCGCATCGGCGGATCGCTGTGGCAGTATCCGGAGCGGTTCGTCGAGAACTCGCCGCTCTTCAAGCTCGACCGCGTGACGACGCCGGTGCTGTTCATGGCCAACGACAACGACGGCGCGGTGCCGTGGTACCAGGGGATCGAGTTCTACGGGGCGATGCGCCGCCTGCAGAAGGAGGCGTACCTGGTGGTGTACAACGGCGACGAGCACAACCCGACCAAGCGCGCCAACCAGAAGGACATCGACCTCAAGATGCAGCAGTTCTTCGGCGCCAAGCTGCTCGGCCAGCCCGAGCCCGATTGGATGAAGAACGGGATACCGTTCCTGAAGAAGGGGCAGGACCAAATAAACCGCAGATAGACAACAGAGGAACAACAGAGAGACAACAGAGAAACAACAGAGGGTCCGGCGCGGGATGGCCGGACCCCTTGCGTTCTACCATATTCCTATATAGGATTATATAGATCCTTACTGGAGTTCTTATGCCCGCACAGACCCCCTACGGCATTGCCGTGCAGCTCAACACGCCGTTCGACGCGGCGGTGGAGGCCGCGCGCGCGGCGCTCGCCGCTGAAGGGTTCGGCATCCTCATGGAAGCCGACCTCAAGGCCACGTTCCACAAGAAGCTCGGCGTCGACCACACGCCGTACGTGATCCTCGGCGCGTGCAGCCCGCGCGATGCGTTCGAGGCGCTCAACCTTGAGCCCGATCTCGGCCTGCTCTTGCCCTGCAACGTCATCGTGCGCGACGCCGGCGAGGGGCGCACCCTCGTGTCGGCCATCGATCCGGTCGTCCAGCTTGGCCTCACGGGCAATGCGGCGCTCGCGCCGGCCGCGGCGACCATTCGTGAACGGCTGGCGCGCGCCATTGCTGCGCTGGGGGCATCCAAATGAATGCGCCCGTGCAGGCCAGCGACGCGCAGCTGTCGTCGATCATCAACGGCGCCACCGTACCGGTCGTCGTTGACTTCTACGCCGACTGGTGCGGACCGTGCAAGCTGATGGCCCCCGTGCTCGAGGACTTGGCGCGTGAACGCGCCGACCAGCTGCTGGTCGTGAAGGTCAACACCGACCAGAATCCCGTCTCACCGCAGCACTTCGGGGTGCGCGGCATCCCCACGCTCGTTGTCTTTCGCGGCGGACAGGAAGTCGGTCGTCAGGTCGGGTTCGCGCCGAAAGCGCACCTGACGCAGCTGATCGACCGATCGGCACAGTAAACGCGCCACGCGGATGCCGCGTGGCGCGCTGTCCCGCTCGAATGCTGCGCCTTATCGACTGCCGAATGCCTTTGGCGGTACCGTCTTCAGGTACAGCCAGAGCGCCCGGATCTCGTCGTCCGTCAGATCCTTGGTGAAACGGTAGGGCATCAGCGTGTCAATCGGCGTGCCGCCGGGGCGCTTGCCGTCACGCAGGGCGTGGAAGAAATCCTCTTCGGTGTAATGCCCGATGCCGGTCGGCGTGATGTTCGCCGCCGGCTTCCAATCGGGCGGCGTACCGGGAATCTTGCCGCCGGAGAGTCCCTCGCCGTGGCATCCCTTGCAGCCGCCGATGTCCGCGAGATAGCGGCCGTACTCCGGGGTCGCCGCCATGGCCCCCGGCGACGCGTGAGCCGCCGAGTGATTGATGACCTCGGCGGGGAGGAGCACCAGGTCGCCCTTGAGGAACAGGGCGCGTCCAATCGGTCCGATACTGTTCGGCTTCGGCTCGCGGTCGACCGGTGGCAGCGACTTGAGGTAGGCGATGAGCGCGGCGACGTCCTCGTCGCTCAGGTGCTGGAACTCCGTGGCCGGCATGAAGAGCAGCGCCGAACCGTCCGGCTTGACGCCGTGGCGTATGGCGCGCTCCCAGTCGAGGTCACTCAGCTGCGTAGCCACACCGCCCTTGCCGCGCGTGAGGTTGGCCGCCCACAGCCGTGCCACCGGCGGCGTATCGATGAACTGCTGGCCGGCGAGGTCGGCGCCGTGGCAATCGGCGCACTTTGAAATCGCGGTGGCGATGTGCTGTCCGCGCACGAGCGCCAGCGAGTCGCTGGGGATCGTGGGCTGATGGCCAGCGACCGACCACTTGTGGTCGATGCGCCGCTGCGTGACGACGTAGAGCGCGCATCCGGCGACAACGAGCAGGACGACAACGCCGCCGGCGCTCCACGCGGCGGCGCGGAGGATCTTCTTCATGGGGGGCCTCCGGGGGGAATGAGAAGAAGGGAGAGAGTATGCACGGCCACTGACGCGGTGTCCAATCGCGCCATGCGCCGCACCGAATGTACGGCGGGCCGTGAACCCTATCGCGTACGATGCCCGGCCTCGATAGGTTTCTCACCTGATGACCACCACCGCTCCCCACGATCCGCCTGCGGCCGCCGAACCGCAGCGCTGGAGCATCGACGCCGCCAAGCTCCTCTACAATGTGGAGGGCTGGGGCGACGGCTACTTTGACGTGTCCGACGGCGGACGCATGATGGTGCGTCCGGACAAGGCCCACCCTGAGCGCACGCTCGACCTGTTTGAGCTGGCGCTCGACCTCGAGGCGCAGGGCGTCGCGCTGCCGGTGCTGCTGCGCTTCTCCGACATCCTGCGCTCGCGCATCGAGGCCGTGCACGGCGCCTTCCAGTCGGCGATCGCCGAGTTTGCGTACACCGGGCAGTACACGACGGTCTACCCGATCAAGGTCAACCAGCAGCGGCACGTCGTCGAGGAGATCCTGCAGTTTGGCCAGGCGGTGGGCGTCGGCCTCGAGTGCGGCTCCAAGCCGGAGTTGCAGGCCGTGCTCGCGCTCGACGAGCGCACCGATCACGTGATCGTCTGCAACGGCTACAAGGACGAGGAGTTCATGCGCCTCGCCCTCATGGGCCAGAAGCTGGGGCACAGCGTGTACATCGTCCTCGAGCAGCTCAGCGAGCTCGACGTATTGCTGCAGGCCGCCGATGAGATGGGCGTGGCGCCGACCGCCGGTGTGCGCATCAAGCTGTCCACCGAGGGCTCGGGGCGCTGGGCGCAGTCGGGCGGCGAGAAGAGCAAGTTCGGGCTCAGCTCGGCGCAGCTCTTCTCGCTCATCGAGCGCCTGCGGCAGATGGGGCGGCTCGACATCCTCAAGCTCGTCCATTTCCACCTCGGTTCGCAGATCACCGACATCCGCTACATCAAGCGGGCGATGGGCGAGGTGGCGCGGTTCTACGTGGAACTGCGCAACATGGGGCTCGACATCACGCACGTGGACGTCGGCGGCGGGCTGGGCGTGGACTACGACGGCACGCAGAGCACTAACACGGCGTCGGCCAACTACACGGTGCAGGAGTACGCCAATGACATCGTGTACACGCTCGGCGAGATGTGTCGCGACCGCGAGCTGCCGATGCCGAACATCATCAGCGAGTCCGGACGCGCGCTGACCGCGCACCACGCGCTGATGCTGATGAGCGTCATCGACGTCGAGTCGCAGGTGGAGCCGTCGGTGCCGCCGGTGACGGACGACGACCACTCGCTGCTGCACGAGATGGCCGATGACCTCAAGGCCGTGTCGCGCAAGAACGTGTCGATGCGGCGCGTGCGCGAGGTCTACCACGACGCGAGCTACGACAAGGAAAAGGCGCAGGGGCTGTTCTACAACGGCGTGCTTACGCTGCGCGAACGCGCGTACGCCGAACAGCTGCACCTCGGCATTCTCAATGCCGTGCGCGCCGCCGCCCAGCGGCATCCCGACGAGTTCGAGGACATCATCAACGATCTCGACGCCGCGCTCGTCGACCGCTACTTCTGCAACTTCTCGCTCTTCCAGTCGCTCCCCGACAACTGGGCCATCGATCAGCTCTTCCCGATCATGCCCATCCACCGGCTCAACGAGGAGCCGACGCGGCGCGGCACCCTTCAGGACGTGAGCTGCGACTCGGACGGCAAGATCGACCGGTTTGTCGGCGACAAGGGCGGGCGTCCGTCGCTAGAGCTCCATCCGTTCACCGACGGCGACCCGTATATCCTGGGCATCTTCCTGACCGGCGCGTACCAGGAAATCCTCGGCGACCTGCACAACCTGTTCGGCGACACCAATGCCGTGCACGTGCGCCTGCGCGACGGCGGGTATGAGATCACCGACCTCGTGCACGGGGACACGGTGACCGAAGTGCTCAACTACGTGCAGTTCCGCGCGTCGGACCTGTTGGCGACGTTCCGTCGCAAGGTGCAGGCGGCCTCGGGGATCACGCGCGAGGAGGCGAACATGTTCATCGCCGATTACGTGGCCGGCCTCGAAGGGTACACGTACCTGGAAGGCGAGGCCGCTCGATGACCGACGTGTGGGCCCTGTTCGCCGCTCCCGCGAGCGGCGGGCCCGACGTGCCCGGCCTTCTCCTGACGCTGGCCGCCGTGCTTGCCGCCACGAAAATCGTCGGCGCGCTGGCGCGCCGCATCGGACAGCCGGCGGTGCTGGGGGAGTTGGTCGCCGGCATTCTGCTCGGCGGCTCGGTGCTCGGTGTGCTCGACCCCTCCGAGCCGGTGCTCAAGACGCTCGCCGAACTCGGCGTGCTCATCCTGCTCTTCGAGGTCGGCCTCGAAACCGATCTCAAGGCGCTGCGGCGTGTCGGCGCGGCGGCCCTCACCGTGGGCACCGTGGGCATTCTGCTCCCCTTTGCCGGCGGCTACGCGGTGGCGCTCGCCTTTGGCGCCTCCACGATGACCGCACTCATCGTCGCCTCGGCAATGACGGCCACCTCCATTGGCATCTCGGCGCGCGTGCTCGGCGACCTCGGTCGGCTCAAGACTGACGAAGGGCAGATTGTACTCGGTGCCGCCGTCTTCGACGACGTGATGGGTCTGGTGATTCTCGCGGTGGTGGGCGGCATCGCCGCCGGCGCGGGCCTCACGGCGGTGGGCGTCGTCACGACGGCGGCCGTGGCCATTGGGTTTGTGGTTGGCGCGGTGGTGGTCGGCGCGGTCATCGCGCGGCCGTTGATGGCGGCTGTGGCGCGCATCACCGTGGCGGGAACGGTGGGCGTAACCGCGCTCGTCTTCGTGTTCGTGACCGCCGCGATTGCCGCCAAGGTCGGCTCGGCGATGATCATCGGCGCGTTCGCCGCCGGGCTCGTACTGCACGGCACGCCGCAGCGTCACGAGATCGAGAAGTGGGTGACGTCCATTGGACACGTGTTCGTCCCCGTCTTCTTCGCGATGGTCGGCGCCGAAGTCGATCTGCGGGCCATGATGTCGCCGTCGGCGCTCGCGCTGGGCGCGGCGCTCGTCGTGGTGGCGGTGGTGGGGAAGGTGATTGCCGGCTTCGCTCCCGTCTGGTTCAAGGGACGCAAGCTGCTCATCGGCGTCGCAATGGTGCCGCGCGGCGAGGTCGGCCTGATCTTCGCGCAGATGGGCGTGGCGGCCGGTGTGCTGGGCGGCGCCGAGTTTGGCGCGGTGATCGCGATGGTGGTGGCGACGACGTTCGTGACGCCGCCGTGGCTCGGCTCGATCGCCGGCGCCGCGCCGAGCGACGGCGGCGATGGTGACCGCGACAGCGGGCTCAGCGAACTCGTCTCGGAAGGCGCGCCGTCGGCCCCACCGAAGCGGGCCACGCAGGCACGACCGAAGCTCAGCTAACGCGTCGGCGTGCGGCGCCGCACGCGCCGGCTGGCGCCGGTGTCCGGGTCGCCGACTACTGGCGAGCGACGAAGTTCAAACGCAGCGCCTGAATTGTCGGCGGATTGGTTGGCGCCAGCAGCACCAACCCCTCGATCGTCCCGCGCTCGCAGGGCCACGAGAACGTCCCGCTCAACAGGCCGGTCGCGACGACCGAAGCCTCAGTGCGGCACGCACCCGCGAGATTTGCGAGCCGCGTGAACTCGACCGTCCAGTTGGCCGCCGACCGGTCCATCAGGAAGTTCGAGGCCAGCGTACTGCGCTCCCCCTCGACGCTGCGTGCCGCGTACATCGCCTGTGCGGACCGGTGCGCCTGCGCGAGCGCCGCGCTGACGGGGATGGTGCGTCCCGTCAGCCATCCGGCCTTGTGCAGTTCCATGGCTATGTCCCACAGCGCACCCGACGGGCCCGCGTACGTGCGATTGGCAAAGGCAAAGAGGCCGACGCCATGCTCGGGGAGAAGCAGCAGGAACGATCCGTAGCCTGGATAGCCGCCGCCGTGCGCCATCGTCAGGCCGACGTCGCAGTCCTGCGCGACGCGCATCCCCATGCCGTACGTCCACGCCTGCCAGCAGACCGGCGTGCTCGATCCCGGCCGTCGCGTGCGCTGCGGGAAGTTCAGCCCCTGCGAGAGTTCGCGCACCGACGCGCGCCGCACGGGGCCCAGTTCGGCGCCGTCGCGCGGCGGCCAGCCGGCCAGCAAGTAGGCAATCCACTTGGCGTAGTCCACCGGCGTCGTCTGCACTCCGCCCATCGATCCGAACGCGCCGTGCACCATGTCGGGTTCGCGCAGGAACGCCCCGTTCTCCCACCGATAGCCCAGCGCCCGACGATCCGCCGGCGACACGGTGATGTCGTAGCCCGTGTCGGTCATGCCGAGCGGACGCATGATGTTCTGTTCGATGTAATCCTTGAACGGCCGCCCCGACACGTTGGTCACGATCCGTCCGAGCAGGGCGTAGCCAAAGTTCGAGTATTCGTGCGCAATGCCCGGCGCCCGCGTGAACGGCACGCCGTCGCGCAGCATGCGCGTGAAGTCCGCTTCGGGAAGCACCGTCTGCCGGTCGCCCCACGGGTCGTCGGTGACGAAGCCGCCGACATGGCTCAGTAGGTCGCGCACGCGCAAACGTGGCGAGTCGGTGGTGGGGTACTTCCAGCCGCGCATCTCCGGGACATACGTCTCGGCCAGTGCATCGAGCGAGAGCTTGCCGTCATCGCGCAGCTTGAGGATGGCCAGGGCGGTGAAGGCCTTGGACATCGACGCGATGCGGAAGAGCGTCGTCGCGGTGACGGGGCGCCGCACGTCCACGTCCTGCACCCCCAGCACTCCGATGTGCTCCACCGTTCCATTGCGCACGACGCCGTAGGCGAGGCCGGGAATGTGCGCGCTTTCCATGTATCTCCGCATCAGCGAGTCGAAGCGCGGGACGAGCGCGTCGATGGGTGCCGGCGCGGTTCGGGTCGCTTGCGCGACTCCCGATGCCGACGCGAGTGCCGTGAGGCAGAGTCCACCGGTCAGGATGGCGCGTGCGCGGCGGGCGGTGTTCGTCATTTCGTGCTCCGTGGGGATGGCGCGGTGCGCAGAATCTTCTCCATCGGCCGGCCTTTGGCCAGCTCATCCACCAGCTTGTCCATGTAGCGGATCTGCCGCATCAGCGGGTGCTCGATCTCCTCGATGCGCACGCCGCAGATGACGCCGGTGATCAGCGCGGCATTTGGATGGAGCGCCGGGGCCTCGGCGAAGAACGTCTCAAGGTCCGTTTTCGCCGCGATCACCTTCGCTAAGGTCGCGGGCGAGTGGCCGGTGAGCCAACAGATCACCTGGTCCACTTCTTTCTTGGTGCGCCCCTTCTTCTCCACCTTCTTCACATAGAGGGGATATATCCCGGCGAAAGACATCTTGTAAACGCGATGGTTGTCCATGGCTATGGCGATGGAAGGACGGCGTATTCGCTCTGCACGAGGCCACTGGGGAACGAGCGCGTGGCGACGTGCTGCAGTTGAATGTCGCGATCGAGCGCGCCAACGATTGAGATTCCGGCGCCGAGGATCACCGGAACGCGCGTGATGATCAGCTGGTCGATACGTCCGGCGCGCAGAAACGTCTGCACCGTCTGACCGCCGTCCAGGTAGACGTGCTGGATGCCGCGCTGTCGGAGCTGGGCCATCACCTCGTCGGGCGTGCCGCTGACTCGCTCGAGCACCGCGCCCTCCGGCGCCGGCGGCAGCGGACGCGACGTCAGCACGAAGACCGGCTTGGAGCCGTATGGCCAGGCGCCGCCGAAGGCGAGCACCGTCTCGAAGGTCTTGCGTCCCATCAGCAGCGCATCGACAGTGGCGTAGAACTCCTCGAAGCCGTGTGGCTCCGGCGAGTGCGGGAGGAAGTCGATGGCGCCGTCAGGACGGGCGATAAAACCGTCGAGGCTGGTGCCGACGAATACCGAAGCGTGGATGCGAGGGGGCATGGCGTATGGGCGGGCGGTGAAGAAGGCGGTCAGCTGTCCCCGCAGTAGCTCCTGATCATCGCGATGTACCGATTCCATGGCCAGCGCGGGCCCGGGTCGGTGCGATTGGCGGGCTGCATCTGTCCGTGCCCGACAATGTGCAGCGAATCGCGCGGAATGCCCTGCCGCTTGGTGATGTCGCACACCAACTGCGCCGACTTCTGCAGCTGCGACGTCGGAAACGAATCCTGCGACGCGTAGCCCGCGTGCTCGATCCCAATCGTCATGTGGTTCATCTGCGTGCCGTTCATGCCGCAGTTATAGTTCTGGTTCAGCTTGCAGTCGTAAGTTGCCGCGATCTGCCAGGCGCGGTCCTTCTCGCGCACCAACTCCGATACCTCGCTGCCGCTCTCGTTCACCACGTAGTGCGCGCTGACCTGCGACGCCGGGTTCACCAGCCAGCTCCAGCAGCCGGTGTACGCGCCCTCGCAGGTGTGAATGATGACCATCGAAATGCCGGTCGTGCGCGTGTTGAAGTTCGGCGACGGCCGCCACAGGGCGCTGGCAAAGTCGACGTTGCTCGGCGGCGGCGCGCACGGGTCGGCTGCCGCCAGTGCTCTGAGCGCCGGGACGACCAGTCCCTGCGCCGCGTTCACGTCGCGAACGAATTCCGCGCGTCCTTCGGGCACGGCGATGTCCGTGAAGTCACTCAGGCCGCGCGTCGCGAGCAGCGCGGCGGCGGCTCGAATATTGGCGGCGGCATTGAACTTTGCGGCCTCGATCGATACCCCGGCGCGCGCGGCGCCCTGCGTCAGGCGCTCGCCGCGCAGCGCCATCACGCCAAATGCCGGCGGCCGGCCCTCAAACTCTTCCGCGCCCCGTACCATCTGCCAGCGGGTCTCGACGTAGGCGACGGACTTGAGCTGCGCGGCCGAAACCCCGAACTCGTGTGCCGCTGCCGTGAAGAGCGAGTCGTACGTTGTTGGGATATCGATGACCGGCGCACTCGCCGCCTGGCTCAGCGACACCGCCGACACCTTGCACTGGACGATCGGCGCGGTCGTGTCCTTTCCGCCGCAGGCCACGGCGGCGAGCAGCGTGATGAAACCGCATGTCCGCTTCCACTTCATTTAACACGCTTCCCGAGTGTCGCGTCGTACACGCGCACTTCCGCGGTGCCGGATGGCGGCATGTAGAACGCGGTCAGCAGGCCGCCTGACGACCAACGCAGCGAATCGGCGGACGAATCGAAGTAGAAGTCGAGCACCTTGAGCGCGCCGCCGGCGGCGGGGACGACGCCGACCAGTTCGTGCGTACCGGCCGTCTCAAAGGCCACCCAGTCGGCGCGCGGTGACGGCAGGACGTGGCGGAATCGCGTGGCGGCCACGCTGAACGTACTCCCCTGGGCCGGAGACCATTGTCGTGGCACAATCGCCGTGCCCGAGGGGGCCGCGGCGGAATCGAGCGTCAGCACGGCGCGGCGCCCGGCCTCATCCTGCCGGTACACCGTGTTGCCTTCGGTGACGAACGTGATGGGCTGCGGCTTCGCCGCCGGCGATTGGTGCCGGCAGCCAACGCCCATCAGGAGTGCGATCGCAATGAGAAGTCGAGTACTCAAGTCAGTGTCGCGCGAAGTAACGAACGCCGCGCTGTGCCTCCACCATGAATCTACTCGGGTCAGTCCTCGATCGCCTCGATTCCCATCTGCTTGAGTTTCTCGAGGTGGTCGAGCATCGCTTGCCGCGCTTCGGGCGTGTGCCCGGTCCATTCCACGACTTCATCGACGACGCGCAGCGGATCACGCGTGCGATACGAGCGCGTGGGGTTCCCCGGAAATCGCTTGTCGGTCAGGTTCGGGTCGTCGGCGATCGGCCCGGTTGGCTCGACCACGTAGATCCGGCCGCGTCCGTCGCCGACAGCCAGCTCGGCGCCCCACACGGCGGCGTCGAGCGTGGCGGTGAGATAGACGTAGGCCGACTGCCTGCGGCTGCCGTAATTCGAGCGGAAGCCGGCGGCGATGAGATCGCCGGGCTTCAGATCGGCCTTCGTGCCGTGGTAGTACCGCGTGGCGGTGGCCGATGGATTCGCGTTCTGGGGGGCTTCGCTCATGCGAGGAGGGCGCTCCTTAGCCCTGCTTGTTCTTGTCGTCCCACAACATCGGCTCCCACAGTTCCACCTTGTTGCCATCGGGATCCATGATCCACGCGAACTTGCCGTTCTCGTGCGACTCGGGGCCGCCAACGATCTCCACGCCGCCGGCCCGCAGCTGCTCGAGCAGTTCGCCAAGGTTGTCGACACGATAGTTGATCATGAACGGCGCGGCGCTGGGGCTGAACCACTTGCTGTCGGGCTTGGCGACGCTCCAGACTGTGAGGCCCAGATCTTCAGCGCTGTCATCGGGCCAGCGCAGGATAGCGCCGCCGAACGGCTCCAGTTGCAGGCCGAGGTGCTGTTGGTACCACGCCGCGAGCGCCGCGCTGTCGCCCGTGCTCTTGAAAAAGACGCCGCCGATGCCGGTGATTTTTGCCATGAGAGCATCCCTCGTGCCTGGGGGCCGCCGCCGCGCATGCCGGCTGGCGAATGTCTTGCACACACAGAAGGGGCGCCTGAGCGCCCCTCCGTGAAAGCAACAGCGTGAAAGACTAGCGCGCCGAGTAGCGCTTGGCCACTTCGCCCCAGTTCACCACGTTCCACCAGGCGTCGATGTAATCGGGGCGGCGGTTCTGGTACTTGAGGTAGTAGGCGTGCTCCCAGACGTCGAGGCCGAGGATGGCGTGCTTGCCGTCCATGAGCGGATTGTCCTGGTTCGGCGTGCTCTCGATGGTCAGCGCGCCGTCGCGGCCGGCCACCAGCCACGCCCAGCCCGACCCAAAGCGGCCGGCGCCCGCGGCCTTGAAGGCGTCGCGGAACTTGGCAAACTCGCCCCACGTCTTCTTGATGGCCGCGCCCACGTCGCCGCCCGGCTCACCGCCCGCGTTCGGCGCCATCAGCTCCCAGAACAGCGAGTGGTTCCAATGGCCGCCGCCGTTGTTGCGCACCGCGGTGCGCACCGCCTCGGGCACCTGCGCGATGTTGCGGCACAGATCGCCCAGCGACCAGTTGCCAAGCTCCGGCGCCTTCTCGATGGCGGCGTTGAGGTTGGTGACGTAGGCGTTGTGGTGCTTGTCGTGGTGAATGGTCATCGTCAGCGCGTCGATGTGCGGCTCGAGCGCGTTGGCGGCGTAGGGCAGGGGAGGAAGCGTATGAGCCATGAGAGTCTCCAGGGGGGCTGCGGGAAGAGATACTTCAATATTAGCGCGATTTCCGGCCTATGGGTTCCCCCGCGCCGCCCGCCGCGCCTTGTACGCGCCGATCAGCGCGGGCGAGATCGAGAGGAGCACCACGGCGATGATGACCTTCTCCACGTGCTGCGCCACGCCCGGCACATACGTGCCGAGCAGATAGCCGGTCATGACCATCGACCAGATCCACGACACGCCGCCGAGCACGCTGTAGGTGAGGAAGACGCGATAGTCCATCTGCGCCACGCCGGCCACCAGCGGGGCAAAGGTGCGGATGATCGGCATGAACCGGCACAGCACCACGGTGAGCGGACCCCACTTCTCGTAGAACGCGTGCGCCTCGTCCACGTACTTGCGCTTGAAGAACAGCGAGTCGTCGCGCTTGAAGATGCGCGGACCGGTGAGCCGGCCGACCCAGTAGTTAGTGTTGTCGCCGAGGATCGCCGCCACGCTCAGCAGGCTGCCCAGCGTCACGATGTCGAACTTGACCGGCGAATCGGGCGTCGCCGACAGCAGCCCCGCGGTGACGAGCAGCGAGTCGCCGGGGAGGAAGAAACCGAAAAAGAGCCCGGTTTCCGTATAGATGATTGTCGCGAGGCCGAACAGCCCGGCCCACGCCACGAGGGCGTCGAGGTCGCGCAGTTTGTGGAACAGATCGAGGAGGAAGTCCATGGGGACAGAATCTAGCGGCTGGGACTGCGATTGAGGACGTGGACCGAGGATCACGATTGGTGACTGCGATTCATGATGGCGATGGACGATGGGCGCCACGACGTGCTGCAATCCTCATCGTAATCCTCAATCGGCATCCTGAATCGAGATCCTAGGTCCCAATCCTCAATCGCACCTCGTCGTTGTTACATTGTCTGCGTGTCCGCACTCGATTTCCTCTCGGTCGTCTTCCTCTTCCCCCAGGACCCCGTCAACATCGCCGCTACCGTGCGGGCGATGAAGAACATGGGAGTATCGGACCTGCGGCTGGTGAAGCCGTGCCCGTACGATCCGTTCCGCATTGAGGGCGTCGCGCACGGGACGCGCGACCTGGTGGAGAAGATCCGCCATTTCGAGTCGCTCGACGAGGCGCTCGCCGACTGTCGCCGCGTGATCGCCTTCGCCGGCAAGCGGCGCTCGGCCAAATGGGAGCGCCTGGCCCCGCGCGCCATCGCCGAGCGGCACATCGAGGACCTCGGCGCCGGTCACCGCGTGGCCCTGCTCTTTGGCCAGGAAGACCACGGCCTGCCCAACGACGCCCTCGATCGCGCCCAGACGCTCTGCATGATTCCCACCACCGAGCACTCGTCGCTCAATCTGGCGCAGGCGGTGCTCGTGGCACTCTACGAGTTCCACCTCGCCGCCGGCGACGCCACACGTCGCGTGGAGGCGCATCGGCATCAGGCGGGCCCGGCCACGCACGAGGAATGGGAGCGGATGTTCGCCGACACGGAGCAGGCGCTCGATGCGATCGCCTTCTTTCGCACGCGCAATCCCGAGCTGGTGATGCGCAGCCTGCGGAGTCTCGCGTTCCGCGCCAAGCCCGATGAGCGCGAGGTGACGATGTTGCGGGCCATCAGCATCGAGGTGCTGCGCACGATCGACCGCATTACGCGCGGGCTGGCCAAGGGGCCATGGAAGCGCAGGGACGACGCGGGGTCCCCGCCGACCGCCGAATAGTGGTATGTTATCTACCCCTTGACGCGCGCGATCGCGCAACTCCGCGCGATTTCACGGCTTAGGCTTGCGCTCCCTTTGCCCGTCAATGAAATTCCCTCGCTTGCTTAGCACCACGTATGCGCGCGTGGGCAGATCCCCCCGTATTCCCTCTCTCGCGGACGACATCCGATGACGGGACGCAGGAAGTGGCTGGCGATTATCGGCGTGGTGGCGATCGCAGTCGCCTCGACGCTGATGTCCGCTTATGCCGGCAACTATCAGACGGCTGCAGTAGCGGCCGGCACCACCGAAACAGCGACGCAGAAGGCCAACCGCGAGGCGCTGGGCAAGGCCAAGCCGGGACCGTGGGGCTACAGCGGCGCGTCGGGGTACACCAACTATCTTGGCCAGGGGACCGGCCGCTCCCCCGTGCAGCCGGTGATCTTTCCCCACCCGGTGCACGTGAACACGCTCAAGATGAACTGCGTGTTCTGCCACTCCGCTGCCAATAAGTCGCCCGATCCGGGCCTGCCGGCGATGGCCAGCTGCATGGGATGCCACGCGATCACGGCCATCGCCCGCCCCGAGGTGAAGAAGCTCGCCGAGGCGTGGAACAAGCAGCGGCCGATCCCGTGGGTGCGTGTGCACAAGGTGCCGGAGTACGTTCGCTTCCCGCACGTGCGCCACATCAACATCGGCATCACCTGCCAGACGTGCCACGGCCAGATCCAGAACATGCCGCAGGTCTTCCAGTATTCCTCGCTCAACATGGGCTGGTGCGTCTCCTGCCACGTGAACGGCTACTCGCGCGCGGAAGGCATGCGCGCGGCAGGCTACCAGCCGGACTCGGCCGCGCTCGCCGATGAGCGCCAGGGCGTGCGGAAGGTCGCATCCTACGATTGTGCCAACTGCCACTACTAGAGACCGACGCATGACGATCCCCGTGGAAACGAACAACGGCGTCAAGCGCCGCGATTTCCTGAAGGTCCTCGGCGTCACCGGCGCCGCGACGACCATGGTCGGATGCAGCACCGACACGGTCGAGAAGCTCATCCCGTACGTCACGTCGCCGGACAACAGCGTGCCGGGCGTGTCGAACTATTACGCCAGCACCTGCCGCGAGTGCGCGGCCGGCTGCGGCATCATCGTCGAGACGCGCGACGGCCGCGCGATCAAAATCGAGGGCAACCCCGATCATCCGGTGAATCACGGCGCGCTCTGCGCGCGCGGCCAGGCGGCGCTGCAGGGGTTGTACAACCCCGACCGCTTCCGCGGCCCGATGCAGCGGCAGAACGGCAAGCTCGTGCCGATCACGTGGGACCAGGCCCTCGACGCGCTGCACAAGGGCGTGGACGCGGCAATGCAGACGGGCAAGGCCAAGAACGCCGTCTTCATTAACCAGCACGAGCAGGGCCTGCTCGACACGTTCCTTGACGAGTGGCTGGCGCTGCGCGGCATGCCGCCGCACATCAGCTACGACGCCGAGGCGCCGTTTGCGACGATCGCCGCCAACCGCGCCGTGTATGGCGTGTCGTGGCCGAAGCTCGACTTCGGCGCCGCCAAGGTGATCGTCTCGTTCGCCGCCGACTTCCTCGACGGTTGGGGCCTGCCGGTTCCGCAGCAGCTCGACTTTGCGGAGGCCCGCGGCAAGATCGAGGGCGCGCCGCGCCTCATCTATATCGGCCCGCGCCGTCCGCTCACCGGCCTCAACGCCGACCAGTGGATCGCCGCCAAGCCGGGGACGGCGGGTGCGATTGCCAAGATGCTCGCCGGCAAGATGAGCGCCGCCGACGCGGCCGCCGCCACTGACGTGCCGCAGAAGGTGCTCGAGTCGCTGCAGAAGGAAATCGCGTCGAGCTCGCCGTCGCTGCTGCTCGCCGGCGGTTCGGGACCCAAGGCGCTCGACCTCGCGACCGAAGTCAACGCGCTCAACAAGACGCTCGGCAACGTGGGCGTCACGGTGAAGCCGGCCGAACCGTACGGCGCCTGGGAGGGCGTCGTGCCGCCGGCGGTGATGAACGACGTGGTGGCCGCGATGAACGCCGGCGACGTGCCCGCCTTCTTTGTGCGCGGCGCGAATCCGGTGTACAGCACCCCCGCGGGGCTGGGCTTCGTGGACGCGCTCAAGAAGGTGCCGTTCCGCGTGTCGTTCTCGTCGGTCCCCAATGAGACCACCGACCTCTGCGATCTCATTCTCCCCGACCACCACTCACTCGAGAGCTGGGGCATCGCCGAGCCGGTGAAGGGGACGCTCGGCCTGCAGCAGCCGACGATGGATCCGGTGTTCAACACGCGCGCCACGGCCGATGTGCTGCTCGCGTCGCTCAAGCCGATGCCGTGCTTCGCCTGCCCGGCGAATCCGGCGGAAGACAAGCAGCACGCGGCCGACATCGCCAAGTTCCCGCCCGATTATCGCAGCGTGGTGGCCAAGCACCTCGGCGGCAATGCCGCGCTGCAGCAGGCGCTGCCGACCGCCATGCTCGTGGGCTCGCTGCCCAAGCGCGTGGCACCGGCGCCGAAGATCATGAAGCCGGCGATCGCCGGCGAGCAGAACGGCGACTACTACCTCGCCACCTACAGCAACCTGCTGATGGGCGACGGGCGCGGCGCCAACAAGCCATGGCTGCAGGAGCTTCCCGACCCGGTCACCAAGATCTGCTGGCAGACCGTCATCGAGATGCATCCGGAGACCGCCAAGAAGCTCGGTGTCGAGCGCGGCGATCACGTCACGGTGAAAACGGCGGCGGGCGAGCTGACGGCGCCGGCGTTCCTGTACATCGGCGTGCGGCCCGACACGATTGCGGTGATGGTGGGTCGCGGGCACACCGCGGCCGGCCGGTACGCCACCGGCACGGGGCGCAACGCGTGGGGCTTGCTCCCGGCCTCCAACGATCAGGCGGGCGGATACCAGCTGGTTGGCGTGCGCTGCACGGCGACGAAGGCTGTCGGCAACTCGATGATCGTCACCACCGAGGGGTCGGGACGCCAGCACGGGCGCGGCATCGCGCGCGCGCAGACCCTCGAGGAGCTGCTCAGCGGCAAGGAAGAGCACGAGCACGTCTTCCCCGGACAGGCGTCCACCGAGTTCCTCCCCGGGCTTCGCGCGCCGGTGGCGAACGACGCGCAGGGTGAACTGGGCGATCCCAAGTCGGCGCAGCGGGGCGAGTACGATCCCAATCATCCGAGCGGCCGCGCCAAGCGCCGCTGGGCGATGACGATTGACCTCGCCAAGTGCACGGGCTGCTCGGCCTGCGTCACCGCCTGCTACGCCGAGAACAACATCCCGACGGTCGGCGCCGAGTGGCAGGGGCCGATCCTGTATCCGGACCGCAAGTTCCCGGGGGCCAACATCACGCGTTCGCGCGAGATGGCCTGGCTGCGCCTGGAGCGCTACTACGAGATCGACCGCGAGTACAAGGATGTCGCGTGGAACCCGGAGCATCACCCCGAGGCCCGCGTCATCCCGATGATGTGCCAGCACTGCGGCAGCGCGCCATGTGAGCCCGTCTGCCCCGTGTACGCCACGTACCACTCGCCCGACGGCCTCAACGTGCAGGTGTACAACCGCTGCGTCGGCACGCGCTACTGCAGCAACAACTGCCCGTACAAGGTGCGCTACTTCAATTGGTTCGGGTACGGTGAGCCGGACCGCGCGCAGTATGCGTTCCCCGAGCCGCTCAACTGGCAGCTCAACCCCGACGTCACGGTCCGCGGCAAGGGCGTGATGGAGAAGTGCTCGTTCTGCGTGCAGCGCATCCGCGACGCGGAGACGCTGAGCAAGGTGCAGAACCGCGAGATCAACCCCGACGAGTTCACGACGGCGTGCGCGCAGGCCTGTCCGTCGCGCGCCATCATCTTCGGCGACGCCGCGGATGAGAACTGGTCGGTCACGAAGCTCATCGAGGACCGCCGCGCGTACCACGTGTTCGAGGAACTGAACACGTTCACCGCGGTCGTCTATCTGAAGAAGATCAACCACCCGGCTCCGGCCGGGGCCACGGCGTAAGGGGGCGCAGACGATGGCAACCATCGCCTACGAGCCACGGCGGCCAAACATCGCCACGGCGAACGTGCAGCTCCCGGCCGTCCGGGATTACGAGCAGGTGGACCAGGACATCATCGCGACGCTGCGGCCGACCAAGGCGTGGTTCGTGATGCTGCTCATCTCCATGGCGTGTCTCGCCATCGGCGTGGGCGCCTGGATGTACCAGATCGAGCAGGGGCTCGGCGTCGCCGGTTACAACCCGCCGGTGATGTGGGGCGTCTACATCGTCACCTTCGTTTTCTGGGTCGGCATCGGCCACGCCGGGACGCTCATCTCGGCCATTCTCTATCTGTTCCGCGCCGGATTCCGCACCACGATCTACCGGTGTGCCGAAGCGATGACGGTCTTCGCCGTCATGACGGCCGGCCTGTTCCCGATCATTCACGTCGGGCGGCCGTGGAAGGCGTTCTGGCTGATCCCGTATCCCAACTGGCGCCTGCTCTGGCCGCAGTTCAAGTCGCCGCTGGTCTGGGACGTCTTCGCCATCTCGACGTACCTGACCATCTCGACGACGTTCCTGTTCGTCGGGCTCATTCCCGACATCGCGGTGCTCCGCGACCGCGAGAAGAACCCGACGCGCAAGGCGATCCTGTCGTTCCTCTCGTTCGGCTGGCGCAACACCGAGCGCGAGTGGCGCCACTTTGCCCGCGCCTATCTGTTCCTGGCGGCGGTCAGCACGCCGCTGGTGCTGTCGGTGCACTCGGTGGTGTCGTTCGACTTCGCCATGGCGCTGACGCCCGGTTGGCACACGACCATCTTCCCGCCGTACTTCGTGGCCGGCGCCATTTTCTCCGGCATCGGGATGGTCTTCACTATTCTCATCCCGATCCGGAAGTATTTCAAGCTCCAGCATTTCGTGACGCTCAACCATCTCGACGCGGCGGCGAAGCTCTGCCTCACGACGTCGCTGGTGGTGGGCTGCGCGTACCTCATTGAGTTCTTCATTGCCTGGTACGGCGGCGTGAAGGCCGAGCAGGCCTTCTTCTGGAATCGCGTCTTCGGCCAGTGGTGGTGGGCGGCGTGGATCATGCTGACGTGCAACATGATCCTCCCGCTCTCGCTCTTCTCGCAGAAGCTGCGCCGCAATCCGACGTGGCTCTGGATCCTGTCGATCTTCATCAACATCGGCATGTGGTTCGAGCGCTTCGTCATCGTCGTGCCGTCGCTGTC
>JACPFW010000040.1 GCA_016182795.1 Gemmatimonadota bacterium
CTCCGTCACCGGCTGCTCCGAAGGCGCCGCCGAGCCTGCGCCCGACGATGGCCACGCCTCCGTTGGCGGCGCGCCCGTTGGCGCCCGCGCCGATGGCTCCGCCGCCGATGGCGACACCGCCGATGGCGAGACCGCCGATGGCGACGCCAGTGATGACTCCACCTCGGTCGGTCGGGTTCAGGCCGCCGATGCCGCCGGTGGGGGCAATGCCACCCGCGGGCGCGACGCGTCCGGCCGTGCCGACGCCCATGGCGCCGCTCGCGCCGACGATTCCGGGGGCGGCGCCGATGGCGCCGCGCACGACGCAGCCGCGGATGGCGCCACCGATGAGCAGCGCGCCGGCGGCGGCACCGACCTCGCCGCCGGCGGCGGCGGATCCGGGGCGGACGCAGCCGATTCCGACGGTCCCGCGGGCGTCAGCGCCCGCGGCCGCCGGCGCCTCGTCGTTGGGGACGCCGACGGGTCAGCGTCGCGTGATCAATCCGTTCCTGAACAACGATCCCAACCAGAAGGCGAAGCGCCTGGCGCGCGCGCTGGTGTCGGACATGGTGGCGTACCTGCCGCAGAAACGCGAAGAGGGGCTCAAGAACGGCACGCTCAAGGAGCTGTTCCGCGAGGAGATCAAGAAGAGCTACGAGGAGTATTGCGACCAGATCGGCAAGGAGTTCGCCGAGACGACGACGCATTTCCAGGACGCGCTGAATGATGTGCTGGCGGGGGGCAAGAAGATCTTCTAAGAGAAACCACAGACAGGCAACAGAAAAACAACAGAGAGACAACAGAGGCGACTCCAAGAGCGCCCGCAGTGTCTCTCTGTTGTTTTTCTGTTGTTTGTCTGTTGTCTCTCTGTTGTTTCTCTTCTAACTTTCTTGTACGCCGGTTCCCGTCTGGGCCCGGCGTTTCTCGCAACGTGACCCCGGCAGATGGCAGACAGCGAACGGACGAAATCCCTGCGGCTGGATGAGGAACGACTCACCGAGCTGCGGAGGTTCCTTTGACCTCGAGGGCCAGCGCGCCCGCCTTGCGGCACTAGAGGCGGAGATGACCGCCTCCGGCTTCTGGGACGCGCAGGAACGCGCCCAGGCGGCCGTGCAGGAGATGAAGCTGCTCAAGGGATGGGTGGATCCGTTCGACAAACTGCTGGCGCGCGTACAGTCGGCGCTCGAACTCGATGCGATGCTCGAGAGCGAACCGGACGCGGAGATGATCGCCGAGGTGGAGCGCGAGGCGGCGGCGCTGCGCGACGACGTGGAGGCGTTCAAACTGCGGTCTCTGCTCCAGGGACGCGACGACTACCGCGACGCGCAGGTCGAAATCAGCGCCGGCGCGGGCGGCACCGAGGCCCAGGATTGGGCGCAGATGCTCATGCGCATGTACACGCGCTGGGCCGAGCGCAAAGGGTATGGCGTGGAAGTGCTTGACCTCTCCGAGGGCGAAGAGGCGGGCATCAAGGGGGCGGTGATCGAGATCAAGGGGATGTACGCCTACGGCTTCCTGCGTCCCGAGGCGGGGGTGCACCGGCTGGTGCGCATCTCGCCGTTCGACTCGCAGGCGCGGCGCCATACCAGCTTTGCGTCGATCTTCGTCTACCCGGTGGTCGACACCGAGATCAACATCGAAATCCGCGAGGAGGACATCAAGATGGATGTCTTCCGCGCGAGCGGCGCCGGCGGCCAGCACGTGAACAAGACGTCATCCGCCGTGCGGCTGACGCACATTCCGAGCGGCATCATCGTCGCGTGCCAACAGGAGCGCAGCCAGGGGAAGAACAAGGCGCAGGCGATGAAGCAGCTGAAGAACAAGCTGTATCAGCTGGAGCTCGACAAACAGGCGGCGGTGAAAGCCAAGCTGGATGCCAACAAGCTCGACGTGACGTTCGGGAGCCAGATCAGGAGCTACGTCTTCCAACCGTACACGATGGTCAACGATCATCGCACGGAACTGAAGATTCCCGACGTGCAGAAGGTGATGGACGGGGCGATCGATCCGTTCATCGAAGCATACTTGAAGATGCGGGGGCAGCACGATGAGCGATGAACTGAACTACGTGCTGCAGGCGCGGCGCGACAAGATCGCGGCGCTCGAGGCGCTGGGTGTGGCGCCGTTCGCGTACGGCTTTGACCGGCGGAACGTGGCGGCCGAGTGTGTCGGACTGCTCGGCGAGGCGGGGGAAGGGCCCGAGGTGCAGCTCGCCGGGCGGGTGGTCGCCTGGCGCGCGCACGGCAAGACCACCTTTGCGCACCTCGGCGACGCGTCGGGGCGTGTGCAGCTCTACCTCAAGAAGGACGTCGTGGGCGAGGCGTCGTACGAGCTGGACCTTGGCGACGTCATCGGTGTGCGCGGTCCGCTGTTCCGCACCCGCACGGGGGAAGTGACGGTCAAGGTGGAGCACCTCGAACTGTTGGCGAAGTCGCTGCGCCCGCTGCCGTTTGGCAAGGAAGAGGTCGTGGACGGTGTGGTCGTGCGGCACTCGGCGTTTGCCGACGGGGAGCAGCGCTCACGGCAGCGCTACGCCGACCTCGCGGTGCATCCCGAGGTGCGCGCGCTGTTCACCGCGCGGTCGCGCATGACGGCGGCGGTGCGCGGCTTCATGGACGGTTTGGGGTATCTCGAAGTCGAGACGCCGGTGCTGCAGCCGCTGTACGGCGGCGCCGCGGCGAAGCCGTTCATCACGCATCACAACGCGCTCGACATGCCGCTGTACCTGCGCATCGCCGACGAGCTGTACCTGAAGCGGCTCGTCATTGGCGGGTTTGACCGCGTGTACGAGATTGGGCACGACTTCCGCAACGAGGGCATCGACCGGACGCACAATCCGGAATTCACGATGCTCGAGTTCTACGAGGCGTACGCCGACTACACCGTGATGATGGCGCGCGTTGAGGCGCTGCTGATTGCCGCCGCCACGGCGGTGCGTGACGCGCTTGCGGCGACGGGCCTCGCCACGGACGCGCCGGCCTTCGATCCGGCGGTGCTCCAGGGGCCGTTTGCGCGCATGGAATGGCTGCCGTCGCTGTCGTCGGCGCTGCGCGTGGCCGACGTGACGGCGATGACCGACACCGAACTGCGCACCGCCGCCGAGCACGCGGGGGTGCACGGCCTTGCCAATCTGTCGCGGCCGAAGCTGATGGACGAGCTGTTCCAGCACCACGTGGAGAGCAAGATCGACCGCCCGACGTTCGTGGTGGACTATCCCAAGGAACTCTCGCCGCTGGCGAAGCCGAAGCGCGGGAACCCCGCGCTCACCGAACGCTTTGAGTTGTTTGCCAAGGGGCGGGAGTTGGCGAACGCCTTCTCCGAGCTCAACGATCCCATCGACCAGCGCCAGCGCTTTGAAGCGCAGGCGAGGTTGAAGGCGGCGGGCGATGAAGAGGCGTCGGGCGTCGACGAGGACTATCTGCGCGCCATGGAATACGGCATGCCGCCGATGGGCGGCGTGGGCGTGGGCATCGACCGGCTGTTCATGTACCTGACGGGGACAGCTCATATTCGGGATGTGATTCTCTTTCCGACGATGAGGCCTGAGTAATTCAGGTGCGGGGGAAGAGGCAGGGTGTGGTGCAGGGTGAGGAGGATTCGGAACGAACGCTGAGAGGCCGGTGAACCGACTGGAACTGGAAATCGCCTGGCGATATCTCCGCGCACGCGGGCGCACGCGGTGGCTGTCGTTCATCTCGCTGATAGCAATCGGCGGCATCGTGGTGGGCGTCAGCGCGCTGATCCTGATCATCGGTGTGATGAACGGGCTGCAATTCGACCTGCGCGAGAAGATCCTCGTCGGGAGCCCGGACTTTCGCGTGCTCGCCTTCGGCGACGACCTGAAGATCAACGGCTGGCGCGCCGTGCAGGAGAAGGCTTCGCGAGTCGAGGGCGTGGTGGCGGTCGCGCCGTTCGTGCTGACGCAGGCGTTGGTGAAAGCGGGCAGCGACTACGGCGATGTGGCGCAGGTGGCCGGCATCGAACCGGCGGGATCGGCCCGGCGGGACGTGACGACGATTCGCCAACATGCGACCATCGGCGACTTCTCGTTCGTGACCGCCGATGGCCAGCGGCGCGGCGCGGTGGTGGGCAAGCTGCTTGCCGAGCGGCTGGGAGCGTATCCGGGGCGGGCCGGCGCGAAACTCACGTTCATCGGGATCTCGGGCATGCGCGTCGATCCGGTCATGGGGACGCCGATTCCGCGGATCGCCGAGTTCGAGGTGACGGGGACCTTCGAGACGGGGATGTACGAGTACGACAACTCGTACGTCTACGTCGACCTCGCAGCGGCGCAGGAGTTCGCCGGGCTCGACAGTGCGGTTACGGGACTCGAGGTGGCGACCGCCGACCGCTGGTCGGCTCCCGCCGTGGCCGAACGCACGGCGGCTGCGCTTGGCTTTCCGTACCACACGGTGGACTGGCAGGAGCAGAACAGCTCGCTCTTCCGCGCGCTGAAGCTCGAGAAGATGGGAATGGGCGTGATCCTTCTGCTGATCATCGTCGTGGCGGCGTTCAACATTGTCAGCACGCTGACGATGGTGGTGCGCGACAAGACACGGGAGATCGGTATCCTGAAAGCGATGGGCGCCACCGAGGCGTCGATTCGTCGCATCTTCCTCATTCAGGGGACGGTGATCGGCTGCGCGGGCACGCTGGCTGGCACGGTGCTCGGCGCCTCGCTCGGCCTGCTGGTCGACCGCTACCGGCTGATTGCGCTCGACCCGACCGTGTATTTCATCGACCACCTGCCGGTGCGGCTTGAACTCGGCGACACTCTGTTGATGGCGCTGTTGGGATTCGCTGTGGCGGCGCTGGCCACGTTGTATCCGGCGCGGCAGGCGTCGCGCCTCTACCCGATCGAGGCAATCCGCGACGAATGACCGCGATCCTCGAGGCGCGCAGCGTGCGCAAGGTGTTCACCGGCGGCGATGGCGGGGAGATCGTCGTGCTCAACGGCGTCGACCTGCAGGTGGCGCGCGGGGAGATGGTGGCGATTGTCGGCGCCAGCGGCGCGGGCAAGAGCACGTTGCTGCAGGTGCTCGGTGCACTGGAACGGCCGACCGGCGGCGAGGTGGTGCTTGCCGGGACGGCGGTCAGTCTGGTGGCCGACGCGGAGCTGGCGGCGCTGCGCAATCGCTCGGTGGGGTTTGTGTTCCAGTTCCACCATCTGCTGAAGGAATTCACGGCGCTCGAAAACGTGATGATGCCACTTCGCATCGCCGGCGTCGCGGTGCGCGAGGCGCGCGAGCGCGGCGAGGCGCTGCTGGCGCGCGTCGGGCTGGCGGCGCGCATGCAGCATCGGCCGGGCGAGCTGTCGGGCGGCGAGCAGCAACGTACGGCGGTGGCCCGCGCGCTGGCGGCGTCGCCGCCGCTGATCCTCGCCGACGAGCCGTCGGGCAATCTGGACCACGCCAACGCCGAAGCGCTGCATGGGCTGTTCGCGTCCCTTGCGGCAGACATGGGCGTGGGCCTCGTGGTGGTCACGCACAATCGGTCGCTGGCGTCACGGGCGCAGCGGCGGCTGCTGCTCGAGGACGGCACGCTGCACGAGACGCAGGGGGAGGGACTGGTCTGATGTTGTGCGACCAGTGCAAGGAACGCGATGCCGTTGTGCACCTCACGCAGATTGTGGACGCCGAGGTGACGCAGCTGCATTTGTGCGAGAAATGCGCGGCGGCCAAGGGGATCGAGACGACGGTGTCGATGCCCAAGCATCCGCTCAGTGACTTCCTGCACGCGGTGCAGCAGCAGTCGGCGCCGGCCCTCGGCGACCAAGCGCGCTGCGCCTACTGCCAGACATCGCTGCGGGACTTCCGGGCGTCAGGGCGCCTCGGGTGCGCGCAGTGCTATACGGCGTTCGAGGGGGCGCTGCGCGAACTGCTGCGGCGCGTGCACGGGGCGGCCCGTCATCGCGGGTCCGAGTACGAGACTCCGGTGGCGCCGGGGTTCGTGGTGTCGGAGCTCGATTCGCTGCGCGAGCGGTTGGCGCTGGCCGTGGCCGCGGAGGAGTTCGAGCTGGCCGCCAAGCTGCGCGACGAGATCCGGGCCCGCGAATGACGCTCGACCTTTCGCTGCTCCCCGATGGCGGCATGCCGTGGATCACGGCATCGGGCCCGCACGCCGACATCGTGCTGTCGTCGCGCGTCCGCCTGGCACGCAATGTGGCGACGTACCCGTTCAGCTCGCGTGCCGGCGACCAGGACCGTCGGCGCGTGCTGGAGCAGGTGCGGGAGGCGTCGGCGCATTCGGAGCTGCTGGCGCGTGCGGTGGTGCTGCGCCTCGACGAACTGACACAGAACGAACGGCGCCTGCTGCACGAGCGGCACCTCGTAAGCCGGGAGCTGGCCGAGCTGGACGCCGCCGTGGCGCGCAGCGGTTCCGCCGTGCTCGTGGGCGACGAGGCCGCGCTAATGGTGAATGAGGAAGACCATCTCCGTCTGCAGGTGTTCCGCTCCGGCTTCGACATCAGCGGCGCGTGGGAGCGGGCGTCGCGGCTTGGGCGCGAGCTGGGCGAGCAGCTGCCGCTCGCCTTTCACCCCGAGTTTGGGTACCTGACCTCCTGTCCGACCAATGTGGGGACGGGGCTTCGGGCCTCGGTGCTGGTACACCTGCCCGGGCTGGTGCTGACGCAGGAAATCGGGAAGGTGCTGACCGGCCTGCAGCAGATGGGGCTGACCTACCGCGGGCTGTACGGCGAGGGAAGCGAGGTCGTGGGGAACTTCTTCCAGATCTCGAACCAGACGACGCTCGGCCGCACGGAAGATGAGTTGTGCGACCATCTGGCGCGGGTGGTCTCGCACGTGATCTCGCGGGAGTCGGAGGCGCGCCGTGTTCTGAGCCGGGACGCCGGTTATATTATTGAGGACAAGCTGTGGCGCGCGTACGGCACGCTGCGGTACGCTCGCAGTCTGGGCGCCGACGAGGCGATGAATCTCCTCAGCGGCGTTCGTTTGGCTGTCGGCATGTATCTATTGGGCGGGGTGAGTGTATACACCCTCAACAAGCTGCTGGTTTACAGTCAGACGGCGCATCTCTCGCTGGCCGAGGGGCGACCGCTGACGGAGATCGAAGCCAACCTCGCCCGCGCGCGCCATCTGCGGACGGCGCTGGCCGCAGAGGCGGGTGAGGCGTGAGTCAGTTGCCTGAGACGACGGGGAGACGATGAACGGCTACAACTTCACCGAACGTGTGCGAAAGGTGCTGGCGATGGCTCGCGAGGAGGCGGCACGACTCCATCACGAGTACGTGGGCACCGAGCACATCCTGCTGGGACTGATCCGCGAGGGCGAGGGGGTGGCGGCCGCCGTGCTGCAGCACCTGAACGTCGAACTCGAGGAGATCCAGCAGAAGATCGAGGAGACGGTGAAGAAGGGGAAGGCCGCGCAGGCGACGGGCCCCGACCTGCCGTACACGTCGCGCGCCAAGAAGGTGCTCGAACTCGCCATGGGCGAGGCGCGCGAGCTTGGCCACTCGTATGTCGGCACCGAGCACCTGCTGCTCGGCTTGCTGCGCGAGGAGAAGGGGATCGCGGCCCAGGTGCTGGCCGACGCCAACGTGTCGCTCGAGGCGGCGCGCGCGGAGACGCTGCGCCTGCTCGGCGGTACCGAGATGCCGCAGGCCGGGCAGCCGCCGCAGGCGGGCGGTCAGCCGCAGCCGGCTCCTGGGGCGCCGGGCGGGAAGGGGGAGAAGAAGTCAAAGACCCCCGCGCTCGACCACTTCTGCCGCGACCTGACGACGCTCGCCGCCGAAGGGCAGTTGGACCCCACGATTGGGCGGTTCAAGGAGATCGAGCGCGTCATGGAAGTGCTGACGCGCCGCAAGAAGAACAACCCGGTGCTGATTGGCGAACCCGGCGTCGGCAAGACCGCGATTGTCGAGGGGCTGGCGCAGCTCATCGCGAACGGGACATGCCCGGACTCGCTGCGCGAGCATCGGGTGCTCTCGCTCGACATGGCGGCGGTGATTGCCGGCACCAAGTACCGTGGCCAGTTCGAGGAGCGCCTGAAGGCGGTGATGAACGAGATCGCGCTGAACAAGCAGGTGATCCTGTTCATCGACGAACTGCACACGCTGGTGGGTGCCGGCGCGGCGGAGGGGGCGATTGACGCGAGCAACATGCTCAAGCCGGCGCTGGCCCGCGGCGAACTGCAGTGTGTGGGCGCGTCGACGCTGAACGAGTACCGCAAGTACATCGAGAAGGACGGGGCGCTCGAGCGCCGCTTCCAGACCGTGGTGGTTGAGCCGCCTTCGATTGAGGAGACGGTGGAGATCCTCAAGGGGCTGCGGAAGCGGTACGAGGACCATCACCGCGTGACGATCCCCGACGAGACGCTCGGTGTCGCGGCCAAGCTCAGCGAGCGGTACATCACCGACCGGTTCCTGCCCGACAAGGCCATCGACGTGATCGACGAGGCGGGGGCGCGGGCGCGGCTGGCGGCGCAGGTGCCGCCGCCGGAGGTCGCCGAGCTGAAGGGGAAACTGGAGCAGGTGAACACCGAGAAGGACGCCGCGGTGCGCGATCAGAACTTCGAGCGCGCGGCGGCGCTTCGCGATAGCGAGCGCGAGCTGCAGGGCGAGATTCGCACGCGGCAGGAAGCGTGGGAGCAGCGCCGGCAATCGTACCGGCCCGTGCTGGGCGAAGAAGAGATCGCCTTCATCGTGAGCCGCTGGACTGGCATCCCCGTGACGCGCCTGCAGGAGGCGGAGACGGCCCGCCTGCTGCGCATGGAAGAGGAGCTGCACGAGAGCGTCGTGGCGCAGGACGACGCGATCAAGGCGATCGCGCGCTCCATCCGCCGCAGCCGCGCGGGGCTCAAGGATCCCAAGCGTCCGATTGGTTCGTTCATCTTCTGCGGGCCGACTGGCGTGGGCAAGACGGAGCTGGCACGCGCGCTGGCGAAGTTCCTGTTTGCCGATGTCTCGGCGCTGATTCGTGTGGACATGTCGGAGTACATGGAGAAGTTCTCCGTGTCGCGGCTCATTGGCGCGCCCCCGGGCTACGTTGGGTATGAGGACTCCGGCGCGCTCACCAAGGCCGTTCGGCGGAAGCCATATAGCGTGGTCCTGCTCGACGAGATCGAGAAGGCGCACCCCGACGTGTTCAACATCCTGCTCCAGGTGCTGGACGAAGGGCACCTGACCGACAACTACGGGCGGGTAATCGATTTCAAGAACACGGTGGTGATCATGACGTCGAACGTCGGCGCCAAGGACATCACCAAGAGCCGGACGGTGGGCTTTGGAAGCGCCGAAGGGCCGTCGCGGTTCGAGAAGATGGCCGAGAAGGTGCGGGAGGAGCTGCAGATCACCTTCAATCCCGAGTTCCTGAACCGGCTGGACGACACCATCGTCTTCCACCCGCTCCAGCGGGAACATATCGCGCAGATCGTCGGCATCCTGCTGCGCGACGTGCAGAAGCGGCTGTCGGAAGAGGAGCTGGTGATGCGCCTGTCGGACGCCGCGCTCGACTTCCTGGTCAAGCACGGTTACGACGAGGCGTACGGCGCCCGGCCGCTGAAGCGGGCGATCCAGCGATATATCGAAGACCCCCTGTCGGAGAAGATCCTGCTGGCGGAGTTCGCCCGGGGGGACGAGATCGAAGTGGATGTGGCCGTGGACGGGACGCGGCTTGAGTTCCGGGTTCCCGCCAGCACGCCCAAGGCGTAGGGCGGAACCTCGGGGGGTCGGGAGGGTTGCAACTGCAATCCACCCGGCCTCTTAGTGTATATTTCCCAACTTATGCTTCGACTGACGTTTTCCGTGCTGGCGCTGGCGGTCCTGACGGGCCTCCAGCCGCTCGCCGCGCAGGATCCCAACGAGGGACGGTGCCAGACGCCGGATAGCGTTGCCGTGAGCGGCAACAAGCGTATTCCGGCGTCGACGATCCTGTCTGACGCCGGCATCAAGGCGAAGACGACGCTTAGCTATCCCGTCATCCAGCGGGCGATCCGCAGCGTTTTTGAGGGCGGCCAGTTTGACGACGTGCAGCTCGCCTGCGTGCTCTCGCCCAACGGAGAACATGCGACGCTGCTGATCAAGGTGCAGGAGCGGCCGCTGCTCTCCGACGTGGACGTGGCGGGGCCAGACATCGTCTCGCTGCGCACGGTGCGCGACCGGGTGGACCTGCTGATCGGCCGCCCCGTGGATCCGGCGCAGGTGGCGCTGGCGATCACGCGCATCGACTCCGTCTACCAAGCCAACGGCTTCTACCTCGCGCAGATCAAGCCCGAAACCACGGTGGTGGGCGACCGCATCAAGCTGCTCTTCCGCGTGGATGAGGGGCGGCGGCTGGCGGTGTCTGGCGTAAAGGTGCTCGGCAATGCGCTGGTGCCCACGAAGTCGGTGGTCAAGACCATGAAGACGCGCCCCGAGGGGTTCTTCTGGTGGCGCAAGGGCACCTTCGACGAAGACAAGTACGCCGGCGACCTCGGCGAGCGGATCCCGACGCTGTTCGCGAAGCAGGGCTTCGTGGATTTCCAGTTCCTCAAGGACACGCTCCTGATCGACCGGGCCCTGGGCAAGGGGCTGATCGAGCTGACCGTGTCGGAGGGCAAGCGCTACAACGTTGGGTCGTTTGCGGTGGATGGAAACAAGCACTTCTCCACCGAGGATATTCAGCGCGCGTATCCGTTCATCGCGTCCGAGGCGTCGCTGCCGCAGCGCGTCGTGGCGCTGGTGCGGCGCAAGAAGGCGGCGTCCAATCTGTTTGACCGCACGCAGTGGGACGATGCCACGCAGAAGGTGCGGACGATGTACGCGACTGAGGGGTACATCTACGCGCAGGTGCGTCCGGTGGCGGAGCCCGCCCCCATGGGCCCCGACTCGGTGCCGAAGGTGAACCTCCGCTGGGAGATCACCGAGGGGCAGCCGGCGATCATCAATCGCGTGGACATCCTGGGCAACGACTACACCAACGAGTCGTGCATCCGCGAGCAGCTGTTCGTGATTCCCGGTGACGTGTTCAACCAGGACCGGCTGATCCGCTCGTACCAGAGCCTCGGCAACATGGGGTTCTTTGAGACGCCCATCCCGCCGCCGGACACGAAGCAGGCCAATGAGGCCGGCGATGTGGACGTGATCTTCCGCGTGAAAGAGAAGCGGACCGGCAACGTCAATTTTGGCGCGTCGATGGGCCAAGGCACGGGCATCGGCGGCTTCATTGGCCTCGAGCAGCCCAATCTGTGGGGCAACTGCAAGCGCGGCTCGGTGCAGTGGCAGTACGGGCGGTACATCAACGACTTCAACCTGTCGTACACCGATCCGGCCATCCGCAAGAGCCGCATTTCGGGGACCGTCACGGCGTACAACTCGCAGGCGCGCTACCAGATTGCCGACCTTGGGCGGTCGATTCGAACGGGCGCCAGCGTCCAGATTGGCTTGCCGATGCCCAACTCGCGCTTCACGCGCCTGTTCGTGACGTACGGCGCGGAAGGGGTGAAGTTCGGCAGCGACGGCCTGCTCGGGACGGTGGCGAGCACCTCGACATGCACGCGCTGCTTCCGGTCGAACCTCGGCTTCACGCTGCAGCGGGACACGCGCGTGGACCTGCCGTTCGCGACGCAGGGGAGCATGCAGTCGATCAAGGCGGACTACAACGGCGGCATACTCGGCGGGACGTCGAGTTTCCAGCGCTACTACACCGAGATTCGGTCGCATGCCCTACTTGGAGAGATCGGCGGCAAGAAGATGGGCGCCAATCCCCTCAAGTTCACGGTGGGACTGACGACGAAGGCGGGCGCGGTGTTCGGTGACCCGGGCGCGTTTTTCTACTCCCAGTCATTCTCGCTCGGCGGCGTGCAGTTTGGCGAAATGCTGCGTGGCTATCCGGAGTTCTCGGTGACGCCGAACGGCTTCTCCGGCTCGACCGGCACGTACAACGCCCAACGCAATTCGTTTGGCAATGCGTTCTTCACGACGACGGCCGAGGTCGGCCTGCGCGTGAGTCAGCAGCTGTACATCAACATGTTCTATGACGCGGGGAATATCTGGGCGAATCCCCGTGAAATTGACCCGTCGCGCCTGTATCGGGGCGCCGGGCTTGGGGCGTCCGTCGTGACGCCGCTCGGGCCGCTCGGCCTGGACTGGGCCTACGGATTCGACCGCACCGACGTGTTCGGGCGGCGCGATCCGAAGTTCCAGCTGCACTTCCGTCTCGGTCAGTTCTTCTAACACCTGGAGTCTGCAATGCACGTCCGTGTACGCGCGCTGCTCAGCGCTATTGTCCCCCTCTTGATCCTCCCGGCTGTCGCGGCCGCTCAGGGTGCCGCCGTGAAGGTGGCGTACGTCGATACCCGTGAGCTGCTCGATAAGGCGCCGGGCCGCACCGACGCCGATGCGCAGTGGAAGAAGGAGGCGCAAGGGATGCAGGACCAGGTGACCCGCATGCAGGACTCGCTGCAGGCGATGATCACGGCCTACCAGAAGCAGGAGCCGACGCTGACGGCGCCGCAGCGCGAGACGCGCCAGAAGAGCATTGGCGACAAGGAGCAGGAGTACCAGACACGCACGCAGGCGCTGGACCTGCAGGCGCAGCAGCGCCAGGCGCAGCTCCTGCAGCCGATCATCGAGCAGATCAAGGTGGCGCTCGAGGATATGCGCAAGGAGGAAGGCCTGACGATGATCCTTGACGTCGGCAGCCAGGGCAACCCGATTGTGGCGATCGACAAGAACCTCAATATCACCGACAAGGTGCTGGTGAAGCTGCGGGCGATGCCGGTGCCACAGGTGGCCAAGCCGGCCGCGCCGGCGACGCAGCCCGCCGCCAAGCCGCCGACCGCCGCTCCGGCGGGTCCAGTGTCGGCGCCGGCTGGTGCGGCCAAGCCGAAGGTTCCGCCGGTCAGCTAGCTCGACCGGCACTCCCACCCCGGAGCCCTGCATGACGCCGGAACAGTTGGCACCAACGATGACCGCCGCCCAGCTCGCCGAGGCGACGGGCGGCCGGCTCGTCGGTGATCCGGCGGCGACCGTGCGAGCCATCGCGCCGCTCGACCGCGCGGGGCCCGAAGACCTGAGTTTCCTGGCGATCCTCAAGTACGCGCCCATGCTCGCCACGACCCGCGCGGGCGTGGTGCTCGTGGCGCCGGAACTCCAGGATGTGGCCGGCGCGCCGCGCGCCCGCGTGATCGTGGCCAAGCCGCATGAGGCGATGCTGCGGCTGATCCCGAGCTTCTACCGGCCATCGGCGCGTACGCCGGGCATCCATGCCGCGGCGCACGTGAGCCCGCAGGCGGTGCTCGGCCGCGATGTCTGCATCGACGCCGGCGCCGTGATTGAAGACGGCGCGCGCATTGGCGATCGCACGTGGATTGGCGCGCACAGCGTCGTGGGCGCGGGGGCGACGCTGGGCAGTGATTGCCAGCTGCATCCGCAGGCCACCGTGTATCCGAACAGCGAGCTGGGCGACCGGGTGATTCTGCATTCCGGCGCGCGGATCGGCAGCGACGGGTTTGGGTACGTGTCGCACGTGGTGGACGGCGCGTTCACGCACCAGAAGATCCCGCACATTGGCCGCGCGATTCTCGGCGATGACGTGGAGATCGGCGCGAACTCGGCCGTCGATCGCGGAAGCATCGACGACACCGTGGTCGGCGCCGGCACCAAGATCGACAACCTGGTGCACATTGGGCACAATGCCCGCATCGGGCGGCTCTGCCTGCTGGTGGCGCAGTGCGGCGTCAGTGGGAGTTCGCGCGTGGAAGACGGCGTGGTGCTCGCCGGTCAGGTTGGCGTGAGCGGGCATCTGACGATCGGCGCCGGCGCGAAGGTCGGCGCGCAGGGCGGCGTGATCAGCGACATTCCGCCAGGCGAGACGTGGTCCGGCTACCCCGCGCGTCCGCATCGCGAGTCGCTGCGGGCGTCGGCGGCCCTGTTCAAGCTGGCCGGCATGATGAAGCGCCTGGAGCGGCTGCTCGACAAGGACGACGCGTGAGCGGACGCCGCACGATAGCCCGCGGCGCGTCGGTGTCGGGCGTCGGGCTGCACCTTGGCCGGCCGTGCCGCCTGTCGTTCGAGCCGGCGGCGCCGGGGGCCGGTATCCGGTTCCGGCGCATCGATCTTCCCGGGGCGCCCGAGACGCGGGCGCACGTGGACAGTGCCGAGCTGGCGGAGCGTCGCACGCAGCTGGGGCAGGGCGACGCGGCGCTGCACACCGTGGAGCATGTGCTCGCGGCGGTGGCCGGCGCTGGCATCGACGACGTGACGATCGCGATGGACGGTCCGGAGCCTCCCATCCTCGATGGCAGTTCCCGTATGTTCTGCGACGCCCTGCACGAGGCGGGACTCGTGGAGCACGGCGGGGAGGTCGAGGTGTTGCGGCTGACGCGCCCGGTTCGGCTGGTCGACGGCCAGTCGATCTACGAAGCGCGGCCCGCCGAGGGGCTGACGCTTGATGTCCGCATCGAGTTTCCGCACCGGCTGGTCGGTGAACAGCGCGGCACATGGGAGGTGACGCCGGAGACGTTTCGGCGCGAGCTTTCCGGGGCGCGAACCTTCGGGTTTTTGCACGAGGTTGAGGGACTGCGCGCGAAAGGGCTGATCCAGGGCGCGTCGACGGAAAATGCCGTCGTGCTCGACAGCGAAGGCGTGGTGGGAACGACGTTGCGGTGGCCGGACGAGTTTGTCCGGCATAAGGCGATGGACTGCGTGGGCGACTTGGCGCTGTCGGGGATGCGCGTGCAGGCGCATATCACGGCGACCAGGCCCAGCCATCGCGGAACGGTCTTGCTGGTGCGCGCGCTTCTGGCGCAGGCCCGGCGGGAGGATAAGGTGCTCGGGATTGAAGACATCATGAAGGTGCTGCCGCATCGCTACCCGTTCCTGCTCGTGGATCGTGTCCTCGAGCTGGACGAGAAGCGCATTGTCGGCATCAAGAACGTCACCATCAACGAGCCGTTCTTTCAGGGACATTTCCCCGGCCATCCCATCATGCCCGGCGTGCTGATCGTCGAGGCGATGGCGCAGGTGGGCGGGATGCTGCTTATGGGCACCGTGGAAGACCCGGACAAGAAGGTTGTGTACTTCATGTCGCTCGACAACGTGAAGTTCCGCAAGCCTGTGAGGCCCGGTGACCAGCTGCGCTTCGAGCTGGAGATGAAGCAGGTGCGCGGCATGATCTGCCGCATGCAGGGCCTGGCGAAAGTGGATGGAGAAGTCGTCTGTGAGGCGGATATGGCCGCCATGGTGAGGGATAGATGAGCAATCGCATTCATTCATCCGCGCGCATCGACGCGGATGCCGTGCTCGGGCACGATGTCACCATCGGCCCCGATGTCATCATTGGACCGCGCTGCACCGTCGGTGACGGCTGCGTGATTGACGCGCGCGCCATGCTCGTGGAAAACGTGAAGCTGGGCGCCGAGGTGAAGCTTGGCGTCGGCAGCGTGCTCGGCGGTCTGCCGCAGGACCTGAAGTTCAAGGGCGAGGAGACGTGGGTGGAGGTCGGCGACCGGACGACGATCCGCGAGTACACGACGATCAACCGCGGCACGTCGCAGTCGTATCGGACGACGGTCGGCAGCGACTGTTTCCTCATGACGTACGTGCACCTGGCGCACGACTGCCACGTGGGGAACGGCGTGATCATCTCCAACGGCACGCAGCTGGCGGGCCACGTGACGATCGAGGACAAGGCGATCATCTCCGGGCTTTGCGCGGTGCATCAGTTCGGGAAGATCGGGCGCTACTGCTTTGTCGGCGGGATGTCGCGGGTCAACAAGGACGTGCCGCCCTACGTGAAGGCGGTGGGAAATCCGATCAAACTGTACGGCCTGAACAGCATCGGCCTGCAGCGCAATGGTTTTTCGCCGGAGACCATCTCCGAACTGAAGAAGGCGTACCGGATGTTCTTCCGCAGCGAGCACAACATCGCGCAGGCGCTGGACACCGCGCGGGCCGAGCTGAAGATGAGCCCCGAGGTGAAGGCGTTTGTCGATTTCGTGGATGAGAGCCAGCGGGGCATCGTGATATGAGCGCGCCGCTGCGGGTGGGGGTCATTGGGACGGGAGCGCTGGGCTATCACCACCTGCGGCACCTGCGGTCGCTCGAGGGCGCGACGGTGTCGGCCTTCTACGAGGCCGACGCGACGCGCGCGAGCAAGGTGAGCGAAGAACTCGGGGTGCGCAGCGCGGGGTCGCTCGACGCGCTGCTCGACGACGTGGACGCCGTCTCGATTGCCGTGCCGACGCCGGCCCATCACGCCGTCGCCAAGGCGGCGCTCGCCCGCGGCAAGCACGTGCTGATCGAGAAGCCGATCACCACCACGCTGGCGGAGGCGGACGAGCTGCTGGCGCTGGCGGCGACCAATGGCTCGCTGGTACAGATTGGGCACATCGAGCGCTTCAACCGCGCGATCCGCGCGGCGTGGCCCTACGTGGACACGCCGCTGTTCATCGAGAGCGAGCGGCTGGCGCCGTTCAATCCGCGCGGGTCGGACGTGGCGGTCGTGCTGGACCTGATGATCCACGACATCGACCTGGTGCTGACGCTGACGCACGCCCGGGTGACGGAAGTGCGGGCGGCCGGCGTGGGGATCCTGACGCCGAGCGTCGACATCGCGGACGCCCGGGTGGCGTTCGCCAACGGAGCGATCGCCAACATCACGGCGAGCCGCATCTCGCGCGACCGCACGCGCAAACTGCGCCTGTTCCAGCGCAACGGGTACCTGACGCTCGACCTGGCGGCGGGGAACGGTGAGCTGTTCCGGTTGCGCGACGACGTGAACCTCGCGGCGCTGGCGATGCAGGCCCAGCCGGACGTGGCGGCGTTCGTGGAGCGCATTCCGCTCGAGGCGCCGGAGGGCGACGCGCTGCGGCTCGAGCTTGAGTCGTTCGTGACCGCGGTGCGTGGCGGCGCGCCGGTGCCGGTGACCGGCGCCGATGGACGCGAGGCGCTCGCGGTGGCGCTGCAGATCGTCGCGGACATCGAACGGTCGCGCGCGGTGATGACGGCGGCGCGCACGCCAAGTGCGTGAGATCCTGATCATCGCCGGTGAGGCGTCGGGCGACCTGCACGGCGCCGGCGTCGCCGAGCGATTGCGCGCCGTGCGTCCCGACGTGCCGCTTGTCGGCATGGGCGGCGACCGGATGGCGGCGGCCGGCGTGCAATTGTTCGAGCGCGCCGAGGGCGTGGTGGGCTTCGTGGAGGTGCTCAAGCACCTGCCGGCGCACCTGCGCCTGCTGCGCACCGTGAAGGCGCACCTGCGCAGTGGGCGCGTGGGGCTCATCATCCTCATCGACTATCCGGGATTCAACCTGCGCGTGGCGCGCGCGGCGCGTGACGCCGGCGTGCCGGTGCTGTATTACATCACGCCGCAGGTGTGGGCCTGGAAGCCGGGGCGCGTGACGTTGATGGCGGAGGTCATCACCAGGGCGGCGGTCATTCTCCCGTTCGAGGAGCAGCTGCTGCGCGACGCGGGCATCGATACCACGTTCGTTGGACATCCGCTGCTCGACCGCGCGCAGTCGCTGCCCAACAAGGCCGAGGCGCGGCGCCGGCTGGGCCTGCCGGCGGACCGCGAGGTGCTCGCGCTCTTCCCGGGGAGCCGGGCGCAGGAGATCGAGCGTCACTTGCGTGCGTTCGGCGAGGTGGCGCGCGAGCTGCAACGGCGGCGTCCCGGGCTTGAGGTGGTGGTGAGCGTCGCCCCGACCATCCAGCTCGATCAGTCACACCTGCCGTTCCCGATGGTCCGGGCACAGAGCTTCGACGTGCTGCGGGCCGCCGACGTCGCGCTCTGCAAGAGCGGAACGACGACGCTCGAGGCGGCGGTGGCGGGGTGCCCCTGCGCGGTGGTGTACAAAACGAGCGCCATCACGTACTGGATTGCCAAGCAGCTAGTGCGCATTCCACACATTGGACTGCTCAACGTGGTGGCCGGACGCGAGGTGGCGCCCGAGTTCGTGCAGGAGGCGTTCACGACGCAGGCGGTCGCCGATGCGCTGACGCCGCTCTTCGCGGCCGACAGCGGCGCGCGCCGCCAGATGCTCGACGGGATGGAGGAGATCCGCCGCATGCTTGGCACGCCCGGTGCGGCGGGGCGCGTGGCCGAGATGGCGGCAGGGATGGTGGATGCGGGGCCGACGGAGCGGAGCGGCGCGTGACGGGGGCGGCGGGCCTCCCCGATGCGACGCGCGGCGCGAAGGCCGCGAAGCGCGCGCGCAAGGTGCGGCTGCTTTCGCTCGCGGGGTACTGGGCGGTGCAGGCGCTGGCCCGTACGTGGCGGCTGACGCTGCGCGGCGAGTCGAACTGGCCCGTGCGCGACGGGGTGCGAGCGCCCGTGGTGGTCTCCGTGTGGCACGGACTCATGCTCGCGCCAATCTGGACCCAGCGGCATCGGGGAATCATGGCGCTGGCCAGTGAACACGGTGATGGCGAGATCATCGCGCGCATCCTCGAGCGGCTTGGCTACGCGCCGCCGGCGCGCGGTTCCAGCTCGCGGGGTGGCGTCCGCGGCCTGCTGACCCTCGTCAGCGCGCTGCGCGGCGGGCGCTCCATAGCGTTCACGCCAGACGGGCCGCGGGGGCCGGCGCGTGTGCCGCAGCCCGGCGTGTTTGTGGCCGCGCATCGCGCCGGCGTCGTGATTGTCCCGATGTCGATGCACTCCTCGCGGTGCTGGCACCTGCGCAGTTGGGACCGCTACGCGATTCCCAAACCTTTTGCGCGCGTGGTGGTGACGATGGGCGAACCGTTCACGCCGCGCTTTGACGGAGACCAGTTGGCCGACGGCGAGGTGGAACGTTTGGTGGCGGCGATGGATGCCGCGGAGGCGATGGCCCGTGCGTGAGGCCCTCGCCCGCGCCGTGTGGTACGGAGAGGGATTCGGTGCGCTCATCGCGCGCGCCGCGCTGACGCCCGCCGAGTGGGTGTACGGTGCCATGAGCATGATGGCCGGGGCGACGCGTGCCCGCGGAGCGGGCCTCTCTGCCGTGCCAACGGTATCGGTGGGCAACATCACCGTGGGCGGAACAGGCAAGACCCCGATGGCGGCGTGGGTGGCGGCGGAACTGCGCGCCCGAGGGCGCGCGCCGGCGATCCTGCTCCGAGGCTACGGCGACGACGAACCGCTGGTGCATGCAATGCTGAACCCCACGGTCGCCGTCGTGGCGAACCCGAATCGGCGTTTGGGCGGCGCGCAGGCGGTTGCGCAGGGCGCGACGGCCTTGGTGCTCGACGACGCGTTTCAGCATCGGCAGATGCCGCGTGACGCCGACATCGTGCTGGTCAGTGCCGATCTATGGCAGGATGTGCCGGTGCGGCTGCTTCCCGCGGGACCGTTTCGTGAGCCGCTAGTGGCGCTGCGTCGCGCCTCATGCGTTGTGGTGACCCGCAAGTCAGCCACACCGGAGCGGGCAGGGCAGGTCGTGTCGCAGCTTCGACGCGCCGCTGGTGACGTGCCGCTGGCGGTGGTGCATCTCGCGCCGCAGGCGATGCGCGAGTGGTCGTCGGACGGTGAGGAACCGCTGGAGTCGCTGCGCG
>JACPFW010000041.1:0-11395 GCA_016182795.1 Gemmatimonadota bacterium
TTCGTTTTGACCAGAACGTGTCGGTGGAAGAAGTGAAGGCGCTGGCCGCGTGGATGACCTGGAAATGCGCGGTGGTAAATATCCCGTTCGGCGGCGCGAAGGGGGGCGTGATCTGCGATCCGCTCACCATGAGCATCGGCGAGCTGGAACGCGTGACGCGCCGCTATACCGTCGGCATCATCTCGACGCTTGGTCCCGACTCCGACGTGCCGGCGCCTGACGTGAACACCAATGAGCGCGTGATGGCGTGGCTGATGGACACGTACTCCATGCATGTCGGCCACACCGTGAATGCGGTGACCACCGGCAAGCCCATCGCGATGGGCGGATCGCTGGGACGCCGCGAGGCGACCGGGCGGGGCTGCGTGTTCGTGACGAAGGAGGCGCTGGCCCACCTCGGCATGCCGGTGAAGGGCACGCGCGTGGTGGTGCAGGGCTTCGGCAACGTGGGGTCGATCGCCGCCGAGCTGCTGCACGACGAGGGGTGCAAGATCATTGCGATCAGCGACCGGACGGGCGGTTGGTACCATAAGAAGGGCATCGACGTGAAGCACGCCATCCAATACGTCGAGGCGAACCAAACGCTCGAGGGGTACGGCGTAGGCGAGCGTGTCACCAACCAGGAGCTGCTCGAGCTCGAGTGCGACGTGCTGCTGCCGGCGGCCCTGGAGCATGTGATCACCACCAAGAATGCGCCGAACATCAAGGCGAAGATCGTGTGCGAAGGGGCCAACGGGCCGACGACCGCGGCCGCCGACACCATCCTCGAGGAGAAGGGGATCTTTGTCATTCCCGACATTCTGGCGAATGCGGGCGGCGTGACGGTGTCGTACTTCGAGTGGGTGCAGAATCGGAGCGGGTACTACTGGACCGAGCAGGTGGTGAACGAGCGCCTGCGCGAGATCATGGTAAACGCGTTCAGGGAAGTGCTGCAGCTCTCCAAACAGCACCGCGTGAACATGCGCACGGCATCGTACATGCTCTCCATCAATCGCGTGGCTACGGTGCACAAGCTCCGCGGCATCTATCCGTAGGCGTCGGCGGCCATCGTGAAGGTGCACGTCGTGGCGGTGGGCAAGCCGAAGAACACCGCGATTGCGGCGGCCATTGCCGAGTACGAGACGCGGGCGTCGCGCTATTGGCCGCTGGCGGTGGCCGAGGTGAAGGAGGAATCGGCCAAGTCGGCGAGCGCCGCGGTGGTGCGCGATCGTGAAGGCGAGCGCCTTGCCGCGCGAGTGCCGGCGACCGCCGTGGTGGTCTGCTGCGATCCGGGTGGACGTCGCATGGACTCGGCGGCCTTCGCGGCGTTCCTGCAGGGGCATCGCGACGCGGGGAGGGACGTGGCGTTCGTCATCGGCGGGGCGTACGGCCTGTCGCCGGCCATGCTCAAGCGGGCCACGGTGCGGCTTGAGCTGGCGCCGTGGACCCTGCCGCACGAACTCGCCCGGCTGGTGCTGGCCGAGCAGCTTTACCGGGCGGGGACGATTGGACGGCGAGAACCGTACCACAAGTGACGGCGCACGGATTCCGCCGTCCCCTGTTCAGCGGTTAGTTTATGACGCGGCGCCTTCACGGCGCGCAGGGCACCCCCCGGAGGCCGGAGCGCATGGACTGTAGACGCGGGCACAGGCACGTGGAGAATGGCGAGGTGAGCGCGTGACGCCTCCTCGCGTGGTTGCCGAGCCTGTGGGGGGCGGGCCGCTGGCCCGTGCCGCGGTCGAAGGGCGTACGCCGTCGGGATGGTATGCCGCGCGCCCCAAAGGCGCCGCGGCCTGGCGTGAGCACGCTGAACAGGTGCGCGCGCAGGTCAATGCCGGTTGGTTCGCGGCGCTTGCGCCGGCGTTCAATGCCAGCGGCGCGGCGGCGCGGCGCCTGGAGTCGGTGGCGCAGGGGCGCGGAGTCGTGGTCACGGCGGGCCAGCAACCGGGCCTCTTTGGCGGGCCGGGCTACACGTGGCTCAAGGCGCTGAGCGCGCGCGCCCTCGCTGATCGCATCGAGCAAGAGACGGGTATTCCTGCCGCCCCGGTCTTCTGGGCCGCCACGGACGATGCCGACTTTGCCGAGGCGAGCTGGACCGCGGTGGCGTTCGACGACGAAGTGCGCCGCCTGCGCATCGAGCGGCTTGGCTTTGACGGGCAGGTGATGGCCGCGCAGCCGCTCGGTGATGTGAGCAAGCAGTTTGCGGACCTCGCCGCGGCCGCCGGTTCGGCGCCGCATCTCGATATCCTCGAGCACGCGCGCCGCGCGTACCACGCCGAGGCGACGGTGGGCGGCGCGTACGTGGAACTGCTGCGCGCGCTGTTCGAGCCGATGGGCATCGCGGTGCTGGACGCCTGGCATCCTGCGGTGCGGGACGCGGCGCGCCCCACGCTGGTAGAGGCCCTGCGGCGGGCCGCCGTGGTGGACGAGGCGGTCTCGCTTCGCAGCGTCGCGATTGAACGCGCTGGCTTCCGGGCGCAGGTGGCGCGCGTTCCCAAGCTGTCGCTGGTCTTCCGCGTGTCGTCCAACGGCGTGAAGGAACGCATTCCGCTGTCGCAGGCCGGCGATGTGGCCGTGCAGCCGCAGTTGGTGCTCTCACCCAACGTGCTGCTGCGTCCGGTGGTGGAACGGGCCATCCTGCCGACCGTCGGCTACTTCGGCGGCCCGGGCGAGGTGGCGTATTTCGCCCAGGTCGGCGCCGTCGCCGAGGCGCTTGGCATGCCGGTGCCGCTGGTGTTGCCGCGCTGGTCGGCGACCATCGTGGAGCCTGTCATCGACCGGATGCTTGGTCGCCTCGGCATGACCTTCGACGACATCAAGCCGCCGCATCAGGCCGAGCGTCGCGTCGGGGACCGCGCGATGCCGCCGTTCCTGCGTGACACGCTGGAGGCGCTGCGTCACGACGTGGATGCAAAGTTGAATGCGCTGCGCGACAATGCGGAGGGAGCGGCCATGGTGCACGCCTCAACCATCGAGGGGGCCCGGCACCAGCTTAAGTTCCGCATCGATCGATTGGAGCGGCGCTACCGCACGGCGGCGCTGAAGGCGGAGACCGCGGCGGTGCATGACCTGGGCAGCGTGCGGGCGGCGCTGATGCCCGAAGGACAGCGACAGGAGCGCGTGCTCAATCCGCTGCCGCTCGTCGCGCGACACGGTGAGAGTCTGCTCGATCAGCTGCGCGCCGGCGCGGCGATGCACGCCACGCAGCTTCTCGGCGGCGCGTGAGCGCCGGCGCCTCGCGCGTCGCTGCCGGCATACTGCTGAGCCGGCTCTTTGGGCTGGTGCGCAACCGGCTGCTTGGGCACTTCCTCGGCACGAGCGACGCGGGTGACGCGTTCAACGCCGCGATTCGAATCCCCAACATTCTGCAGAACCTGTTCGGTGAGGGGGTCCTGTCGGCGTCGTTCGTGCCGACATACAGCAGATTGCTGGCGGAGGGAGACGAGGAAGAAGCCGGTCGCGTCGCGGGGGCCGTCGGCTCGCTGCTGGCCCTCACGAGCACCGTGCTGGTGCTTCTCGGCATCCTGCTCACCCCCGTGGCGGTGGCGATTATCGCCCCCGGATTCACCGGCGACAAGCGCGAGCTGACGATCCGGTTGGTGCAGGTGATGTTCCCGGGCGTTGGGGTGCTCGTGCTGTCGGCGTGGGGACTTGGCGTGCTCAACTCGCATCGCCGGTTCTTTCTGCCGTACGTCTCGCCGGTGGCGATGAACCTCGTGATGATTGCGACGCTGCTCTGGTTTGGTCCGGCCATGAGCAGCGGAGCGGCCGGACAGGCGAGGCTCACCGTCGTGCTGGCCTGGGCGTCGGTGATTGGCAGCGTAGCGCAACTGCTGGTGCAGATGCCCACCGTTCTGCGCGTGGAGCGGCGGCTTCGTTTGCGCACGGACCTGGCCAATAGACACGTGCGTACGGTGCTCACGCAGTTCGCGCCGGTCTTCGTCGGGCGCGGCGTCGTGCAACTGAGTGGCTACGTGGACAACGTGCTGGCGTCGCTGGTCGGCGCCGGCGCCGTGGCGTTGCTGTCGTATGCGCAGGTCATCACGATGCTGCCGGTGTCGCTGTTCGGCATGTCGGTCTCCGCCGCCGAATTGCCGGCGATGTCTGGGACCGTGGGGACAGACGACGAGATCGCGCGGGTGCTGCGTCGTCGCCTGTCGGATGGCCTGCATCGCATCGCGTTCTACGTGATTCCATCGTCAATGGCGTTCCTTGCGGTTGGCGACATCGTGGGGGCGACGCTGTATCAGTCCGGGCGGTTCGGTCGTGCTGACGTGATCTGGATGTGGGGCGTGCTCGCCGGATCGGCGGTGGGGCTGCTGGCGGGGACGCTCGGGCGTCTCTACGCCTCCACGTGGTACGCGTTGCGCAACGCGCGCACTCCGCTTCGATTCGCCGTGATGCGCGTGGTGCTGACCCTGGCGTTCGGCTGGGCCGCGGCGCTGTGGCTTCCGGGCGCGATCGGCGTGGACGCAAAGTGGGGCGTCGCGGGGCTGACCGCGTCGGCGGGCGTCGCCGCGTGGGTGGAATGCCTGCTGCTGCGCCGATCACTCGTGCCGCGCCTCGGTGATGTTGGCGTCGACCGTCCGTATCAGGTCAAGCTGTGGGCGGCCGCGTTGAGCGCCGCGGCGGTGGCGTGGGGCGTCAAGCTCGTTCTGGGCGTGGGACAGCCGCTGGTCCTCGGTGTCGTGGCCCTCCCGTTGTATGGGCTGACGTACCTGGCGACAACCGCCTCGCTGGGCATCCCCGAGGCGTCGGCCATGGCCGGGCGTGTCCGTCGGCTGATGGGCGGACGCTGACGTCCAGCTAGATTGCGGGGGAGCCCTCATGCGCACTGTCCCCGACGCCATCAGCCACAAGCTGCCGCACCTTCCGGACACGCCCGGCGTGTACCTGTGGAAGGGGGCGGACGGCACGGTGCTGTACGTCGGCAAGGCCAAGCGGCTTCGTCAGCGGGTGCGCAGCTACGTCGCCACCGACCACGCCCAGACGTCGAAGACCCGCGTCCTCATGGATTACGCGGTCGACCTCGAGACGATCGTCGTTCCCAGCGAGGAAGCGGCGCTCATCCTTGAGCACAACCTGATCAAGGAGCATCACCCGCGCTTCAACGTGATGCTGCGCGACGACAAGACGTATCCGTACGTCAAGGTGACGGTGCAGGAGCCCTATCCACGGGTGCTCGTGACGCGCCGGGTGCTCGACGACGGGGCGGCGTATTACGGACCGTTCACCGATGTGGGGGCGATGCGCCACGCGCTCAACGTCGTCAAGCGCGTGTTCACGGTGCGCTCGTGCCGGTGGAACATGCCGGTCGAGATGCCGGAGCGGGCCTGCCTTGATTACCATATCCGGCGCTGCAAGGGGCCGTGCATCGGGGCGCAGTCGCTCTCCGACTATCGCGCGATGATCGACGAGGTGGTGGCGTTCCTCGACGGCAAGCCCGACGAAGTGATGCGACGGGTGAGCGCCCGCATGGAAGAGGCCTCCGCAGCCCTCGATTTCGAGCGCGCCGCTGAGCTGCGCGACGCGCTGCGGCATCTCGAGCGTTTCGAGGAGCCGACCATCGTCGTGGATGTCGAGGGCAACGACCGCGACGTGATTGGCTTTGCGCGCGACGGCGACGACGCCTGCGTGACGCTGCTCAAAGTGCGCGGCGGCAAGCTGCTGGCGCGCGATCAGCGTTTTCTGGAGCAGGCCGAGGGAGAGAGCGACGCCGCCGTGCTCGCGGCGTACCTGGCCGGAAGCTATCGCGCCGCGGCGGAGCGTCCGGCCGAGGTGCTGCTGCCGTTTGCACCCGAGGACCTCGATGTGCTCGAGCCGGCGCTGGCGCCGACGCGGGTGCTGATTCCCCAGCGGGGGCTCAAGCGCGAGCTGCTCGATCTCGCCGAGAAGAACGCGCGACATCTGCTGGAAGAGTTCAAGCTGGCCGAGGACGAGGCCGACGAGCGGGCAGGGGATCCCGTGTACGAGCTCGCGCGCGCGCTGACGCTCGCCAAGATTCCACGGTCGCTTGTGTGCTTTGACAATTCCACGGCACAGGGCAAGGACAACGTCGGGTCGATCGTCTGGTTCGAGAACGGCCGGCCGCGCCGCTCGGAGTACCGGACGATGCGCGTGAAGACCGTGGATGAGTCGCACGGCCCCGACGACTTTGCCTCGATGCGCGAGGTGGTTGGGCGCTATTTCCGGCGCCGCCTCGACGAGTCCAAGCCGCTTCCGGACCTCGTGGTGATTGACGGCGGCAAGGGCCAGCTCGCCGCCGCGCACGAGGCCCTTGCCGCCCTGGCGCTTGGGGCGCTGCCGCTCGTCTCGCTTGCCAAGCGGGAGGAGGAGGTCTTCGTTTTTGGGCGCGCCGAGCCGCTGCATCTCGCGCGACGGTCGCCGGCGCTCCGCCTGCTGCAGCAGGCGCGCGACGAGGCGCACCGCACCGCGGTCGGGTACAACCGGAAGCGGCGCACGATGCGCACCATCACATCGTCTCTGCTCGAGATCCCCGGCGTCGGCCCGACCAAGCGGCGTGAACTGCTGCGGGCGTTCGGAAGCGTCGACGGCGTGCGCGGCGCGACCGTCGAGCAGATCGCCGAGCTGAAGGGCTTCTCGACGAGGTCCGCCACCACGTTGCTTGAGGCGCTCAAGGCGTCCGCCCCCGATCGGGCCGCGCCAGCGTCGGACACCGGAGCGCCGTAACTTTGGAGGAGGCGGTCGTTCCTGCTACCGTCTACCGTCTAACATCTACCGTCTACCGTCTACCATCTGATCTCAATGTCCTGGACCCTGCATTGCAGCACCGGCTGCGGCTACACGGCGCCGGGTGACAAGTTGGCCTCGCTGTGCCCGAAATGCGCGCAACCTCTCGCGGTGCACTTTGACCATCAACCGGCGCGGAGCAGCATCGGCACCGAGACGTCGCTGTGGCGCTATGCGTCGGCGCTCCCGCTGGCGAAAGGCGAGACGCGCGTCACTCTTGGTGAAGGAATGACGCCGCTCCTCGAGCTGCCGCATGTGGCGCGCGAAGTCGGAGTGCGCAGGCTGTGGGTCAAGGATGAAGGGCAGAACCCGACGGCGAGCTTCAAGGCGCGCGGGTTGATGATGGCAATCACACGGGCGAAGGCGCTTGGACTCCCCGGCGTCTGCGTGCCGACGGCCGGCAACGCCGGCATCGCGCTGGCGGCATACGCCGCGGCGGGGGGCATGCCGGCGCGCATCTACGCGCCGCGCACGACGCCGCCCCCGATCCTTGGCAGCATCCGCGCCTACGGCGTGGAGTTGGAACTCGTCGATGGACACATCGGCGACGCTGGCAAGGCGACCATGCAGTTCGCCAAGGAGACCGGGTTCTTCAACCTGGCCACCGTGCGCGAACCGTACCGCGTGGAAGGGATGAAGACGATGGGGTACGAGGTGGCCGAGCAGCTCGGCTGGGAGCTCCCGGACGCCATTGTATATCCCACCGGCGGCGGCGAAGGCACCATTGGCATCTGGAAGGCGATTGGCGAAATGATCGAGTGGGGATGGCTGCCCAGTGAAGTGGTGAGGCCGCGGATGATCGTGGCGCAGGCCTCCGGCTGTGCGCCGCTGGTGCGCGCGTTCCACGCCGGCGACGACAAGGCGACGCCGTGGGAGAATCCGGAGACGCATGCCAGCGGCCTGCGCGTGCCCGGTCCGTTCGGCGACCGGTGGACCCTGCGCACGCTGCGCGAGTCGCACGGCGATGCCGAGGCGGTGGACGAAGCGGCGATCCGCGCCGGTACGTTCACGCTGGCTTCGCGCGCGGGCATTGATGCTGCCCCCGAAGGCGGGTGCGCGCTCGCGGCCACCGCCCAACTCGTGCAAACGGGACGCCTCTCCCGTGACGCGAGCGTCGTGGTGTTCAACACGGGGTCGGGGGCGAGTTACCGGTGGTGATTGGGGATTCCGGATCTCGGATAACGATCAAGGATGCAGATTTCGGATCGGGATCGACGATTGTAGTTATCGTTCATCCTCATCCGGAATCCGTATCCTCTATCAGTATCCGAAATCCGAGATCCGTAATCGTATGAAGATTGCCATCGTCGACGCCGCGCACGGCATTGCCGGCGACATGATGCTGGGCGCGCTGCTCGACCTCGGGCTCGACCGCGAGTGGCTCATGGCGCTGCCGTCCGCGCTTGGACTCGATGGCGTCACGGTGCGCGTGAGCGACGTCAAACGCGGCGAGATCGCGTGCAAGAAGGTCGACTTCGACATTCCACCGCAGCCGCACGGCCGACACCTGAAGCACATCGCGGCGATCGTGGCCGCGTCGGCAGCACCAGCCACGGTTCAGGCCACGGCGATGGATGCGTTTACGCAGCTCACCGATGTCGAGGCGACCATCCACGGCACGACGCGCGAGAAGGTCCACCTGCACGAAGTGGGGGCCGTGGACGCGATTCTCGACATCGTTGGATCCATCTGGGGCCTGCAGAAGCTCGGCGTCGAGGCGGTGTACAACACTGCCGTCACGCTCGGCGATGGTTTTGTGGACGCGGCGCACGGTCGCATGGCCGTGCCGGCGCCGGCGACCCTGCGACTGCTCGAGGGCATCGCGGTGCGCCCGGGGCCGGAAGGAACCGGCGAACTCGCCACACCGACCGGCGCGGTCCTCGTGCGCGTGCTCTCCAAGGGAGCGCCACCGGCCGCCTACACGCCGCTGAAGAGCGGGTACGGCGCGGGCACCAAGGACCCGAAAGGACGCGCCAATGCACTGCGCATCATTCTGGCCGAGGCGGAGCAGGCGCCAAACGTTGAGACGCTCGCACTGCTGGCGTGCGACATCGACGACCTCGGCGGCGAGTTCGTGGCCGGCGCCGCCGACGCCCTGCGCACCGCTGGCGCGCTCGATGTGACGCTCGTGCAGACCATCATGAAGAAGGGACGTCCGGGCGTGCGGGTGGAGGTGCTCTGCGCGCTGAATGATGCGGATCGACTGGAATCGCTGCTGCTGACGGAGAGCTCATCCATCGGTGTTCGCCGCACGCTGGTGAGTCGACGCGCACTGCCGCGGCGCACGCGGGAGGCAACTGTGGATGGACACGTGATCCGCCTCAAGGAGGTCACGCTGCCCGATGGCACGACGCGAATGAAGCCCGAGTGGGACGATGTGCAGCAGGCCGCGAGCGCGCTTGGGCGTTCGGCGGCGGACATAGCCGATCGGGCCCGCCGTGCGGCCGCCCGCACCGAGGATGCCTAGTATGACAGCTCTTCGCCTCGCCGTCGCGGCCCTCGCTGCCGCGTCGCTCAGCGGCCCGCTGTTGGCGCAGGGGACGTGCGAGATCGAGATCCGCAAGCCGCTGCCGCTGGCTGGCGCGGCGCTCCAGATCTTGAAACACGATCAACAGGCGACGGATACCGTCGAGCGGGGGAAGCGGCTCCGCGAGGCCATCAAGACGCTGACCGACAACCCGGGGCGCTTCAAGAACGAGGTGGGGCGCAACTACCTGCTCGGCGGCGCGTATGTGCGCTGGTTCCAGGATCAGGGGAGCAAGGCGACGCTGCGCGCCAAGCGCGGCGACCTTGGCTTCAGCGAGAATGCCGACGGCGAGTTCTTCCTCCCCGCGGCGATGGACGAGGCGATGAGCGTCATCGAGCGCGAGATGCCGGCCTGCGCCGACAGCACGCTCCGCTACCGCAACGCCGTCTTCAGCAAGGTGCTGAATACGGCCATCGGATACTACAACACCAAGCAGTACGACCCGGCCATCGAGTACGCGAAGTACGCCCTGCAAATCAGCCCGCGTTCGGCGAACGTCGGCACCGCGTATCATGTGCTGGCCAACGCGTCGCAGGCCAAGGGCGATCTGGCGGGCGCGATTGCCGGTCTGGAGCAGGCCATCCCGCGCATGGGGACCGACCCGGCGTCGGTGCCGACGCGCGCGACGGCGACGTTCAACCTCGCGGTGCTCACGCGGGATTTCTCCATGAAGCAGGATGGGGCGGCGCGGTCGGCCGGCCTGCGCCGGGCGGCGGAGTTGTTCAAGTCGGTGTCCGAGCTTGCGCCAGACGGTCCCAATGCGGCCACCGCGCGGGCCGCCTATGCCCGCACGCTGCAGGAGGCCGGAGACACGGCGACGGTGGCCGCGATCTATGCGGAGATGATCGCCAATCCGTCCAAGTTCACCGCCGTACAGCTCTTCGAGGCCGGCATGGTTTCGGCTAACGGCAAGCGGTTCGACGACGCCGCCAGACTGTACGAGGCCGGACTGGCGATGAACCCGTACCATCGCGACGCCCTGTTCAACGCGGCGAACGTCTATTTCGCCCTGCACGCGCCGGACAAGATGGCACCGCTCATCGAGCGACTGCGCGCCGTTGACCCCATGAATGCCGACGTGCTCAAGCTCGCCGGCGCGGTCTGGCAGGAGCGCGGGCGCCAGGCCACGGATCCGAAGGCCAAGCAAATGGCGCAAGACTCGACCATCGCCTATCTCGCGCGGGCCGCCAAGACACCGGCGCGGGTGGTGGTCTCGCAGTTCGCGGTGGCGCGCGACGGTACGGCGACCATCAGTGGATCCGTCGAGAACCTCGGCACCGCCGCGACGAGCTTCACCGTCGTCTTTGAACTCCTCGATGGGGCAGGCAATGGCGTGGGGTCGACCACGGTCGTAACCGATGACATCGGACCGCGAGAAACCAAGGCGTTCTCGACCAAGGCGAGCGGAGCAATGGCCGTCGCTTGGCGTTATACGATTCGCTGACCCGCACACGGAAGTCATTATTGTTGATTGACTTCCGGCCTCTCGCCTGCTAACTTGGTTTAGGCGTTCTGAAGGACGCTGTTTCGACGGGGAAAGGGGGATCGACACCCTCTTTCCCCGTTGGCTTCCGAGGATCGCATGGTTCGAGTCGCGCGCGTAAAACCCGACAGCATTGCGGAGGAGCTGGGGATCGTTCCGGGGACGGAGCTGCTGACCGTCAACGGGCGTGAACTCAGCGACTTCCTCGATTGGGAGTTCCTGACCGCCGAGGACACGGTCGAGGTCGAGGCGCGCCTGCCCAACGGGGACGAGGTCGTCTACGACATCGAGCGCATCGAGGGGATCCCGCTGGGGGTCGAACTCGAGCCGCCGACCGTCCGCCGCTGCGCCAATCGGTGCGAGTTCTGCTTCATCGAAGGACTCCCCAAGGGCCTGCGCAAGAATCTCTACATCCGCGACGACGACTACCGCCTGTCGTTCGCCTACGGCAACTTCGCCACGCTCTCGAACCTGAAGGAGAAGGACGAGAAGCGGATCATCGAGTATCGCCTGTCGCCGCTCTATGTGTCGGTGCACGCGATGCCTTGGGAAGAGCGCAAGCTGCTGCTCAACAACCCGCGGGTGCCCGACATCAAGGAACAGCTGTGGCGCCTGGTGGAGGGCGGCATTCAGTTCCACGGGCAGATGGTCGTGGT
>JACPFW010000041.1:11434-18022 GCA_016182795.1 Gemmatimonadota bacterium
CAACGATGGCGAGGTGCTGGAGCAGTCGCTGAACGACCTGTGGGAGTTCGGCGACGCGTGCCTGTCGGTGGCGCTCGTGCCCGTTGGCCTTACGCAGTTCTCGCATCTGTACACGGGCCGGTCGATGGACGTCGAGGCCGCCTGCACGCTAGTGGAGGTCACCAGCCGCTGGGCGGAGCGCGCCGAGCGCGAGCGGGGCTTCCCGTGGGTCTACGGATCCGACGAGCTGTACCTTCTCGCCGACCGCGAGATGCCGCCCTTCGAGCACTACGGCGACTTCGCGCAGATCGAGAACGGCGTTGGCGCGCTGCCGATGCTGCGTCACCGGATGGAGTCGGGCCTCGGGCGACTGCCGCGCCTCGACGGCAAGCGCATCGTCGTGGTCACCGGCAAGTCCATGACGCCGCTGATGCCCGAGTTTCTCGACAAGCTCACGGCAGCCACCGGCGCGACGTTTGACCTGCGTTCGAGCACCAACTCACTGTTCGGCCCCACGGTCACCACCGCGGGGCTCCTCGTCGGCGCCGACATCGAACGCACGCTGGCCGACGTGGACCGCGCCGACTTCGCGCTGATCCCCGCAGAGAGCATCAACGAGGACGGCATTTTCCTCGACGACGTGGTGTTCGAGGAGCTGCGCGCGCGCCTGCCGATGCCCGTATTCCCATCGTACGACTTCATTGACGTGCTCGAGCTGCAGGGTCAGCCGGAAGCGTCGCATGCCGGAGATTCTGCGTGAACATTCCCGTGATTGCCTTTGTCGGCCGCCCCAACGTGGGGAAGTCGGCGCTGTTCAACCGTATTATTGGCCACGACAAAGCCATCGTCAGCGAGGAAGCGGGCACCACCCGCGACCGGCACTTCGCGCTCGCCGAATGGAACGGCCGCAAGTTCTGGCTGGTGGACACCGGCGGCCTGACCGAGGATTCGCGGCTGCCGATGGACGTGGAGATTCGCCGCCAGGTGGCGCAGGCCATCGAGGAGGCCGACCTGCTGCTGATGGTCGCCGACGCCCAGGTTGGCGTGCATCCGAGCGATTCGCGCATCGTCGATCTGCTGCGCAAGTCGGGCAAGCCGTTCATGGTCGTGGCCAACAAGGTGGATGACCCGCGCGAGACCGACTACTTCGAGTTCTATCGTCTGGCGGCCGGCGAGCCGTTCCCCGTGTCGGCGGCCAACGGCAAGAGTTCCGGCGACCTGCTCGACGCGATCATCGAGCGCATTCCGGCGGCTACCGGCGACGAGAATATCGAAGCGCTCCGTGTGGCGGTCGTCGGTCGCCCGAACGTGGGCAAGTCGTCGTTCATCAATCGCCTGCTCGGCGAGTCGCGCCTCGTCGTGTCGGATATCGCGGGGACGACGCGCGACTCCATCGACACGCCGTTCACGTACCACGGCCAGGACATCATTTTCGTCGACACGGCCGGCTTGCGGCGGCAGTCCAAGGTCGACGACGGCATCGAGTTCTATTCCGCTCTGCGCACGCGCCGGGCCATCGACCGGGCCGACATCTGCATCCTGATGATTGACGCGGTCGAGGGGCTCCACAACCAGGACCTCAAGATCGCGAACATGGCGTGGGAGCAGGGGCGCGCGCTCATTGTCATCGTGAACAAGTGGGACCTGAAGGAGAAGGAGAACAACACCGCGGCGAAGTTTGAGGAAGAGGCGGGCGAGAAGGCGCCGTTCCTCAAGTACGTGCCGTTTGTCTTCACGTCGGCGCTCACGGGGCAACGCGTGACGAAGGTGCTGGACCTGATCCTCGAGGTGAACGCCGAGCGCCACAAGCGCATCAGTACCTCGCAGGTCAATGAGGCGCTGCGCGATATCGTCGGACGCCGCCAGCCCCCGCAGGCGGCCGGGTTCGAGATCAAGCTGAACTACGCGACGCAGGTGGAGACGGCGCCGCCGACGATTCTCATCTTCGGCAACAACCCGGATCTGCTGCAGGAGCACTACGTGCGCTATCTGCACAACTGCTTCCGCGAAGTGTGGGGCTTCACCGGCAACCCGCTGCGCCTCACGTTCAAGCGGAAGGGAGGAGCTCCGCGCGAATGATGCCGGCCGCCGCTGCGCTCGCGTTGGCGTACCTGTCGGGCTCCATCCCGTCCGCGTACATCGCGGGACGCGCGGTGAAGGGCATTGATCTGCGCACGGTGGGTTCGGGCAACCTCGGCGCCACCAACGTGTACCGCACACTCGGCGCCAAGGTTGCCGCCGTTGTCTTCAGTGTGGACATGCTCAAAGGGGCTCTGCCGGCCGCGTTTCTGCCGCGCCTGGTGCTGCCGACCGACGCGCTGGGCACCGATCGGGCGGCGTGGTGGGCGCTCGCGTTTGGCGTGGCGGCCATCGTCGGCCATGCCAAGCCCATCTTCCTGCTCTGGAAGGGCGGCGGCAAGGGCGTGGCCACGGCGGCGGGTATCTTCGCCGCGCTCGCGCCGGTGCCGCTCGTCATCGCCCTCGCGGTCTTCGTGGCGGTGCTCTGGCGCACGGGCTACGTGTCGGCCGGCTCGCTGAGCGCGGCGGTGACGCTTCCAGTCCTGCTGACGTGGTTCAGCGGCGCCCAGTCGCCGCTCACGATCGTGGCGCTGATGGTGTGCGTATTCGTCTTCTGGTCGCACCGCGCCAACATCCAGCGGCTGCGCAACGGCACGGAGCACCGCTTCAGCCGTCGACCGACGGGGGAGGGAACATGAGGTGCGCGGTGATGGGTGCCGGCGCGTGGGGCACCGCGCTGGCAAACCTGCTGGCCGAGAACGGGCACGACACCGTCATCTGGTGTCTCGAACCGGACGTCGCGGAATCGATCACGAACTCCGCGGCCAATCCGCGGTTCCTTCCCGGCGCGGCGCTCGCGCCGACGCTGCGCGGCACCACCGACAAGGCGACAGCGCTCGACGGCGCCCAGCTCGTGCTGTTCGCCGCGCCGTCGCATGTATTACGTGATGTAACCTCACACGCGCGCGGGTGGATGGCCCCCGGGGCCACCGCCGTCGTCGCCACCAAGGGGATCGAGCGCCACTCGTTCGCGCTGATGACCGAGGTGGTGGAGCAGGAGCTGCCGGGGCACGCCGTGGTGGCGCTGTCGGGGCCGAGCTTCGCCGCCGAGGTGGCCGAGAAGCATCCCACCGCGGTCGTGGCCGCCTCGGCCCACGCCGCGGCCGCCGTGCTGGTGCAACAGTCGTTCAGCGCGCCGTACTTCCGCGTCTACTCGTCCGATGACGTGGTCGGCGTGGAACTCGGCGGCGCGCTCAAGAACGTGATGGCCGTGGCCGCCGGCATGAGCGACGGGCTCGGCCTCGGCTTCAACACGCGGGCCGCGTTGATCACCCGCGGGCTCGCCGAGATGATGCGGCTCGGCGTCACGATGGGCGCGCACGCGCAGACGTTCGCTGGCCTCGCCGGCATGGGCGACCTTGTGCTGACGTGCACCGGCTCGCTGAGCCGCAATCGCCAGGTGGGACTCGAGATCGGCAAGGGGGCGACGCTCCCCGAGGTGCTCGCCGGCCGCGAGACCGTGGCCGAGGGCGTGGTGACGACAGAGAGCGCGCATGAACTGTCGCGGACACGCGGAGTCGAGATGCCGATCGTCAACGCCGTGCATCGGGTGCTGTTCGAGCAGCAGCCGGCGCGGCAGGCGTTGGTCGAACTCATGTCGCGCGACCTGCGCGGGGAGCGCGATTGATGGCCGCCAGCCAGTCGGAGCCCGTCAAGGAGTTCTTCAGCATCGGCGACGTGTGCGAGCTCACCGAGCTCAAGCCGCACGTCCTGCGCTACTGGGAGAGTCAGTTCAAGGGACTCAGCCCGGTCAAGAACCGCTCGGGCAACCGCGTCTACTCGCGGCGCGAAGTTGAGATGGTGATGCTCGTGAAGCATCTGTTGTACACGGAGAAGTACACCATCGACGGCGCGCGCCAGAAGCTCGACGAATACCGCAAGACCGGCCACGCCCGACCCGCCGCGCGCGCGGGCCTCGACCTCCAGACCATTCTCGCGCTCGAGGCGCAGCTGCAGGCGCTGCTCGCATCGCTGCGCGACCCATCGGACCGCTGATGCGACTGCTGCTGAGCAACGACGACGGAATCCTGGCGCGCGGCCTCGCCGCCCTCGAACGGGCGGCGTCGCCGCTCGGCGAGGTCTTTGTGGTGGCGCCCGACCGCGAACAGAGCGCCACAAGTCACTCGCTGACGATGCACCATCCGCTGCGGCCGGTGCAGATCGCCGAGAATCGCTGGCAGGTGGACGGCACGCCGACCGATTGTGTGATGCTGGCCATCGAGGCGCTGCTGCCGGCGCGCCCCGACCTCGTGCTCAGCGGGGTGAACCACGGGCCGAACATGGGCGAGGACGTGCTCTACTCCGGCACCGTCGCCGCCGCGATGGAAGGGCTCGCACTCGGCGTGCCCGCCATTGCGTTCTCATTCGCCGGCAGTGTGCTGCGTGCCGATGCGCTGCTCGATGATCACGTGGGGACGATGGAGAAGATTCTGCGCCATGTGGCGGCGCTGCCGGTGTTCCCTGAACACACGCTCTTCAACGTGAACATCCCGCCCATCGCCGCCGACCAGATCAAGGGGTTCCGACTCACGCGGCTGGGGCGCCGCGCCTACTCCGATTCGCTGACGCGGATGAAGGATCCGTGGGGGCGACCCATTTATTGGATCGGCGGCGGGTCGGTCGACTGGAAAGACTCGGCGGTGGACTCCGATTTCCAGGCTATCAGCGAGGGCTTTGTGTCCATCACCCCGCTGCATCTGGACCTGACGCACCGTGACATTCTGGATCGCCGGGAGCAGTGGTGGCGTCCCCTGTAGCGCCGCAGTTCACCGGTGCGCGCCGTCGACTGATTGACGAACTGCGCGCCAAGGGGATCAGCGACCTCGCCGTTCTGCGGGCGCTCGACCTCACGCCGCGGCATCTGTTCGTGCCGACCGGCGTCCGGCACCGCGCGTACGAAGACGCGCCGCTTCCCATCGGCAGCGGGCAGACGATCAGCCAGCCGTTCGTGCACGCCATGTACCTGCAGACGCTGCACCTGCAGGGCAGATCAGCCAGCCGTTCGTGCACGCCATGTACCTGCAGACGCTGCACCTGCAGGGCAGCGAACAGGTGCTGGAGATCGGGACCGGTTCGGGGTACCAGACAGTGCTTCTCGCACATCTCTGCCGTCACGTGTACTCGGTGGAGCGCATTCGCCCACTGCTCGAAACGGCGCGCGATGCCATCACGGCGAGCGACGTGACCAACGTATCGCTGCTGTGCGGCGACGGCACGTTTGGCTGGCCGGAGTTTGCCCCCTACGACGCGATCCTCGTTGGCGCGGGGGCGCCCAGCATTCCGCAGCCGCTCGTTGACCAGCTCGCGATCGGTGGACGGTTGATCGTCCCCGTCGGCGGCCGCGACGACCAGCAGTTGTTCGAGATCACGCGCACGGCAAGCGGCAGCACGCCGCGGGAGCTGTCGGGCGTGCGCTTTGTGCCGCTCGTGGGCAAGCACGGATGGGAGACCGCGTGACCGACGCGCGCCGCGCCGTGCGGGTGCGCGTGGCCGGGCGCGTGCAGCGTGTTGGCTTTCGCTGGTTCGTTCAACGGCAGGCGGAGGCGTTGGGGCTGGCCGGCTCCGTGCGCAACACGTCCGATGGCCTCGTCGAGGTCATCGCGTTCGGTGCGGCGGATCAGGTGTCACGCCTGCTTGACGCACTGCGGCAGGGCCCGCCCCAGGCAAGGGTGCAGTCGGTGGACGTCGAGGAGCGCACGGCGCCGGCGTCGTCGCCTTCCGATCATTTTGAGGTGCTGCCATGATTACGCGTTCACGCCCCGACGGGCGCGAGGAACTCGCCGCCGACGTACGAGCGGCGATTCGCGACGTGCCCGATTTTCCCAAGCCGGGCATCGTCTTCAAGGACATCACGCCGCTGTTGTCGGCGCCCGCGCTGTTCAGCCGCGTGACGGACAGCATGGCCGAGGGGGCGGCGGCGATGCAGGTGACACATGTCGTCGCGGTCGAGAGCCGGGGGTTCATTTTCGCGGCGCCGGTGGCGCAGCGGTTGGGCGTGGCGCTGATCCCCGTGCGCAAGCCTGGTAAGCTGCCGCACCGCCGCCTGCGCGAGGAGTATGCGCTCGAGTACGGTACCGATGCACTCGAGATGCACGAGGACGCGCTGGGCGTTGGGGCGCGCGTGCTCGTGGTGGACGACGTGCTGGCGACCGGTGGCACCGCGGCCGCCACGCGCCGCTTGGTGGAGCGGGCCGGCGGCACGGTGGTGGCGTTCACCTTTCTCATTGACCTGACGTTCCTCAACGGCCGTCAGCAGCTCGCCGGTTCGCCGGTGGACGCGATTGTCGAGTACTAAACAGCGCGGCGCGCCTTGAGGGCGCGCCGCGTGTGCAACCGACGGTCGCGGCTACTTCCTGGGCAGCAGGTCCGGAAGGTCGGCCACGATATACGCCATCACGGCGAACGCGGCGACGCACTTCTGCATCTCCGACGGACTCAGCTTGTCCGGAGTATCGGCCGGCGTGTGGTGATAGACGAAGTACTTGCTGCCATCGACGTCGAGTCCCATCCCCGGCACGCCGGTGCTCATCA
>JACPFW010000042.1 GCA_016182795.1 Gemmatimonadota bacterium
CATAGCCGGTCAGCGTCACCGACACTGTGGAAGGACCCAGCGGCCACGTCACGTTGAGGAAATAGGACGCCGAAGACTGGCCGTTGGCGTCGGTGACCGTGCGGCCGTCGCCGATGTCAGCCGCCCAATCCACAAGGGCCCCCGACACCGGGTTACCAGCCGCATCCTTGACGACCACGACGAGCGGGGCTGGGAAGTTGGTGCCCAGCTTGACGGTCTGGTTGTCGCCAGAAACGATGGATATTGAGGCCGGGGTGCCAACCCGAACGCCGACCTGCACCGTGGTGCTGACGATCGTCTGGCCGGCGACTACCACACCGATCGTCGCCGTCCCCGCCGCGGTCGCGCTGACCCTGGTCGTGATCGTGCCCGTGGCGTCGGTCACCCCCGAGGGGGGGCTGAACGACAGCGAACTCGGCCCACTGAACGTGGCCGAGACGCCGGGCATGGGCGAGCCATTGGCGTCGCGGAGCACGGCGGTCACGACGGCCGCGTCGCCCCCCACCAGAATGGCTGTGGGGAGGACCGAAATCGTCGAACGCGCCGCCGACGGGATCACTACCGTGGCCGTGGCGCTGATGACCAGCGCGGCGACTCCCGCCGTGCTGGCGGTCAATTGCTGCGCTCCGGCCGTCGGTCCAAGGGTCCAGTTCACCGAGACCGTGCCGTCAGCCCCCGTGACGCGGGTGGACGCGCTCACCGAGCCGCCGCCCGACGTCACCGCAAAGGTCACCGTCACGCCAGACACCGGCGAGCCTCCCGCCGACGCGACCTTCACCGAGATGGGCTGCGGCAGGGTGGAGCCGGCGGCTCCGGTCTGGCCGGCACCGCCCATGATGATCAGCTGGGCCGGTGACACGGCGTTGGTGACCAGCACGGAGTCGCGGAGCGGCATCTCATCGAACTCCACGTGCAGCCAAGTGGTCCCCGGCCGCTGGCCGCCGGTGACGACCCCGACGCGCTGATCATCGAATCGGGCAATGCTGTTGTCGTTGGTCCACCAATGGAAGCGGAAGGTCGACGACGAGAGCGGGGTGCCGCTGGCATCGAGGAGGGTGGGCGTGACGCTCGCCGTCTTCCCCTCGCTCACAACCACGGATCGCGGCGAGATGACCAGCTTGGTCGCCGTGCGTCCCGGGCCCACATACACCGGCGCGACCGTCGTGCTAACTGTCGCCTGGCCGCCCTGCGAGGTGGCATCGCGCATGGTAAAGCCCACCGGCCCGACGGCGTAGAGCGTATCGCCCTGCGCGCTCATCCCGAACCCCTGCACCTCGAACTTGTCGTCCGCGCTGGTATACGGGAACGTGAGCGTGAAGACGGTGCCGTCGTCCGTATCGGCGACGTCGAGATCCTGCGCCGTGAACACCCGAGTGGCCACCACGCGGCGCGTGGTACCGGTGACGAGATAGATGACGAAGCGCGCGGACTGCACGGCGTCGGCCACATCACCGCTCACCTGGCTTCGCGGGCGAAGCCCGCGTAGATCGATCGCGGCCTCGCCTGCGCCCCCGCGTCCGACCGGGGTGTCGCCGAGGCAGGCCACCGTGACGGACGCAACGGCGAGCACGGCGAGCGTGACCAGCCTATTCAACCACGGGATGGAACGTGAGCGCGGGGGCATCATCGCACCTTATAGGAAGGCAGTGCCAAGAACATCGCGCCCTCGCGGCAAACCGACAAGCACCACTCGACCGGCACGGTGACAGGGAAGTCCTGACGGACCCCCACCCGTTCCCCGACTCACACGTAGCGGTGGTTTTCGGTTATTTTGCTGGGTCGTATTCACCCCCTCTCACACACGCATGCGAATCGCCATACCTAAAGAGCGCACGGCCTTGGAGCTTCGGGTCGCGCTCGTGCCGGAGAGTGTGTCCAAGCTGGTCAAGGCCGGCGCCGAGGTTGTCGTCGAGACCGGGGCCGGAGCGTCCGCCTCCTTTCTCGATGCGCAGTACACGTCGGCCGGCGCAACCGTCGCCGCCGACTACGCCTCGTGCGTGACCGGCGCGCACCTGATCTGCAAGGTGCAGCCGCCAACCGCCGACGAGACGGCCGCCATCCCCGAGGGTGCGGCCGTCATTTGTTATCTGCAGCCGGCCGTCTATCCGGACGCCGTGCAGCGGCTCAACGGCCGCAAGGCGAGCGCCCTCGCCCTCGAACTGGTGCCGCGCATCACGCGCGCCCAGTCCATGGACGTGCTCTCGTCGCAGGCCACCATCAGCGGCTACCGCGCGATCCTGCTTGGCGCCGGCGCGCTGGGACGCCTGATGCCGATGCTTTCGACCGCCGCCGGCACCTTGGCGCCGGCCAAGGTCTTCGTGTTGGGCGCCGGCGTGGCCGGCCTCCAGGCGATCGCCACGGCGCGCCGCCTCGGCGCGATCGTCACCGGCTTCGACGTCCGCCCCGCCGCCCGCGAGCAGATTCTCTCGCTCGGCGCGCAGGTGCTGAAGATCGAAGGCGTGGCTGACGCGGAAGGCACGGGCGGCTATGCCCGCGAGCAGACCGAAGAGGAGAAGCAGAAGACGCAGGCGGCTATCAAGGCTCACCTCGCGCAGCAGGACCTCGTCGTCACGACGGCGGCCATTCCGGGGCGGAAGGCACCGGTGCTGGTCACCGCCGAGGCACTGCAGGGAATGAAGCCGGGTGCGGTGATCGTGGACCTCGCCGCCGAGACAGGCGGCAACGTGGTGGGCACGAAGGCGGGCGAGACGGTGCACGTGAACGGGGTGACGATCCTCGGTCCGGTCAACGTGCCGAGCCAAGCCGCGTTCCACGCGTCGCAGATGCTCAGCCGCAACATCCACACGCTGCTGCAGCACGTGATCACGAAGGAGAACACCCTGAAACTCGAAGCCAACGACGAAATCACCGGCGCGATGCTGGTGTGCCAGAACGGGACGGTGCGCGTATGACGCTCATGATGCAGCTCTATGTCTTCATTCTGGCCGGCTTCGTCGGCTTCCTCGTCATCGGCAAGGTGCCGCCGCTGCTGCACACGCCGCTGATGTCGGCCACCAACGCGATCTCGGGCATCTCGCTCGTGGGCGCGATTGTCGCCGCCGGCGGCCAGTACGGCAAGCTGTCGACGATCCTCGGCTTCATTGCCGTGGTCTGCGCCGCCACCAACGTTGTGGCCGGCTTCCTGATCACCGACCGCATGCTCGGCATGTTCAAGCATCCGGCGAAGAAGGAAGACAAGCAGGGAGGGAAGCACTAATGCTGCCTCTCTTCCAGGAAATCGCGCAGGACGTCGCGGCGACACCGGCGGCCAGTCCGGCGCGCGATGCGATCATCCAGGCGTCGTACCTCGCCGCCTCGGTGATGTTCATCCTCGGCCTCAAGTCGCTGACGCGCCCCGACAGCGCGCGCCGCGGCATGCAGCAGGCGGCCATCGGCATGCTGCTCGCCGTCATTGGCACGCTGCTGAACCAGCACATTCTCACCTACCAGTGGATCATCATCGGCCTCGTGGTCGGCGCCATTGCCGGCTACCCGATGGCGATGAAGGTCCCAATGACGGCGATGCCGCAGTTCATCGCCTTCTCGCACGCCTTCGGCGCGATTGCCGCGACGTTGGTGGGCGTGGTGGAGTACCGCGAACTGCTCGCCGAAGGACACCTGACGCACGGCCTCGCCGGCGCGCTCGGCTTTGAAGTGCTGTTCGGCGCGCTGACGGTCACCGGCTCGTTCATGGCGTTCGGCAAGCTGCAGGAACTGATCACTGGGCGGCCGATCACGTTCAAGGGCCAGAACTTCGTCAACGTGGCGCTGATCGCCGTGGCGTTTGGCTCGTTCGCCTACCTGATCTACCAGCCGACGGCGATGTGGGCGTTCTACACGGTCACCGGCCTGGCGTTCTTCCTTGGCATCTCGATGGTGCTGCCGATCGGCGGCGGTGACATGCCGGTGGTGGTGTCGCTGCTGAACTCGTACGCCGGCCTCGCGGCCGCGGCGACGGGCTTCGCGATTGGCAACAACGTGCTGATCATCGCCGGCGCGCTGGAAGGCGCGGGCGGCTTCATTCTGTCGGTCATGATGTCGAAGGCTATGAACCGCTCGTTCGGCAACGTGATCTTCGGCGCGTTCGGCGCGCCGCCGACGGCGAGCGCCAAGAAGGGCGAGCAGAGGGAGCCGAAGACGATCTCGGCCGAAGACGCGGCCACGCAGCTGGCGTACGCCGGCTCGGTGGTCATCATCCCGGGCTACGGCATGGCCGTGGCGCAGGCGCAGCACGTCTGCCGCGAGCTGCACGAGCTCGTCGAGGCGCAGGGCGGGTCGGTGAAGTACGCCATTCACCCGGTGGCCGGCCGCATGCCGGGGCACCTGAACGTGATCATGGCCGAGGCGGGCATCGACTACGGCGCGCTGCTGACGGACGTGGACGATGCCAACCGCGTGTTGAGCAGCGCCGACATCGCGATCGTGATCGGCGGCAACGACATCGTGAACCCCGACGCCGATGATGATCCGGCCAGCCCGCTGTACGGGATGCCGATCTTCCGTCCGTGGACGTCGAAGGTCACGTACGTGATCAAGCGCGGCAAGGGCGTGGGCTTCTCGGGGGTGGAGAACCCGCTCTTCACGCAGGACACGACGCGCATGATCTACGGCGACGCGAAGGGTGTGCTCGGCAACCTGGTGAAGGAGATCAAGGGGCTCAACGAAGGGCACTGAGATTGAGGATTTGGACTTAGGATTGCGATTATCGATAGCGATTCAGGATTGCGATTGGCGATGGGCCCGGAGCTTGTGCTCCGGGCTTTTTCGTTGAGGTGGGTTCTGATGACCGCGCGTCTCTATCCAGTGTCGGCGGTGCTTGGTAGTTTCCGCCAACTTCCTATCGTGAGCTGCTGATGACTTCCCCGCTCTCTCGTCGTGAGTTCGTTGCGCTGTCGGCCGTTGGAGTGACCACGGCGGCTGGTGGTGGTACCGCGGAGGGAGCTCCGGTGGCGGCACCAGCAACGGCCCCCGCAGCGCCGGCACCGCGCGAGGACGCGCTGTTCGAGAAGACGGTCGCCGAGCTGTCGGTGATGATGGCGCGCGGCGAGTTGACGTCGCGGGCGCTGACGGAGCGGTATCTCCAGCGCATTGCCGCGATGGACAAGAAAGGGCCGGCGATCAACGCGGTCATCGAGCTGAACCCGGACGCGGCGATGATTGCCGACGTGATGGACCGCGAGCGCAAGGGCGGCAAGGTGCGCGGCCCGCTGCACGGCATTCCGGTGCTGATCAAGGACAACATCGACAGCGCCGATCAAATGCGCACTACTGCGGGTTCGCTGGCGCTGGCCGACAGCCGCCCGATGCAGGATGCGTTCATTGTGCAGCGCCTGCGCGAGGCGGGGGCCGTGCTGCTGGGCAAGACCAACCTGAGCGAGTGGGCCAACTATCGCTCGACGCGCTCGACGAGCGGCTGGACGGGGCGCGGCGGGCTGACGCGCAATCCGTACGTGCTCGACCGCAACACGAGCGGCTCGAGTTCGGGAACGGGGGCCGGCATTGCCGCGGATTTCGCCACCATCGGCATTGGCACGGAGACCGACGGCTCCATCATCTCGCCGTCGGGGATCTGCGGGCTTGTGGGGATCAAGCCGACGGTCGGGCTATGGGGACGGTCGGGGATCATTCCGATCGCCGCGTCGCAGGACACCGCGGGGCCGATGTGCCGCACGGTGGCCGACGCGGCCACGCTGCTTGGCGCGCTCAAGGGCGCGGACCCGCGCGACGCGGCCACGAAGTCGAGCACTGACAAGGCGCAGGCCGACTACCGCGCGTTCCTGCGCCCCGACGGCCTGCGCGGCGCGCGCATTGGCGTGGCACGGGCCCAGGCGGGGTTCAACCCCGACGTAGATCGCGCACTCGACGAGGCGGTGGCCGCGATGCGTCACGCAGGCGCGGTGGTTGTGGACCCCACCTCGCTGCCGACGCCGCCGCAATTGGGGCCCGCCGAGACGATCGTGCTCGACTACGAATTCAAGACTGGGCTCAACGCCTATCTCGCGTCGCGCGGTGCGAGCGTGGCCGTGAAGTCCCTCGCGGAGCTAATTGCGTGGAATGAGCGCGAGGCGGCGCGCGAGATGCCGTGGTTCGGGCAGGAGATCTTCATTCGGTCACAAAAGAGCGGCCCGCTCACCGACAAGAAGTACCTCGATGCGCGCGCGACCTGCCTGCGCCTCACGCGCACGCTGGGCGTCGATGCGGTGATGGCCAAGCATCGGTTGGACGCGATCATCCTGCCGTCTAACCAACCGGCGTGGACCACCGACCTGCTGAACGGCGACCACTTCACCGGCGGCGACACGTCGTACGCCGCGGTGGCCGGCTACCCGAGCATCACGGTGCCGATGGGGCTCGTGCACGGGCTGCCGGTGGGGCTGAGCTTCATCGGCAGGGCGTGGAGCGAGGGGACGCTGATCAAGCTGGCGTATGCATTTGAGCAGGAGACGAAGGCACGGAAGGCGCCGACGTTTCTGAAGACGCTGGGGTAGCGGATCGCCCCGCGCGCGGGCGCGGGGCAAGTGACGCGATTATTGGCCAAGGATGAACGCGTAGCGCAGCGCCGTCTCGCGCAGGCGCTCGTAGCGTCCGCTCGCCCCGCCGTGTCCGGCCCCCATGTTCATCTTCAGCAGAATGGGGGCACTGCCGGTGTTGAGCGTGCGCAGCTTGGCCACCCACTTGGCGGGCTCCCAGTACGCAACGCGCGAGTCGTTGACGCCGCTGGTCACGAGCAGGCGCGGGTACGCCTGCGCGGCGACGTTGTCGTACGGCGAGTACGCGCGAATGCACGCGTACGCCTCCGGCTCATTGGGGTTCCCCCACTGCAGCCACTCCTGCGCCGTGAGCGGAATCGACGCGTCGAGCATGGTGTTGACGACGTCCACGAACGGCACGTCGGCAACGATGGTGCGGAACAACTCGGGGCGCTGATTGGCGATCACGCCCATCAGCAGGCCGCCGGCGCTGCCGCCGTTGGCGGCGAGGCGTTCGGGCGCCGTGTAGCGCTCCCGCACGAGATGGTCGGCGACATCGATGAAATCGGTGAAGGTGTTCATCTTCTTCATCATCTTGCCGTCATCGTACCAGGCGCGGCCCATCTCCTGCCCGCCGCGCACGTGGGCGATGGCGAAGACGAAACCGCGATCGAGCAGCGAGACGCGCTGCGAGCTGAAAGTCGGCTCCATGGTGTACCCGTACGAGCCGTACGCGTATAACAACAGCGGCCGCGAGCCGTCGCGCACGAACGGCGTGCGATACACCAGCGAAATGGGGACCATGGTGCCGTCGCGCGCCGTCGCCTCGAGCCGTTCGACGGCGTAGTGTGACTCGTCGAAGCCGCCGAGCACTGGCTCCTTCTTCAACTCGGCGCGCTGACGCGAGCCGAGGTCGTAATCGTACACGGTGTCGGGAGTGGCGAGCGACGAGTAGGTGAACCGTAGCAGCGTTTGCTCGAACTCGGGGTTCGATCCCACGTGCACGCCGTACGCGGCCTGCGCGAACTCCACATAGTGCGTCTCGCCGCTGGCGAGGTCGGTCACGCGCAGCGTGCGGAGGCCGCGCTGGCGCTCCTGAACCACCACAAAGCGCTGGAAGACGAGCACCCCCTCCACAAACACCTCGCGGCGATGCGGAAGCCATTCCTCCCACGCCCCCGGATTGCCCGCCGGAGAGCGCATCACCTTGAAGTTGGGCGCGTTCTCGTTGGTGCAGACGTACAGCCAGTCGCCACCCGGCTCCACATCGTATTCGACGTTGGTCCGCCGTTCGCGCACCAGCGTTGGCTCCGCCTGAGGCCGGGCGGCATCCACGAGCCGCACCTCGGTGTCGGTAAACGACGACGAGGTGATGACCACCCACGCGCCCGAGCGTGCGCGATGCACGCCGACGTTATTCAGCACGCCGGGATCGTGGAATACCTCGACGTCGGAGCCCGACGCGCCGAGTTCATGACACCAGACGCGATCGGAGCGCTTGGCGTCGTCGGTGGTCGTGTAAAAGAGCGTGCGATTGTCCGACGCCCAGGCGAGCCCGAAGCCGAGCTTCTCCACGCGATCACTGAGCCACTCACCCGATTCGAGATCGCGCACGCGCAGCGTGAAGTCTTCGTAGCCCGAGACGTCCTCGAGGATCGCGAGCAGGCGATGATCGGGGCTGACCTCGAGAGCGCCGAGTTGGTAGAACTCTTTTCCTTCCGCCTCGGCGTTCTGGTCGAGAATCACTTCTTCGACTGCCCCTGCCCCTTCCCCCATTCTGCAGTACATGGGGTACGCCTTGCCCGTCTCGGTCCGCGAGTAGTAGAGCCACGCGCCGCGCCGTACGGGGACGGTACGGTCGTCCTCCTGAATGCGCGCGAGCATCTCGGCGTACAGCGCCTCCTGCAGCGGCTTGGTGTGCGCCAGCATCGCTTCGGTGTACGCGTTCTCCGCCTCGAGATAGGCGGTGACGTCGGAATTCTCCCGATCACGCAGCCACGCATAGTCGTCGACGCGGCGCTCGCCGTGGAGATCCGTGATGTGCGGATGGCGGGGGGCGATGGGAGGCGTTGGAGTGGGTGCTGACATCGCTGGAGATTCAGGATTGGGACTCAGGATTGCGATTCAGGATCGTGATTGAGGATTGCGATTGGCGATGGAATCTAGTGGGGGCACGCAATCCTGATCGCCGTCCTCAATCGAGCTCCTCAATCGTAATCCTAGGTCCAAGTCCTCAATCGTGGTTCTCAGCCTCCGCGTGCGTTACCTTAGCCCGATGCGAAATGACGCTCCCGGTGCCGCGATCCTTGCCCAGTGGCGCCGCCTCTCGGCGATTCCTGGCGGCGGGTGGCTGTTCAGCAAGGTGTTGGGATGGCAGGTGCCGTACTCGGGGTCGGTGTCGCCGCGGGTGCTGGTCCTCGAGCCGGGGCATGCGCGGGTGCGCATCACGGAACGGCGCGCGCTGCGCCAGCATCTGGGCTCGGTGCACGCCATCGCCCTGATGAACGTCGCCGAACTGGCGAGCGGTCTCGCGATGCTCGGCGCGCTGCCGCGCGGGATGCGCGGAATCGTCACCAAGATCAGCATCGAGTACTTCAAGAAGGCGCGCGGCACGCTCACCGCCGAAAGCCGCTGCGTGGTGGCCGCCGACCTGCCGGAGGGTGAGTATGACTTCACCTCCGAGGTGGTGGACGCCGCCGGCGACGTGGTTGCCCGCGCGACCGTCACATGGAAACTCGGACCGGTGCCGGCATGAATCACGAATGGCAGGCGCGGTTCCTGGAGCAGACCGGCGCCACGGTGCCGCTGATCTGCGGCCCGATGTTTCCGTGCAGCAATCCGGAACTCGTCGCCGCCGTCTCGGCCGCCGGCGGCATCGGCGTGGTGCAGCCGATCTCGCTGACCTACGTGCACGGACACGACTACCGCGAAGGGCTGCGTCTTATCAATCGCCTCGCCGGCGGCAGGCCGATCGGTTTCAATGCGCTCGTCGAGAAGTCGTCGAAGGTCTACGAACAGCGGATGATTCGGTGGGTGGACATCGCGCTCGAGGAAGGCGTGCGCTTTTTCATCACTTCGCTTGGCAATCCGCGCTGGGTGGTAGACAAGGCGCATGCCGTGGGCGGCGTGGTGTACCACGACGTGATCAACCGCCGGTGGGGCGAGAAGGGACGTGATGCCGGCGTCGACGGCCTTGTCGCGGTGAACAACCGCGCCGGCGGCCATCTGGGGCCGCTCGATCCGCGGGCCCTGCTCGACGAGCTGGCGCCGCTGGGCCTGCCGGTCATCGGCGCCGGCGGCGTCGGCAACGCCGCCGAGTTTGCGCAGATGCTGGGCCACGGGTACGCCGCGGCGCAGTGCGGCACGCGATTCATCGCCACGACCGAGTGCAAGACGAGCGAGTCGTACAAGCGCGCCATTGTCACCGCCACGGAGCGCGACATCGTGACCACCGAGCGGCTCACCGGCGTGCCGGTGGCGGTCATCAATACGCCGTACATCCAGCGGCTGGGCACGACGATCAACGGGTTCTGGCGCTGGATGTTCCGCGGCCGCAAGACCAAGCACTGGGCGCGCACCTACTTCGGCTTGCTCGGCCTGCGTCGCTTGAAGCGCGACCAGCAGCGCGAAGGAAGCGGCAGCGGCGAATACTGGCAGGCGGGGCGCAGTGTGCACACGATCGACGCGATCGAACCGGCGGGCGACATCGTCCGTGCGTTTGCCTCCGCCTGGCGCTCATCGATGTGATCGCCCCCCTGCACCGCTCACCACACTCTGCACCGTTCCCCTGCACCACACTCTGCCTCTTCCCCTGCACCTGATCGGAGATCGTGCTCATGCCCGCTGACGTGATTGACTATCGGCTTATCGGCGACGACTTGCAGGGTGTCGTCATTACGCTCGATCCCGGCGAAGGCGTGATCGCCGAGGCCGGCGCGATGCTCTATATGGAAGCCGGCATCCAGATGGCGACGACGCTCGATCCCAACAACCAGGGAGGCGGCCTGTTCGGCAAGCTGGTGGGCGCCGGCAAGCGCATCCTGACGGGCGAATCGTTCTTCATCACGATGTTCGGCAACGCCGGACTCAAGCGGCAGGACGTGGCGTTCGCCGCGCCGATTCCGGGGAAGATCAAGGTGCTCGACCTCCGCGAATGGGGCGGCGAGGTGATCGCGCAGAAAGACTCGTTCCTGTGCGCGGCCCGCGGCATCACGCTCGACATCGCCTTCACACGGCGCATCGGCGCCGGATTCTTCGGCGGCGAAGGCTTCATCCTGCAGCGGCTCAATGGCGACGGGCTGGCCTTTGTACACGCCTGCGGCGCGCTGATCGAGCGTGAGCTGAAGCCCGGCGAGCAGCTGCGCGTGGACACCGGCTGTCTGGTGGCCATGCAGAGTACGGTGGACTACGACATTCGCACAGTGCCGGGCATCAAGAACGCGCTGTTCGGCGGCGAGGGCGTCTTCCTCGTGCACCTCACCGGCCCGGGCAAGGTGATCCTGCAGACCCTGCCCTTCGCGCGCATGGCAGACAAAATCATCGCCGCCTCGCGACTCGGCATGGGACAGCGCCGAGAACAGGGCGGCGTGCTTGGCCCGCTCGGTGACCTGCTCGGCGGGGACCGCGGATGAACGAAGCCGCCCGCGTGACAAAGGTGATGACGCGCGCCAGCCAGGTCGCGGTCGTGTTGCTCTCGGGCGCGATGCTGGCGGGCGCGGTGTACATCGGCGCGCGTCCGATTGGGCGCGTGCCGGCCCTTGGACCGTTTCTCGATCCCGCGCACGGTGTGTGGGCCGTCGCGCGCACGGCGGAGCTTCCGCGCACCGCCTCGCTGCGAATGGCGGGACTCACCGACAGCGTGGCCGTGCGATACGACGACCGCGGCGTGCCGCACATTTTCGCGCACAATGAAACCGACCTGATGCGCGCGCTCGGTTTTGTGGTCGCGCGCGACCGACTATTTCAGATGGAACTGCAGACCCGCGCGGTGGCGGGGACGCTCAGCGAGCTGGTGGGCGCGGCCACGCTCGAGGCCGACCGTGAGGCGCGGGCGCAGGGGCTGGCGTGGGGGGCGCTGCGCAAGTGGCGTGCGATTCCCGACACGGCGGAGAGTCATCGGCTGGTCACAGCGTACTCCGACGGCGTCAACGCGTACCTCGCGCAGATGACACGCGACGACGTGCCGCTCGAATACCGCCTGCTCGGCGCGACGCCGCAGGCGTGGAAGCCCGAGTACACGTACTTCCTGCTGGCAAGGATGTCGCTGACGCTGTCGTGGAATGACGAGGAACTGCGGCGCGCGGGACTCGAGGCGCTAGTGGGGGCCAGGGCCGCCGACGCGCTGTTCCCCGTGAACGCGCCCATACAGGAACCCATTCAGCCGGTCCCCGGCCGGCGCGCGCCGCGGTTTGCCGGCGGCGTGCTGCCGCCGCCCGCGCCGCACGACAGCGCGCGGCTGGTGGTGGCGGAGGCGTTTGAACGGGCCGCCGAGTCGCCGACAATCGCCGCGCTGCGCGGCACCGGAGAAGTGGCCGTAGGGAGCAACAACTGGGCGGTGGCGCCGCAGCGAGCGGCGGCCGGACGCGCGCTGCTCAGCGGCGATCCGCACCTGCAGCTCACGCTCCCGTCGATCTGGTACGAAGTGCACCTGCAGGTGCCGGGCGTCATCGACACGTACGGCGTGACAATTCCGGGCGGACCGATTATCCCCATCGGGTTCAACCGCTCGATGGCGTGGACCGCCACCAACACCGGCGCCGACGTGCTCGACTACTATGCGGAGACCGTGGATGACCGCCGGCATCCGACGCAGTATCTGCTCGACGGGGCGTGGAAGCCGCTGGAGCGTCGCATCGAGGAGTACCGCGGCCGCAGCGGACGGGTGCTGCGCACCGACACGATCTACCACACGCATCGCGGCCCGATGCTGCGCGCCGGCGGGCAGTGGCTGTCGCGACGCTGGACGGCGCTGGAGATCTCGGACGAGGGCGAAGCGCTGCACCTCGCCGACAAGGCGCGGTCGGTTGACGAGTTCATGACCGTGATGGGACGCTACGTCGGGCCGGCGCAGAACTTCCTGACCGCCGACACGCTGGGGCACATCGCCATTCGATCGACGGGGTTCTATCCCATTCGACCGGCGACCGTGCGCGGCGACCACATCACTGACGGGACCAAGAGCGCCAACGACTGGCAGGGGTACTGGCCAGTTGAGCGCTACCCGCAGGCGAAGGATCCGGCGCAGGGGTATCTGGCGTCGAACAATCAGCAGCCCAAGGATCCGGTGGTCGATCCCTCGTACATGGGATCCAACTGGCCCTCTCCGTTCCGCGCGATGCGAATCAACGCGCTACTGCGCGCGGATTCGGCGGTCACGCCCGACGCGATGCGCCGCTACCAGACCGATCCGGTGAGCGCGCAGACGGAGCTGTTCCTGCCGGCGATGCTCGATGCCGTGGCGCGTGCCGCGGCGGCGGGCGTGGCCGACACGTTTGCCATTCGCGGCGCCGCGCTGCTGCGGGAGTGGGACGGGCGCTTCACCGCCGACAACGAACGCGCGGTGCTGTATGACGCGGCCATGGCGGAGCTGACACAGCGGACGTGGGACGAACTACGCGGCGCGACCAACGTGCGGCGCGGGCCGACGCCAGGCGCCACCATCCTCGCGGAACTGATGCGGGATCCGACGTCGCCTTGGTGGGACGTGCGCAGCACGCCCGCCCGTGAAACGCGCGACAGCGTGCTGGTAGTCAGCCTCGGCACCGCGTATCGCACCGTCGCGCAGCGGTACGGACCGCCGGGACCGCGCTGGAAATGGTCCGGCATTCGGACGGCGACTATCAACCACATGTTGCGCCTGCCCGGGCTGGGCCGCACGAAGATTCCGATGACCTCGGGGCGCGGCACGTTGAGCCCGTCGGACGGCGACGGTGCGCACGGGGCGAGCTGGCGGTTCGTGGTGGAACTTGCGCCCGACGTGCGCGCATGGGGCACGTATCCCGGCGGCCAGTCGGGGAACCCCGTGAGCGAGCGCTACGACGATCGGCTGACGTCGTGGCGAGCCGGCACGCTTGATACGCTGCGCTTCCCCCGGCGCGCCGCTGACCTCCCGGCGCCTCGCTTCTCACTCACGCTGCGTCCGGAGCGCTGACCCATGAAATGGCTTCTGTACCTTGCCGGCCTGACGCTCGTCATCGCGGCGGGGACGTGGTGGGGCGGATGGTGGACGGTGCCTGTCGCGGCAGCGCTGTTTGGCGCGTGGCGGGCGCACGCGCGCGACGCCACGCTGACGGCGATGCTGGCGGCGGCCTGCGCCTGGGGGGGCCTGCTCCTCTACGATGCTTCTCGCGGGCCGGTGGGCCGCCTGACGCATCTCTTCGGCGCGATCTTCCACATGTCAGACGCCACCCTTCTCATTCTCACGGTGGCCTACGCCGCGCTGCTCGCCGCGGCGGCGGCCGCCTGTGCGCGCGGGCTCCGGCGGTTGGTGACACCCGCGTAGGACTTGGGGGTATGAACGAGGCGGCCCCCTGCCGTTTGGGGGCCGCCTCGGTGCAATTTACCGGTTCGGGCGTCCAGATCGCCCGCACGACTTCCTCTTCGATCGAATCGCCATGCGCGCTGTCCGCCCCGCCCTGCTCGCCATCGCCGCCCTGTTGCTGACGGGGTGCAACGGCTCCGACGTCACACCGACGGCCGTGGACACCAATGTGTACACGTCCGATCCGGCGACGTCGGCCTATGCCTCCGCGCTCAACGTGAGCATCGCGTCGATGACGAAGACGGCCACTGGACTCTATTACAAGGACCTCGTCACCGGCACGGGCGCCACGGCGGCCGCCGGGTACACGGTGCGCGTGCAGTACGCCGGCTACCTGGTCAACGGCCAGCAGTTTGACGGCACCGAGAAGCGGACGCCCAACTACTATGAGTTCCTGCTAAACGCCGGCCAGGTGATCAAGGGCTGGGACGAGGGCGTGCAGGGCATGAAAGTCGGCGGCACGCGCCAGCTCGTGATTCCGCCCGAGCTCGGCTACGGCGACAACGGGAAGAGCCCGATTCCGGGCAAGGCGATTCTCGTCTTCCAGATCTCGCTGCTGCAGGTGCGCTAGACCGGCGTCACTCCGTGGGGCGTGACGCGCCCCACCGCTCCAACGCCGCCTTGAGCATCGCGTCGTCAATCGGCTTGGCGATATAGTCGTCCATGCCGGCGGCGAGGCAGCGCTCGCGGTCGCCGGGCATCGCGTTGGCCGTCATGGCGATGATCGGCGTGCGTTGCGCGTCGCCCTCACGCCGCCGAATGGCCGCCGTGGCCGCATAGCCGTCGAGCACCGGCATCTGGCAGTCCATGAAGATGATGTCGAAACCCTGCTCCGCCGACTTCGCCACCGCCTGCGAGCCGTTCTCCACGACCTCCACCGTGCATCCGGCCCGCTCGAGCATCGCCTTGGCGACCATCTGATTGACGGGATTGTCCTCGGCGAGCAGCACGCGCAGCGCGACGGCGCTGCTGCCGGAAGGCGTGTCAACCGCCGCGCGACCGAGGGTGCGGCGGCGCGGGATCGGCTTGGGATCGGTGAGCTCATCCGAGTTGCCGCGGTGCCGTTCGCGCGCCGCGCGCGCGCTGCGCATGGCGCCCAGCAGGGAACTGCCGCGAGCCGGCTTGGTGACAAGGTCGACGTACCCCACCGGCGCCGCGGCGCCCGCCGCGAAGCCATCGCTCGACCGCACGAGCAGCACGAGCGGAGTGGCGGCGATCGCGCGCTCCTTGCGGATGGCGGTCACAAAGTCGAGGTCATCGGAGGTGCGCGTGCCGTACTCTACGAACGCGACGTCGTAGGGCTGTCCGTTGGCCGCGGCCTGCCGGAGCATCTGCAGGGCATGGTCGCCCAGGGCGCGCGTCTCGACCGTCGCGCCAAACCCCTCGATGCGCTGCGAGATGGCGCGCCGCGTGACATCGTGCGCATCGACCACCAGCACGTGCCGGCCCGCGAGATCGGGCATCGGCGACGCCTCGTGCGCGTCGGGCGGCACGCTGAGGCGGAGCGTGACCCAGAAGGTGGAGCCGCGCCCCTCAACGGAGCGGAAGCCGGCGGAGCCGCCCATCATCTCGGCGATGCGGCGCGTGATGGCGAGCCCAAGGCCGGTACCGCCGAATCGACGCGACATCGAAGCGTCGGCCTGCGTGAAGTCCTCGAAAATCCGCGACTGCTGGGCCTCGGGAATGCCCATGCCGGTGTCGTGCACCGAGATGCGCACCATGGCGTCGGGTCCGCGGCGCTCGATGACCTCGACGTCGACCACGACATGGCCGAACGTCGTGAACTTGACGGCGTTCGACAGCAGGTTGAGCGTGATCTGGCGAATGCGTCCGCCGTCGCCGATGAGCTGCGACGGCACGCCGCGCCCGACGTGCAGCGCGAGCGCGATCTTCTTTTCGTCGGCGTTGGGCGCCAACAGGTCGCAGGCCTCCTCCAGCGTCGCGATGAGATCGAACGGCAGCGGCTCGATGGTCAGCTTGCCGGCCTCGGCCTTGGAGAAATCGAGGATGTCGTTGATGATCGACAGCAGCGAGTCGGCCGACGTCTTCACCGCCTGCGTGTACTGGCGCTGCTGTTCGTCGAGTTCGCTGTCGAGCAGCAGCCCCGTCATGCCGATGATGCCGTTCATCGGCGTGCGGATCTCGTGTGAGACGGTCGCCAGGAACTGGCTCTTGGCGCGCGCAGCCGCCTCGGCTGTCTCCTTGGCGATGACGAGCGCCTGCTCGCTCTGCCGGCGTTCGCTGAGATCGCGCACTTCGAGCAGGGTGACGGCCTCGCCCTCGAGTTCAACCGGCGTGAACGTCATTTCTGCCGGGAAGAGCTCGCCGTTGAGTCGCCGCCCCTGCAGCTCCGTGACGTGCGCCCCCTGACCGCGCTCACGCGTCAGGTGGGTGGTGATCACCGTGCTCGAGGGTTCGCCATCGGGCTGATGCTCGGGCAGCAGGTCGACCAGCTCCACAGCGCTGAGCGCGATCTTGTCGCGCGCCGCGAACAGCCGAACCGCCGCGTCGTTGCAGTCGGAGATGGCCGCGTTCCGCATCAGGAGATGCGCGGACGTGGCATGATCGAAGATCGCCTGGAACCGCTGCTCGGCCGCCACACGGTCGCCGATATCACGCACGACGGCCATGTAGGTCACATCGCCGCCGGTCTGCACGGCGCTCAGCGACATGTCGAGCACGATTTCGCGTCCGTCCTTGCGGCGCCCCGACACGATCTCGCTGACGCCGCGCCCACTGGCGCGCGCGCGCTGGAAGTACTCACCCATGCGATCGTGCGGCAGCGAGCGATACGGTTCGGCCGTGAGTTCACGCACCTGCAGACCCACCAGCTCCTGCTCGGTGTAGCCAAAGAGCCGCTCGGCGGCGGGATTGCAGCCCAGCACAATGCCGTCGCCGTTGGCCGTGATGATGGCGTCGATCGACGAGTTGAGCAGCGCCCGCGCGTGCGCTTCGCGCGAGCGCGCGTCGCGGGTCGTGACTTCCACGGCCGACTCGAGCTGCTCGTAAGCCTCGTGGTGCGTGCGCCGCTGACGCGCCACCAACGTGCCCCCGATGATGAACAGCAGCGCCACGGCGCCGTCGACGACCAACTCGACGGTGTCCAAGGTGGCCGCCGAGTTCGCGACCGAGCTTTCGAGGCTCTCCATCACCGCCTGCGACCCGGCCGAGGCGTGGCGCAGCGCGGCGTCGAAGCGCACATCGGTGACGTTTCCGGCGGGGCTGCGGCGCCCTTCGGCCAGTCGCCGGCCGGCCAGCGCCCGCAGGTTGGCGATGTCGCCCCGCAGCGTGGCAATACGATCGGTCAGCAGCGGGTCGAGCAGTGCGGAGGCCCCGCTCGAACCGATGCCATCGGTCAGTTGGTCGAGCAACCGCAGGGCATGGACGTACCGTTCGTCGATGTCCCGCCCCAAATCGACTCCCGGATCGCCGTCTACGTACTCCTCCACGGCGAGGTGCGCACTGGAGAGATCGAAGCGGAGGTCCTTGGCCGTCGCCGCGATAAACGCCTGCCGCTCACCCGCCTCGCGCCGTACGCGCTGCTGCACGGCCATGACGATGAACGCCGCCACGCCCATGATGAAGAGCGTGGCGGGAAGTCCAAGAAATTGCGGACGCGAATGACGCGGCGGAGCGCTAATCGGCACGGACATGGAAAGTAAGATACTTGCCGCCCCGTCGTCGGACAGCGCCCGCTGTGCCCCCTAGAAGGCGCGGCGGACGCTGACCATCACGTGCCGGGTCGCGAACGGAAAGACGTAATTCGTCCCGCCGCTGGCGTACCCGCCGCCAAACGCCAGCCGGTCGAAGACGTTGTTCACGCGCAGGCCGACGCTCGACCCTCCGCGCGCCCAGGTCAGCCCAGCGTCCGCCAGGACGTACGAGGGGAGCGTCGCGCTGGCATCTCCGGTGTTGGTCAGCGGCGCCGCCGACACTTGGCGCGCCTCGCTCTCAAGCGAGAACCCGCGCGGCAGCCGCCAGGTCACCGCCTGCGTGGCCACGACGCGCGGCGAGAGTCGCGACCGCACATTGCGGTGCACGTCGCCCGACTCGGCGTCGACATACCGGTTGATGCGCGCGTCGTTGACGGCGATCGTCGCGTCGAGCATCAGCGTGGACGACGCCTGCCAGCGCGCCTCGGCCTCGAGTCCGCGCCGGTGCGACCCGCCGACGTTGACGCGCAGCGGCGACCCGGTGAGGCTCAGCGCCCCGACGGCCGCGATCTCCTCGCGGAACTCCATGGCAAACAGGTTGGCGGAGACGCGCAGGCGCGGCCCCGACCACGTGGCGCCGGCCTCGTAGTCCACCACGTGCTCCGGACGCACGCGGTCGAGCGGCAGGATGGACGCGGCATTGGAGTCGTCGAGGTTGTCGGCCCCGGCAAACATGTCGTCGCGGGTGGGTTCGCGCCGCACCGAGCCGACGGACACGAAGTACGAGAGCGCCGGCGTCTGGCGCCACGTGAGGCCGATGCGTGGATTCAGAAAGCCCCAGTCGGTGGACGGTGTGGTCGGCGGCGCATGCGGATCCGGTGACGTGCGGACGGCCGGCTCGTAGCGGAAGGCCGCGCGCCGCAGCTGCAGGTCGGCAAACCACGTGGCCCGCCCCTGCTCCACCTGCACCTTCGCAAACGCCGTCTGCTCGCCCTTGTACCCGGTGTTGTCGTAGACGCGCGAGTCGAGCGTGGGCCAGATGGCGAGGAAGTGATCGCGGTGATACCGCATCACGTGCGCGCCGGCATCGAATGCCACCGCGCCGCGGCGGTACGAGTACGTGCTCAGCGCGCCGTACCAGTTGTACGACAGGTTGAACCGCCACAGGTCGGGGTCGACTTTCACGTCGAACCAGCCGCCCGCCCCCTGGCGGTAAATGGTGGTCGTCCACACCGCGTGCTCACCGACGGCGCGCACGTGCTGCAGGTTCCAGAAGACCTGCGAGAAGCGGTCGCGTTCGTCGAGCCCCATGGGATTGGTGCGGGGATCGGCGCGGACTGTCGCCTCGTCGGCCGCGTAATACGACGAGCGCAGCTTGGAGAGCCCGGCGAAGGCCGTGAACTTCACCACGTCCTTGTTGCCGTACCACGCCGCCGAGAGAAAGCCTGACGACGCGTTGTTTCCCGAGTGCGCGCGGAACCCGTCCGTCTGGTGCGACGAGGCGCGGGCGGCCATCGCCCACCGCCCGCCGGTGAGCCCCGACCGCCACTGCAGCGCGGCACGGCGCGTGTCGAATGCGCCGCCGGTCAGCTGCATCTCGCCGCCGCGCTTGGCCGACGCGAGGTCAAGCGACTGAAAGTTCACCGATCCGGCGTACGACGCGGTGCCAAACGCGCTCGTTCCCGTGCCGCGCTGCACCTGCACCGACTGCACACTGTTGGCGAAGTCGGGGACGTTGGAGAAGTAGAACTGCTGGTCTTCTGGATCGTTCAGCGGAATGCCGTCGAACGACAGGTTCACGCGGTTCTGGTCGAGCCCGCGGAGGCGCAGATAACTGTACCCGGTGAACGAGCCGCTCTCGGAGTAGGCGGTGATCCCCGGCACCCGCGTGGGGAGCAGGGGCGCCTCCTGCCCGGCGTAGCCGCGCTGGAGTTCGTCGCGTGAGATCGTGCGCTCGCTGAGCGGAGCGGCGCCGCTGGCTCTCAGGGCGCGTACAGTGACGCGCTCGAGGGTGTCGGCGCGCGCGGCGCGCGCGGAGTCTGGCTTCTGGGGCGCCTGCAGAAGCAGGGCCGAGACAACAAGAAATAGTGGCTGCATGGCCGGTTCGCGAAAACGGTTGCGATCCGGAAGTGGGCCCGACCGAGCGGCGCGAAATACAAAGCGCCACCCGGCCGAGTGGGTGGCGCAACGGAAACCGCCGCGACACGCCGCACTCCCTACGCCGGTGTGATCCGGATCAGGTTCCAAGGGACTTTCTCAGAGACGAAACGTCCGTCTCACCCCTGGCGGCTATGTCGAATCCTAATGCGTTCCGCGGCGTCTGCCAACAGGGCTGTAGGACCGTCCGGCTTGCCACCTGCGTGCGCGCAGGCGACTTTCACCGCTCTTATGTTTTCCGCCCTTCGCCGATTCCTCTCGTCGCCGACCACCGCCCGTGTCGTGGTCTGGACGACGCTGGCCCTGACCGCCATCGTTGGCGCGGTCTCGCTGGTGCTCCTCGAGGGGCGCATCCGCGACGCCGACGAGGCCCTGCTCCAGTCGCGCCGCGACGAGCGACGTTCCGAGATCCAGCGTTGGCACCGCGACCTCGTGCGGGCCAGCCACGCCATTGTCGCGGCGCCGGCCGTCCTTCCCGTCCTCCAGCAGCGACTGTCCGGCCGCGCCGGTGGCCGCGACGCGCGCGCCGCCGACGAGGCAATGGCGACGGCGCTGCAGGCGCAGGGATGGCTCAGCTGGTCGCTCGTGGACAGCGGCGGTCGCGTGATTGCCGCGTCGGGGCTGTCGCGCGACGAAGCAGCGGCACGCTGGCGTGACAACGCTCGGTTGCACCGCTCCTCCGGCGGCGTGCAGGTGGTGAGCGCGCCAATGCCGCTGCCGCGCACCACGGAGGTCGCGGGCGAGAAGCTGGACGCCGGCGAACCGTTCGTCACCATCGCCACGCCGGTGCAGGACGTCGGGGGCCGACATCTTGGCGCCGTGCTGTTCGACGCGCCCCTCGCGGTTCGTCTGGAGGTCAGCCGCACGTGGAAGACGGGCGATGCCTATCTGGTGCGGCGCGACGGCGTCTTTGCCAGCGTCCCGCGATTCGGCTCGGCGCTCGTGCGAGCCGGCGTGCAGGCCCCGGGCTCGGGATCGCCCGCGTTCCAGATCGCCGTGCGGGACCCGGGTCGGACGCTGCGCACCCTCAAGACCACGCCGCGCACCGCCGCCTCGTGGCCGCTGACGCGCGCGGCCGCCGAGGTGGTGAAGGGCTCGACCGACGTGGAGATGGGCGGCTATCGGAACTACCGCGGCGAAACCGTCGTCGGCGCGTGGACCTTCCTGCCGGAGATCGACGCCGGCCTCGTTTTCGAGCTGGACGCCGCCGAGGCGTTCGCGCAGGCGCGCATCCTGCGCTGGCTCTACCTCACGCTCTGTGTGGTGCTGCTGATCAATGCGGTCGTCGCCGTGCTCAACCGACGCCGCGCCCAGCGGCAGCGCACCCTGCGCAAGGCCGCGGAGGCCTCGCTGCGCGCCGCCAAGGAGCAGGCCGAGGCCGCCTCGCAGGCCAAGAGCGAGTTCCTGGCGACGATGAGCCACGAGATCCGCACGCCGATGAACGGCGTGATCGGCATGACGGCCCTGCTCGCCGAGACGACACTCAGCGTCGAGCAGCGCTCGTACGTCGAGACGGCGCAGCGCTCCGCGGACCATCTGCTCAGCGTCATCAACGATATTCTCGATTTTTCCAAGATCGAGGCCGGCAAGCTCACGCTCGATCCCATCCCGTTCGATCTGCATATCGCGGTCTCCGAGGTGGCGGACCTCATTGCCCCGCGGGCGCGCGAAAAGGGAACCGAGATTGTCGTGCGCATTGCGCCCGACACGCCGCGCCGCGTGATTGGCGACAGCGGCCGTCTGCGCCAGGTGCTGCTCAATCTCACCGGCAACGCGGTGAAGTTCACCGAACGCGGCCACGTGCTGATCGACGTCGAGTCGCACGCGGCCGACGACGGGCGGGCGACGGTGGTGTTCAGCGTGCACGACACCGGCATCGGCATCGCGGCCGACCGGCTGGCGCGGCTGTTCACTCCCTTCGAGCAGGGCGATTCGTCGACGACGCGGCGGTTCGGCGGCACCGGACTGGGGTTGTCCATCAGCAAGCGGCTGGTGGACCTGATGCACGGCGACGTCAGCGTGGAGAGCACGCCGGGCGTCGGCTCGATCTTCCGCGTGACGGTCACGCTGCCGCTCGATCCGAGCGCGCTGCCGGTGGCGGCTCCCGCCGCCGAGCTGCGCGGCGTGCACGCGCTCGTGGTGGATGACAATGACGTCGGCCTGCGCGTGCTGCGCGAGCGGCTGACCTCGTGGGGCATGCGCGTGGGCGTTGCGACGGACGGTGACGCCGCCCTGGCGGAGATTCGCCGCGCGCTCGACGACGGCGACCCCTACGTGGTGGCTGTGGTCGACTACATGATGCCCGGCGCCGACGGCGAGGGCGTGGGGCGCGCGGTGCGCGCCGACCCCAAGTTCGACGGGCTCGGACTCGTGATCGCGACGTCGGCGTCGCTGCGCGGCGACGCGCTGAAGTTTCGCGCCGTCGGCTACGACGGCTACCTGCCCAAGCCTCTGCGCGCCGACACGCTGCAGCAAATGATCGAGGCGGTGGTGGCGCGCCGCGCGGGCGGTCAGGCGCCGCCCGAGTCGGAGCCGCTGCTGACGCAGCATTTGCTGGCCGAGCGCGCGTCCATGGCGCGCGACGCCATGCGGCAGAGCACGCTGCCCATGCCGCGCGCGACGTCGCGGGCCCGCCTGCGCGTTCTGCTGGTGGAAGACGACATGGTCAACCAGATCATTTCGCGCAAAATGCTCGAGTCGCTCCACTGCGAAGTCGAACTCGCCACCGACGGCCTGCAGGCGGTGGACCGCGCGCTGCTGCGCCAGTACGACGCGGTGCTGATGGACTGCCATCTGCCGCATCTTGACGGTTACGAGGCGACGCGGCGCATTCGCGCCGCTGAGCAGCCCGGACGGCACGTGCAGATCATCGCGCTCACCGCGAGCGCGCTCGCCGAGGAGCGCCACCGCTGCCTCGGCGCCGGCATGGACGACTTCGTGAGCAAGCCGACCAAGCTGGACGACGTGCGCCGCGCGCTCGACCGCGTGATCGACCGCGGCGTCGCCGCCACGGCGATGCCGTCGCTGCCGCCCGACTAACACTCCCGGCGGGTCGCCGTGTAAATTATGCGTCGCGCCCTCTCTCGCGCGCGACGCTGACCCCCTATTCCTGGAGCCCTCCTGCATGTCGCGGTCCCGTCTCTTCCTGCCCTCCGGAAGTCTCGCTGTCTTAACTCTCGCCGCCGGCGTCGCCGCCACTTCGGCCACCGCCACGCCCCGGACGCAGGACGAGAAGCCGTTCGTGCAGGCGTCGAGCGACGTCGCCGCCGGTGAGTACCTGATGACCGTCGCGAGCTGCCACGACTGCCATACCGCCGGTTGGGTGGAGAAGAAGGGTCAGGTGGCCAAGGAAGATCAGCTCTCGGGCAACCCGGTGGGCTTCTACGGCCCGTGGGGAACGACGTACGGCAAGAACCTGCGCCAAGTCGCCGACCGCCACAGCGAAGACGAATGGGTCGACATCCTCCGCACCGCCGACCACGGACAGGGCGCGCTGCCGATGCCGTGGCACGACGCGTCGAAGTTCAGCGACAAGGATCTGCGCGCGCTGTACCGCTATGCGAAGTCGCTGGGCCCCAAGGCGGTGCGTCTGCCGCGCAACACCAAGCCGGGGATCAAGCCGACCACGGGCCAGTACATCGACCTCACCGTCAAGGATTCGACCAGCAAGTAGCACACCTCGCGGTGAACGCGTGCCATCAGCGCGCGTTCACCGCGCCTGCTGTTCGGCTGCTTCCGCGCGCGCCTTGAGCGCGTCGATCATCCCCGGAAAGATGAAGCGGTGAAACGGCAGCACCGCGTACCAGTACAGGTAGCCGAGCAGACCGTCCGGATCAAAGAACGCGGTCTGCTCCACGCGGCACCCCTGCTTGTCGGGAAGCACCTCGAACTGGAGCCACGCTGAGCCCGGCAGCTTCATCTCCGCGCGCAGGCGCAGCAGGTGCGCCTCCTCGAGTGCCTCAACGCGCCAGAAGTCCACGGGTTCACCGATGCGCAGGTCGCGCGGGTGGCGGCGCCCGCGCCGCATGCCGGTGCCGCCCACCAAGCGATCGAGCACGCCGCGCAGCTGCCAGAGCCAGTTGCCGGCCAGCCAGCCGTTCTCGCCGCCCAGACGGCAGATCGCCTCGAAGAGCCGTTCGGGCGGCGCATGCACGCGCCGCCGCTTGCGGTCGAGCAGCATGCCCTCGTGCTCGCCGAGTACATCCTCGTCGCCCTGATCCTGGGCGAGACTCGAGAGCGACGAGGCCCATGTGGTCGCCACGGAATCCTCAGCGACACGACGCAGCGCGAGACGCACCGCCTCGTCGTAGCCGGTGGGCTCCACGCGAAAGACGCGGCGGGCGGCGTCGTCCTTCACGATGACTTGCGTGCGCATGCTCTCGACCAGCGGTTCGGCAATGCTGAACGGAATCGGGGTGAACAGGTCGACCCAGTGCCCGGCCAGCTCGGGGAGCGGCACGGGAAGCGCGAGGATGAGGCGGCGCAGGCCGCGGATGCGCGCATACCGCTGCATCATGTCGCGGTACGACAGCACGTCGGCTCCACCGATCTCGAAGACGCCATGCGCCTCGGGGTGCTCGAGTGACTCGACGAGGTAGTCGAGCACCGAGCGGATGCCGATCGGCTGACAGGCGGTGTCGACGGCGGTCGGCGCGAGCAACACCGGCAGGCGCTCGACCAGATGGCGGATCATCTCGAAGCTCGCGCTCCCCGAACCGACAATGACGGCGGCGCGGAACTCGAGCACCGGCACGCCCGTCGAGGCCAGGGCGCGCCCAACTTCCTGTCGAGAGTACAGGTGCGGACTGCGCTCGAACTGCGGTTCGCCCAGCCCGCCCAGGTAGATGATGCGTTTGACGCTCGCGCGGTCAGCGGCGGCGGCGAACGCGAGCGCCATCAGGCGGTCGCGCTCGCGGTAGTACTTGCCCGCCGCCATCGAGTGCACGAGGTAGTACGCCACGTCGATGCCGTCGAAGACATTCCAGAAGACGTCCGGTTCTTCGAGGTCGCCGGGGACGATCTCGGCGTCAGGCCACGGATGTCCCGCGAGGCGGCTCGGGTTGCGCACGACGCAACGCACGTGGTGGCCGCGATCGAGGAGCCGCGGCACGAGGCGGCCGCCGATGTAGCCCGTTGCCCCCGTGACAAGGACGCGAAGGGGCCGCGCGTGAGTGGTGGGAGGCGAAGTCACGGTCCCAGAATACTCGACGCCGCCGGCGCGGAACGCCAGCGGGGCCGAAGCCACAGAACGGCCTGATGACCGTTCGGCCCGTCGGGCTGATTATCTTTCCGTGATGACCGACCTGCCAGGTCCACTCGTGGTGGTAGGCGCCGGGCGGCTCGGACTCGTGATGGCCGAGGCCGTTCGCGATGCCGGCATCCCGTTGCTTGGCGTCGTCGCGCGCAGCGATGCGGCGCGCACGCGCTGCACGGCTCGCGGGCTCGCCGTGCGCGCCGACGCGACCGGAGCCGCCGCCGTCGTGCTCTGCGTCCCCGACGATGAGGTCGCCGCAGCGGCCTCCGCGCTCCCGCCCAGCGTGCAGGTGGTGATGCACACCAGCGGGTGCGTGGGACTTGGCGCACTCGCGGAAGCGAGTATGCACGGCGCCGCGGTGGGGAGCGTGCATCCCCTGATGACCTTCACGGCGCAGGATCGCGGGAGCAGGCTCGCGGGTGTCCCGATGGCCATCACGACCGGCGACGCACGCGCCCATGCCGCTGGCCTGGCGCTGGTGCATGCCGTGCGCGGGATTCCGTTCGATCTGGACGGCGCGTCCAAACCGCTGTATCACGCCGGTGCATCCTTGGCAGCGAACGCGACGGTGGCACTCCTCGACGCCGCCATCGCCTGTGCCGTCGCGGCGGGCATGCCCGTGGCGATGGCGCGCAACGCACTGGCCGACCTGACGGCCGCGGCTGTCGACCGCGTGCGGGAACTCGGCCCCGATGATGCCCTGACCGGACCCGTGGCGCGCGGAGACGCCGGTACTGTGCGCGCCCACCGCACCATGCTGGCGGCGCGCGCACCGGAACATCTGCCTCTGTATGACGCCACGGCGCGCGCCGTGCTCGCGCTCGTGCGGCGCCGCGCACGCGCCGACGATGCGACCACGACGGTACGCGCGGCGCTCGACGAAGAGGCCACGCCATGAAGCACGTGGAAACCGTCGCCGAGTTGCGCGCCGAGGTGGCTGCCACGCGGATGGCCGGATTGCCCGTGCGCTTCGTGCCAACCATGGGCGCGCTGCACGAGGCGCACGCGGCGTTGGTGCGCGCGGCCCGCGCTGATGGCGGTTTCGTGGTGGTGAGCATCTATGTGAATCCCGCGCAGTTCGGGCCCACGGAAGACTTCGCCCGCTACCCGCGGACGCCGGACGCCGACTCCGCATTGGCCATGGCAGCCGGCGCCGATCTGCTCTGGTCTGCGCGCGACGACGAGATGTACCCCGCGGGGGAATCCACCCGCCTGCGCACGGGCGCGCTCGGCGACATTCTGTGCGGCGCGTTTCGGCCCGGGCATTTTGACGGCGTCGCGACCGTCGTCGCCAAGTTGCTCGCCGCCACCGGTGCCGACACCCTGTATCTCGGCGAAAAGGACTTCCAGCAGACGATCATTGTTCGGCGGATGATCAGCGACCTGCTCCTCCCCGTACAACTGGTCGTGGTGCCGACCGTGCGCGACACCGACGGGCTCGCGCTGTCGAGCCGTAATCGTTATCTCAGCGCCGACGAGCGTCCGGTCGCGCTGGCGATTCCGCACGCGCTTGACGCGGCGGCGGCCGCCGCCGACGCCGGGCACGACACGCGCGATGCCCTCACCGCGCTGCGCGCCGTGCTCGACGCCGAGTCGCGACTGCACGTGCAGTACGCCGAGATCCGCGACTCGGCGACGCTCGCCGTGCGGGAGCGGCTGGCCCCCGGGGCGCGGGCGTTCGTCGCTGCGCATGTGGGCACGACGCGGCTGATCGACAACCGGCTTCTGCGGCCATGACGCGCGCCTCCTGGAACGGGCTCTCCGCGCGCAAGGGCGTGCCGCCCATCGTGATGGTGACGGCGTACGACTACCCGACGGCGCGCGCCGCCGTACGCGGCGGCGCTGACGTCGTGCTTGTCGGCGACTCGGCCGCGATGGTCGTCCTGGGACGCGCCGACACCTCCACCTTCCCACTCGAGGCCGCCGTACTCTTCACCGAAGCCGTGGCGCGCGGCGCCGGCACCACGCCCGTCGTGGCCGACCTGACGGCCGGGAGCTACGAAGGCAGCGACGCCGAGGCCGTGCGGGCCTCACAGCGGCTCGCCGAGGCGGGCGCCGACGCGGTGAAGCTCGAGGGAGCCGGCCCAATGTGCGACCGTGTACGCGCGGTCGTGGCGAGCGGCGTCCCGGTAGTCGGGCACCTTGGCCTGTTGCCGCAGACCGCGTCGGCCACTGGCGGCTACGTGGCACGAGCCCGCACCGCCGACGAGGCACTCCGGCTTGTGGCTGATGCCGAGGCGCTCGTGGCCGCCGGTATCGCGATGCTCGTACTCGAGGCGGTGCCGAGCGACGTCGCCGCGGCCGTCACCAAACGGGTTGCCGTACCCGTCATCGGCATTGGCGCCGGCGCGGCGTGCGATGGCCAGGTACTTGTCTGGCACGACCTGCTCGGTTTTGGCGATGCCCGGGCGGCCCGGTTCGTGCGACGCTACGCGATGCTGCTCGAGACCGCGGCCGACGGCATTGCGCGATTCGCCGGGGACGTGCGGTCTGGGGCGTATCCGCAGGTGGAGCACACCTACGGAATGCCGGCGGCCGAACGCGCCGCGTTTCTGGAGCGTCTTGTCCCGGGTGAAGAACGATGACGGCCTCTCGGACCGTGCCTGGGGCGAGACACCATCGGCCTCCTGCCGGCCCGTGCTGCGAGTGGACCATCTCCGTAGCGCACGGCTAGCTTGCGGGCATGCGCCTTCCCCCCACTCTGCTTTCGCTCGCGGCCGCGCTGCTGACGCCCTGCCTGCCAGTCGCCGCCCAGCCCACCATCGACACCGTGCGCGTAAGCACCCGCGCCACAACCCGCAGTGGTCATTCCCTCGAGATCATCGATCGCGCTGCCCTTGATCGCCTCCCCGGACTTTCGCTGGCACAGGTCCTCGCGCGTGGACTGGGCGTCGACGTGCAGCTGCGTTCGGCGGCGTCGGCCGACGTGGCCGTGCGCGGCGGCAACTACTCGCAGGTGCTGGTCCTGCTGGACGGCGTGCGCGTCACCGATGCGCAGACCGCGCATTTCTCGCTCGACCTGCCGCTGCCGCTCGACGACGTCGAGCGCATCGAGATCTTGCGCGGTGGCGCCTCGGCGCTGCATGGCCCCGACGCCGCCGGTGGCGTGATCAACATCGTCACGCGGCGCGGTGCGGCGCGATCGGTGCGCGTCGACGGAGGGAGCTTCGGTACCGCGCGACTGGCGCTGGCGGCCGGACACGGGAGCGAAACGGGCTCGATGCGTGTTGCCGCCGAGTACGCCTCGTCCGACGGACATCGCCCGGGCACTGACTACGACGTGCAGCAACTGCGCGTCGCGCTGTCGCGCACCATGTCCGGTACTCGCCTCGGGCTCGATGCGGCATACGCGCGCCGCGACTTCGGCGCCAATGCGTTCTACGGCCCGTACAACTCCGCCGAAAGGACCGGAACCAGCCTGCTCGCGGTGCGAGCCGAGCATGCGGCGGGTACGCGCGGGGTGGTGCGCGCCGGGCTCAGCTATCGGCGTCACGACGACGACTTCGTGCTGCGACGCGAGAACCCCGCGGCGTACGAGAACCTGCACACCAACACGATGCTGTTCGGCGAATTCTCGGTGCGCCAGGCCGTGACAGACCGGTTGTCCGTCGTCGCCGGCGTGGAGGCGGGCCAGTGGACGCTGGCGAGCTTCAGGCTGGGCGACCATGCCGAATCGCGGCTGGCCGCCTTTGTCGAGGCCGCCCGGACGGTCGCGGATGCGACCGTCACCGCGGCTGGACGCGTCGATCATAGCTCCGTCAGTGGCGATGCCTTTTCGCCGTCGCTCACCATGCGCATCCCGCTGTCGGCCGTGCTCATCGGGCGAGCGTCGCTGGCGCGCGGCATTCGCGCGCCCTCGTGGACCGAACGCTACTACAAGGATCCCGTCAACCAGGGGAAGGCTGCCCTCGGCGTCGAGACGTTCTGGACGGCTGACCTCGGATTGCGTCGCGAGTTCCGCCGTGGGGCGGTCGAGCTGACCGGTTTTGGCCGACGGTCGCACGATCTCATCGACTGGACGAAGCCCGCCGTTGCCGGTTCGGTGATGCCCTGGACGGCGATGAACGTCGGGGAGGCCACGCTGCAGGGTGCCGAGCTCGCCGTCGACATGCCGGGCGTGGCCGGATTCGACTGGCGCGTGCGTGCGCAGGGCACGCGCTTTGTCTCCGACCTCGATCCGGCGATCATCGGCAAGTACGCGCTGCGCCCGCTCACGCGCAGCGGCGGCCTCACGGCCACGCGCGCGCTGCGTGCGGGCGTGACGGTGAGTGCCGATCTCCTGCATGCACGCCGCGCAGGCGAGGATGATTACACGACGGTCGACGCACGATTCGCGTGGCAGTCCGGCCCGTGGCGCGTCACCCTCGACGGCACCAACCTCGGCCGTGCTCGCTGGATCGACGTCGCCGGCAAGCCCGCCGCTGGCCCCGGCCTGTTCACTGGGCTGTCGTGGACGGCACGCTGAGCGGTATTGGGTACACCGCCCTCCGAGTCGCCGAGACCACCCGCGCGCTCGAGACGTACCGGATACCGGTGGGGTGGGCGTCGGCCTACGCCGGCACGCCCCCACGCGCCGTCTGCACCAGCGGCATCACCTCCTCGGCAAACCGTTCCATCTCTTCGTACTGCGGGCTGCACTGCAGGAGCAGTAGGTTGATGCCGGCCTTTTCGAACTCGATGATGCGTTCGGCGACGTGCTCCGGCGTCCCGACCAGCGCCGCGCGAAGGCCCCGGTTGGACACCGAATAGTCTTCCAGCGATACACGCTGCTCGAGCTGGGTGTTGTGGATCCAGTCCTGATAGTTGCCGTACCCCGGGGAACCGGCCGCCACGTTGGTAATACGCTCGAGTTCGCGCCTGACTTCCTGATCCGTGCAACGCACGATGACATAGGCAGCCATGCCCACCGGCATCGACTCCAGTCCAAGTTCGGCGCGGCGCCGCTGCGCGTCGGCCACTTTCGGAATCACGCGCTCCGGCGGATCGCCGTGCATCACGTACGCGTCACACGCGCGCGTAATCAGCGACTTGGCGGCTTCGCTCTCGCCACCGGCGTAGATCACTGGCCGCGGCTTCCGCACGGGCTTGGGTTCGACGACGAGTTCGTCCACGCTGTGGTACTTGCCCTGGAACGAGAACATCGGCGATTTCCAGGCGCCATCCACGATGGCGAGCCATTCCTCCGTGCGTGCGTAGCGCTCGTCATGCCCGTCGAACGGCACCCCGCAGCGCCGGGCTTCATCCTTCCACCAGCTCGAGACGACATTCAACGACACACGCCCGCCCGCAATGTGATCGATGTTCGCCGCCTGTTTGGCGAGCAGGGCCGGATTGTGAAAGGTCGGCCGCACCGCCACCATGAGCTCGAGACGCTCCGTCACGGCCGCGAGCGCCGCTGCCGTGCTCCAGGTGTCGAGCGTCGGCGCCTCGACGCCCTTGATGTCATTCATGTACAACTCGGCGATGAGCGCGAGATCAAAGCCGATCTGTTCGCTGCGCCGCGCAAGCTTGTGCACATACGCCCACGACGCAGCCATCTGTTCGTCGGAGACGTTGCGGAGCCAGCCGCCGAAAATGGGCAACCAATAGCCGAATCGCATTATCGTCCGGCCTCGGCGGCGATTCCCGCGCGCTTCTCCAGGTAGTCCACCAGACGGACAAACGGATCGAACCCGATGACGTGCGGCGCGTCGGCCACGAAGTTCGAGAGCGCATTGATGTCGTAGTAGTAGTGCTTGCCATCGCGGTCGTCCACGAGGTACTCGATGCCGCCGACGTCGAGGTTCGCGTCACGCGAGATTCGCTCGACCTCGTCGATGATGTGCTTGGGCGGTGTGGTGCCCTCGACCCGCAAACCGCTCGTGGGCGCGTCCACGGCGCAGGCGCCGCGCACGAGCTCAACGCCGCTCGTCGTCTGGCACGCGTCCGCGGGGCAGAGGTCGAACGATCCGACGGCGGGATAGACGTTGATGGCGTAGAGGTACTTGCCGCCGAGTGTCTCGACGCGGGTGATGTGGCCGTCCCTGAGCGGAGCGGACTCCTGGACGAGCGCCGTGCCGTCGATGCCCAGGGCGACGGTTCCCGCCGCGACGGCATCAGCGAGCGCCGAGGGTGTGTCGTAGCGGACAATGCCGGCGCCGCTTCCGCCAACGTTGGCCTTCACAAGTACGGGGAATCGCAGTCCCCGGGCTGCGGCCACCGCCTGCGCGGCGTTGTTGATGGCGCGGGCGCGGGGAAAGCGAAGGCCGAGCGACTGGAGCAGGTCGAGTTGCGACGACTTGGAAAGCTCGAGTGCGTACACGACAGACCCGTTCACGACCGGCACGTTCAGTCGATCGAGATGACGCAGCCAGTGCAGCGTGTGGAAGGTGGCCTGCGCGTGGCCCCGGAGATACGCCGACGGGCTCGCGCGGTTGACGACGAGCGACCAGGGCGCGTCGGCGGCGCCGGGATCAAACCGGTGTGACCCAGCGTCGAGGCGTTCGTACGCGATGTCCCGACGATCGAGTTCGGCGAAGAGGGGCTTGAACCAGTCGGGATGTTCGTGATACACGGCGATGGTCATGGAACCGCAGCGGTCAAGGGTGAGGAAACGAAAAGGCCCTCTCGTTGCCGAGAGAGCCTGAATGGAGGGACGAGCGATCCGTCCTATGTCATTTTGCGAATGCGCAAAACAACGCCAAGCCGCTCTCGGGAGAGAGGCCGCCAGCGTTCACTGTCCATGCAGACCGGCGTCGCGCGCATCGCGATCATCGGGTTGACAGGGGTGATAACCGAACTGGACCAAAACGAAAACGCCCGGGCGGTAGAGCCTGCGCCGCCGGGCGAAACGCTTTTTAGCACATTATTTTGAGTGGCGGCAATAGGCAGCAAATGACCACTGGTCTTCGATTGTGACTACGAGGTGGATCTTAGCAATGAGGAAGATCGCCCGTCAAGGGCGGTTGGTCGGATTGGTCCGCGCCGTGCGTATCAGTTGGCATGCCCTCACCGCAACGAAGAACGGCCGCCTGTTCCCCACCATCGACATGTGGCGATGGGGCAAACGCTGCCGTCAAATAGCTGGGGAGGGGATCGAACCCTCGACCTCACGATTATGAGTCGTGCGCTCTCACCAGCTGAGCTACCCAGCCGTACAGCCTTGTAATATACGGGGACATTGCGCGGTCTCAAAGCCCCAGAATGCAGGCCATGGGGGCTGGCGGCCGGCCGATGGCCGCATCGAATTCCGCAACCGACTCCCTCCGACAATCGTCTATCAGTGATGAGTCCCGACGATCTGTTCAAACGCCCGTATCCCGACGAGAACTACGTTCCGCCGGATGAGGCCGACCTGCGCAAGCAGGCGCTGCAGCGGGCGTACGAGATCGCGCAGTCCATCACCACCGAGCAGGCGCGCGAGGCGCAGGCGGCGCAGACCAAGGCGCCCGTCGACCGCGGGCCGTTGCTGCGCGCGCTAAATGCCGCGCTGGCCGTCGGCGTCGCCGTCTTCCTGTTCGCCGCCCCACCCGACTGGCTGCCGCAGGGAGCGCCGGACCGGCGCACGCCCGAGCAGAGAGAGATGGGACTGCGCGTTGTACTGGCCTTCGAGGCGGCGCGGGTCAACGCGTACCGCGAGGCCGAGGGACGCCTGCCCGAGACACTGGCCGAAGCCGGCGGCGACACGCGCGCCGTGCGCTACACGGCCGTCGACGCCACACGCTTCACGCTGTCGGCGTCCGACGGCGCCTCATCGCTCAGCTACGACAGCACCGAACCGCTCGACGCGCTGCTTGGCGGCACGGGGAGCCCGCGTTGACCGGCCCGAATCGTGGGCCGCGCACGGGCGCGCGCGGCCTTTCGCCGAGATCCAGCGATCCGCGCCAGACAGAGTCCCGCTCGGGAGGGCGTCGACGCGCCAAGCCCGATGGCGAGGTGTCCCGCCCGTGGCTTGAACGCCACGCCGTCGGCCTTCGTCGCGCCACATGGTTTGCGATCGCCATTATCGCGGTTCGTCTCATCGCCCCGCGCCCCGATGGCTGGCGCCGCTGGAGCGACGCGGCCGCCGCGCTGGCCGACGTGGAACAGGCGCGCACCGCCGCCCTGCTGTACTACCAGGCCGCCGCGCGCGAGTGGCCGGCGCCCGGCCGCCCCGGCGTCGCCCCGGCCGGCATGCTCCCGTTCCTCCCGGGCGACGTCTCGTTTGCGCGCGCGCGATACCGCTTGGCGTGGGAATACGCCGCCGACACCACCACCGGCGCGCGCGTGATTGGCGTCAGCGTCCTCGGCGATGATCCGCGATTGGCGCAGAGCATGGCGGCGCGCGCGCCCAAGGGCATGCCGTTCGTGGTGAGCGGACACCGCTTTGTCGCCCTCATCGCCTCAGCGGCCGGTCGCTAGCGGGACACGCCAACGCAAAACGGCCGGTCCCAAGGGACCGGCCGTTTGCGTAGATGGCGGGGGCGGGATTTGAACCCGCGACCTTCGGGTTATGAGCCCGACGAGCTACCAGGCTGCTCCACCCCGCGTCGATGCACGAATAGTAAAGGGTGACAGGGGTCGGGGCAAGCGAGCGAGGAGGGATTTCTCGTCTGCCATCCGCCATCACTTTGCGCTAGGCGAATCCTCGGCAAATCGATACAGCATCTCCTTTTCGCCCCGCACCATCCCGAACTCTTCGCGGGCCAACCGCTCCTGCACCACGGGGTCGGTCTCGATGGACTTCTTCCAGCGCGATAGACTGTCCACCTGCCGCTGCAGCGAGTCGACGTCGTGCCTCAGCACGGCCATGCGCCGCTGCTGGCGCACGAGGTCGGTGGTGCCGTATTCCCCGCCCTGCACGGCAAAGTACGCGACGCCGAGGGCGAACGCGCCGATAGCCGCCAGCACGGCCGGCGATTTCTTGGCGGTGGTCTTCTTGGGTGGCATAGGGCAATTCACAGACGAGCGGCCGTGCCCCAACGGCACGACCGCTCGCTGAACGCCCCACACCGCGGCGCTACTTCTTCAGCCCGTAGATCGCCCCGCCGGGGAAGACGGCCGCCTCGCCGAGTTCCTGCTCGATGCGCATGAGCTGGTTGTACTTGGCCACGCGGTCGGTGCGGCTCGCGGAACCGGTCTTGATCTGGCCGGCGTTGGTCGCGACGGCGAGGTCGGCAAGGAATGTGTCCTCGGTCTCGCCCGAGCGGTGCGAGATGATGCTCTGGTAGCCGTTGCGGCGCGCCATCTCGATGGTCTCGAGCGTCTCGGTCACCGTGCCGATCTGGTTGAGCTTGATGAGGATCGCGTTGGCGACGTCCTCGTCGATGCCGCGGCCGAGGTACTGCGGGTTGGTGACGAAGAGATCGTCGCCGACGAGTTGCACGCGGTCGCCCAGCGCTTCGGTGAGTGCCGACCAGCCGTCCCAGTCGCTCTCGGCGAGGCCGTCCTCGATGGACACGATGGGATACTTGGCCAGCCACTTGGCGTACATCTCAATGATCTGCTCGGCGCTCTTGGTCCCCGCCCCGCTCTTCTTGAAGGTGTACTTGCCGCCAGTCCACAGCTCGCTCGCCGCGCAGTCAAGCGCGAGGCAGACCTGCTTGCCCGGCACGTATCCCGCGCTCTCAATGGCCTCGAGAATCACGGTGATCGCCTCTTCATCGTTCTTGAGGTCGGGGGCAAAGCCGCCCTCGTCGCCCACACCGGTGCTCAGCTTGCGCTTCACCAGCACCTTCTTGAGCGCGTGGAAGACCTCGGCGCCCATCCGCAGCGCCTCGGTGAAGGTCGGCGCGCCCACGGGGACGATCATGTACTCCTGGAAGTCCACCGTGTTGGTGGAGTGCGCGCCGCCGTTGAGGATGTTCATCATCGGCACGGGCAGCGTGCGCGACAGCGGCCCGCCGAGGTAGCGGTACAGTGGCACGCCGAGGGCGTCGGCGGCGGCGCGCGCGGTGGCCATCGAGACGCCGAGGATCGCGTTGGCGCCAAGCTTGCTCTTGGTGGGCGTGCCGTCGAGCGCGATCATCGCGCGGTCAATGGCCACCTGCTCCGTGCAGATCATCCCCTGCAGTTCGGGGGCGATGAGTTTTTCGACATTCTGCACGGCCTTGCGCACGCCCTTGCCGAGGTACCGCTTGGCGTCGCCGTCGCGCAGTTCGAGCGCCTCGTTCTCGCCCGTGGAAGCGCCGCTGGGCACGGCGGCGCGGCCCATCGTGCCGTCTTCGAGCGTAACGTCGACTTCAACCGTGGGATTTCCGCGCGAGTCGAGGATCTCGCGGGCGTGGATGGCGAGGATGGGATACATGGGAGAGTCCGGATTTCGGATGCAGATAGAGGATACGGATTGCGGATGGGGATTCACGATAATCGCGCGTGAAGGCGGGCATCCGACTCTTGGAACTTAAGCGCTGACGGGGGTTCCCGCTTTCTCTGCGAGCGCCGGAATGCCGTACTCCCGCATCAGGCACTCCCCGATGCGGCGCTTCGCCTCAGCAGCGAGTGTGTCGCGGTCATCATAGAATCGCCCCTGCGTATCAATGGGCGGGAGGAAGTGCAGGTCGATGCGACCGGGGCGAATGCGCGCCGCGCCCTTGGGCTGGATCTCGATGGTGCCGTGGATCGCCACCGGCACGATGGGGGACTGCGTCTCGATGGCGAGCACGAAGGCGCCCTTCTTGAACTGGCGGAGGGCGTAGTCGTGACCACGCGTGCCTTCCGGGAACAAGATCACACTCGCGCCCCCCTCAATGGCCGCGCCGGCCTGATGGATGGAGGCGCGCGCGCGAGACTGATTCTGCCGCTCGATGGGGATCATCCCGGCGTAGCGCATCGCCGGACCGAACAGCGGGATGCGGAACAGCTCCGCCTTGGCCACGAACTTGAACCAGCGGAGATGCGCGGCCATGGCGAAGACGTCGAACCAGCTGACGTGATTGCCGACGAAGATGTGTCGGTCGCCGAACCGATGCTCGCCCCCGTGGACGACGACCTTCACGCCCGCCGCCGCCAGCAGGAGGCGCGACCAGACGCGCGGCGCCAGGTCGAAGATGGAGCCGGGTCGATTCTTCAGGCCGAGCATTCCCGCCACGATCACCGATCCGGCAATGATCGGCGTCGCGATGAGAATCATCGCGTAGGTCAGGACGGTCCGAATGAGCGTGGTGATCATGCGACCGGAAAGTGATCGTTGCCGCGCGGAACGGTGACGCGCACGCCCCCTCGACGCGTGTCGACTTCCGGCTCACCAGGCAGGGGCGGTACGACGGCGCCGATGCACGTCAGCGGAATGCCGAAGGCCGCCTCGAACGCCTTTGTGTCCAGCCCGGCGGGCGCGGCGACGAGCAGCTCATACTCTTCGCCGCTCTGCGCCGCCTCTTCCACGTTCGCGTCCGCGATCGTGGGGAGCCGATCGAGATTCAGCACCAGCTGCACCGCGCCGGCGGCGGCGAGATGCCCGGCGTCGGAGGAGAGACCGTCGCTGATGTCGAGCCCGGCCGTGGCGCCGTGATCGGCGAGCCACCGCGCCGGCGCGATGCGCGCCACCGGACGCGCGAATCGCTCGCGGGCCGCCGCGCTCGGCGCGCCGCCGGCCTCCCACGCGCGCAGCGCGAGCAGGGGGCCGCCCAGACGTCCGGTCACCCACAGCGCGTCGCCCGGGCGCGCGCCGCGGCGAGAGAGCGGCGACGCGGTGTGGCCGACCACGGTGAGCGTCATTGAGAGCGCATCGCCGCGCGACAGATCGCCGCCAATTATGTGCGCGCCGGCCGACCGCACGGCATCACCGATGCCGTCGCAGATTCGCGAAAAATCGCTGCGCCACGACTCGGGGAGTGTCATCGCGATGGCCACCCCCAACGGCGTGGCGGCCATCGCCGCGAGATCGCTGAGAGCTGCAGTCGTGGCGCGATACCCGACTTCCTCGGGCGTGAGCCACGGCCGCCGAAAGTGCACCCCTTCCACCGACGTGTCGACGCTCAACACCATGCGCTGGCCCGCCGGAACGTCGAGCACGGCACAGTCATCGCCGACGCCGGACGCGAGCGCACCCCAGCGCTCGAGCGCCGCTGAGATGAGGTCGAACTCGCCGCCGTAGCCGAGGGGAAGGTGTTGCAGGTGCGTCATTGGACTGCGGGGTCACTCACGGGAAAAGGCCATCGGACGATCGGCGCACGCGAACCACACCGCCGAGCGTGCCGATCCACGCCCACGGGCCGTCGAGCACGATGGCCGTGACGGCATCAGGAAGATCGCTCCCAAGACGGAGCAGGCGCGAGCCCCCGTTGGCCCGATTCACCGCGATCACGCCAAACGGACCGCCGGCCCAGACGGTGCGCGCATCGGCGGAGAGCGCATCGATCTGGCCAACGGCGCGCCACGGCGCGGCGGGCCACGGCTCGCGCCACTGACCGTCGCGGAGATTGAACGCGAGCAGTGCATCGCTGAGCGCGACGAAGACCTGTGAATCGGCGTTCGTGAGGGCACGGACGCCCTGACGCAGGCGCGGCTGCTCCGACGCGGCCACTGGCCGCACCCAGCGATCGTCCTCGCCCGGCGGACGCAATACTACCCCGACGTCCGTTCCAACCCACAGCGTGTCACCGGTGGCGAGAAGCGCGCGCACCGGCACGCCGGAGAAATCGGCCGCAGCGATCGCGTGACCGCGCAGGTCGGCGGAATCAGTCGCCAAAAAGCCCAAGCCGCGGTCGGTCCCGACCCACACGCCTTTCGCGCGCGGCAGGACGCTCAACACCACGTCGCTCGGCAAGCCGGACATCGCGCCAAAGGCGCGCATACCGTCACCGCTGGTCGGCACGCGATACAGACCGTTGGTGGTGCCCATCCAGAGCACGCCGTCGCCGGCGGCCAGCGCGGTAGCGCGCGCGCCGCCGAACCCGCGCCGCGCGGCATCGTCGAGCCAGCGGAACTGCTGCGCGTCGCGCGACACAAAGACCAGCGCGCTGCGCGTGTCGCCCGCGCGCGGCGCCGGCGCCACCCACACCCCGTCGGCGGCGCGCGCGATCGCTCCGACGCCCGAAGCGGCCAGACCGTACTGGCGCGGGTCAGCGCGATTGAACAGCGGATCCACCTGATAGAGTCCGCCGCCGAAGGTGCCAAGCCACACTTCGGTGCGATCGGGGGCGCGCGCGCCAGCCACGACGGGGAACGCCTGCAGCGCCGCGTCGCCGCGTGTGAGCAGCTGCTCAAACGCCTGCACCGACGGGAACTCGCGATACACGCTCTCCAGCGAGCCGATGCGCAGGCGTTGCGGGAGTGGACCGGCCGGCGCGCGCGTCACGAACGCCGTCAGTGGCTGCAGCGTGAACGCGCCCATCGCCGTGATGAGCCAGGCACTGTCGTCGTCCGGATCCACACCGATGCGCCGCACGAGCGACGGATCGAAGCCGCCGTCGCGCACGAACGGCGGCAGCCAGGCGCGCCGGTCGCGATCGTACACGATGATCGCGCCCGGGGTGGCGGCATACACCCAGCGACGCCCGACGCCGACGGCGCGAACCACACTGCCCTGCGTGAGCGTCACGCGATCTTCGCGGAGCAGCGTGCCGCCAAATGCCGGACGCGGCGCGGCGCCAACCGAGGTGCCGGGCGGTGGCGGACCGCACGCGACCGACGCAATCCACAGTACCGCCAGCAGCGCCCGCGGGCGCATCACTTCTCGCCGACCGCGTGCAGTTCAGCCAGCACGTATGGCGGCACGACTGGTGACTCGAGCTTCCACGCCTCACGGAGCGCCGCCAGTACGTCGTCGAGCGTGACGCCGCGAATCTCGCCCGGCGGCGCGGCGAGTTCGGCTGCGCGCCCGTGCACCCACGCCGCGGCCGCTCCGGCCTCGAACGGCGAGTCCACCTGCGCGACCAGCGTCACCGCGATGCCGGCCAGGATATCGCCGCTCCCACCCTGCCCCAACACTGGCGACCCGCTGGCGCTCACCATCAGCCGCCCGTCGGGTGCGGCGATCACCGTCGGCACGCCCTTGAGCAGCACCGCCGCGCCGGTGGAATGGGCGAGCGGCGCCGCCACAGCGAAACGCTCGGCGTTCACGATGTTGGGCTCGGCGCCGGCGAGGCGTGCGAACTCCAGCGGATGCGGCGTCAGCAAGGCGGGCCGGTCGCCGATGAGCGCGGCAAAGGCCGTGGGATCGCCTTCGTAGGCATTAAGCGCGTCGGCGTCGATCACCACCGGACCGCGGGCACGGCTCACACAGCGCGCGACGAGTTTCCGCGCGTGCGCGCCGCGTCCGAGGCCGGGGCCGACCAGAATCGCGTCGCCCCACGCGCCAAGATCCGTCGCCTCCTTGTCATTCTGCGGCCACTCGGCGGCAATCGCCTCGGGCAGCGCGCGCTGCACGAGCGCGACGTTCTCCGGATGCACCACAACCTTTACAAGACCAACACCGCTGCGCAGCGCGGCGCGGGCGGCGAAGAGCACGGCGCCCGCCATGCCGCGTGTGCCGCCCACGATCGCCACCTTGCCCCGCTTCCCCTTGTGTGCGTCGGCGGTGATGCGCGGGACGACGGCGCGCACGAAGGCGGCGTCGGCCAGGCGGGGCGCGCCATCGTCGAGATCGGCGTGCGCGCCGAGTCCGATGTCGACGGCGACGATAGTGCCGCACCAGTCGCGCGCGAAGAGGTGCCCGCGCTTGATGGTGCCAAAGGTGACCGTGAGATCGGCACGCGGCGCCCCTTCGTGCGCGCCGGTGGCCGCGTCGAGTCCGCTCGGCACGTCGAGGGCCACGACGTACGCGCCATTGCGCCGCGCTTCGTCGACCGCCTCGCAGGCGCGGGCAATGTCGCCGCGCGGCGCGCCGCGCGCGCCAGTGCCGAGCAGCCCATCGACCACGAGTCCCGGCGCACCTGACGGCTGCGCGGCCTGGTTGAGCACCGCCGCGGCCGCGTCCTTTTCCGCGCGGGCGTCGGGGGTGCGCGCGGGTTCCACCTCGTGCACGCGCACCGGAATGCCGCGCGCGGCCAGTGTGGCCGCCACGACCCACGCGTCGCCGCCGTTGTTGCCGCCGCCGGCATACACCTCGACGCCGGCCGCCGCGCGATCGGCCGCGTGGCGCAGGATCTCGTCGGCCGCGGCGCGTCCCGCCGTCTGCATCAACTGGCGTGACGGCGTCCCCGCGGCGATGGCCCGCGCATCTCGCTCGGCGGCCTGCGCGGCGGTCACCACACGCACGAGTGTCATTGGCGTGGCGCGGTCAGCTGACCGCGGAAACGTTCCACGGATAATTGCGGTCAAAAGCGACCGCGAAGTCGTAGATGTCCACGAAGTCGTCGCGGCTGTCGGTCGGCTGGGCGAGCAGAAGGCCGAGGTCGACGAGGGCGAAGACGATGTCGCCGAAGTGCGCCGTGGATGTGACACCCCAGTGCTCGAGCACGAGCCGCGAGAGCACGCCGTAGCGGGCAAGCGCGAGATCGCGGCAAGCATCGGCCAGCTCGCGCCCCGAGAGGTGCCGGCGTTCGGTCTGTCGGCCCTGCGCAAACTCGAGCGCCGACAGCACGAACAGAAAGGCGTGCTCGTCGAACCGCGGTTCGCGAATACGAATGCGGTCCATCACTCCGTCGCGGAACGCCAGCTCCGACAAGCCAAACCCTCGTCCAGGATGACTGTAAAATGCACTGGGAGGTGCAACGGGGACAACCACAGAGTAGGACCGAAGACCACGGAGCACTCCAGACAAGCACGGAGTGGCACAGAAAGGCCATTCCGCGCCGTTCCGTGCCACTCCGTGTTCGTCTGTGTCCTTCTTGTCTGCTCAGACCCCCGCCTTCACTCCCGGATAGAGCGGGAACTCGGCCGACAGCGCACGCACCTTCTCGCGCACCCGCGCGTGCGTGGCCGGATCTTCGGGCGCCTGCAGCACTTCGTCAATCAGCTCAGCGACGCGCACCATCTCGGCGGTTCCCATGCCGCGCGTCGTCAGCGCCGGCGTGCCGAGGCGAATGCCGCTCGTCACGAACGGCGACTGCGTTTCGCGCGGCACGGTGTTCTTGTTCACCGTGATGCCCGCCTTATCGAGCGCCTGCTCGGCGAGCTTGCCGGTGAGGTTCTTGTTGCGCAGGTCCACGAGCATGAGGTGGTTGTCGGTACCGCCGCTGACGATGTGATAGCCGCGCTCGGCGAGCGCACCGGCCAGCGCCTGCGCGTTGGCCACGATGCGCTCGGCGTACGCCTTGAAGTCAGGCTGCAGCGCCTCGCCGAAGGCCACGGCCTTGGCGGCGATGCAGTGCTCGAGCGGGCCACCCTGCGTGCCGGGGAAGACGGCCTTGTCGATGGTCTTCGCGTGTTCGGCCTTGCACAGGATCAACCCACCGCGCGGGCCGCGCAGGGTCTTGTGCGTGGTCGTCGTCACGACGTCGGCGTGCGGAATCGGCGACGGATAGACACCGGCCGCCACCAGCCCGGCGAAATGCGCCATGTCGACCATCAGGATGGCGCCGACCTTCTTGGCGATCTCGGCGAACTTGGCGAAATCGAGCACGCGCGAATAAGCCGAGTAGCCGGCGATGATCATCTTGGGCTTGTGCTCGAGGGCGAGCGCCTCGACCTCGTTCATGTCGATGAGGCCCTGATCGTTGACGCCGTAGGCGACGATCTTGTACATCAGGCCGGAGAAGTTCACCGGCGAGCCGTGCGTGAGGTGGCCGCCCATCGAGAGGTTCAGGCCAAGCACCGTGTCGCCCGGCTTGAGGAAGGCCAGATAGACCGCCGCATTCGCCTGCGCGCCGGCATGCGGCTGCACATTGGCGTGGTCGGCGTTGAACAGCTTCTTCACGCGGTCGATCGCCAACTGCTCCACCTTGTCCACCACTTCGCAACCGCCGTAGTAGCGCTTGTTGGGCAGCCCCTCGGCGTACTTGTTGGTGAGCGGCGAGCCGAGCGCCTCGAGCACGGCGGGCGAGACGAAGTTCTCGCTGGCGATGAGTTCGAGCCCGTCACTCTGGCGCGCAATCTCCTCCTCGATGTACCCGGCGAGTTCCGGATCCTGCGCGCGCAGCGCGTCCCCCGGCGGACAGCGGTCCCACGACATCCATGACTGGCTCACTGCTCCTCCTCGCGTTCGATCTTCTCGACGCGGCGTTCGTGGCGGCCGCCCTCGAAGGGCGTGTCCAGCCAGGTCTTGAGAATGTCCACGCCCTCCTCGGCGGTGATGCAACGCGCCGGGAGGACGAGGATGTTGGCATTGTTGTGCAGTCGCGACAGGGAGGCCACTTCGCTGTTCCACGCCACCGCGGCGCGCACGTGCGGATGCCGGTTGGCGGCGTACGCCATGCCCAGCCCGGTGCCGCAGAGCAGCACGCCGCGCTCGGCCTTGCCAGTCTCCACCTCGCGCGCGACTGGGTGCGCATAATCGGGATAGTCCACCGACGCGGCACTGTGGGTGCCGACGTCCTCCACATCGTACCCGAGCTCGGCCAGCACGCCCTTGAGCTTCTCCTTCAGCTCAAAGCCGGCGTGGGCGGCGCCGATGGGGATGCGTTCGCGGCTCATGACTTGCGCGGCCACTGCGGCCAGGTCTTCACGAGCCCGCGGATCGCCGCGATCCGCTGTTCCGCCAGCTTGTCAGCGGCGAGGTACGACAGGATGCCCTGCTCTTTCGCGATCTGATACACGCGGAGTGTCGTGTCGAAGATCTCGTCGGCCTTCCGGAGCGCGCGTTCGCGCGTCCATCCCGCCACCTCTCCATAGACGTTGATGACGCCGCCAGCGTTGGCCACGAAGTCCGGACCATAGAGAATTCCGCGCTTCTCCACCGCCTCGCCGTGCTTGGCCGGCACGAGCAGCTGGTTGTTGGCGGCGCCGCAGACGATCTCGACGTTGAGCTTGGGAATCGTGTCGTCGTTGAGGATCGCGCCGAGCGCGCACGGGGCGAAGATGTCGCCCTTCGCCGAGAAGATCGCGTCGCCCTCGACGGCCGTCGCCCCGAACTCCTTGACCATCGCCTGCACCTTCTCCGGGCGAATGTCCGTCACGACCAGCTTCGCGCCGGCCTTGTGCAGTTCGGCGCACAGGTAGTGGCCCACATTGCCGAGGCCCTGCACCAGCACCGTCCTGCCGGTCAGGTCGGGCTTGCCCCAACGGAACTGTGCCGACGCCTCGATGGCGCGGAAGACGCCGTGCGCCGTGACCGGCGACGGGTCGCCCGACTTGTTGGCGAGGCCGGCGACGTATTCCGTCTCCATGTGCACGTAGTCCATGTCGCCGGTGCTCGTGCCGACGTCCTCGGCGGTGACGTAGCGCCCGCCAAGCGATTCCACAAACCGGCCGTGCGCGCGGAAGATCAGCTCGCGATTGGCCGTGCGGTTGTCGCCGATGATCACCGACTTGCCGCCGCCGAGGTTGAGGCCGGCGACGGCGTTCTTGTAGGTCATGCCGCGCGCAAGGCGCAGGGCGTCGGTGATGGCCTCCTCATCGGTCGCGTAGTTCCAAAAGCGCGTGCCGCCGAGGGCCGGGCCAAGCGTCGTGTCGTGAATGGCAATGATGCCGCGGTAGCCGGCCGACTTGTCCTGGCAGAGGACCACCTGTTCGTGGCCCATGTCGGTCATGGTGTCGAAAATTTTCATGTCAGTGACGATAGACGGTGGACAAACAACGATGGACCGGGCATCCGGCCTTCCCTTCAACTACAGTCAAAATCTAACCGTAAGCGTACCGCGTAACGCACAACACGCATCAGGCAATACGGAAGCATTTGTCGGCAATTCCCGCATCAGCGGTCCGCCTTCAGACGGTCGTCAGCGCGCTCCCTTCAGTGCCGCCCGTCCGATCACAATCCGCTGAATCTCCGACGTCCCCTCGTAGATCTCGGTGACCTTGGCGTCGCGGAAGAGCTTCTCCACGGGATAGTCGGTCGTGTAGCCGTAGCCGCCGAAGACCTGAATGGCCTGCGTGGTCACCCACATCGCGGTCTCGGTGGCGAACAGCTTGCACATCGCCGCGTATTCGGTGATCGCCTCGCCGCGGTCCTTGGCGGCGGCGGTGGTGTGCAGCAACGACCGCGCGGCGTGGATGCGCGTGGCCATGTCGGCCAGCTTGAACTGGATCCCCTGGAACTCGCCGATGGCCCTGCCGAACTGGTGCCGCTCGCTGGCATACGCCGCGGCGTGCTCGCACGCGGCGCGCGCAATGCCGAGCGCCTGCGCGGCAATGCCCAGCCGCCCGCTCTCGAGCGACTGCATGGCGTAGATGAAGCCGAGCGACGGATCGCCAAGCAAACGCTCACCGGGGACACGCATGTTGTCGAAGACGAGCTGCACGGTCTCCGACGCGCGCAGCCCCATCTTGTTCTCCTTCTTGCCGACCTTGAAGCCGGGGAGATCGGGCGTGACAATGAACGCGCCGATCCCCTTGCCGCCGCGACGGGCGTCGGGGGTGTCGGTGCGCGCCATCACGAGAATCACTCCGGCGTGGCCGCCGGCCGAGATCCACGACTTGGTGCCGTTGAGCACCCAGTCATCGCCGTCGCGCACCGCCTGCGTGCGCAGCGCCGACGCGTCGGAGCCGGCCTCGGGTTCAGAGAGCGCGAACGCGCCCAGCTTCTCGCCGCGCGCGAGCGGGCCGAGGAACTCCACCTTCCGCCCCTCGGTGCCGTACTTCAGGATCATCTGCGTGGGGAGCGAGTTGTGCACGCTCATCAGCACGCCCACCGAGGCGTCGGCGGCTGAAATCTCCTCAAGCGCCAGCAGATAGGTCACGGTGTCGAGCCCGAGGCCGTCGTACGATTCGGGGATCATCATCCCCAGAAAGCCCAGATCGCCCAGCTTGCGAATGAGCGTCGGATCAAAGTGCGCGTCGCGATCCCACTGGGCGGCAAACGGCGTCACTTCGTCGGCGCAGAACTCGCGGGCGGTGTTGACGATGGCGCGCTGGGTTTCGGATAGCGTTAGCAACGGATTCATGGAGCAGCCTGAGGGCAGGTTATGGTGCGGTTGCCGGGTGATGGCGGATGGCAGATCGTGCGGAGCATCAGTGCGAAGGCGGACAGCAGTGCGTCTGCCATCCGCCTTCCGCCATCTGTCATCAGTACGTGTAGAACCCGCGCCCGCTCTTCTTCCCCAGCCATCCCTGCGCCACATACTTCCGCAGCAACGGACACGGCCGGTACTTGGGATCGCCGAGCCCCTTGTGCATCACCTCGAGAATCGCGAGGCAGGTGTCGAGGCCAATGAAGTCGGCGAGGGTCAGCGGGCCCATGGGGTGGTTCATGCCGAGCTTCATCACCTGGTCAATGGCTTCCGGCGTGCCGACCCCTTCCATCACGCAGTAGACGGCCTCGTTGATCATCGGCATCAGGATGCGATTGGCCACGAAGCCGGGGTAGTCGTTCACTTCCACCGGCGTCTTGCCCACGCCCTTGGCCAGCGCAACGGTGCGCGCCGTGACGTCGTCGCTGGTGACGAGACCGCGAATGACCTCGACGAGCTGCATTACCGGCACGGGATTCATGAAGTGCATGCCGATCACCGACTCGGGGCGTTTGACGCGACCGGCGATCTCGGTGATGGAGATGGAGCTGGTGTTCGTCGCGAGAATCGCGCCGGCCGGCGCCACGCGATCCATATCGGCGAAGATCTTGTGCTTGAGCTCGACGTTCTCGGTGGCCGCCTCGATGACGAACGCGGCGCTGGCGATGGCGTCCATCGTCGTCGTCGTCGTGATGCGCGAGAGCGTCGCCGCCTTGGCCGCTTCGTCGAGCGCGCCCTTCTTCACCTGACGGTCGAGGTTCTTCTCGATCGTTCCCTTGCCCTTGTCGAGCGCCGCCTGGCTGACGTCAATCATCACCACGTCGTGGCCGGCCACCGCGCACACGTGCGCAATGCCATTTCCCATCTGCCCAGCGCCAATCACCGCGATGCGGTCGGACATACCTATTGCTCCCCGCGGCCCGACGGCCGCCAGTTGATGTCGAGTCGCCATCCGCGGCGGTGGACCTGCACCCACCCGGCGTGAATAGCCAGTAAGAAACTAACGCCCAGCATGCCGACGGCGGCGATGGCGCCGGCTTCGGGTCCCCACTCACCACCAGTCAACCACGGCGGCCCCGCCGAGACCGTGTGGTAGTTGGGCTGAGGGACCGCGATGCCGCTGACCGCGGTATGGAAGACCGCCACCTGCACAAAGTTGTACGCGAGGTGCGCGAGCCACGCCGCCCACAGCGAATCAAAGGCGAGCCGCACGAGCGAGAGAAAGACGCCGGCCAGCGCGACCATCACCACCGACTGCGCGGTGACGCCGGCGTTGAACAGGTGCAGCAGGCCAAACAGCACGCTCGTTACGCCGACGGCGACCGCCGTCCCCCACCCCCGACGCAACAGCGTAAACGCATACCCGCGCAGGGCCAGCTCCTCGGTGAGCGCCGCCGGCGCGAGAATCGCCAGCGCGAGCAGCGCCCCTTGCTCCCAACTCCCGGGCTCGGCCGGCACAACGTGCAGCGCGCCGAGCCAGATGAGCAGGCCAGCCGGCACCGCAATCGCAAACCAGCCGGCGGCGATGCCGCCAACCACCGGCCAGGCGCCGATGGCGTCGATCCCAAAGCGGGTCGCCGCACTCCACGACTCACCGAAGAACCGCAGCGCGACCGCCGTCGCCACGAGCATTGCCGCACAGGCCATCACGCCGTACCAGGCGAGGCGCATGCCGGTGATGCCGTTGGCGAACTGCAGAAACGGATAGACGAGCACCGGCACGACCACGAGCGCCACGGCCGAAAGCCCGACGAACGCGGCGAGTCGCCCGACCACCTGCGCGCGCGTGAGCCCCCCGGACGCGACAGCGCGCCCCGTCGTGCGATCCTTCACTGGCACGGGGCGCGTCACCTGGGACCTCGGCTCAGACCCGCTCGACCGACAGGGCGACGGCGTTGCCGCCGCCGAGGCAGAGCGTGGCGAGACCGGTGCGGAGCCCGCGCGCCTGCAGCGCGTAGAGCAGCGTCGTGAGAATCCGCGCGCCGCTGCCGCCGATCGGATGGCCGAGGGCGATGGCGCCGCCGTTGACATTCACGCGGTTCCAGTCCCAGCCAAGCCCGTCGCCGTCGGCGAGCGCCTGCGCGGCAAACGCCTCGTTGGCCTCGATCAGGTCGTAGTCGCCGATCTTGGCGCCCGTCTTCTTCATCAGGTTCTGCACCGCGAAGATCGGCGCGAAGAACAGATCCTGCGGATCGCCGCCCCCCGATGCGTAGCCGGTGATGCGGGCAAGAATCGGCAGGCCGTGCGCCTTGGCGTATTCCTCGCTGGCCACGACCAGAGCGGCCGCGCCGTCGTTGAGCCCGGGGGCGTTGCCGGCGGTGACAGTGAGTTCCTCGGGCTTCATGTCCTTGGGGGCATCACCGGGGAACGCGGGGCGCAGCTTGGCCAGTGCCTCGAGCGAGGTGTCCTTGCGCGGGCCCTCGTCGGTGTCGACCATCGTCGCGCCCTTCTTGCCGGCGATCTCCACCTTCGCGATCTCGGCGGCAAACCGTCCCGCCTCGATGGCCGCCACGGCCTTCATGTGCGACTGGTACGCGAACTCGTCCTGACGCTGCCGCGTGATGCCCGCCTTCTTGGCCGTGTACTCGGCATGGCCACCCATGTGGCGATTGTAGAACGCGCACCAGAGGCCGTCCTTGATGAGCGCGTCCTGCATAGTCTGCGGGCCGAACTTGACGCCGTTGCGCATGCCGTACACCAGGTGAGGCGCGTTGGACATCGACTCGTGTCCGCCGGCGACGAGGAGCTGCTCGTCCCCCGCCCTGACGGCCTGCGCGGCGAGCATCACCGCCTGCAGCCCCGAGCCGCACACCTTGTTGACCGTGTAGGCGGGGACATGCGCCGGCACGCCGGCCTTGATCATTGCTTGTCGCGCCGGGGCCTGGCCGACACCCGCTTGCAGCACGTTGCCCATGATCACCTCGCCGATGTCGGCGGGGTTGGCCTTGGCGCGCTCCAGCGCGGCCTTGATGGCAATGGCGCCGAGTTCGGGGCCCTGCAGCGGCGCGAGGGCGCCGAGGAAGCGGCCGATCGGCGTGCGGGCGGCGGCGCAGATGACAGGTGTGGGCATATGGGGTACCGACGGAAGACGGAGAACGGAAGGACAAACCACAAATGCATCGACGGATGACAACTGCCGTTCTAAGCTAACGGGTTTTCCGGCGGGGGAAGTCAGCGATCGCGCGTAAGGAAGCGCGTTAGAAGACGTCCTCAAACGCGCCATCCCGCATCAACGCCACGACACTGCCGTCCGCGAGGTGCAGATCAACGACGGCTGCCACCACCGCCGGCTGCGTCTCCTTCACATACACACGGTCGATGTGCACCACCGCGTCCGGCGACGAAAAGGCGCTCGGTCCCACCTGGCCGCCAAAGTGCTCGCTGCGGCCGAAGGCGATGTGCAGGCCGAGCTTTTCGTCGAGCAACACCTCGCCCACCGCCTGCACGCCGAATGCGGCAAGCACCCCGAGGCCAAGCTCGGCGATATTGCCGTACGCGGGCTCGCTCGCGAGCCGCGCCTGTTCGTGCGCCGACACCGGCCCGTCCGTCAGCACGCGCACCGCACGGTTTCCGATTATCTGGTAGCGCACGATCTCGTCGCCGAACTGCACGGGAAGCACACCGGCCGTGCGGCTAGGGTCGCCAGCAATCTCGCCCTCGTAGGGTACGATGTAGGCTTCGCCCGACGGCAGATTGCCGGCCACGCCGCGGTCGGGGAGCAGCCCGCCGGAGGCGTGCCCGGTGCGATGCCGCAGGTCGAGGTGCACGCGATCTTCACCGCCGGCGTGCCGGAACAGACAGTCGGCCCCTTCGGCACGGTCGAGCAGCGCCTTGAGCACGTACACCCGCCGATTCACTTCGGTGTAATCGACGCGCAGCGCCGGTATCATCGCGGCACCAAAGCCCGGCATCGTCGCCGCCCGCATGGAATGCGCGCGCGCCGCAACCTTCAGCGGCGCCGTCGAACTGAACTTCGTGAGTGCGATGAGCATCGGAAACGCGTCGAACACCGCGCGCATCGGCGTCGCCGCGGTCGCCTCAAGTTCCTCAGCGCGCTGCGGCACCGGCCCCGCGCCGTGCATCCAACACCGATCCGGAAGATCACCGTTGTTGGTGTGCACATTCGGATACAGCACCAGCCGCGACTGGTACCCAAGCGACGCCGCGCGCGCCTCAAGCAACGCGACCCACTCGGCGGCCATGGCGCGCCGAGCGGCCCACGCCGCGTCATCCGGGACGCGCGCATCGGGGAGGTCAATCATCACGCCGAGCGCGCGATCGTCCGGCGTGGGCGAGAAGACACGCCCGATGAGGGCAGCGAGTTCGTCGGAGGTGAGCGTTTCAGACATCGGACCTATGCGCGTTGAAGTGCATCAGTGAACGTACGAGACGGAGAGCGGCACCGTCGTCAACTGCGCCGACTACGCCGAGGCACAAACGATAAGCGCCGCACAAAGGCGGCGCAGATTTGTGATATTTCGCAGCATACCCCTCCTGCGCGAATGCCAACCTTGGGGGGGGGGGGCGGTATTCGTGGTACTCTGTGTCACTCCGTCGTACTCTGTCGCACTCTGTCGTACTCTGTCGTACTCTGTCGCACTCTGTCGTACGCTACCGCTGCCACCGTCGAGAGTTATTGAACGCAATCGTCCCGCCAATCGCCGGCAGCGAGGCATCGAGGGCTGCCATCAGCCATTTGCCGCGCGACGTGCTTTCGTGCGCGGGCATGCGCCCCTTGAACAGGATCTTCGACATGACCAGGCTCGCCGCGACGCCAACAGACACGCCGGCCATCGTCGTCGGGAAACTCCCCGTTTCGGCGCCGATGTTGCCGATGGCGTATACGGTGCCGCCGATCGCGAAGGACGCGCTGCCGATGCCGACGCCGTTGACGATCTGTTCGCGCAGGCGGTCGTGCTCGGCGCTCATCATCGTCGTGGCGATGCTGCCGACGCCGCGCCCGATGAAGTAGCCGAGGACGCCGGCATACGTGCCGGCCACGACCTCGCCGGCCACGCGCTCGTAGCGGACGGCGGGTGTGCCTTCCTGCGGCAGCACACCCTGGACCGGGCGGACGCTCACGGGTCCCATCTGCGCATGCGCCGTACCGGCGGCGACGGCGATGAGCCCCATCGCGCGCACGGCGGCGCGGAGCGTCGGCCGGCTGGTCACGCCGACTGCCCCTCGCTCGATGGCGTGAGCGCCCGCGACGCGATTTCGCCACGCACCCGCTCGATGAACGCATCTACGCTCACGACCTCCTGCTTCTTGCCTTCGCCGCGCACGCGCACGGCAATGGTGCCGGCCTCGGCCTCGCGCTTTCCGATGACGGCCATATATGGCACCTTCATCACCTCGGCCTGGCGAATGCGGTAGTTCAGCGACTCGTCGGTGGCGAGATGCGCGCGGATGCCGGCGTCCTTCATGCGGCGCGTGACCTCTTGCGCCACGGGGGTCAGCTCATCGGAAATGGGGAGCACGCGCACCTGCTCGGGCGCCAGCCAGACGGGGAACGCGCCGGCAAAGTGCTCGATGAGAATGGCGATGAACCGCTCGAACGATCCGCTCACCGCGCGATGGATCACCACCGGGCGATGCATGGTGTTGTCCTCGCCCACGTACTCGAGGTCAAAGCGCTCCGGCGCGTTGTAGTCGAGCTGGATGGTGCCCAGCTGCCACTGGCGGCCGATGGAGTCGGTGACGTCGAAGTCGATTTTCGGCCCATAGAACGCGCCGTCGCCGGGCTTGAGTTCGTACGGACGTCCCGTCGCCTCGAGCGCGGCGCGCAGCGAACCCTCGGCGCGGTCCCACAGCTCGTCCGAACCGATGCGCACCGGCGGCCGCGTGGCGAAGCGCAGCGTCGCCGGCAGGCCGAAGGCGTCGTAGTAGCCGAGGATGAAGTCCATCAGAAACTTCACTTCGCTCGTGATCTGGTTCTCGGTCAGGAAGACGTGACAGTCGTCCTGCGCGAACTGGCGCACGCGCGTGAGGCCGGAGAGCGCCCCCGACACCTCATTGCGATGGAGAACGTCGAAGGTCACGTAGCGAATCGGCAGCTCGCGGTAGGAATGCTTGTGCGAGTTGTAGAAGACGTAGTGCGACGGGCAGTTCATGGGCTTCAGCGACATGTCGTGCTCGTTCGTCTCGCTGTTCAGCACAAGGAACATGTTCTCCTTGTACTTGCCCCAGTGCCCCGATTGTTCCCAGAGAGTCTTGGAGTAGAGCAGTGGCGTCTTGACCTCGAGGAAGTTCTCGCGCTGGCGCTCCCGCACGAAGGACTCGACGGCGTTGTACAGCGTGGTGCCGCGCGGCGACCAGAAGGCCGCGCCGGGCGAGACGGGGAAGAACTGGAAGAGCTCCAGCGCCTTGCCGAGCACGCGATGGTCGCGGCGCTTGGCCTCCTCGAGACGGTGCAGGTGCGCGTCCAGCTCCTCCTTCTTGAAGAAGGCGGTGGCATAGATGCGCTGCAGCATCTGCCGCTTCTCATCGCCGCGCCAGTAGGCGCCGGCGGTGTGCAGCAGCTTGAAGTGCTTGAGGTACGACGTGTCAGGGACGTGCGGGCCGCGGCACAGGTCCGTGAACCCGCCATCGGTGTACGTCGAGATGACCTCATCGGTCCCCTCGAAGTCGGCGAGGCGCTCGAGCTTGAGCGGATCATCGCTGAACACCTTGCCCGCTTCGGTCTGCGACACTTCGGCGCGAACGAACGGAAGCTTCTCGGCCGCGACCTTCTTCATCTCCGCTTCGAACGCCTCGAGGTCTTCGGGCGTGAACGGCTTCTCGACTTCAAAATCGTAGTAGAAGCCGTCGTCGATGGCCGGCCCGAACCCAATCTTCGCCTCCGGGCGCAGGCGGCGCACGGCCGTCGCCAGGATGTGCGCGCCCGAGTGGCGCAGCACCGCGACGGCGCGCGGATCCTTGTCCGTGATGACCTGGAACGCGCCCCCTTTGCGCAGCGGCGTCTGCAGGTCCTGCACCTCGCCGTCCACCGACACGGCGATCGCGGCCATCAATAGGCGCGGTCCAATGGAGGCAACGACCTCCTTGGGCAGGGTGCCGGGGGCCACTTCACGGGTGGCGCCATCAGGGAGCGTGAGGATCAGCGACGACATGAAGAGCGGGGAACGAGGAGGAGGGCCGAGAATACAGAGCCGTGAATGGCCGAAGTGATTGAAGATAGCAGGGTTCGGCGCGGCGCGGCGAGGGCCGAGCCGCGAATCGAACCCCCAGCGAATCCCGTCGGGCGGCGCCTCAGGCTTCGCGTCGCTCCTACCGTTAGAACCGCGTGCGCCCGTATCTTTTGAGTGACATGACCAACCCGTCCTCTTCCGATATTCCCGCGCAGTACGACGCGGGCGCTACTGAACGCGCGCTCTATTCGGCTTGGGAGGCCGCCGGCCTCTTCCACGCCCACGCCGAGCGCACCACCCGCGCTGGCGGCACGCGCGACCCGTTCACGATCGTCATTCCGCCGCCCAACGTCACGGCGGTCCTGCACGTCGGCCACGGCCTCAACAACACGGTGCAGGACGTCATCGTCCGCTGGCGGCGCATGGCCGGCGACGAAGCGCTCTGGCTCCCCGGCACTGACCACGCCGGCATCGCCACGCAGAACGTCGTGGAGAAGCTGATTGCCCAGGAAGGCAAGACGCGATTCGACCTCGGCCGCGAGCCGTTCGTGGCGCGCACCGCCGAGTTCGTGAAGGAGACCGGCGGCGTGATCCTGCAGCAGCTGCGGGCCATCGGCGCGTCGGCCGACTGGCGCCGCACGGCGTACACGCTCTCGCCCGAGCTGTCGCGCGCCGTGCGCGAAGCCTTTGTGCGCCTGTACGAAAAGGGGCTGATCTACCGCGGCTATCGCGTGATCCACTGGTGCCCGCGCTGCCTGACGTCGCTCTCCGACGAGGAAGCGGAATTCAAGGACACGCACGGCAAGCTGTACCACGTGCGCTATCCGTATGCCGACGATCCCACGCGCTTCATCACGGTGGCCACGACGCGCCCCGAGACGATGCTGGGCGACGTGGGCGTCGCCGTGCATCCTGACGACGAACGGTACAAGGACCTCATCGGCACCGAGCTGCTGCTCCCCATCGCCAACGTGCGCATTCCGATTGTCGCCGACTCGTTTGTAGACAAGGAGTTCGGCACCGGCATGGTGAAGCTCACGCCGGCGCACGACCCCAACGACTTTGAGGCCGGCAAGCGCCTTGGGTTGGCAATGCCGGTGGTGATCACCCCCGATGGCCACATGGGCGAGGTGCACGACGCCGACGGGCGCGTGCCGGTCGCGCTGCGCGGCGTCGAGCGGTTTGACGCGCGCAAGAAGGTGGTGAAGATGCTCGAGGCGCAGGGCTTCCTTGAGAAGATCGACCAGCATCATCACGCCGTGCGCCACTGCTACCGGTGCCACACGGTGGTGGAGCCGCGCCTCAGCGACCAGTGGTTCGTGAAGATGGCGCCGCTGGCGAAGCCGGCGCTCGAGGCGGTGCAGACGGGAAAGGTCCGCATTGTGCCCGAGCGGTGGAACGCGGTGTACGTGAACTGGATGGAAGGGATCCGCGACTGGAACATCTCGCGTCAGCTCTGGTGGGGGCATCGCATCCCCGTCTGGCGCTGCGCGTGCGGGCACGAGGAGGCGCTGCGCGTCGATCCGACCGGCGGCTGCCCCAAGTGCGGCGGCGCGTGGACGCAGGACGAGGACGTGCTCGACACGTGGTTCTCGTCGTGGCTCTGGCCCATCAGCACGCTCGGCTGGCCCGACAAGGACAACGGCCCCGATCTCAAGGCGTTCTACCCCACCGACGTGCTCGTCACGGCGCCGGAGATCCTGTTCTTCTGGGTGGCGCGCATGATCATGGCCGGCCTCGAGTTCAAGGGCGAGGTGCCGTTCCACACGGTCTATCTGCACGGCACCGTGCGCGACATGCAGCACCGCAAGATGTCCAAGTCACTGGGCAACGGCATCGATCCGCTGGAAGTGGTGGAGAAGTTCGGCGCCGACGCGCTGCGCTGGACAATGATCGGGGGCATGGGACTCGGCGTCGACGTCCTGCTTGATCCCGACGATCTCGAGAAGTCGTTTGCCCCGGGGCGCAACTTCGCCACCAAGCTGTGGAACATCGGCCGCTTCCTGCTGATGCAGGTGGGCCACGACGCGGTGCGTCCGCTCGCGGCGCTGGACCGCGCGACGTTCCGCAGCGCTGACCACTGGATCGTGAACCGGCTGGCCGACGCCGTGGCTGAATGCAACGCGGCGTTGGGGCCGGTGCGTCCGCCAAACGGCACGTGGCCGGAGAACCAGCGGCAGGCCGGCCTGCGGCTCGATGCGTACGCCGAGGCAGCGCGTCGGTTCCTGTGGAACGATCTCGCCGACTGGTACGTGGAGTCGAGCAAACACCGCCTCGCCGAGCCGGGCGAAGACCGTGAAGTCGCGCGCGCCCTGCTCGTGCACTGCTTCGACCAGGGCCTGCGCCTGCTGCACCCGATCATGCCGTTCATCACGGAGACGCTCTGGCAGCGTCTGCCGGGACAGACGCCGGGCACGTGGCTGGTGCAGGCGGCGTGGCCTACGGCGCCCGCGCGCAGCGATCTCGCGCACGAGTTCGAGGTGGTGAAAGACGTGATCACCGCCGTGCGGCAGATCCGAAACGACTACGTGCTGCCTCCCACCCAGCAGCTGACGGCGCATCTCGCCGGCAACGCGCCGGCGGCGGGTTTGGCGATGGCCGAGGCGGCCTTTGTGCAGCGGATGTGCCGCGCCGAGTTGGTGCACGGCGCCGCGCCCGCGGGGGCGGCGGCGCACGCGCTGCTCGGCGGCGGGCTCGAAGTCGTGATTCCGCTCGAGGGGATCGTTGACGTCGCCAAGGAGCGCGGCAAGCTGGAGACGGAGCTTGCCCAGCTCGACAAGCAGCTCACCGGCCTGCGCGGCCGGCTTGCCAACCCGGGCTTCACGGCGAAGGCGCCGGCGGCCGTGGTGGACGCCGAGCGCGCCAAGGAAGCGGAGTGGAGCGCGCGCACGGACCTGCTGCGGGCCAAGATCCGGGCGATGGGCGGCGCGTGAACGGCCACCGGCACTTCACTGCAGCGGTGCTCGTCGCGATGACCGCGGCCTGCGCGTCGCCCGGCACACCGCCGGGGGGACCGATCGACCGCAATCCGCCGACGATCGTGAAGGTCAGCCCCGATTCCGGGGCGACCAACGTCAAGGCCGGCGCGGTGACGGTGCGGTTCAACGAAGTCATCAACGAGAAGCCGCGCGGCGCGCCGGAACTCAGCGGTATCGTGGTGCTGTCGCCGTCGGACGGGCCGGCGCGCGTGAAGTGGGAGCGCGATGCGATCACCGTGCGGCCGCGCCGCGGCTTTCGCCCGAACACCGCGTACGCGCTCACCATCATGCCCGGGCTGACCGACCTGAGCGGCAATGCGACGCCGCGCGGACGCACCTACGTGTTCAGCACGGGCACGGCGATTCCCCGCGGCGTGGTGCGCGGCGCGGTCTTCGACTGGACCACGCTGCGGCCGGCGGGCGGCGCCGTCATTGACGCGCGCATCGGCACCGACTCGACGTTCCGGTGGATTGCGCGCACCGACTCCGCCGGCCGCTACACGATTCCCCTGCTTCCGCCGGGCACCTATACGATTCGCGCGCTCCTCGACGCCAACGAAAATGGCAAGATGGAGCCGCGCGAACTGTGGGATTCGTCAACGGTGAACGTCGCCGATTCGCTGCGGCTCGACCTGTACACGTTTGCGCACGACACGCTTGGCGCGCGCATTGTGGGCGCCGATGTGAAGGACTCGCTGACCCTGCGCCTCTCGTTCGACCGCCCGCTCGCGCTGACGCCGGCGCTGACGGTGCTGCAGCTGGATCTGTTGAACGCCGATTCGAGCCACGTGCGCGTGCTGAGTCTGATGCGCGCCACGGCCTACGACTCGCTGGCCCACGCACGCGAGGCGGCGGCCAAGGATTCGGCGCTGCGTGCCGACACCAGCGCGGCGGGTCGCAGGGCCCGCGCCCGCGCCGATTCGGTGCGCCTGATCGCCGAGCGCGACTCGATTGAGAACGCGCGCGTCGAAGCGCGCCGCGCCTCGCGCGACACGGTGGTGCACATTCCCCTGCCGGTGCCGACGCGCCCGGCGATCACTGCCGACTATGTCGCGGTGCTGGCCGCGCCTCTCCCGCCCGGGAACTACCGCGTGCGCATTCGCGATGCCGTGAGCGCGTCGCAGGTGACGCGCACGAGCGAGCGCACCTTTACGCGCGCCAAGCCGGCGGAGAAGAAGGCGGAGCCCGACAAGCCGGTGGAGAAGAAAGCGGAGCCCGACAAGCCGGCCGCGAAGCAGCCGGAACCCTCCAAACCGGCGCGCCCTGATGAGTGACTCGCGGCGCGCGCTCCCGGCGGTGCACGTGCTCCTCGAGCTTGAGGGAGTGCGCGCGCTCGCCGAGCGCGTGCCGCGCGCCGTGATCGCGTCGGCTGTGCGCGCCGTGGTGGCCGAGGCCCGAGACGACGTGTCGCGGGCGCCGTCCACCGACGGCGCGTGGACCGAGGCGATCGCCGCCCGCGTCGACGCCGGCGAGCGCCCGACGCTGCAGCCGGTGGTCAACGCCACCGGCGTGGTGCTGCACACCAACCTCGGCCGCGCGCCGCTGGCCGCCGCGGCGCTAACAGCGATTGGCGAGGTGGCGCGCGGCTTCTCGTCGCTCGAGTACGACCTCGCGACCGGATCGCGCGGCTCGCGTCACACGCATTGCGCCGGCCTGCTGCGCGAACTGACCGGCGCCGACGACGCGCTGGTGGTGAACAACTGCGCGGCCGCGCTGGTGCTGACGCTCAACACGGTGGCCAACGGGCGCGACGCGCTCGTCTCGCGCGGCGAACTGGTGGAGATCGGCGGCTCGTTCCGGGTGCCCGACATCATGGCCCGCAGCGGCGCGCGGCTCGTGGAGGTGGGCACCACCAACCGGACGTACGCCGACGACTATCGCCGGGCGTGCACTTCGCAGACCGGCGCGATTGTCAGCGTGCATCGCAGCAACTTCGCGGTGGAGGGGTTCGTGGCGGCGGTTGCGCCGCGCGACCTCGCTGAGTTGGCTGGCGCGGCCGGCGTGCCGCTGCTGTACGACTTTGGCAGCGGGCTGATGCTCGACCTGTCGCCGTGGGGACTGCGCGGCGAACCGACGGCCCGCGATGCGGTGGCGTCGGGCGCGTCGCTGGTGGTGATGAGCGGCGACAAGCTGCTGGGCGGCCCGCAAGCGGGCATCATCCTCGGGCGGGCCGATCTGATCGCCGCGCTGCGCAGCAATCCGCTGGCGCGCGCCCTGCGCGTGGACAAGCTCACGCTCGCCGCGCTCCACGCCACGCTCGCCCTGTATCGCGACCCCGCGCGCGCGGTGGCGGAGATTCCCGCGCTGGCGATGCTCACCACCCCCGTCGACGCACTGCGCGCGCGGGCGACGGCGATGGTCGCCCGACTGGCGGCGCGGGGCGTGAGCGCGCGCGTCAACGACACGGAGTCCACCGTCGGCGGCGGTGCTTTTCCCACCGCGCGCATTCCGTCGTGCGCGGTGGTGCTCGACGGCAGCGGCGACCCGATCACGCTGGAGCGCGCACTGCGAAACGGCGCGTTGCCGGTGATCGGGCGCATTTCCGACGGCGCTCTGTGGATGGATTTGCGGGGCGTCGAGTCGACCGATGACGACCGTCTGACACAGGCCATCCTCGAGGCCGCGGCGTGACCGGCGACAAATCCGACGGCCATTCGGCGGGCCTGCCCGACACGCCGGCGATGCGGCGCACGAGCCGCGCCCTGCGGCGCCGCGCGGCGTTCATCGACCGCGACGGCACGCTGATTGTCGACAAGAACTACCTGAAGGACGCCGCGCAGGTGGAACTCGTGCCGCACGCGGCCAACGCCGTGCGGGCGTTCAACTATGCGCTGGTGCCGGTTATCGTGATCTCGAACCAGTCGGGCATTGCACGCGGTCTGCTCACCGAGGCCGACTATCGCGCCCAGCGCGCGCGCCTCGATGACCTGCTCGAGGAGCGCAGCGCGTTTGTGGATGACCACTACCACTGTCCGCATCACCCCGAGGTCACCGGCGCCTGCGAGTGCCGCAAGCCGGGCATCGGGATGTATGAGCAGGCGATCGTCGAGCATCAGCTCGACGCGGCCGCGTCGTTCTTCATTGGCGACAAGCTGCGAGACGTGCTCCCGGCGCGGCGGTACGGCGGGCGCGGCATCCTGGTGCCGTCACCCGAGACGTCCTCGGATGATGTGGAGGCGGCGCTGGCGGCCGGCTTCGACGTGGTGACGTCGTTGAGCCTGGCCGCGGCACTGGCACTCGATCTCCCTCATCCACCGGAGTCCTGAGATGCGGCGCGTGGCGGTGTTGGCGTCAGGCGGCGGCAGCAATCTGCAGGCGATCTTCGATCACCTCGACGCGCTTGGCGCCGACGCGCCCGCCACCGTGTCACTGGTGGCGAGCGACCAGCCGCAGGCGTTCGCCCTCGAGCGGGCGCGCCGCCGCGGCGTGCCGGCGGCGCATGTGCCGCGTGGCGCGGGCGCCGATGTGTTGACGGGTCTGCTCGAGACGCACGGCGCCGAGTTGGTGGTGCTCGCCGGGTATCTGCGCCTCGTCCCCGCCGAGGTCGTGCGCCGGTGGGCGGGGCGAATACTCAATATTCATCCGGCGCTGCTGCCGAGCTTCGGCGGGGCCGGGATGTACGGCAGGCGCGTGCACGAGGCCGTCCTCGCAGCGGGCACGCGCGTGTCCGGTGCGACCGTGCACTTTGTCGACGAGCAGTTTGACCGCGGCGCGATCGTCGCGCAGTGGCCGGTTCCCGTGCGAACGGACGACACCGCCGATACGCTCGCCCACCGCGTGCTGCAGGTGGAGCACTGCATCTACCCCTGGTGCGTCGCCGCCGTGGCACGCGGCGCGGTGCGACTCGGCGATGACGGCCGCGTGCACGGCGCCCTGCCCTACGAGTTCGCGCGCTTCGGCGTGGAAGGCCCGCGCCATCCGTTCGTTCCCGACCTCTAACCCATCGTGAATCGCAATCCTGCATCGCCATCCTGAATCGCAATCCTAAGTCCCAATCCTGAATCGTTGCCATGCCTATTGCTCTTCTTAGCGTCTCCGATAAATCCGGCCTCGTCGACTTCGCCCGCGGCCTCACAGGACAAGGCTTTGACCTCGTCTCGACCGGCGGCACGGCCAAGGTGCTGCGCGACGCCGACCTAACCGTGCGCGACCTCAGCGACGTCACTGGCTTTCCCGAGATGCTCGGCGGCCGCGTGAAGACACTGCACCCCGTGGTGCACGGCGGGCTCCTCGCTCGTCGCGATCTGGCCGAGCACATGAGCGTGATCAAGGAGCACGGAATCGCGCCGATTGACGTCGTGGTGGTGAACCTCTATCCGTTCCGCGAGACGGCGGCCAAGCCCAACGTGACGCC
>JACPFW010000006.1:0-94623 GCA_016182795.1 Gemmatimonadota bacterium
GATTCAGGACGGCAAGCGTTCGGTCTTCTTCAGCCGCACGTCGGGCGGGTATCCGTTTGAGCTGGGGCTCGGCAACTACGTGCTGACGCAGGGGCTCGCCCGCAAGCTGCTGACCGATTCGATCGTCGGCGGCAAGGACACCGTGAACGTGGAGGGCGAAGGGTGGGTCGACATCAGCCGCATGAAGTCGCTGACGTCGGAGTTCCGCGCGCCGACCTCACTCGTGCGCAAGAACAAGTGGGTGGACCGCGCGTCGGTGGGCATTCCCTACCTCTACGTGTCCACCAACTACGTGCTCTCCGAGGCGCTGGGCGCCGTTGGCGATCGGGCGGGCGCGCAGAAGGCGCTGGGCGACGCGATGAAGGTGGCGCGCGCCACGGGCCTTGGGGACTTGTTCGAAGGGAGCGCCCCGCCGCCTCCGCCGCCGGTGGTGTCCGGCGACTCGGCGCGCAAGACGGCGGTGCCCGTCAAGCCGTAGCTTCGCGCAGCACCTCAGTGGCCGCCGTGTACGAATCGTGCACGGCGGCCACGTGTGCTTGGGCCCCGGCGATGTCGCCCTGCTTCGTGGCGAGTTCGACCGCGAGGCAGGCGTCGGCCAGAACGGTGAGACCTAGCTGACGCGAACTCCCCTTCAACGTATGCGCCGCTTCGGCCGCGCCCTGCGCGTCGCCGGACTCGAGGGCTTCGCGCAACGCCGCCACGCGGCCCGCGGAATGTTCGATGAACACGCCGGCCATCTGGCGCACCAGTCCATCACCGCCCAGGGCACGCAGCCCGTCGAGCGCGGTTCGCACCGATTCTGGAATCTCGGTCACAGTCTACTCCGGTCGGGGGGACCTTTTTTCGCTGGCCTAATCTAGCAGGCCGAGCGTCCTCCGGGATGCCGGGCCGCGCGTTAACTTGAGGATGTCTCCTGAAGGCAACGATGCGGCCAACACACGAAATGCGATTCCCGCCGAGCACGGGGCCAGCCGCCGACGAGGCGATCCTGACCTTCCGGGCGCGGGTGCTCGACAAACTGACGTACCATGTGGGCAAGGATGCCGGGCACGCGCTCGAACACGACTGGTTCGTGGCGACGGCGCTCGCCGTGCGCGACTACGTGACGCGGCATTGGATGGACTCGACGCGCCGCACCTACCGCGACGGCAGCAAGCGCGTCTATTACCTCTCGCTCGAGTTCCTGATCGGGCGACAGCTCTTTGAAGCGCTGGGCAATCTGGGCCTCACCGAAACGGCGCGTCAGGCGCTGGCCGACCTCGGCGTGGATCTCGACCGGCTGCGCAAGCGCGAGGCCGATCCCGGCCTCGGCAACGGCGGGCTCGGGCGGCTCGCGGCCTGCTACCTCGAGTCGATGTCCACCATGCGGATTCCCGCCTACGGGTACGGCATCCGCTACGATCACGGCATCTTCCGCCAGGCGCTCACCGACGGCTGGCAGGTGGAGCTCCCCGAGGAGTGGCTGTCCTCGGGCAACCCGTGGGAGTTTGAACGCCCGGAGGTGACGTACACCATCGGCTTTGGCGGCCACGTGGAGAGCGTCGCCAACGCCGACGGCACGACCAGCGCCACCTGGCGCCCGGCGGACGGCGTGAAGGCCGTGGCGTACGACACGCCGATCACCGGCTGGCGCGGCGCGCACGTGAACACGCTGCGCCTGTGGTCGGCGCGGGCCGCCGATCCCATCTCGCTTCAGGAGTTCAACCGCGGCGACCACGTGGGCGCGCTGGCCGAGCGCGTGCGGCTCGAGGCCGTATCGCGCGTGCTCTACCCGGCCGATCACACTTCCGCCGGCCAGGAACTGCGCCTGCGGCAGGAGATCTTCTTCGCCTCGGCGTCCCTGCAGGACATCCTGCGCCGGCATCAGTCCCAGCACGGCGACCTGCTGACCCTGCCCGACCACGTGGCGATCCAGATCAATGACACGCATCCGGCGATCGCGATCCCGGAGCTGATGCGCCTGCTGGTGGACGAGCACGGGATGAACTGGGAGCTGGCGTGGGACATCACGCGCTCGGTGTTCAACTACACCAACCACACCCTGCTGCCCGAGGCGCTGGAGAAGTGGTCGGTGCCGCTGATGGAAGGGCTGCTGCCGCGCCATATGCAGATCATCTTCCAGATCAACGGCCTGCACCTCGACGAACTGCGCACGCGGGGCTGCACCGACACCGGCGTGCTGTCGACGGTCAGCCTGATCGAGGAGAATGGCGGGCGCAGCGTGCGCATGGGCAACCTCGCATTCCTCGGCTCGCAGCACGTCAACGGCGTTTCGGCGCTTCACACCCAGCTGATGCGCACCACCGTGTTCCGCGATTTTGCGTCGCTGTACCCGGGGCGCATTGTCAACAAGACCAACGGCATCACGTTCCGGCGCTGGCTGTATCAGGCCAACCCGGCGCTCACCGACCTCATCATCCGCGCGGTGGGGCCCACCCTGCTCGACGATGAGAGCCGCCTGCACGAGCTGGAACCGTACGCCGACGATGCGGCGTTCCGCGAGCGGTTCGCCGCAATTCGGCGCGCCAACAAGGTGGCGCTCGGACGCATCGTCGCCGAACGCCTGTCGGTGCCGCTGAACCCGGACGCGATCTTCGACGTCCACATCAAGCGCATTCACGAGTACAAGCGGCAGCTGCTCAACCTGCTGGAGACCATCGCGCTGTTTCAGGACATGCGCGACAATCCCACGGCGCAGTGGGTGCCGCGCGTGAAGATCTTTGCCGGTAAGGCGGCGCCGGGGTACGAGCAGGCCAAGCTGATCATCAAGCTCGCCACCGACGTGGCGCGGGTCGTCAACCGCGACCCGGTGGTGCGCGAGCGGCTGAAGGTGGTCTTCATCCCCAACTACAATGTCAGCGTCGCCGAGGCGGTCATCCCGGCGGCCGACCTGTCGGAGCAAATCTCGACCGCGGGGATGGAAGCCTCGGGCACCGGCAACATGAAGCTCGCGCTGAATGGTGCGCTGACCATCGGCACGCTCGACGGCGCGAACATCGAGATCGGCGAGCATGTGGGCACCGACAACCTGTTCATCTTCGGCCTTCTCGCCGACGAAGTGGCCGCGCGCCGGCGCGAGGGCCTCGACGCCAGCGCATCGATCGCGGCATCGCCGGCGCTCGAGCGAGCGCTGCACGATCTCGCCACCGGCGTCTTCTCGCCCGACGACCCAACGCGCTATCGGGGGCTGGTCGACGGCCTGCGCCACCACGACTTCTTCATGGTCTGCGCCGACTTCGCGGCCTATCAGGCCACGCAGCATACGATTGCAGAGACGTACCGCGACCCGGCGGCGTGGTGGCGAAAGGCGGTGCTGAACACCGCCCGCATGGGTTGGTTCTCCGCTGACCGCGCGATACTCGAGTACGCGCACCAGATCTGGGATGCCGGGCCGGAAAAGAGCTGAGCCGCCGGACGACCCGGCGCTGACCCGCGACGTCATCGAGGCGATCGTGGCGGGGCGCCATGCCGATCCGTTCGCGGTGCTCGGCATCCATGAGGATTCGCTGGGCGTGCACGTGCGCACGTTCATTCCCGGCGCCGAGCGCGTGGAGGTGCTGGCGCGCAACGGGCGCACCATCGGCACGCTCACCCGCAACCACGCCGCGGGGCTGTTCGCCGGGCGCATAGACCGGCGCATGCGGTACGTGCTGCGCGCGCGGCGCGGCGGCGACCAGTGGACGGTCGACGATGCCTACGCCTACGGTCCCGTGCTCGGCCCGATGGACGACTGGCTGATTGGCGAGGGGACGCACGCCAATCTGTACGACCGGCTCGGCGCGCATCCCATGGTACATGAGGGAACCAAGGGCGTGCACTTCGCCGTCTGGGCCCCCAACGCCCGCCGCGTGGCGGTGGTGGGGGATTTCAACCAGTGGGACGGCCGCCGTCACGTAATGCGCCTGCGGTTCAACACCGGTGTATGGGAAATCTTCATTCCGGTGATTGGCGACGGCACGCTGTACAAGTACGAAATCATCGGCGCCGCCGGTGACCTGCTGCCGCTCAAGTCCGACCCGGTAGGATTTGGCGCCGAGTTGCGCCCATCCACCGCGTCGGTGGTGCGCGACACCACGCGGTTCACGTGGACCGACGAGGCGTGGATGGCCGCGCGCGCCGAGGGTGACGCGCGACGCACGCCGCTGTCGGTGTATGAGGTGGACCTTGGATCGTGGCGCCGAGGGTACCACGGCGAATGGCTCAGTTACGACGATTTGAGCAAGACGCTGATTCCATACGCCACGTCGCTGGGCTACACGCACCTCGAGCTGTTGCCAATCACGGAGCACCCGCTCGACGCCTCGTGGGGGTACCAGCCGATCGGACTCTTCGCGCCCACGTCGCGGTTCGGCGAGCCGGCCGACTTTGCGCGATTCGTGGACCGCTGCCACGCGGCCGGTCTTGGGGTGATCGTGGACTGGGTGCCGGCGCATTTCCCTGTGGACCCGCACGGCCTGGCGCGGTTTGACGGCACGGCGCTCTACGAGCACGAGGACCCGCGGCTCGGATTCCACCCCGACTGGAACACCGCGATCTTCAACTTCGGCCGGCGCGAGGTGGTGAACTATCTCATCGCCAACGCGCTGTACTGGCTCGACCGGTATCACGTGGACGGCCTGCGCGTCGATGCCGTGGCGTCGATGCTCTATCTCGACTACTCGCGCAAGGACGGCGAGTGGATTCCGAACCGCGACGGCGGCCGCGAGAATCTCGAGGCCATGGCATTCGTGCGCCGGCTCAACGAGACGGTGTACGCGCGTTATCCGGGCGTGATGACGATCGCCGAGGAGTCAACCGCGTGGCCAGGGGTGTCGCATCCGGTCTACCTGGGCGGCCTCGGGTTTGGCTTCAAGTGGAACATGGGGTGGATGCACGACACGCTGGCGTACATGGGCGAAGACCCCGTGCACCGGCGGTGGCACCACAACCGCATGACCTTCGGCCTGCTCTACGCGTTCACCGAGAACTTCGTACTGCCGCTGTCGCACGATGAAGTGGTGCACGGCAAGCGGTCGCTGTTGGACCGCATGCCGGGCGATCCCTGGCAGCGGTTTGCGGCCCTGCGAGCCTACTACGCACTGATGTGGGCGTATCCGGGCAAGAAGCTGCTGTTCATGGGGCAGGAGTTCGCCCAGGGGCGCGAGTGGAACCACGACACGTCGCTCGACTGGGACCTGCTCGATCGTCCGGAGCATCAGGCAGTGCAGGCGCTGGTCCGCGACTGCAACCGGCTGTATCGCGGCGAGCGCGCCCTGCACGAGCGCGACTGCGAAGGCGACGGGTTCCGGTGGATCGCGGTGGACGACGCCGCGCATTCGGTGTTCGCGTGGGCGCGCTTTGGCGGCGACGGCGCGCGCCCCGTGGTGGCGGCCGCGAACTTCACACCGGTGCCACACACCCACTATCGCCTGGGCCTCCCGCGCGGCGGACGCTGGCGTGAGATTCTGAACAGCGATGCGTCGGCGTTTGGTGGCTCCAATGTGGGCAACGCGGGCGGCGTGAACGCCGAGCCGGTGCCATCGCACGGGTTCCCCTTCTCCGCGGCGGTCACCCTGCCGCCGCTCGGCACGTTGTGGCTGGCGCACGATGGCGACTGACGGGCAGGCGCCCATTCCGATCTGAGGATCCATCATCATGGCCAAGGTCTCGTACTCGACCCCGATCGCCCGCTCGACGATGGCGTACGTGCTGGCCGGCGGGCGCGGCGCGCGGCTCATGGAACTCACCGACCGGCGGGCCAAGCCGGCCGTGTACTTCGGCGGCAAGTCGCGCATCATCGACTTCACGCTGTCGAACGCGCTGAACAGCGGCATCCGTCGCATCGCGGTGGCCACGCAGTACAAGGCGCACAGTCTGATCCGGCACATGCAGCGGGGCTGGAACTTCCTGCGCCCCGAGCGCAACGAGAGCTTCGACATCCTCCCCGCCAGCCAGCGCGTGTCGGAGCACGAGTGGTACCGCGGCACGGCCGACGCCGTCTTCCAGAACATCGACATCATCGACGGCTACGACCCCGAGTACATCATGATCCTCGCCGGCGATCACGTGTACAAGATGGACTATGAGCGCATGCTCGTGGAGCATGTCAACTCGGAGGCCGACGTCACGGTGGCGTGCGTCGAAACGCCCATCGAGTATGCCAGCGGGCTGGGCGTGATGCACGTCGGCGAGCACGACCGGATTCTGGCGTTTTTCGAGAAGCCGGCGCTCCCACCGGAGATGCCAGACAAGCCCGGCTGGGCGCTGGCGAGCATGGGCATTTACGTTTTCAAGCGCACGCTCCTCAATGAACAGCTGCGCCGCGACGCCGCCGATCCATTGTCGACGCGCGATTTCGGGCGCGACATCATTCCGTACCTCGTGAAGCACGGCAAAGCAGTGGCGCATCGCTTCACCGCGTCGTGCGTGCGCGGCAAGGACGAGGCCGACGTGTACTGGCGCGACGTGGGCACGATTGACGCCTACTTCGACGCCAACATCGACCTCACTGATGTGGTGCCGCAACTCGACCTCTTTGACCGCAACTGGCCGATCTGGTCGTACTCCGAGATCACGCCGCCGGCGAAGTTTGTCTTCGACGAGCATGACCGGCGCGGCGAGGCGGTTTCGTCGCTGGTCTCCGGCGGGTGCATCGTGTCGGGCGCCACGGTGCGCCGGTCGCTGCTGTTCACCAGCGCGCACGTGCACTCGTACGCGCGGGTGGAGAACGCCGTGATTCTGCCCGAGACCGACATCGGGCGGCACGCGCGCCTGCGCAACGTCGTCATCGACCACGGGGTGCGCATTCCCCCGGGGCTGGTTGTCGGAGAGGATCCCGTGGAGGACGCCGCGCGGTTCCGCCGCACGGAGCGCGGCATCTGTCTCATCACGCAGCCGATGCTCGACCGGCTGGGAGCGTAACAATGCTGCGGGTCCTGTCGGTCGCGTCGGAGGCGTATCCGCTGGTCAAGACCGGCGGTCTCGGCGACGTGGTGGGCGCGCTGCCGCTGGCGCTGGCGCGTGAAGGCATCGAGACGACGACGCTCCTCCCCGGATACCAGGGTGTGATTGGCGCGCTGCGCGACGCGACCATCGTCCACTCGTACGACTTCTTGCACGGCGCGCCGGCGCACGTGCTCGCCGGGCGCGCCGGCGACCTGTCCCTGTTCGTGCTCGACGCGCCGCACCTGTTCGCGCGCGGCGGAAATCCGTATGTCGCGCCCGACGGAACCGACTGGCCGGACAACGCGCAGCGCTTCGCCGCGCTCGCCGCCGCGGCCGCCGACCTCGCGCGCGGCGCGGTGCCCGCGTTTGTACCCGACATCGTGCACGCGCACGACTGGCAGGCCGCGCTGGCCGTTGCCCTGCTGCACTACGCCGATGCCCCGCGGCCGGGAACGGTGATGACGATTCACAACCTGGCGTTCCAGGGCAAGTTTCCCAAAGACCTGCTCGCGGAACTGGGCCTGCCGCCGCACGCGTTCGCGCCTGATGGCGTGGAGTACTACGGCGAGATCGGGTTTCTCAAGGCGGGGCTCGCGCTCGCCGACCGGATCACGACGGTGTCGCCGACGTACGCGGCGGAGATCCGGTCGGAGATGCACGGGATGGGGTTGCACGGGCTCCTCCGGCATCGCGCCCCGGTGCTGTCGGGCATCCTCAACGGCATCGACACCGAGGTGTGGGACCCGGCCACCGACGCCCATCTGGCGGCAGCGTACGACGCGCGGCGGGTCACGCGACGCGCCACCAATCGCGCCGCCCTGCAAGACCGCCTGGGGCTCGCTCGCGACCCCGATGCCCTGCTGGTGGGCATCGTCAGCCGGCTCACATGGCAGCTGGGGTCGGGCGACTTTGCGTTGGAGGAGACGTTGACGCAGGCTGCGGCGGCCAATCCGGCGCGCGTTGCGGTGAGCATCGGCTACGACGAGACGCTCGCGCACCAGATGCAGGGGAGCGTGGACGCTCTGCTCGTCCCCTCGCGGTTCGAGCCGTGCGGCCTGACGCAGCTCTGCGCACTGCGCTACGGCGCGGTGCCGCTGGTGGCCCGCGCCGGCGGACTGACGGACACGGTCATTGATGCCAACGCGGCGGCGATCGCCGCCGGTGTCGGCACGGGCGTCGTCTTCACCCCCGACTCCGTTGACGCGCTGGAGTTGGCGGTGGAGCGCGCGGTGACCCTGCGCCGCGACGACCGCGCGTGGCAGCAGATGCAGCGGCGCGGCATGAAGACCGACGTGTCGTGGACGCAGCCGGCGGCGCAGTACGCGGCGCTCTTTCGCGCGCTCGCCGCCGAGAGCGCGCGCTGATCATGTGGCGCGTGCGCGACGGCCTGCCTGAGCCGCTCGGACTGACGCTCACCGCCGACGGCGCCAACATCGCGGTGTACTCCGCGAACGCGGAGCGCATTGAACTCTGTCTGTTCGACGCGTCCGACCGTGAGACGCGCCTGACGCTTCCCGCCCGCAGCGGGCACGTCTTTCACGGATTCGTAGAAGGACTTGCCGCCGGCGCCCGGTATGGCTTGCGCGCGCACGGCCCGTACGTGCCGCACGACGGGCATCGGTTCAATCCCGCCAAGCTGCTGCTCGATCCGTACGCCCGCGCCATCGACCGCCCGTTCACGCTGCATGAATCGATGCTCGGCGAGCGGGCCGACGGCGCGCGCAATGACGACGACAGCGCGCCGCACATGCCGAAGGGCGTGGCGGTGGCCGGCGCCGCATCGCCCGCCTCCGCGCCGGGAGCGGCGCACCCGCGGGTGCCGTGGAACGAGACGTTCGTGTACGAGCTGCATGTGCGCGGCTTCACCCGCCTGCATCCGGACATTCCGGATGCCATGCGCGGCACCGCCGCGGCACTCGCACAGCCGGCGGCCATCGAACACCTGCGCACACTCGGCGTCACCACCGTGGAGCTGATGCCCGTGGCCGCGGCGGTGGATGAACCGCATCTCGTCCGCGCCGGGCTCCGGAACTACTGGGGCTACAACCCGATCGGCTGGTTCATCCCCGACCCGCGGCTCGCTCCGGGAGGGATCGCCGAAGTGCGCGACACGGTGGCCGCTTTGCACGACGCCGGCATCGAGGTGCTGCTCGACGTGGTGCTCAATCACAGCGGCGAGGGCGACGCCTTCGGCCCGACGCTCTCGCTGCGCGGCCTCGACAACGCCACGTACTATCGCACGGTGCCGGGTGAGGACCACCGCTACGTGGACGACACCGGGTGCGGCAACACGCTGGCCCTCGATCGCGAGCCGGTGCTGCGGCTCGCGCTCGACGCGCTGCGGTACTGGGCGCAGGCAACGGGCGTCGACGGCTTTCGTTTCGACCTCGCCACCACGCTGGGGCGGCGCGAGACGGGGTTCGACCCGCGCGCGCCACTGATGGCGGCCCTCGGTGCCGATCCAACGCTCAGCGCGCTCAAGCTGATCGCCGAACCGTGGGACGTCGGCCCCGGCGGCTATCAGATTGGCGCGTTCCCCGCCGCGTGGGGTGAGTGGAACGACCAGTTCCGCGATACCGTGCGACGCTGGTGGCGCGGCGACAGCGGTCTCACCGGCGAACTGGCCACGCGTCTGGCCGGCTCCGCGGACCTGTTCCGTTTTCGCCAACAGACGCCATCGTGCTCCGTCAACTTCATCGCTGCGCACGATGGTCTTACGCTCGCGGACTTGGTGTCGTACGCGCAGAAGCACAATGACGCCAACGGCGAGCACAACCGCGACGGCACCAACGCCAACCACTCGTGGAATGGCGGCGTCGAGGGTCCCACACACGACCCGCGCGTGCTCGCCGCCCGTCGCCGCGACGTGCGCGCCCTGCTGGCCATGCTGTTCTGCGCGCGCGGCACACCGATGCTCGCCATGGGCGACGAACTGGGACGCACGCAGCTCGGCAACAACAACGCGTACGCGCACGACAGCGCGCTGACGTGGGTCGACTGGGAGCACGCTGACCGCAATCTCGCGCACTACACCGCCGCGCTCGTCGCGCTGCGGCGCGCACATCCCGCCTTGCGGGCCAATCGATGGCTCACCGGCGTCACCAACCCGGCCACCTCACTCCCCGACGTGGCGTGGCACCGGCCCGACGGCGGCGAGATGACGTCGACCGACTGGGAGCGGGACGACACGCGCCTGCTTGTTGCCGTCTTCGCCGAGGGCGCGTCGTTCACGACTGCCGATCGAGTGGCCGTCGCGTTGAACTGCTCAGATGCCGACGTCCCCGCCCTGTTGCCGCGGGCGCGGCGCGGCTTTGCCTGGCATCAGGTGCTCGACAGCGCGGCCGAGACGCCCTTTGCCGAGCGTCTGCTTGCCACGCCGGCGGCGCTCGGCCTGTCGGCGCGCACGGTTGTGGTGGCGGTGGAACGCGCGATCGAACGCCCGCCGATGCGTACGCCCGAGCATTCACCGGAGCGCGCCGCCCCGCTGATGGAGGGTCTGCGGTCCTCGACCGCGCCCGCGCGCCGCGACGGCGCGTCCACGGAACGCTGCGCCGGCATTCTGCTGCATCCGACGTCGCTGCCGGGGCCGCACGGCATTGGCGATCTGGGGCCCGAGGCACATCGCTTTGCCGGCGTGCTTGCCGATGCCGGCGTGACGCTCTGGCAGATGCTCCCGCTCGGACCCACGGGGTACGGCGACTCGCCGTACCAATGCTTTTCGGCGTTCGCCGGCAATCCGCTGCTGATCCACGTGGACGGCGGGCACCCCGAGTTCGACGCGCACCAGGTTGAGTTTGGGCGGATAATCGAACACAAACGCGCGCTGCTCCGCGCGGCGACCACCGCCCTCGCTCCCGACGCGGCGTATCGCGCGTTCGTCGCGGCGGAATCGTGGTGGCTCGAGGACTTCGCGCTGTTCATGGCGCTCAAGCATGCGCACGGCGGCGCGCCGTGGACGCGGTGGGAACCGGGCGCGGCGCGGCGCGCTGCCGACGCCCTGTCGCGTTGGCGTGTCGAGCTGGCGGACGAGGTGGAGCAGGTGCGCCGCGAGCAGTACCTGTTCTTCACCCAGTTCCGCGCGCTGCGGCACGCTTGCCACACGCGGGGCATTCACCTGATGGGCGACCTGCCCATCTATGTGGCGCACGACTCCGCCGATGTGTGGGCGCACCCGACGCTGTTCAAGCTCGACGGGCGCGGCAACCCGGCGGTGCAGGCCGGGGTGCCGCCGGATTACTTCAGCGATAACGGGCAGTTGTGGGGCAATCCTATTTACGACTGGGACGCGATGCGCGCGGCCGGATTCGACTGGTGGGTGCATCGCATGCGCGCCGCGTTCGCGATGTTCGACACCGTGCGCATCGATCACTTCCGCGGCTTCGAGGCGTACTGGGAAGTGCCCGGCACGGCGACCACCGCCGTGGGCGGCGAATGGGTTCCCGGCCCCGGCGCCGCGCTGTTCACGGCGGTCACCAACGCGCTCGGCCCGCTGCCGATCGTCGCCGAGAACCTCGGCGTCATCACGCCGGCGGTGGAGGCGCTGCGCGAACAATTCGGCTATCCCGGCATGAGCATTCTGCAGTTCGCGTTCGCCAACGCGGTCGAGGGCAGCGACTACCTGCCGCACAATCTCGCGCGACGGACGGTGCTGTACACCGGTACGCACGACAACGACACGACCGTGGGGTGGTGGACGTCGGATCCGGCGAATGCGGAACGTCCGGCGGAGGTCGTGGCGCGCGAGCGGGACTTTGCGCGCCAATACCTCGCCACCGACGGACGCGAGATGCACTGGACGCTGATCCGTACCGCGCTCGGCTCGGTCGCCGACACCGTTCTGATCCCACTGCAGGATGTGCTCGGCCTGGGCTCGGTGGCGCGCATGAACCGTCCGGGCCGCGCCGAGGGAAACTGGGGCTTCCGGTTTACGTGGGATCAACTGACCCCGGAGTTGGTGCAGCGGATGCGCGCGCTGGTCGCGCTATACGAACGCCGAGCAGGATAGCCGCTTCCAACGTGGCCAGGGGCGACGAGGTGGCGCGGAACGCGGCAGCAGGTGATTTTCCACTCCGTGCGTCGCCTGCTCGCGCAGGCCAGTGGGGCAGGTGGCAGAGTGGTTTAATGCTCCGGTCTTGAAAACCGGCGTTCCTGCAAGGGAACCGGGGGTTCGAATCCCTCCCTGCCCGTTACGAGCGCGGTCCTTTAGGCCGCACGGGAAACGTTGAACGACGAAGCACCGCACAGTGCCCGCCAGCCATCAGGAGTGCCTGACGGGCACTGTCTGTCGTTCAGCGGCTATCGGCGCTGGCCGAGCGTGACTTCACCACGCGTACCCAACGCCGAGGCGCGCCGTCGGGAGCGCCGCGTGAGCGCCAGGCAGCTCGCTTCCGAGAAACACGAGCTTCTTCGCCCCAAGCCCGGCCGCGACAGACCTGTTCCGCGTTGTGCCGAGCAGCCACTGATAGTCCAACTCGACGCCAAACGTCGCGGCACTCACCGCTGAGCTGGTGCAGCTCACTTCAAAGTTCGAGTCGACGTCACATACATCCTTGGCCGTAACCGCCGTGCATCCGACACCGGCGCCCAGTGAGAATCCTTCGAGCACCTTCGCATTTGGATAGAAGCGCCCCTTGGCCTCCAACGTCGTATCCGACCACCCGCTGGGCGCGTACAGCGTTCCGCTCAGGCCCCAGGAGGTTGTGCCCGTGAATCTGTGCTCACACTCGCCAGACAGTCCGCCGAACACCAGCGAGAGCGGGTTGATAGAGTGTTTGGTTGGCGTCTTGCGCCAAGGCGTTGGTGTGGGGACTTCGACAAAATGCACATCCGGGGGGCCGTACTTCTTCTGAACGGTTCGCAGGCCGGCGCGTCCGACGCCTCGCTCCGCTATGGCGCGAGATCGCCTCGTTCGCGCGCCGTGATGCATTGGACCACGAGCTTGTCCACGGCATACTGAATGGATTCGGCGATCTTCGCTTCGCGCTCGCCCGACGCCGCACTTCCCGCAGCGCCTCCGAGGCCGAGCCCTCCCCCGCCCCCAAGTCCCGCGAGCATCTTCGTCTTGTCACCCACGGCGACGCCGTCCGTGCTCATCGAGGCGATGACCTCACCGCTAGACGCGTCCACGATGCGCGCGGTGAGACCGACGATGTACGACGTCTGCGAACTTTCGAGCGCCACTCCAACCGCGGCCTTCGTCACCGCGCCCAGCAGGCCACCCTTCTTCTCCTTCTTCTTGCCAAACTTCGTGACCTGCCCCGTAATGACGTACTTCGCACCCAGCAGCTTCGCCTGCTGGGCCACGGCTTGGCCCGCCTCCGCAGCACCTGAGGCAACGAGCGCCTGCTCACTCTTGACTTGATCGAGGGCGGCGCGTTCCAGCACTCTGAACTGCTGTGTCGCAAGCAAGCGTTCCATGAGAATGCCGGCAGCGGCCTTCCCGAGGTTCTGCTGTGTCTGCTTGATGCGCATCGAGGGATCGCCGCCCTTCCACGCCACGACCGCCGCTCCTAACGTGTTGAGTTCGGCCAGGTCCTCCTGCGATGGCGTCGCGGTAAACTCGAAAGGCGCGACCATCACAACCGGACGCTGTGAGCGCGGGATGGCCACTACCGTTGTCGCGGTGTCGTCGCTCCCCGCGTGAGTTGCCGTCTGCGCCTCCAAGCGAACGACTCCGACGAGCGCGACCCCCAGGTACCCCAGGGTGAGTGGAAGCCGACGCGATACGAACGAGTGCATAAGAATCTCCGAGAATAGGTTCCGAGAGCGCCGCAGGTTGGCCGAGAAGTCGACCGCACTGGGGCCAGCGCGGGCCGCGACCATGGTGAGATCGCTCTTGACGCGACGCGGAGGACGCGGTGCACGACGGCTCTGTCATGGCGCCGCGCAGGCGTCCAGTCCGCAGAGGTCGAGGCATCACCAGTGATCTGTGGCCCGGCTGATGTGAGTGAAATGAGCGTTACTTGAGGAAACGTCGCCTTGCGACGACGCATGGTATTACACGGTTTGCAGTGTGTCAATATACTGATACACCGATACATCAGTTTTTTTTCACGGGGAACGATCATTCGCGCGAGAACGCCAGGACCTGCGAGTCCAGGTCCGCGACACCGCGGGCCGAGTTCAACGGCGACGGGTCGGCGCACGTTCTTCTTCGGTTAGACGGCTCCCTCCACCTGATCCCCAGGGTCCCTCGCATGCGACTCCCGCCACGCGCCGTGCGCGCCTCGCTCGTGGGCATAGCCGCCCTTACCGCGGCCTGCTCTTCATTCACCCAACAGAAGCCGGAATCCGCGCCCACCCCCGCGCCGTCCGGAGCGGCCGCTCGCGGCCCAGTGACTCCCCGCCCCGCCGGCGGCTTTGACCGCGGTTTCACGGGACAAATGGACTCGGCGCGCGCTCGCCAGCTCTACGTCAGCAAGGACCCCAAGGATCTGCCGCGCGGCAACTTCGAGCGCGACATGCAAAACAAGGCGCGCACCGACAGCATCTACGCGGCGCGCTTTGCGGGGATCGCCGAGTTCCGCAAGGTACGGTACAAGAGCACCGCCGACGGCATGGAGATTCCCGCGTATCTCTTCGCCCCGCTGAACAAGCGCGGCGCCAAGGGGCACGCGGCGATGATCTGGGTGCACGGCGGCGTGCACGGCGACTGGGGCACGTCAATGTTCCCGTTCGTCAAGGAAGCGGTGGAGCGCGGCTACGTGATCGTCACGCCCGACTACCGCGGCAGCACCGGCTACGGCGAGGCGCACCATCAGGCCATCGATTACGGCGGCATGGAAGTGGACGACGTGATGTCGGCGTTCGAGTATCTCAAGACGCTGCCATACGTCGACATGGACCGCGTCGGGATGATGGGATGGAGCCACGGCGGTTTCATCACGATCCTCAACGCCACCAAGCCGAACACGCCGCTGAAGGCCGCGGCTGGCATTGTGCCGGTCACGAACCTCGTCTTCCGGCTCTCGCTTAAGGGCCCCGGCTACCAGCGCAGCTACGCCGCCGAGCCGACGATTCGCGGCCTGCCGTTTGAGAAGCCCGACGAGTACATCAAGCGGTCGCCGCTGTACCACATCGAGAACCTCAACATCCCGCTGCTGGTGCATGTCTCGACCAACGACCTCGACGTCAACTATGTCGAGGACCAGCAGATCGTCTGGAAGCTGCGCGCGCTCAAGCCCGACCTCTCGGAGACGAAGATCTACGTCGACCCGCCGGGCTGGGGGTCGTCGGTGGGGCACGCCTTCAGCCGCCGTGTCGATCCGGTGACGCTGGAGCGCGTCGATTCGCCGGAGCAGATCGATTCGTGGAACCGCACCTGGACGTTCTTTGAGTGGCACCTGCGCCCGTACGAGGACCGGTCGAAGCCGATGCCGGCGCCGCGGGTCAGACCATAGGGGCAGAGAAACAACAGAGAAACAACAGAGAAACAACAGAGAAACAACAGAGAAACAACAGACAGACAACAGAGAGACAACAGAGGCCCGCCTTCTGTTGTCTCTCTGTTGTTTCTCGGTTGTCTCTCTGTTGTCTTTCTGCCCTTTACTTCCCTCCCGCCCCCGCCCATCTTTCGAAGTCTGCGCGCAGCGCGCGCTGGAGACGTGGCCGAGAGGCTGAAGGCGACGGTTTGCTAAACCGTTATACGGGCTTAAACCTGTATCGAGGGTTCGAATCCCTCCGTCTCCGTACCGCGGGTTCGCCGTCTCGCACGGCGGACCCGCGTTGCAATTTCACCGGGTGGCCGGCGATCGGCGGTCGACATTGGGCCTACCTTCTGCCGCCTACCCTCTACCTTCTGTTTTCCAGTGACAACTCCCCGTCTCCGCTTCGCCCCCTCCCCCACCGGCTACCTCCACGTCGGCGGGGCCCGCACGGCGCTGTTCAACTGGCTCTACGCCCGTCGGCACGGCGGCCAGTTCCTGCTCCGCGTCGAGGACACCGACAAGGCGCGCAGCACCGACGAGTCGACGCGGGCCATCTTCGAAGGCCTGGAGTGGCTGGGGCTGATGTGGGATGAGCCGGTGGTCTACCAGGGCGCGAATGTCGAGCGCCACCGCGCCGACGCCGAGCGTCTGCTGGCCAGCGGGCACGCCTACCGCTGCTTCTGCACGGCCGCCGACCTCGACTTCCGGCGCAAGGTCGCCGAGGCCAACGAGGGGGCGTTCAAGTACGACCGTCGCTGCGACCAGCTCGACCGCGACGAGGTCGCACGCCGCGTCGCGGCCGGCGAGCCCAGCGTCGTGCGTTTCCGCGTCCCCGAGGGGAACACGGGATGGACCGACCTGGTGCACGACTCCATCAGCTTCCCCAACAAGGACATCGAAGACTTCGTCATCCTCCGCTCTGACGGCACGCCGATCTACAACATGGCCGTGACGAGCGACGACATTGCGATGCACATCACACTCGTGATGCGCGGGGACGACCACATCTCCAACACGCCCAAGCAGATCATGCTGTACGAGGCGCTGGGCGCGCCGATGCCGCAGTTTGCGCACCTGCCGATGATCCACGGCAGCGACGGCAAGAAGCTCTCCAAGCGGCACGGCGCCACCGCAGTGGCCGACTGGCAGCACGAGGGGATCCTGCCGCAGGCGATGGTCAATTTCCTCGCCCTGCTCGGCTGGTCGCCAGGCGGCGAGTTCGATGAAGTGATGTCCATCGACGAACTGATCGCCAAGTTCGACGCCGCGGGACTGCGCAAGACGGCCGCGGTCTTCGACACCAAGAAGCTGGAGTGGATGAACGGCCAGCACCTGGTGCGCATGGCGCTCGACGAGCTCGCCCCGCTAGCGCGCCGCAAGATCGCGGCGGCCGGACTCGCCACCGAGTCGGACCTCGAGCAGCGAGGCGCCTGGTTCAACACGCTCCTCGAGCTGCTGCGCGTCCGCGCGCGCACCGTCGACGACATCGTGCGGCAGGCGAAGCCGTTTCTCGTGGCGTCGGTGGAGTACGACGAGCACGCCGCGGCCAAGGCGTGGAAGGACGCCGCCGACGCGCGCGCCCTGCTCGTCGCCGTGCGCGACACGCTCGCCGGCGTGGCGTGGGAGGCGACCGCGCTCGAGACCGCGCTCAAGGCGCTGGCCGAGACGCGCGGCATCGGCGCCGGCAAGCTCTTTGGGCCGATGCGCGTGGCGCTCACCGGCGAGGCCAACAGTCCGGGGATGTTCGACGTATTGGTGGTATTGGGCCGCGACTTGACGCTCGCACGTCTCGCGGCCGCCATCGTCGACCTTGACCGCCGTACCGGCGTCACCTGAGAGCATGCGCGCCCCGCTGACCGCCATTGAAGAGCAGGTCTATCACTATCTGCTGGACCATCTGGCCGAGCATACGTTCCAGCCGAGCGTGCGCGACATCGGCCGGCACTGCCGCATTGCGTCCACCAAGAGCGTGACGGACGTGCTCGCGTCGCTCGAGGCGAAGGGGTACATCGAGCGGATGGCCGGACGGTCGCGCGGCGTGCGACTCCTCGGACACGAAGGACCAGCGGGTGTGATGCCGGTGCCGGTGATGCAAATCACCCACGGCAAGCACGCTGCGGCTCCCACTTCGTACCTGGCACTTGACCGATCGCTCGTACCGAGCGCCGAGTGCTTCCTGATCGCCGTGGCGGGCGACGAAGCACGCAGCCTCGGCGCCAATGCCGGCGATTTCGCGATGGTGCATCCGGTCGCGCGGTCGCGGGACGGCGAGGCCGTGGTGGTGCGCGTCTTCGACCGCGCCGTGGTGCGCACGATGCTGCGGCGCGGGCAGGCGGTGGTGCTGCACGCCGGCAACGGCGCGGCGCCCGTCGAACTGGGCCCGCAGGACGACTACGAAGTGCTTGGCGTGCTCGCGGCGGTCATTCGCCCGCCCGCGCCGGCATTGCCGCGCGACGACACCTAGCTACGGCTTGGCAGGCGCCGGTGGCGGAGGCTCGCCCTTCGCCTTCGCCTCGCGCCGCTCACGGTCCTTCCGCTCGCGGAGCGCCCGCACCGCTGCCTTGAAGTCGTCGTCGCGCGCGGCGCGCGCCGACTGCTCCTGGATCTGCCGCGTCATCTCGTTCATCGTGCGCTGACGCTCCATCTGAATCGGATTCGCCTGCGCATTCAGCGGCAGCAGGGCAAGCACGGCGGTGGGAATCGAGAACTTGCCGAGTCGGATGAAGTGCTGGTCGATGCCGTACTTGCGGCCCTTGCTGTCGGTAAACGTCCAGTCGCCCGGCGCGCGCTGCTGGCCGCTCACCGCCGCCATTGAATCGTTGAGCATGTGGATCTTGTCGGCCAGGATGTCGTACAGCGAGTCGGCGCGGGTCCGCGGCGCGCGCATCGGCGCCGACACCACCGGTCCGGTGGGAAGCCAGAGGCGCGGATCGTTGTAGCTCGGGCGAATACCCTTCGTCGGTCCGCCGCCACCAATCATCTCACCCGTGCCGCCTTCTTTCTTGGCGGGCGGCGCGGCGACGGCCGGCGCCGCCGGCACGGTGGACGGGACGGCGCTGGGCGCGGTGATCACCGGCGCCGGCTCCACCGTCGGAATGCCACGGTCGGGGCGATTGTCGCCCCCGGCCTTGGGCGCCTGCGCCGGGCCGGACGAGCGCGGCAGCGCGAGAAAGCCGATCCGCTCCGCCGGCGCGTGCTGTCCCCAGTTGCTGAAGATCGCGTTGAGAGCGCTGGGCATCGAGAGCACGCGCAACAGCGCCGCGCCGATCACCACATGCAGGATGACCGAAACGGCAAAGGCACGCGTGCCCCGAGGCTGGCCTGGCGTCACGCCTCGGCTTCCACAGGATTGCTGACGCGGCTCAAGCCCACCAACTCCACCTCCACCACATCGCCGGCCTTGAGCGGCGCGATGCCCGCGGGGGTCCCCGTGGCAACGATGTCGCCGGGCTCGAGCGTCATGATGTGCGAGATATACGAGAGCAGTTCGGGAATGGAGAAGACCATCTCGGCTGACGTGGCGCGCTGCTTCTCGACGCCGTTGACGCGCGTCACGAGCGTGATGGCGTCGAGCGGCGGCACGCCTTCATGCAGGGGACCGATGGGGCAGAACGTGTCGAAGCCCTTGCCGCGCGTCCACTGTCCGTCGCTCTTCTGCAGGTCGCGGGCGGTCACGTCATTGAGCGCGGCGACGCCGCGGATGCCGGCAACGCACCGCGCCGGCGCGGCCTTGCGCAGCGCGGTGCCGATGACGACGCCGATCTCGCCCTCGAAATCAACGCGTTGGGACGCCGTGGGCATCACGATAGCATCACCCGTCGCGGTGACGGCTGACGGCGGCTTGAGAAAGAGAAGCGGGGCCGTCGGGACGTCGTTGCCGAGCTCCTTGGCGTGTTCGCGGTAGTTCCGCCCCACGCAGACAATCTTTCCGGGTCTGGACATGCTGTGGAATTTACCCCGTTGTAAATGAAAAGGTGCGGGGGGCTAGTCGGCGTGGACGGAAATCGCCGGCGCGCCGCGGTGGTTGGCGTAGAAGTCGCGCAGAGTCTCGCGCAACGACGCCCACGGCGCCACGGCGCGGCGGGCCGGCGGGAGCGCGTCGAGCAGGTGCGCGCCGTACCCCTTTCGCAGCACGCGCGGGTCGCACAACACCACCGCGCCGCGGTCGGCCGTGGAGCGCACAAGCCGCCCGAAGCCCTGCTTCAGCCGCAGCGCGGCGTGCGGCACCATGTATTCCATGAAGCTGTCGCCGCCGGCCTTTTCAATGGCTTCGCACTGCGCGGCGGTTACCGGCTCCGACGGCACCCGAAACGGAATGCGCGCAAGCAGCAGCGCGTGGAGCGCGCGGCCGGGCACGTCGACGCCCTCCCAGAACGTCGACGTACCGACGAGCACGGCATTGCCGTGGTCGCGGAACCGCTGCAGAAGCTGATCGCGCGGCGCCTCGCCATGCACGAGCAGGGGCCAGCGCGCCTCGACGTCGAGCGCGCGCAGGGTAGCCGCCGCCTGCTTGACGTCGCGATGGCTCGTAAAAAGCACGAAGACGCCGCCGTCCGCCACCTCAATAAGGTCATGCGCCGCCGACAACACCTGTCCAAAATGCGCGCGGCCGTCGGCGTTGGGCGCCACGAAGTCGCTCGGCACGGCGAGCACTGCCTGCGTGGGATAGTCGAACGGCGACGCGAACTGCCGAGTCACCGGCTCGGTGCGGTCGTCGTCGAGGCCGAGTCGTCGCGCGATGAATGCGAACCCACCGCTGGTGGCCAGCGTCGCGCTGGTCACGATCGCGGTGTCGAGTCGCACGAACAGATCCTCACGCAGGATCGGCGCCAGATCGAGCGGCACCGAGGCGGCGCCGACGTTGCCGTCGCCGGGGCGGCGCTCGAGCCAGCGCACCAGCTCGTTGGCGTCGCGCCCGCTGCGCAACGCGCCGCGCAGAGCGTCACCGGCATGCTGCAGCCTGCGCGACACACCGCGAATCTCGCCGAGCAGCGGCGCCAGTTCGTCGGCGCGCGCCGGCTCCGTCTCGAGGCGGCTGGCGATGGTGCGCAGGCCGTCGTCGAGCAGGGCGATCTCGCGCAGCAGGTCGTCGAGCGCCGCGCCGAGCCCGCCGTGCCAGATCGGATCGTCGTCAAACGCGTCGGTGAGGCGCACCTGCGGCTCACTGCGCGCCGCCAGCCAGGCATCGAGCAGATCGCACACCTGCTGCGACTTCTCGCGCGCCGCGCGCGTTCCGTCGACGAGTCGCACGCGCACCAGATCGAGCGAGGCGATGCTGAGCAGGTCGGTGGCGCGCGCGAGCCGGTGCTCCAGCGCGGGCAGCAAGCCCTTGCCGCGCCGCTCGAGGCGCGCAAACAGGCGCTGCAGGCCGCGCCGCGACACGGTGTGCCCCAAGTGGGCCGCCGCCGCGTCCTCGAGGTGGTGCCCCTCGTCCACGACGAGCCGTGTAAAAGGCGGCAGCACCGCCGCCTCGGTCCAGTTGCCGCTCGCGCGCCGCACGGCGATGTCGGCCATCAGCAGGTGATGGTTCACCACCACCACGTCGGCCTCAGCGGCGCGGCGCCGCGCCGCGAACACGAAGCAGCGGTCGAAGTGCGGGCACCGCATCCGCGTACAGAGATCGCCCTCGGCGGCCACTTCGTCCCACAAGTCGCTGCGCGGCGCCGTGGGCAGATCGGAGAGCGAGCCGTCCTTGGTGTTAGCCGCCCACGCGGTCAGGTTGTCGAGTTCATCGGCGAGCCCCTCCTCAAACAGCGACGCCCCCTCGGCGCGCGCCGTGTCGAGGCGCTGCAGGCAGAGATAGTTGTGCCATCCCTTAAGCAGGGCAAATCGCACCTTCTGGTCGGCAAGCGACGCGGCGAGAATCGGGAGATCCTTGCCGACGAGCTGCTCCTGCAGGGTGATGGTGTTGGTGGAGATGACCGTCCGTTCGCCGTTCAACGCCGCCCATCGCAGCGCGGGCACGAGATACGCCAGCGACTTGCCGACGCCGGTCCCCGCCTCCAGCAGACCGATGCCGCCCTTGCTGTACAGCGCGGCGATGGTGGCCGCCATGTCGCGCTGGGTTGGACGATCTTCGAACTGCCCGACGTGCGCGGCGACGGGTCCGTGCGCGTCGAGAAGATCGGCGACGGCCGCGGCATCGAGCGGCCGCTCGGCGTCGGCGCGCGGAACCTCGACCACCACATACAGCCGCGCGGCGTCATTGTCGACGATGGCAAAGCCAATGCCGTCGCCGTGCAGGCGCGCGGCGACGTCGAGGTCGGCCTCGGACGGCTCGAGCACGCCGGAGGGGTGGTTGTGCACCAGCACCTCGCCGCGCTTGGCAAAACCGGGCAGCGCCAGCACGCTGCGCGAGTCGCCGCGCGCCACCGCGCGCGCTGACTGCAGGATGCCGTCGTCGTCCATCGTGCCAACAAAGCAGACTTCACGGCCGCCGGCCATGTGAATGGCCGTTTTGATGGCCGAGGCGACGCGCGACGCGATGCGCGGCTCACCGTGCGTCAAGTCTTGTGCGGCTTCTTCTTGGCCGCCGGGAAGAGCACGTTGTTGAGGATCAGCCGATACCCCGGCGAGTTGGGGTGCAGGGCCAGGTCGGTGGGCGGCGCGCCGATGTTGTGCTGCGGATCCTCGGGGTCGTGGCCGCCGAGATACGTCCACGCCCCCTTGCCGATGTCGCCGTGGATGTACTTCACCCACGGGGTGCCATCCTCGTACGCCAGCACCGTCACCGCCGGGCGCAGCACGCCGCGCATGAATGACGTCGTCACCCCGTAAAAATCGGGGATCACGCCACGATGATCCTGCACGAGCATCGTCGCCACGGGGTCGAGCTTGGCCGAGAAGGCAAAGAGCTGGAAGTTGCCGAGTGGCTGGCGGCGCGCCGGCACATTGACCTGGTGGCCGTCGATGTCGCTCATCGCATTGACGCCGGCCGACATCTCGAGATGCGCGCGCGCGACCGCGAAGCCGTTGGCCCAGTCCATCTTGTTGTCGGCATCGGGGTCAATGGGTGTGCCGTCGGAGTACGGCGCGGCGATGTCCACGCCCTGCGACGCCAGGGCGAGCTCCAGCGTCTCGGTGGCGCCGCACATGGCGAAGATGAAGCCCCCGCGATCGACGAAGGCGCGGATCTTGGCGGCGACCGCTTTCTTGAGCGCCGGAATGTTGGCGTAACCGTGGCGACGGGCGGTGCTCAGGTCGCGCTCGCGCTGGTCAATGAACCACGGGGCGTCGCGGTAGCTCAGGTACAGCTTGTTGAGCTGGCCCGTGAAGTCTTCGTGAAACAGATGGATCCAGTCGTATTGCGACAGGTCCTGGGTGAGCACCTCGTCGTCCCAGACGCGCGTGTACGGAATGCCGGCATAGCGCAGCGCGAGCGTGACGGCATCGTCCCACGGCGGGGAGTTGGGCGGCGAGTAGACGGCGATGCGCGGCGCCTTCTCCAGCGGCACGGCGTCGGCATTGCCGTCGGCGATCTCGGCGCGGATCGCGGTGACCTTCGCGTCGGTGACCGCCTCGAAGGTGACGCCATCGAGCGCCGCCCGGCGGCGCGCGAACGGCACGTCGGGGAGCAGGAAGGCTCCGCCGCGGTAGTTGATGAGCCACTCGGCCCGCACCCCTTCGGTGAGGGCATTGAACGTGACGCCGTACGCCTTGAGGTGATTCGCCTGTGCGTCATCCATGGGGATGAGCAGGTGCTGCGCCTCGGATCGCGAGGCGATGCAGACCAGGCACAGGACAAGTCGGCGCACTACTGAAAGCATCATGGTGGGCTGAGTCTTACGGCTTTACCACGGATTGCACGGATGGGCACGGAGACGGCGGATGCAGGCGAACTGTGGGATGTCGTATAAGGTAATCCAGAGCCTCCGTGGCTATCTGTGGTCGTCCGTGGTATTCCGTAACCGCTCCAGCGCCGCGCGCGCCTGCGGCACGAGCGCGCTGTCGGGCCAGGTGAGAATCAGGTGTTCGTAACGCGCCGTTGCGCCGGCGCGGTCGCCGCGCCGCTCCAGTGCGCGCGCCCACTCCAGATCACCTTCCGGCGCCTCAGGCGATGACGGATGCTGGTCCACGATGCGCGTCCACAGGGCGAGCGCGCGGGCCTCGTCGCGTTCGGCGCCCGCCACCCGCGCGGCGAGGGCGAGCAGAAATGGCGTCGCGCCGGGCACCGAGTCGGCTGCCTGCTCAAATGCCCGCGACGCGCGCGCCGAGTCGCCGCGCGCCAGTGCGAGGAAGGCGGCGCCAATAGCCGGCGCACGCGTCAGCTTGGCGCGTGAGATGAACGCCAGCGCGGTGACAATCTCCGGCGTCTTTTCCTCCGCGGTGCGCAGTCCGCCGCGCGCGACCTCGAGGTTGCCGTCGAACAGCGCCAGCCAGCCCGACACCACGTCTTCGTCGTCCCCGCCGCCCTGCGCCGCGGCGGCCCGAGCGCGCGCCACATCGCCGGCGCGAATCCACCCCCACGCCAGCGAGCGCGCATAGAGTCGGCGCTGCGCGACAGTCACCCGCGCACCATACGCGGCGACCAGGCGCTCCGCTTCCTGAGCGCGCCCAAGCTCCGCCAGCGCGCGCACGCGCACCGGGAGCGCGTCGGACGCCGCCTGGGCGCTGTCGAGCGACGCGGTGGCCAGTGTGGCGAGGCGAAGCGCGCCCGCCGCATCGCCGCCGGAGAGGGCCGCCGCCGCGGCGCGCAAGGCGAGCGCGGGCTCGCGCCGCACGCGGTGCGCCGCTTCCAGCGCGTCGCGCGCCACCAGGGCGCCCCCCGCATGCTGCGCTTCGTCGGCAAAGTCGATCCACAACTGCGCGGTGCTGTCGGCCGGCGGCAGCGCGCTCAACGCGCGCCATCCATCGCGCGGCGCTCCCCAGCGCAGTTCGAGCCACGCCACGGTGCGCGCGAGCGCGAAGATCAGCGGCAGGGGCGTGCCGGCACGCGTCGCCAACGCCGCGCGCACGCCATCGCGCGCCGCCGCGGGGGCGCTCATCAGCGAGTACGACGCCGATTGATCGAGATACGGCGCATCGGCCAGCGCCTCGCGCCACGCCGCGGCGGCGGCGTCCCACCGCCCCATCGTGGCATAGAGGTCCGCAAACTCGGTGGCGAACTCCTTGGCGCCGCCCAACGCCGTCACCGCCTGCCGCAGCACCGAGTCCGCGCTCTCCACGCGCCGGTCAATGAGCAGAAGGCGCACATACTCGCGGTACGGCGCCGGATCGCGCGCGTCGAGCGCGCGCCAATCATCGAACGCGCGCCGCGCCGCCGCGTCGCGCCCGATGGCGCGCAGGGTGCGCAGCAGCGCACCGCGCAGAATCGCGTCGCGCGGCGCGGCGCGGAGCATCGCATCGAGCATTGGCAGCAGGGAATCCTCCTGTCCCAGCGCGCCGAACGAACGCTCGAGCCCTAGAATACCCTGCCCCGTCGCCCCCTGCGCCACCGCCTCGCGATACGCCGCGATCGCCTCCCGGTATTTGGCGGCGTTCTCGAGATCGATCGCGCGGCGCACGGCCCCCTCGCCCGGCTGGGCCTGCGCCAGCGCATCGCCCGGCACCGCGGCGAGCATGGCGCCACCGAGCAGCACGGCGACGAGCGCGGCAACGAGCGCTTGCGGTAGCCGCCCGGCGCGAATCCCGCGCACCATGACCACGCTACGGCTTCTTCGTCGGCGGCTCGGCCGCGGGCCGCTGATTGTCCGCGGCCGGCGCCGCCCCCGCGTTGAGCCGACGGAAATACTCCAGCACGGCGCGCCGCTCCTCGGGCGCGAGGGCACGCAGTTCATCCCACGCCGGCGCCTGGTAGCGCAGCGCGTCGCGGCCGCGCGCGGCGCCGTCCGGCGGCGCGAACGGCGATACCTTGTCGCCCGGCTTCGACTCGCGCGGCGCCTGGTCGTCACGTTCTTCCTGCTGCAGCAGTCGCCCGGCGTCGAGCATCTTGCGGAACAGGCGCTGCTGGCGGTCGAGCGTGCTCGGATCCGCCGCCCCCGCCTCGAGTGCCTGCGCCAGGGTGCGCGCTTCGCGGGCCAGCTCGCGCGTGCGCCCGGTGGCGTCGAGATCCTGCACATCGTCGAGCGCCTTGGCCACCGCGCGCTGCTGTCGCGCCAACACGCGCGCCTTGTCGAGCGCCGCGGCGTCGGCCCCCTGACGCTGGTTGGGCGTCGGGAGCAGCCCGGACATCTGCGCGTTCAGGGCGCCCTGCTGCTGGGCCAGCTTCTGCATCTCGGCGATCATCTCGGGCACGCCGCTCCCCGACTGCGCGCCCTCCACCCGCTCGCGATCGCGCGCCAACGCGCTGGCCGCCTGCCGCAGCGCCTGCGCCGCCTCCCGCATCGACGACGCCTGCTGCGACTGCCCGCCCTGCCCTTGCTGCGCGTTGTTGGCGTCGCGCATCGCCTGATCAACTCGCTGCTGCGCGTCGCGCATCGCCTGTTGTGTACCGGGCGAAACCATCGCGCTCTTCTTGGCCTGATCCGCCAGGCGCTCGCTTGCGCGCTGCACGCCCTGCTGCAGCGCGCTTTGCTGCCCGCGCATGTCGCCCGATTGTTCCCCTGCATTCTTCCCCTGCGCCTGGTCCGCGAGCCGCTCCTGCTGGCGGGCCATCTGCATCATCTCCTGCACCGCCTTGTCGAGCGAGCCGGTGACGTCGTTCTTCCACGCCGCCACCTGCTGTTCGCGCGCCTGCGCCAGCGCGTTGCCCGCCTGTTGCATCGCCTGCGCCGCCTCGCGCGCCGCCTGTTCGCGCCCCTGACGCGACGCAGACTCCGCGGCGCGCTGCATCGCCTCACGCGACGCCTGGGCCTGGCTCGCCGCGCCCTCGGCCTGACGTGCGCCGGCGTTGGCGCGCTCGCGCTCGAGCCGCTGCTGGAGCTGCTGCATCTCACGCGCCAGCGACGCCGTCTGCTCAGCCACCGTCTTGGCGCGTGCGGGGTCGGCGCCCCCCGAGTCGGCGAGCTGCTGCTGCTTGCGTGCCATCGACGACGCGTCGTCGCGCAGCGTCTTCATCTGTCCCTCGAGCGCGGCGCGCTTCAGCATCTCCGCGCTCTTCTCCAGCGCCTCGCGCAGGCGCTTCTGCTGCTCGGCGAGGTCGGCCAGCGACTGCCGCGTGCGATCGGGCGACAGGTCCTGCGCCGCCCCCTCAAGTTTCTTCATCGCCGCCATTAGCTCGGGGGTCATCGCCTCGCGCATGAGCTGCTGCGCCTCGCGCAGCTGCGCCTGCAGTGAGCTGTCGAGACCGCCCGCGGCGCGCAGCCGCTCCTCGAGTTCGCGCGTGGCCTCCTGCACCTCACGCGAGCGATTGGCCATTTCCCCCTGCTCCTTCGCCAGCGCCTTCGCCTTCTCCGCGGCATCGTAGGCCAGCGCGTCCGGCGCCTTGCGTTCGCCCGGCTTGCCGGCGTCGGCCGGCGTCCGCGCGCGCGCGGCATCGTTGGTCTTCTGCTCCAATCGCTGCTGCGCGCGCGCCGCCGCCAGCGCCTTGCTCACCAGCGAATCGGCGGCCGCCCGCGCTTCGCGCCGCTGGTCTTCCACGGCCGGCACGCGCAGCACCAACTCGCGGCTCCGCCCCATCTGTCCCCACGGCGCGTCGTCGCGCGCGCTGGCCTGCACGTGTACCGCGTCCCCCGCCTGCAGCGCGAGCGCGCCGAGTTCGAGCGCCACGGCGCCTAGGTAGGACGGCGCGCCCCCGTCGAACATCCGCCTCGTCTGCGGCGCCGTCACGCGTCCGTCGGCGTGGCGGGTCCACACCGCCAGCGTCACGTCGCGCAGCACGCGGTCGTCCACCGCGGCCACGCCAATGCGCACCGCCGCCGACGGCGTGACGTTGGAATCGGCGCTGGGCGTGAGGAAGTCCACCTGCGGCGCCGAATCGGGCACGATGTCCAGCTGGAGCGGCGCCGGCAGGTCGGCGATCGGTCCACCGCGCCCCGTCGCACCCCACGCCAGCGTAGCGCTCGCGCGCGGTGTGAACCGACCGCTGAAGCTGCGTCCGTTCACCACGAGTGGCACGCGCGCGGCGGCGTCACCCAGCACGACGGAGGCGAGCGGTTCCGACGAACGCCCCGAGATCGTCAGCATCGTCCCCTGCGGAATGCGCAGCGCCATCTCCGGGGCCAGCGTCTCGTCGGCGCGCCCCAGGTACGCGGGGAAATGCGCGGAGACTGCCACGTCGCCGACAAACGACCGCTCGGCGAGTCGCAGGCGCAGCGAGTCGCTGACGGAGCGGCCGTCAGTCGCCACGAGCACGACATCGGCATCCAGCGGTCCAACGCGCCACGAGGCGGCGCCATCGCGCACCGACAGCACGGTGTCGCGCCACGCACCGCCGGTTGCCCGCTGACGCACGGTCAGGACCGCGCGCCCAGGGGCGTGCACGTCGAGCCGCGCGGTGTCGCCGCGCAGCAGTCCGGCCGGCGGATCGTCGAACGTGATGGCCGGCAGCAGCGTGCCGGCCCACGCCGAGGCCGGACGCAGCATCGCGCCCCACCCGTCGGCGTGCGTGCCGCCGGTGCCCACCGCGCCCGCCGCGATGACTGCGACGATCGCCACGGTGGACAGCAGGGCGCGCTGCGTGGTGCGTTGCAGCACGGGTGCCAGCGGCGCGCTGCCCAAGCGCGCGCCGAGCAGCGCGTCGGCGCGGGCCACAAACGGACCGCCGAGCGGCGCAACCTCCAGCAGGGTGCGCGCCGCGCCATCGCGCAGGCCGCGCTCTTGCTCGATCGCTCGTGCGATGTCGTCGGCCGTCACCTGGGCGCGACGCCGGCGCTTCTGCAGCGTCCACACGCCCCACGCCGCGGCGGCCGCCGCCACCCAGCAGAGCACCGGCAGGGCGCGCGGCAACGACAGCCAGCGCGTGCGCCCCAGCAGCATCGCCGCCAGCGTGAGCGCCGCCAGCGCCACGCCGGCCGCGCGCAGCGTCACGGTCGCGCGCATCAGCCGCGCGATCCGCGTGTGCTCGGCGAGCAGGCGATCGGCGGTCGTCACGCGCCCGGCCGGCTGGTCACCGCGTACACAAACAGGTTGACGCCCATGCGCAGCGCCTGTTCGTGCAGTTCCGGCGGATCGTCCTTGTAGGTCCCCACATCCTCCCACCCGTTCCCCAAGTCGCTCTCGTAACTGTAGAAGACGGCGAGCCGGTTGCCGATGAAGATGCCGAGCCCGCGCGCCGGCTTCCCGTCGTGCTCGTGGATCTTCGGCACGCCCTGTGGCAGGTCGTACACCGCGTGGTAGATCGGGTGCCGCAGGGGCACGTCCACCAGCTCGCGGTCGGGGAAGACGCGCTTGAGTTCACGCCGGAACGAATCGTCGAGCCCGTAGTTGTCGTCGGCGTGCAGGAAGCCGCCGCGCAGCAGGTACTCGCGCAGGCGCGGCACTTCGGCGTCGGTGAGCCGGATATTGCCGTGCCCCGTGAGGTGCAGGAACGGGTAGTCCCAGAGCCGCTCGTCCATGAGCGTGATGCGCGCTTCCTTGGGATCGACGTCGAGCGTGGTGCGCTGACGAATCGCGGCAATCAGGTTCGGCAGGCTCGACGGATTCGCGTACCAGTCGCCGCCGCCGTCGTACTGCAGGCGCGCCACGGCGAGTCGCGGCGCGTATACCGGCGCGAGCGGCGCGGGATCCACCGGCGCGGCCGGTGGATGGGCCGCGCCGGCCAGCCACGGGAGTGTCAGCAGGCAGAGCGTTGGGAGGCGCATGTGTCAGTCGTGTGCGAGGCGATACGCAAGATTGCGCGGAGCGCCCGCGTCTTCCATAAGAACGCGCACCACGTCGCGAGCGCTCAGTCCGTCGGCGCGCAGCGCGGCCGCCTTGGCGCGCAGCGCCTCTTCGTCGAGCGGCGGCGCTTCGCCGCCCTGTACGACGATCACGACTTCCCCGCGCGGCGGCGCGTCGGCAAACCGCGCGGCCAGTTCGCCCACCGTTCCTCGGCAGAACTCCTCGAACTGCTTCGTGAGTTCTCGCGCAACAACGGCCGCGCGATCGCCCGCCCCGGCCGCCGCCAAGTCGGCCAGCGTGTCGCCGACGCGGCTCGGCGCCTCGTACAGCACCGCTGCATGCCGCAGTGATGCGACGTCGGCGAGCAGCGCCCGGCGCTCCGGGCCCTTGCGCGGCACGAAGCCGAAGAACGTGAAGCGGTCCGCCGGCAGCGCCGCGCCGACGAGCGCGGACAGCAGCGCCGACGCGCCCGGCACCGGCACCACCGCGATGCCCGCCGCCACCGCCGCCTCAACCAACCGCGACCCCGGATCGCTCAACAGCGGCGTCCCCGCGTCGCTCACCAACGCCAGGCGCGCGCCGATCTGCAGCCGCCCCACCAGCGACGGCGTTGTGGCCGCCTCGTTGTGCTCGTGGTACGACTCGAGCGGCGTGTGGATGTCGAAATGCGCCAGCAGCGCGCGCGTGTGCCGCGTGTCCTCGGCCAGAATCGCGTCCGCGGTGCGCAGGGTCTCCAACGCGCGCGCGCTCAGGTCCCCGAGGTTCCCGATTGGCGTGCTGACGATGAAGAGCGTGCCCTTCTCGGCTACCACGGAATGGTCCACGGCAGGGATTCAAACAGCCCGGCCGCCTGAAAGAGGTGACGGCGCGGGCGCGCCACCTCGGCCAGCAGTCGTTCCGCCGTCACACCGTCGGGCAGGTGCAGATGCCACAGCGTCTCACCCAGCCACGCCGCGATGGCCGCCGACAGCGCGCCCGGCTCCACCACCGGATCGCGCTGATTGGGAATCGTCAGTGAAAATCTTTCGAGCGCCGGATGCGTGCCCATGAGCTGATGCCGCGCGTGCTCCGCCACCGCGAGGGCGCTTTCGGCGCCGCTTTCCTGCAGGCGGCGCACGAGCGTCGCGGTCAGGTCACGATACGCGGAGATGAGCGCCGGCGCCGCCTGATTGGGCAGCATCGGCGGCACATCCCAGCGCCGCACGCTCCCGCCGGTCAGCAGCGCCCGATCGATCAGCGCGCGCGAGCGGGTCGTCAGATCGCCCGCCAATGATTCGTTGGCGACGTAGCCGCGCAGTGGCATGCCATGCTGAAAGACGAGGTAGTTCACCTCGCCATCAGCCATTACCTCCAGCAGGCCGTCGAACAGCGTGGCCATCAGGTTGCCGAGCAGGGCCGACGTGCCGGCCGCCGGCAGTTCGGCCGGCCAACCGATGTCGGGCGACACCTGCGTCGCATACATCGCGGCCAGCTGCTCGTCCTCCGCTTCGTGAAAGCAGATCTCCCCGTATTCGGCGGCGGCAGGCACCTTGGCCACCGCCTCACCGATCGGCAGCGCGCGCCAGTGGCGCCCGTCCGTGGTGGCCGTCGCGTTCACGACGTCGCCCTCTTCCATGTACAGCACGAGGAACTCCTCGGGCAGCCAGATCGCCACGTACCCAAAGACCCGCGCCGCACGGTCGCGCTTGGCATCGGTCAGCAGGTTTTGCAGGTGCACGTACGCGAGGCGGGTGCGCGGCAGCAGCGCCCTGGCCTTGGGGTACCGCAGGTGTCCGGCTGCGACTGGCATGGAGAGCGGAGGGAAAATAGAAACCCGGACGCCGACAGGAATGGACGTCCGGGTTCAATTGTGCGGGAGCGTACGCCCCCGCCGCAATGCGGCCGGTTAGGCCGTGTGCTGCTTGAACTTCGCGTCGAGCGCCGCCTTCGGCACCGCGCCGATCACCTGGTCCACCACCTTGCCGTCCTTGAAGAACAGCAGGGTCGGGATGGAACGCACCCCAAAGCGCATCGACGTCTTTTGGTTGGCGTCGACGTCAAGCTTGGTCACCTTCACCTTGCCCGCATACTCGGTCGAGAGCTGCTCGAGGAGCGGCGCGATCATGCGGCACGGGCCGCACCAGGTCGCCCAGAAATCCACGACCGCCACGCCCGCATGCTGCTCCACTTCCTGCTCAAAGCTCGCGTCCGTCACGTTCACCAGATTGCCCGCCATTGCCTAGCCTCCGCGTCCGACGGTGCCGCGCACCTGTCGTGATCGATAATGTTAGGCGCCCACCCTCCTACCGGAGCGCCCCGCCTTGACCACCACCGCCCGTCGTGGCACGCGCATTGCCCACCTCGGCGTTGCCGTGCGCGCCATTCCTGACGTCCTGCCCTTCTACCGTGACGTCCTCGGCCTCTCCACGGTCCCGCTGGACGATGCTGACGGCGCCCGCATTGCCGGCCTCGCGGCCGGCGACTCGCTGGTGGAACTCCTCGAACCCGCCGTCGCTTACTCGCCGATCGCGAAGTTCATCGACCGCAAGGGCCCGGGCATCCATCACATCTGCTTCAACGTCGACGATCTCGACGCCACGCTCGCCAAGGCGAAAGCAGCCGGCGTCGTCCTCATCGATGACGTGCCGCGCGTCGGCGCCGAGGGCAAGCGCATTGCTTTCCTGCACCCCAAGTCAACGGGCGGCGTGCTCATCGAACTCTCTGAATACTAACGAGGACGGCAAGCCCCGGTCGTCGAAGGGCTCGCCGCCCGATGCGCGAGGGCGGAGTGCGAAGTGTCGACCGCGCGCTAGCGCGGGCTTCCTGACGACGGCGCAGGCATCCGGCCAGTCGCGCCGCAGAACCCGCCATCACGTAGTTGGTCGAGTTCAAGGTTTTCCACAAACCACCGGTCGTGGGGACCGCGCACGACGGTGAACTGCGGCGTCGCCTTGAGGGTCACGAGGGTGAGCTGCACCGGGAACCGCAGGCGACCGGCCTCGCCGGGCGACGACGCGCCGATCGTGGCCTGTTCATGCGATAGGCACTGAATCATTATCAACTCGCGCCGTTCGAGTTCCTTCTGCGCTATGGTCTTGCTGGCGGGGCCCTTGTCGGTGCCCCACACGTTGGCCATCGCGGGCAGGTTCTTGGCGCGCGCCGCGGCGAGGAACTGCTGGATAGCCGCCGTTGGCGATTCGGCGCCGGCGCCGGCGCCGGCACCACCGCCCGACAGGCTGGCGCAGGCGGAGGCGATGGGGATCAGCAGCAGGGCGACACGCTTCACAGATGGCTCCCGCGGAGTGGCTCCGCGATCACGGATGGGGTGAACTATGACGGCAACTGGCGGCTCCGGATATCTCCGCCTCTTCATCAACATCGATCACGTCGCGACGATCCGTCAGGCGCGTCAGACCGACGAACCCGATCCCGCCGCCGCCGCGCAACGGTGCGAAGCGGCCGGCGCCGACGGCATCACCGCGCACCTCCGCGAAGACCGCCGCCACATTCAGGACGCCGATCTCGACGCCTTGATGCGCGTCGTCCGCACGCCCTTCAACCTCGAGATGGCCCTCACCGACGAGATGCTGGCCATCGCCGAACGGCTGCGCCCCCACCAGGTGACCCTGGTACCCGAGCGCCGCCAAGAAGTGACGACTGAGGGCGGGCTTGACGTCACACACGACCCGCCGCGCCTGCGCGACGCGCTGGCCCGTCTCGCCGCCGCCGGCATTCGCACGTCGCTGTTCATCGATGCCGCGCCGCGCATGATCGACCAGTCGGCGGCGGTCGGCGCCGTGGCCATCGAACTCCACACCGGACGCTACGCACACGCCCCGGCCGATCCGGCCACGCTGGCCGCGCTGGCCGACGGCACTCGCCGCGCCCGCGACGCCGGCCTCGCCGTACACGCCGGCCACGGCCTCACCGTAAGAAACGTCGGCCCCGTCGCCGCCATCGCCGGCGTCGAGGAACTGAACATCGGGCACCACATCATCAGCCGCGCGGTGTTCGTGGGCATTGAGGCGGCGGTGCGGGAGATGCGAGCGGCGATGGATGCGGCACGATGACGGATCGCCGTTACGCGTCTCTGTTTCACCCAGTCTATAGTTATGCGAGTATTGCCCCCTCTTTTCTCCGTCCGTAGCTTCCACTCGCGATGAGCAGCGGCCTTCTCGACTTCTTCACGCTCGAAGCGACCGAGTACGTCGAGACCCTCGACGGACTGCTGGCGCGCGCGCAGGGTGCCACGCCCGATCTCGAGGCGTGCGTTCGGCAGGCGCGCGCCCTGCGCGGCAGTGCCACGATGGCCAAGGTCGGGGGCATCGCCGATGTGGCCAACGCGCTGGAGCGCACCTCGCACGCGGTGCTCGCCGGCACGGTGGGCTGGAGCGACGCGATGCGCGGCGCGTTTGTGGCGGCCATCGACGACCTCAAGATCCTGATTCGCGGCGTCCGTACGTGGGGCGAGGCCGAAACGGGCCGCGCCGCGGCCCGCGCCCGCGAGTTGGCGCAGTTTGCGCCGGCCTCCACCACCGCCGGCTCCGCCGCGCCCAACGCCTCGGTTTTCCTGGCGACCGAAGCGGCCGAAATTGCGCGCGCCCTCATGGCCTTCGCCGACAATCCCGTCGGGCCGGCCGGCATTGCGCCCACGCTGCAGCGCGTCCGTGGACTGCGCGGCATCGCCCTGCTCAAGGATCTGCCGCCGCTGCCCGAAGTCGTCGACGTCCTCGATCAGGCCGCCAAGTCGTTTGAACTCGGCGGCGCCGTCACACCGACGCTGCGCGCGCTCTTCCATGCCGCCGCCGTCGTCCTCGCCGACGGCAGCATCTCGCTGACTCGCGGCGATCGGCCGGCCACGGCGTCCGAGGCGCTCACCGCGTTTGCCGCCGCCGCTGCGGCAGTGGGCGGCGGCGCGGCCGGCGCCGATGACATCGTTCCCATCAGCGCGCTCTTCCCCGACGACGGCGCACCAGGGCTGGTCAGCGCCTCGCCGTCGCCGCCGACCAGCGCGGCACAGCGCTTCCGCCTCGAGGTCGTGTCGCACGCGGAGCACCTGCGCCGCCTCGTCGCCGATGCGCGCGGCGCTGTCGATGCCGCCACGCGCGAACGCCTCGCCCGCGACCTCGCCGCCGCCGCGCTCGCCCTCGCCAAGCTTTCCACGAGCTTCAGCGAATCGGCCCTCGCCGCTTTCTTCGAAGGCCAGCGCGCCCAGGCGTCGCTGCTCGCCGGCGCGGCGCTCGACATGCTCGACCGCGCCTGCCAGCTGCTCTCCGCGCCGCACGGCAAGCCAACGGCCGACATCGTGAATCAGCTGAACGCGCCGCCCGCGCTGGTCGACATCGCATCGTTGGCACCCGACGGCCAGCCGTCTCTCGCGCAGCGCACGCCCGCCCCTGCCGCGGCGCCGGCTCCCGCCGCGCCGGTTGGCGCCGCGCCACTTGGCTCCGCGCCGACTAGCGCGGCGCCGTCGGGCGACGCGCTCTCGGCCCTGCTCGCCAACGGACTCGCCGGGCTGAGCGCGCTCGATGAAACGCCGCTGGTCGAACCGGTGGCGATGGACTCCGACGTCATTGTACCGATCGAAGACCTCGTCTATCGCGGGCGCGATGCGCTCGACCGCGCCATCGAACTGCGCGATCTCATGCGCCAGTCGGCCGGCGCTCCCGATGCTGCGATGCTCGCCGAGCTGTTCGACTTGCTCGAGCTCGCCGCCACGAACGACTAGCCATGCGACTCGGCGCCCGCGGCGCCATCGGCATCGGCGTCAGCGCACTGCTGCTCTGGTTCGCCCTTCGCGATGTGCCATTCGGCCATGTGATCGACGCGCTCCGCGCGAGCGACCTCATGCTCTGGGCACTCTGCACGGTAGCCTCGCAACTGATCTTCCCACTGCGCGCTCGCCGGTGGCGCACCATTCTCGATCCGGTGGCACCCAACCTGCCACTTGGGCCGCTCTGGCGCGCCACTGCGATCGGCATGATGGCCAACAACGTGCTGCCTGCGCGCGCCGGCGAACTGGTGCGCGTCTTTGCGCTCGTGCGCGAGCGCCCCGACGTCCGATGGTCGTCGGCCCTCGCGTCGCTCGCCGTCGATCGCGTGTTCGACGCTCTGTGCGTCGTGCTGCTCCTCGTCGTCGCGATGCTCGCTCCCGATTTTCCCTCGGATTTCGTCATTCAGGGGCGCCCGGTCCAGTCGATCGCCATCGTGATGGCGCTCGTCGTCGTCCTCGCCTTTGCGGCGCTGTTCGCGTTCGCCCAATGGCCGCACACCATGGAGTCGCTGGCCGTTCGCATCGCCGGCACCGTGCTTCCGCGCTATCGCGACCGCGTGGGCGCGCTGGTGCACGCGCTCGCCGCCGGCTTGGCGGTCGTCCGCCAGCCAAGCCGCTTTCTCGCCACCTTCGGCTGGGCGCTCGTGCACTGGCTGATGAACGCGCTTGCGTTCTGGTTCGGATTCCACGCCGTTGGCATCGACGCGCCATTCACCACCGCGCTGTTCGTGCAGGGAATCATCGCCATCGGCGTCTCGGTCCCGAGCTCCGCTGGTTTCGTCGGCGTGTTCGAGTATGCCGCCAAGCTCGCGCTCCCCGTCTACGGCGTCGATCCCGTGAAGGCCGTCACGTGGGCGCTCGGCTTCCACTTCCTGTCGTTCATTCCGATCACCGCGATCGGCGCGTGGTACTTCCTGCGCATGGGCGTGCAACTCGCCGACGTGCACGCCGCCGAGGCCGCCGAGGAGCGACGCGTCACCGGCGAGCACGAGGCCTCGCCGTGAGCGGCGCGCACGCGCCGGCGCAGGCCAAGGTCAACCTCGCCCTGCGCATCCTCGCCCGCGAGACGAGCGGTTTTCACCAGATTGAAACGGTCTTTCAGCGCCTCGCGCTCGCCGACGCCGTCACCGTGCGCGAGGCGCCGGGGCGGTCGCTCGACGTGCGGTTCGGCGATCCGGCGCGCGCCGCCGATCTCGGCCCGGTGGAGCAGAATCTCGCGTGGCGCGCCGCCGAGGCGTATCGCGCGGTCGCCGGATGGCCGAGCGGATTTGCCATCGAGATCGAGAAGTGGATTCCCGTCGGCGGTGGGCTGGGGGGCGGCAGTGCCGATGCCGCCGCGGTGCTGCGCGCGCTCGACGCGCTCGCCGCGCGTCCGCTCGGCCCCGCTGCGCTCGTGGACATCGCCGCGCGACTCGGCGCCGACGTAGCGTTCCTCGCCTCGCCATCCGAACTCGCGCTGGCCTGGGGGCGTGGTGAACGCCTGCTCGACCTACCGCCGCTCCCCATCGCGCCCGTCGTGCTCGTCATTCCAAGTTTCGGAGTGAACACGGGAGAGGCGTACGCCGCGCTCGCCGCGCATCGGGCATCGACGAACGCGGCACCAACCGCCGGTTGGCGCTCGCCGCGCACGCTCGGCAGTTGGAACGCCATCGCCGCCGACGCGGTCAACGACTTCGAACCGGTGGTCTTCGAACGGCATCCCACGCTCGCCACGGTCCGCGCGCAGCTCGCGGCCCTGCCGTCGACGATTTTTTCACTGATGAGCGGATCCGGCTCCAGCCTGTTCGCCGTACAGTCAGCATCGTCGGGTCGGAACGCAACCCTTGGGGCCGCCACAAAAGTGCTCACTCTTCCGAGCGGTTGGCACGCAGTCCTGACCGAAACGGCGCCTGCCGCGGTGGTGTGCCCGATTTAGCGCACGTCCGCAGCGCGGCCGGTCGCGCCCGACTCTATGGCCCGGAGGGGCGCACGAACGCCGCGGCCAGAGCGAGGATGGCGATGAATCCGGCCAGCCAGCGCCACCGCCGCACGGTCAGTTCGTGCTGCGAGTAGCCCGGAAGGCCGATCCTGCACTTCGGGCAGGCCGCTGCGATCCGTGCCACCGTGAATCCGCACCCCCTGCACGCACGTACTTCCACCATTCGCACACCCTCCCCAGCGTCCCTTTCTGTCAGTTCTTCCACGTCGGGCGGCTCCGACGTCGGACGCTCGCCCGCCACCGCGCGCCCGCAGAAAGCCCCCGACGCACCTATGCCATAATGTAACGTAAGAATGGTGCATGTTCGACGTCAGAGCGCCGTCAAAAGCAGGCCGCAACCTTCTTACAGCCGTCACGGTCACCCGTTAGCCGCCCAGACGGGTAGCGCCAACCGAGCCGGTCAGTAATTTGTGTTTCGTAGCAGTCTCGAAGAGCTCAACGGGCGAGCGGAGCTCGGTATTGGTCTCCGATCGCCGAGTTGTGTATTGCCCCCTCGTCCAATGGTTAGGACGCCGGTCTTTGGATCCGGTAATGGTGGTTCGAGTCCACCGGGGGCAATGAGCGACGGACTCGGGAAGTGGGATGTGCGATGTGGGAACGTCCGCATCCTGCATCCCACTTCCCGTATCTGTCGCTCTATCGCCATGAACCACTTCCATTTACGCCGGTTTTCGGCCATCTTTCAAAGCTATGGACGGTCTAGCGGTACCTCTAAAGGGCTTTCGAGTCCTGACCGGCACGGCGAACCGGGCGCTCGCGGAAAACATCGTGAAGCACCTGGAATGCGACCTCACCAAGGCGACAACCTCACGGTTTGCCGACGGTGAAGTCTTTGCGCGCATCGACGAAAACGTGCGCGGCGCCGACGTGTATATCGTGCAGCCCACGAATCCGCCGGCGGAAAACATCATGGAGCTCCTGCTCCTGATTGACGCCGCCCGCCGCGCCTCGGCCGCCCGCATTACCTGCGTCGTGCCGTACTTCGGCTACGGGCGCCAGGATCGCAAGGATCAGCCGCGGGTCGCCATCGGCGCCAAGCTGATGGCCAACATGCTGACCGGCGCCGGCGCCGACCGCCTGCTCGCCATCGATTTCCACGCGCACGCGCTGCAGGGGTTCTTCGACATCCCCGTCGACCACCTCTACGCCGCCCCCGTGCTGACGGCACACTATCGCAAGAAGAACCTCAAGGACCTCGTCGTCGTGGCGCCCGATGTTGGCTCCGCCAAGATGGCGCGCGGCTTCGCGAAGCGGCTCGACGCCTCGCTCGCCATCATCGACAAGCGCCGCCCGCAGGCCAACATCGCCGAAGTGGTGAACGTCGTCGGCGAAGTGGAAGGGCGCGATTGTCTGCTGGCCGATGACATGATCGACACCGCCGGCACGGTCACCGAGTCGGCGCGCGCGCTCAAGGAACTCGGCGCCCGCGACATTTACATCTGCGCCACGCACGCCCTGCTGAGCGGCCCCGCCGTGGAGCGACTGTCGAAGGCGCCGGTGAAGGAAGTCACCGTCACCGACACGATCTGTCTTCCCCAATCGCGCTACTTCCCCGCGCTCAACGTGCTGTCGGTCGGCGAGCTGCTGGCCAAGGCCATTCGCAGCACGCACGCGTATCAGTCGGTGAGTTCGCTCTTCGAGTGAGCGCAGGGCGCAGAAGGTAGCTGGTAGATGGTAGTAGGTAGTAGTCTGTTTTCTCTCTGTTGTTTTTCTGTTTTCCGTGCGACGCCGGGCCGGACCTACCGGGAACCCACGTAGCGCACACGCACTCCAGCAGGAACTGATCATGGCAATAACTCCGCTTACCGCCGCCAGCCGCTCCGATCGCGGCAAGGGCGTCGCCCGCAAGCTGCGCGCCGCCGGCCGCACCCCGGGCGTCATTTACGGGCACGCGCGCGAGCCGCGCTCGCTTTCGCTCAACACGCACGAGTTCGAGCTGCTCCTCGAGAAGATCGCGTACAAGACGACCGTCTTCGAGCTCGACATCGACGGCGCCAAGTCCAACGCGCTGATCCGCGAAATCCAGCGCCATCCGTACAAGAAGGAAATCCTGCACATCGATTTCCAGGAACTCGTCGCCGGTGAGAAGGTCACCGTGCGCGTCCCGATCGCCTACATCGGCTCGTCGGTCGGCGTGAAGGAAGGCGGCATCATCGACCAGATCATGCACGAGTTCAGCATCCGCGTCGATCCGATGTCGATCCCGAGCAAGATCGAAGTCGACATCACGCCGCTCGCCATTGGCCGTTCGCTGCACGTGGGCGACATCAAGATGCCGGAAGGCGTCGAAGTGCTCGACGACGAGGAGGCGACGATCTGCGCCTGCGCCGCGCCGAAGGAAGAGAAGGCCGCGGAGCCGGTGGAAGGCGCCCCGGTGGCGGTCGAGCCGGAAGTGCTGGCCAAGGGCAAGAAGGAAGAGGAAGGGGCGGAGGCCGCTCCGGCCGCGAAGGCCTAAGCGGGTTCCGCTTCGTGAAACTCGTCGTCGGCCTCGGCAATCCGGGTCCCGAATACGAGCGCACACGTCACAACGTCGGCTGGTGGGTGGTAGACCACCTAGCCGACGTTTGGCGTTTTCCCCCGTGGCGGGACGCGCCGCACGCGCGTGCCGCCGACGGCGACCTCGACGGGCGCCGAGTGCGCCTGCTCAAGCCGCAAACGTTCATGAACCTCAGAGGCGACGCGCTCGAGGCGTATGCGCACCGCCCGTTCTGGTCGGCGGCCAACGATCTGCTCGTGGTCGTCGATGACGTCGCGCTCCCCATCGGCACGTTTCGCTTTCGTGCCAAAGGCTCCGCCGGCGGGCACAATGGCCTGCGCAGCGTCGAGGCGGCACTCGGCACGCACGAGTACCCCCGCCTGCGCATCGGTGTCGGGCGCGCCGAGCCCGTGCCCGGCGAGGTGCTGCGCGACTTCGTGCTCGGCGAGTTCGAACGCGACGAGGCCGCGTTGGTGCGCGAGCGGTTCCCCGCCCTGCTCGCCGGCGTGCACACGTGGATCAGCGACGGCATCATCGCCGCGATGAACCGTCATCCCGGACGCTCCGCACCGCCCGAGCCACCGCGCGAGTCGTCTCCGCCACCGGCGCCGCCACTGGCGCCGCCACTGGCGCCGCCGGCGCCCCCGCCGGACGACCCCTCGTCCCGAGTCTGAGCCGCACCGTGCGGTTCAGCCCGCCCAGCATCGCGCGCACCTGCTTGATACGTGCCTCCAGGCGGGCATAAGGGACCGCGGCAATCACCGCCGCGTCGCGCGCAAACAGCAGGCGATACGCAAGCACATCGGCCCGAACCGCCGCCTCACGCATTGCCCGAGCAAACTCGGCGGCCGACTCCGCCTCACACCCGGCGACAATGAGCACCGGCACCTCGCGTGCCGCGTCGCGCAGCTCGGCCGCCATCCGAGCGGCGTCCGGGGACGCCGCATCCATGGCCAGGCGGTGCACATCGAGGGCGAACTCATGCGACTTGGTCCAGACATCGAGCTTGCGGTAATCCTGCACGGGAGTCTCCTTGTTGCCCCGAGGATCGCGCCGCCCACGCCTCGGCACGTCACCAATCGAGCGCGACTGATTACCTTTCGTTGCGTCCTGGTTCGCCGGACGGCGAACTTCGCGCGGCTGCACCGTCGGCCCGCGCGCTCCCCCGTAAATGCTCTCCACACATGCTTTCGCTCGGCATCGTCGGCCTTCCCAACGTCGGCAAATCTTCGCTATTCAACGCCCTCACCTCGGCCAAGGCCGAGGCGGCGAACTATCCGTTTTGCACCATCGATCCGAACATCGGCGTGGTGAACGTCCCCGACCCGCGCCTCGACCGGCTGGCGGAGATCGTGCTGCCCCAACGCACGCTCCCCGCCGGCGTGCAGTTCGTCGACATCGCCGGACTGGTAAAGGGCGCGTCCAAGGGCGAGGGGCGCGGCAACGCCTTTCTGTCGAACATCCGCGAGACCGACGCCATCGTGCACGTCGTGCGCTGCTTCGAGGACCACGACGTCACGCACGTGGACGGCTCGGTGGATCCGGTCCGCGACCGCGAGACAATCGAGTTTGAGCTGGCGCTCGCCGACCTCAGCTCCGTGGAGAAGCGACTGGAGAAGGCCAAGCGCACGGCGCGCATCGGCGACAAGGCGGCCGCCGTCGAAGCCGCCGCCCTGCAGAAGGCCAACGATCAGCTCGCCGAGGGACGCGCGCTCTGGCACGTGCCGCTGACGCCCGAGGAGCGCGGGTTGCTCCAGCCGCTCGCGCTGCTCACGCTCAAGCCGATCCTCTACGCCGCCAACGTCACCGACGCCGAACTCAGCGGCCCTGAGGGCCCGCACGTCACCGCGCTGCGCGCCGCCATCGAGCGCGACCACGAGCCCGCCGAGGTGGTGACGTTCTCCGCCAAGATCGAGATGGAGCTGGCTGAACTGCCGGCCGAGGAGCGCGGCGAGTTCCTTACGCACCTCGGCATCGAGTCAGCCGGGCTCGATCGACTCATCCGCGGCGGCTACCACCTCCTCGGCCTGCAGACGTATTTCACGGCCGGCGAAAAGGAAGTGCGCGCGTGGACGATCCACCGCGGTGACACCGCGCCGCAGGCGGCGGGCGTGATCCACTCCGACTTCGAGCGCGGCTTCATTCGCGCCGAGACGGTGAGCTACGACGATTTCGTGCGCACCGGCGGGTGGAAGGGAGCCAAGGACGCCGGCGTCGTGCGCAGTGAGGGCAAGGAATATGTGGTGCAGGACGGGGACGTACTGCTGTTTCGATTCAATGTGTGACGGCCACAGCGAAGCACAGAGAACGACAGAGAAGCACAGTACACTGGGCGCTCAGGCTCGCGACGCCTGACCGCTTCTGTGCCACTCGGAAGTACTCGGTAGCACTCGGTAGTCTTCTGCCCTCCCTACAGCTCTACGACCGCATCCGCCAGCGCGCGCACTGCGTCGCGATGTGTGCAGAATACGACGGTGCAGCGCCCGCGCAGGGCGCGCACGGTCTGCAGGATGCGCGCCTCGGTGTCAGCGTCGAGCGCACTGGTCGCCTCGTCGAGCACGAGCAGCGCTGGCTGACGCAGTAGGGCGCGGGCTAGCGCGAGCCGCTGACGTTCGCCGCCGCTGAGCAGCACGCCGCGATCTCCGATCGGCGCGTCGAGCCGCTCCGACAGGCGCTCCACGAAGTCGCACGCCGCATCGCGCAGCGCCGCATTCAGTTCGTCGTCACTGGCGTCGGGGCGCGCAAACAACAGGTTCTCTCGAACCGTGCCGTGGAAGAGCATGGGTTCCTGCGCCAGATAGCCCACGCGTGCGCGCCACGCCTCCGCCGAGAGCGCCGCCAACGGCGCCCCATCCACGAGCACCGCGCCCGACTCCGGGACGAGCAACCCCAGCAGCACGTCGGCGAGCGTGGTTTTGCCGGCCCCGGTTGCGCCGATCACGGCCGTGACCGCCCCCGCGGGGAACCGTGCCGTGCGGTCACGGAGCACCGGACGTTCGCCAACGGCATACCGCACCGTGATCGCGCGCACCTCCAATTGCGGCGCCGGTGGCACCGTCGGCGTCGTTCCGTGCAGCGCCGGAATCGCCGAGCGCGAGTTCGTCGCCATCGTCGCACTGGCGGCGTTGTGGCGAATCGCGCTCTCCGCGCGCGCCGCGTCGCACCGCTGGAGCAACGCCGAAAGGGACGCGAAGGACGCCAATGCCTGCGTCAAGGCGCTCCACGCGGACTGCATCTCCGCCAGTCGCGGGACGAGGCGCGCGTAGATCAATAGCATCAGCAGCAGGGTCGCCGGCGCCGCCTGCGCCACCGCAACTGCTATCCAGACCAGGACCGCCAGCAGAAGCACACTCAGCACCGCAAACGCCAGCGCCACAACGGCGCGCCGACGCGAGAAGTCCCGGGACAGCTGCAGCCAGGCGCGGATATCGGCGGCGACGGCGCGCACCGCCCGCTCCTCGGCCGCGTACGCGTGAATCATCTTCATCGCACCCAACAATTCGTTGGCCCGGGCGGCGGCGGCGATCGATGCGTGGAGTAGTTGGTCTGCCTCGGCGCGCCCGGGTGCACGCAACAGATGCGCCAGAAGAAGCAGCGCCACGCCCACGAGCGCCACGACGGCCGTGAGCGCCGGCGCCACCGTCACGGCCACCACGGCGGCGGCGGTGACCGCCGCCGCCATCGACGCAAATTCGAGCAGCAGCATCACGGCGCTTTGCACGTCATCGACCTGCGGACCGAGCGCGTGCGCCAGCGCGGCCGGACGCTCGCCGGTGAAGCGCGCCCATGGTAGACGCACAATCGCATCGAACAGTCGGCCATGAAGACGCCCCACGACGGATGCCTCGAGACGCGTCGTCCATTCGGCCAGGAGGAACTGCAGCGCGGCGCGCGCGGTCACCACGAGCACCACGGCAGCAAGCACGCCAACCAGTGTCGGTGCGATGCCAATGACGCGCAGGCCCTCCTCGATGGCGGAGGCTACCCGGTCCGAGGTTCCCTCGTTCAACGCCACGCCCGCCAGTCGCAACATCGGCAGGAGCAGAAGCAGGCCGGCACCCTCGGTGAGGGAGAGCGCCAGTGTCGTCACCGCAAGGGCGACCATGGCGCGGCGATGCTTCGCCCACAGCGCCCGCACGAAGGGACGCAACGCAGTCATCCGGATCGCCGTCCCATCGCGTGCCACATCAGGCGGTACGCACGCACCGCGTAGGACAGCAGCAGCCAGCGGTCCGGAAGGTGGACGGCATCGAGGTCCCTGGGCGTCGGCAGCGCCGCGGCGAGCGCGAGATATCGCAGCTTCGCGAGCACGCCATCTTGCCACCGCAAATCGTACCGCGGTTCAGAATCGCCGCCGACTATGTCCGTCGCACGCGCCTCACGATGACGCGCGACAATCGCGGCGGCGAGGAGGACGGCCGCGCGATCCCCCCGCGCCGCGACTTCCACGCGACGCGGGAGTGGGACGCCGGCGATCGCCTGTGCGACGAGCGCTGCGTAGAGGACCGCTCGCCGCACTCCCCACCCTCGCGCTCGTGCGAGATACGCGTCCCAGTCGAAGTCTGGACGGTCGACGGCCGCGGAATAGTCGACCACCCACAGTAGGAGCCGCCACGCGTGCTTCACGCCGTGCAGGGCGAGAAGGACCGCGAGGTCTGTCTGGTCCGGCACCTCGACGCGGCTTCCACCGAGCGAGCATGCCCGCGTGCGGGCCAGAAGCGCTTCGGGGTCGCCGGGCCCACCGTACCGAGCGGCCAGACAGCGCCAATGCAGCTCGACGGGCAACCCATCGCCGCGCACCCGGTGCATCACGCCCTCCCACCGCGAATAGAAGTGCTCGGCGCGCTCGGTGAGGCCTGGGGGCTGAGCATATCCCGCGTCGCCGATCGCGCGCAACGCGCGGTCGATGTCGCGCCGAGCCACCAGGATGTCGAGGTCGCAGAACCTCCGAGCCGTCAGATCGCCGTGAAGATCGATGGCGAGTGACGGTCCCTTGTAAGCAGCGGCGCGAATGCCGGCCTCTCGCATGACAGTCATCAACGAGAGGAGCTGCTGCGCGCCGGCCAGGGCGCCGAGGGCCTGCGCCCGCATCGATTCTGCGATGGCGCCGTGCACTTCGTCGGGCGCCGAGGCCGGAAGCGCCCTGGCAACCCACCACACCACGTCCTGCTCCTGGGCCAGGCGCAGCACCGCCGACCAGTCGCGCACGGCCGCAGCGGCCTCTGCCGCACCACCCGCCTCGGCATCACGCCGCAACGCCGCGTGCACGAAGGCGATGGAGGTCGACGGCAGGATGGTCATGCAGGGAAGATGCGGCGCGAACGGGCTGGGGGGAACGACTCCGCCAACGCCGGAAATGACGCGACTGCGACCCGCCTCAGCGGCCGTTCGCCACCGTCGCACGAATCAGCTGCACCATCGCCGGCAAGCGCTCGGGCGTCGCGTGGGGAACCACACGACGCAGGTGCCGGCCCCGTAGCAGGGCGCTCAGCAGGCGCATCTCTTCCCCGCGCATGCGGTCGTCGAGCAAGTAGTTCGCGTAGGTGTTCGCGACCAGTTCGACGAACCCGTCCAATGACGAGAGCGGCTCGACGAACGGCGCGCGCGGATTGTCGCGTCGCGGGGCGAGGACGAAGAGCGCGCCAAGCGGCGCAGGACGGTCATGGAAGGGAAACGCCGCGCCGAGCGGGAGGGCGCGCTTGTCCCACGTCGGCGTGAGCAGGGGCAGTCGTCCGGTGGTGCCAAAGAGAATCTGCTCGGACGCATCCCACAGGCGCAGCAACCGATAGGCGGGATAGGCGCATGGCACGCCGTCGGTGATCCGCACGGCGACGACGTCATCCGACATGACGGGCGTGCCGGCCGCGGCGAATGCCGCCGCCGTCGTCGACTTCCCCGCGCCCGACGGCCCGATGAGCAGCGTGGCACGACCGTCCAGGAGCACGGCGCTCGCGTGCAACGCCAGCACGCCGCGACGACGCAACGCAAAACCGAGCACCGGTCCCAGGAGGTACGTCGCGGTGTCCTCAAGCGTCGAAGCGGCTGCCCACCAGCAACTGATGGTTGAGGCCGAGGGATCGATCACGAACTGCGTGCCGTCGGCGTACTCGAAGCGGTAGCCGCGTGTTGCATCCAGCCGGACGCGCATCGACGGCGAGCCGTCGGTTTCCTGTCCCGCCGTGTAGTACGGTGCGGCGGACGTCCATTCGCCGCGCGGCTGCCCGACGCCCTCCATGGAGATCTCGATGTCGACGGTCGCGCCGGGCGCAGCCGTTGCGAGCCCATGGAGCGTGTGCGCACAACGCACCACGAGTCCATACAGGGCGTAGTCAGGCACGGCGGCCCTCCTCGCGCATCAGCCAGGCGTCCACCTGCAGAACGCGCCAGGCATCGAGGACGTCGTACGCGGACCCGACCTTCAACACCTCGCGCACCGTCGCGATGTCCACCCATTCGGCGACGCACTCCGAAATCGGCGTGTCGGCACCGCCCGCGGCGCGCCACTGCGCGACGCGCGCCTCGATATAGCCGTCAAGCGCCGTCTTCGGACGTGCGAGCACCTCGGCTGGCAGCGCATCACGCATCGCGCGACGAAACAACTGCTTGTCCTGGCACCATGGCACCGGAGGAATGGCAAACACGAACTCCAACAGCCGCGGATCCGTGAGCGGCAGCGTGAAGAGAACCGACGCGCGTGTCGTCGACGGCTCGAACGCCTCGTGCAAGGCGTCCCATTGAGGCGAACTGAGCGCCCGCGTGGTGAGCGGTCGCGTCGGGTGATCGCGGCGGGGACGCGGCGGCGGCGGCGGACGGCGAAGCCAGGGTGTCCGCAACGCCGGCGCCGCACCCCGCAGTCGCGCGACGCGCTGGCGCCACTCCAGCCCCATCCAGGGCCATCGCCCCGCCGTCCCCCGATAGCGGAGCCACGCGCCGACGACTTCATGCAGCGGCTGCGTGCGAATCTGCCGCCACAACGTCGGCGCCCGTAGCAGCGTGTCACCGTCCTCACCGAAGATGGCCACCGGGGCGCTCCGCGCCGCGACCTCGGCACCGACGCGAAGGCCCGCGAGATCCGGTTCGTCAAGCGGCTGCGCCGGCATCCTGCCTGGTGTCGCGAGATAGGCGAGCGCGGGTCCGGCATCGTCGTCGACAAGCGTCTGCCCGATCCCGAGGCGCGTCGCGATTGCCGCGGAGAGGCGGTCGTCGTCACTCGGCGCGAGCGTCGGCTGCACCACCGTGAGCGCATGCAGCGGCACCGATGGGGCCAGACGCCGCGCGGTCACCGCCAGCGTGGACGAGTCCATCCCCCCACTCAGGAAGATCGTCGCGTCGCCGCCGCGCAGGCGATCAGCAACCACCTCATCGAGGGTCTCGGTGAACTGCGCGAGGCACTCCTCCTCTCGCGCGAAGCGAAGCGGCGCCGGCTCCGGGAAGGACCAGTGACGCTGCAGCCGAACCGGCGCGCGATCCGAGAGCACGAGCGTGTGCCCGGCCGGCACGCGATGCACGTCCCGCAGCGCCGTCGCCTCTGCGCGCTCGATCCAGCCGTGATGCAGTATGCTGCCGATCGACTCCGCGTCCCTCGCCGGCGACAACGCGGGGAGCATGCGCACGATATCGACCGACGAGCCGAGGGCCACGACCGAGCCGACGCGCCCCCAGTACAGTTGACGGTTGCCCAGCGGGTCGCGCGCCGCGATCAGTTGGCGGCGCGACCGGTCCCAAACGACAATCGCGTAGTCGCCCAACAGCCGCTCGGCAACGCGGTCGGACCATCGGCGTGCGGCGTGCGCCACCAGTTCCGCGTCGGTCGACGACGCCGACACTGTCGCGCCATCGGAGGCGAGCCGCCTCCGCAGCTCGCGCTGGGCATCGATCCGCAGCGCGCCGGCCACCACCAGCGCGCCGGAAACCAGCGGGAGTGCGTTGTCGTAGGCCGGCGCCCGCGTATCGGCCACCTGCGCGACCGCAATCTCGCCAAGCACGTGCTGGCTCTGGCGACCTTGCACGGCCGCCAGCGGCCGCGTCATCCGGTGGATGGCGTCAGCGGCGAGCGGAGCTAGCGAGAGGTCGACTAACGCGCCGAACGCGAGCAATCAGATTCCTCAAGTCGAGCCGCCGCGCCGTCGCGGCCGGACTCAGGTCCGACGTTTGGGAAATTTGCCGCCGTCGTTTCTGCCGGAGTTGTCAACGGCGGCCGTCAGCTTGGCGACTGATCCTAAGCGCTTCAATCGTGGCGTGACCCACGGGGACCGCTTTGCAGCCTTCTTGTCGTCGGGAACAGCGGTTGGGGGAGAAGTGGCAGGCCGGTCCATACAGGTCGAGCCTCCGGTGGAGCGTGCGTCCGCTCCACTCTTGGGTGATACGGCATCGCCGACACAGCGACGATGATTGGGATGCGTGCCGACGAATGGTGAGCCGGCAAAACGAGGGCTGAGCGGGGCGTCGCGATCAGGTGCGGCGCTTGGGCCACTTGCCACCGTCGTTCTTGCCCACCGTGTCGACCTTCGTGGTCAGCGCGGCCACGGTGCCCAGTCGCTGGAGCTCGGGAGCTGCCCAAGGCACGCGAGCCGAGGCGCTCGCGTCCGAGGCAGCCGCTGTTCGCGTCGTTGCAGGCCTGTTCATTTCGCTTGAGCCTCCTGCGGAGCGTGCGTCCGCTCCACACAAAGATAATGCGTCATCCGACCGCCAGTTCGCGGTAGGCGCGCAATGCCGTGGCTTTCCATGGCATCACACCCCGAGTAGGGGATTCGCGTCTCGCGCTTCAGGTACGACGCCTGGGAAACCTGCCGCCGTCGTTCCTTCCTCGATTGTCCACCTTGGAGGTGAGGGAGGTGACACTCCCAAGCCGGAGGAGTTCCGGCGGCAGCCAGGTCTCCGATCGACCCCGCTCACAGGCGGAATCATCCTTCTGTTCGTCGTTCAAGCTGTGTTCCATAAGCCGGACACCTCAATGTGGACGCCGTCCTATATGTGCAAGATACAAGGAAACGCGCTCGCTGACCACGACATCAGGCAGGTCCCTATTCCCAAATAGCGACGGCCACCGCAGGGAGCGTCTCACAACTTCCGCACGGCCTCTGCCTCAACGGTCATCACAAACTGATGCAGCCACCCCGCCGCGGCACTCTCTGACGAGAAACCCAACTGGGGGCTCGCAGCCAGCGCGACGGCGATCTCCCGGTTCGAGCGCAACCCGTCGGCCAGTCCGATGGCAGCCTGCCATCGCAGCCCTTCGCGGCCAAGCCTCGGTCGGTGCGCGGCAGAAACGAACTCCAGCAGGTACGGGTCCATGCAAATCGACGGCAGGGGCGTCTGGCGCGGCCCGTGCATGCGCGCACCTGCCTCCCGCTGCGTCCAACTCTCCCACGCCCACGTGTAGTCCGATCCGACTGGCACGGCCCAGAAGCGCAGTCCGAGGCGATCTCCCGCGACGACGGCGAGCGACTCTCGGAGCGGAACGCACAGGCAGCCGTGAACGGACTGCGCGGGGCCGGGAGCCGCTGAAAAGCGCTCGCCGCCGCACAGTTCCGCCTCGAACCAGAGCAGGAAGCCGTCAACCACCTCACCTGCGGAGATCGTCCACTCGCCCACTCCCTCAAAGCTCGGGTCGCTCCGTGTTTCCAACTCGAGCACACCAAGGCACTGTCCGGCCGCCGCCAGTCGGCTGACGTCCGGCCTGGCCCCACAAGCTTGGTCGAGCACAAAAGGACGCAGAGCGCCCAGGTCGACCCCGTGCGGGCGGCCACGCAGCAAGTCGCGGTGCGACCGGGAGGCACTCGATTGTCGCGCCGGCGCCGCCCAGACGCGGTCGCGCACGGCGACGAAACGTGCGTCGGGGGTCAGGTGTCGGGCCCGAGCATCGACAAGCAAGTCGAAGCGCGCCCTGTGAAACGGCAACACGCCTCGCACGTCCTCCACCAGTATGTTGGCACGTTCCGGCAACTCGACGTCGCGCGAGTCGGCCTGCAGGAACGTGACGCGGTCAGCGACGCCATTCGCACGGGCCAACGCGGGGCCGAGCGCAATCGCTTCGGACGTCTCGACGGCATAGACATGCCGCGCCCCGTAGCATGCGGCGAGAATGGCGAAGTACCCGAATCCCGCTCCCAAGTCGAGGACGATCGACTCCGGCCCGACTACTCGCTGCAGCGCGCGCGCATACGCGCCCGTGCGAAAGGGGTCGGCAATCATCGCCAGGTAGCCCTCGAGCGAGTAACTCATGCCCGAGAATGATCCGGCGCCGCCTCAAAAGTGACAAGTGGGCGATACGAATCGAGATCGACGCGAGATCCGGTGACCATCACTCCCGCGCTCACCGTCCAGGCGTGCGCGTTGAGGCTGGACGCGCCAGGTCCTTCGCCTGGCGCGACGCCGATCGTCAGGCGGACCGGCAGCTCATGGCGACGTAAAATGACCTCGGCAGCGAGCGCCCGGGCCAGACAGGTGCTGCCCGGAACAAACGGGGTCGCCCGCGCCACCGCGCGACGGACATCGAGCGGCGACACGCCCCCGGTCGTGGAACGAGCGCCGCGGGTCGACCATCGGTCGATGATTACACGCACGCGTCGGAACGGGAGGACGGCCAGCGTCAGACGCGTGCTGGCCAGTGTGGCGAGTGCCGACAGCGCGAGCCGCCGGTCCTGCGCCGGCAACTTTGCGAACCTAGCCAACCGGCGCATTCTGTCGGTTCACCAAGCCACTTTCGAACAGCTCGGCTGCGAAGGCGAGTACATCGGCCTCGCACGTCGGGGCGTCCACCTCGTACTCGTCCGCCAGGATGGCGACGACTTCGGCGAGCCGGCGAGGCTGCTGCAGCAACGCCCAGATGCGAGCACCCACGTCTCGGACACCGAAGTACGCTCCCTCGCGCATCCCGAGAATCACCGTCTCACCCGAGAGATCGGCTGAAACTTGGTCGGTGGATACAACCAGAACATCATCTAGCGATAAACGAGTTGCCATAGGTAATAAGCTACTACCTCAGGCGGTCCCTAGGCGAGCCTTCTGGTCACAAATCGTGTATTGGCAACAACCTGGCGATAGTTGCAGACCTTCCGAAAAGACCCTGAATCTGCCCAAGATTGTCGTTTCACCGAGCACAAAGTACTGTTTGCAGAGCCAACAGTTGACCCGGTTAGCACGACTGAATAGCTTTCTTGGTTCTTCATAACGCGGCACAGTGTGCCGCCCTGCCTCCGCCCGCGTCGGCAACCCGCGGGTGGCGCGAACGACCAAAGGAGGATTGCCATCCGTGACTCGTGACTACGAGGCGGTGTACGTCTTCGACTCAACGCTCGAAGACGCCGCCATCAACGACAAGATCGACGACAAGATCGCCAAGCACCACGCGCTGCTCGGCGCTGAGGGCGAGATCGCCCTCAACCACTGGGGCCGCCGTCAGCTCGCCTACAAGATCGGCAAGCGCGAGACGGGCTACTATGTGGTCGCCCGCTTCAAGGCCGACGGCAAGGTGCTTCCCGAGTTCGAGCGCTCGCTCAAGCTCGATGACGCCGTGGTACGCTACCTCATCTCGATCCACGAGCATGAGCTTGGCGCCCCGCCCATGACCGAAGAACAGCTCGCCGCCAAGCGGGCCCGTGACGACGACGACGAGGACGACGAATAATGCGCCGCCAGCGAAAGACGTGCCCCATGGACGAACTCCGTATCCGCCATGTGGACTACAAGGACGAGCGCTTCTTGTCGCGCTTCGTCACCGACAACGGCAAGATCCTTCCGAGCCGCCTGAGCGGCACGTGCGCGCGGCACCAGCGTCAGCTGGCGAGCGCCATCAAGAAGGCGCGGTATCTCGCGATCCTGCCGTACACGCGCGGACAGACGCCGTAAGTGGCTGACGCCGTCGCCGAGCCTACGCCGGCTGGAGGGCAGCGCGAACGCGGTTGGGCCAGTGTGGTCGGCGCCCTCGTGCTGTTGCTGCTGTTGCCGGCCATGCCGCCGGTGTCGGTGATGGTGCCAGTGGCGGAAACCGCGCTGTTCCTCGTTCCCGCGCTGGCCGCCTGTGCATTGGCGGGCTGGAAGGCGGGGGGACGACTCTCCCTCGCGGTGATCTGGGTGGCATTTGCGGCCTGGGTCGTCGTGTCGGGACCAACCAGCAGCGAGTACTCGCTGCTGGCGCGGGGCTGGGGGGTGCTGGTGGCGGTCTCGTTCGGCAGTTGGGCGCTGCTCTGGCCCGACCGTCCGTTCCTGACCCGGGCCCTCGCCGCACTGGGGACGGCGATGGTGGTGGCTGGCATTGCGACGGTCGTGGTCCCCGGGGGACCGGGTCGGGTGCAGCAGGTGGTTGCGAGCGAGACGCTGCGGCGCGCCGACGTGTTCGACGCGGAGTGGCGGGCTCGGCTGGCGACAAAGGATTGGCAGGATCTGCGCGCCACGCGTGCCGAGGCGGCGGCCTGGTTGGAGCAGTCGCTGGAGGAGCAGAAGGTGATGGTCCGGCGCACCGCCGAATGGTCACCGCCGCTCTTCCCTGCCTTGCTGGCGCTGGAAACGTTGGCCGCGCTCGGGCTCGCCTGGGCGTTGTATCATCGCGTGGGGCGCGCCCGCATTGGCGCGCCGCTCGCTCGGCTGCGGGAGTTTCGGTTCAATGACCAGTTCATCTGGGGTTTGGTCAGCGGACTGGCGTTGCTGGTGGTGCCCGGTCTCGGACCTGTGCGGGGCGTGGGAGCCAACCTGCTCGTGTTCTTCGGCGCCCTCTATGGGCTCCGCGGGGCTGGCGTGGCGCTGTTCTTCCTGGCGCCCGGGCGGGTGATGACGGTCGTTTTGGTCGGTGCGTCGGTAGTTTTTAGCGGCGCGACCGGCGTGATACTCGTGGGGCTCGGCTTGGGCGACACATGGCTGGATTGGCGTCGCCGAGCGCGCCCGTCAACCTGAACGTTGGGGTTTCCGATGGAAGTCATTTTGCGAGAAGCGGTGGAAAAGCTCGGACATCCGGGTGACATCGTGAAGGTGTCCGCGGGGTATGCGCGCAACTTCCTGCTCCCGCGCGGCATCGCCTACGAGGCGACGGCGGGCAACAAGAAGCGCATCGCCCAGGAAAAGGCGACGCTTGAGGCGGCCGAGAACGCGCGCCGCACGGCGGCCGAGGAGTTCGCCGCCAAGATCGAGCCCATCTCCCTCACCTTCGCCGCGCGCGTGGGCGAGGAAGGCAAGCTCTTCGGTTCGGTGACGACGGCCGACATCGCCGCCCAGCTCGAAGCGCAGGGCATTCACATCGAGAAGCGCCAGATCGACCTGCACGAGCCGATCAAGGCGCTGGGCGTGTACAAGGTGGGGATTCGCCTGCACGCGGATGTGAAGCCGGAGATCAAGGTCTGGGTCATCAAGGGCTGAGAAACAACAGAGAGACAACAGAGAAACAACAGAAAGACAACCGACGGGGGCGAGCATTGGCTCGTCCCCGTTTGGCATCCCCACGGTTCGGATCCCGCAGCGGTGTGCGCTCACGCCCTCCGCGCCGGGTATGTAATCCTGAGGTACTCTGTGCTACTCTGTACTATTCCGTACGTCTCTGCGGCGCCGGAACCTTTCCCCCACCTCGGTGTTTGGTTTATCGATGTCCCCCGTTTCTTCGCCAAAACTGATCGCTGAGCAGGCGCGCCGCGCGGCGACGCTCTGCGTTGACAACAAGGCCCTCGACGTGGTGCTGCTCGACCTGCACGGCGTCACCGACATGGCCGATTACTTCATCGTCGCGTCGGGAACGTCCGACACGCACGTGCGCAGCGTCGCCCAGCACGTCGTCGAGGGAATGGCCAAGGCCGGACTGAAGGCGTACCAAGTCGAGGGCGCGGACACGGGGCGGTGGGTGCTCGTGGATTTCGTCGATTTTGTGGTGCATGTGTTTCACCCGTCCATGCGGTCGTACTACCAGATCGAACGGCTGTGGGGCGACGCCCCCGCGGTCGCCATCACGTCCTAAGCCGGGAGCGTCGATGTCGAAGGTCCGCCTGCCCATGCTGCTGCTGGCGCTGTGCGCCGCCCTTCCACTGGGGGCACAGGGCTACTTCGGCCAGAATCAGGTCCAGTTTGAACGCTTCAACTGGAAGATCCTGAAGACCGAGCACTTCGACATCCACTACTACCCGGAAGAGGCGCGCATGGCGCACATCACCGGGAGCCTGGCGGAGCGCTCGTACGCGCGGCTGTCGCGCCTCATGAACTACCAGTTCAAGGAGCGCAAGCCGATTATCGTTTTCGCGTCGCGCGGCGCCTTTGCGCAGAACAACGTGTTCGGCGATCCGGGCGAGGGGACGGGCGGCATCACCGACGCGCTGCGTCAACGCAACATGTTCTTCTACACCGGCGATCTCGGTGAAGCCGAACACGTGATGACGCACGAAATGGTGCACCAGTTCCAGTACGACATGTTCTCGCGCGGCAAGGCGGGCCAGGGGCTCGAAACGCTGCAGCAGCGCCAGCCGCCGCTCTGGTTTGTTGAAGGCATGGCCGAGTACCTCTCCGTCGGCCCCGACCATCCGGCCACCGACGGCGTGGTGCGCGACGCCGCGCTGAGCGGCAAGTTCCCGACGGTCGAGAATCTCGAACGGCGCCCCGACCAGTTCTTCCCCTACCGCTACGGCGAGTCGCTGTGGCGCTACGTCGGCTCGCGCTGGGGCGACGAGATCGTCGGCGAGATCATGCAGTCCACGCCGACGCTCGGCCACGAGCGCGCCATCAAGCGGCACACGGGGCTCTCGCTCGAAGAGCTGGGCAGCGACTGGAAGGACGCCATGCAGTCGCTGTACCTGCCGCAGGTCGAGCGCCTTGACCGTCCGCGGAAGATCGCGACGTCGCTGCTCACCGAGCGCAAAACGGGCGGCGTGATTCCCGTCTACGTCGCCCCCGCGCTCTCCCCCGACGGCAAGTACATCGCCTACATCTCCACCGGCAGCCTCGTGAAGGCCGAGGTCTTCCTCGACCTGTATCTGGCCGACGCGACCACCGGCAAGCGGCTCAAGCGCCTGACCAAGAGCACACTGAATCCGGAGTTCGAGGAGCTGCGCTATGCCTATTCGCAGAGCGCCTTCTCGCGCGACGGCCGCTTTGTGGTGTTCACGGCCCAGCGCGGCGGCAAGGACGTGCTGTACATCGCCGACGTGCGCAACCGCGACATCGTGCGCCGCCTCGACACCGGCCTCGACGCCATGATCGGCGCCAGCTGGTCGCCCGATGGACGGCAGATCGTGTTCAGCGGGCATAAGGGCGGCATTTCCGATCTGTACGTCGTCGACGCCGACGGCAAGAACCTGCGCAAGCTCACCAACGACCTCTACGGCGACCTGATGCCCGCGTGGTCGCCCGACGGCAAGAAGGTGGCGTTCGTCAGCGAACGCGGCCCGCAGACGGAGCTCGACGTGCTCAAGTTCGGGCGCTGGCGCGTCAGCGTCCTCGATCTCGCCTCCGGCAACATCGAGGTCCTCCCCGGCCAGGCGGGCAAGAACCTGAACCCGCAGTGGGCGCCCGATGGCAAGTCGCTGGCGTTCATCAGCGATCGCGAAGGCATTCCGCAGATCTTCCTCTTCGACTTCGCCAACGAGCAGCACTATCAGCTCACGCGCCTCGTGGGCGGCGTGCAGTCGGTCACCGAGAACAGCCCGGCGCTGACGTGGGCACCGGCCGCCGATCGCATGGCGTTCGTCTACAGCGAGGGCAACGGCTACACGGTCTGGCAGGTGAACAACCCGCGATCGCTCAAGGGTGAACCGTACCGTCCGTCGGCGGTGGTTGTCGCCGCGCCGGGCCAGCCGACCGTGCCGCAGGACACGGCCGAGGCGCGGCGCATGCGCGATCGCGCCGCGGCGCAGGCCAACGTCAGCGCCATCGTGGCGCCGGCGGCGGCGGGACGCGATTCGCTGCTTGCGCCGGCCGCGGCGGCACAGCAGGCGCGCGATCCGCGGCGCCAGTCGGTGTACCGCGGCGAGAGCGGCCTGCGGCCCACCGACAAGGTTCCCGAGCGCGTCGGCGCGCCGGGCGCCGGCGTGAGCGTCGCCTCGCTGCTCGACAACGCGACCTTTGCGCTCCCCGATACGACCAAGTTCAAGGAGACGCGGTACCCGGGATCGCTGCGGCCCGAGTACATCGCGCGCCCGCAAGTGGGGTACGCGCAGGACAATTACGGACGCGGCGTCTACGGCGGCACCGCCGTCGTGCTCCGCGACCTGGTCGGCAACCGACAGCTCACCCTGGCCGGCAGCATCAACGGACGCGTAGAGGAGGCGCAGGTCTTTGCCGCGTATCAGTCGATGGCCCGGCGCTTCCAGTACGCCGTCGGCGTTCAGCAGCAGCCGTCGTTCTTCCTCGTCGGCTCGGCGCTGACGCCGGTCAGCAACACGCAGGCCATTCAGGAACAGGCGCTGGCGCGGTACATCCAACGCTCGGCATTCCTCGCCGGGTCGTACCCGCTGAACCGCTTCAAGCGGTTCGAGCTCGGCATGAGCGCCAACAACATTGACCGGTCGCTGATGTTCCTGAGCTACGGCGTTGACTACGCCTACGGCTACACGACGCAGATGTACATCGACAGCATTGTGAACATCTCGTCGCTGAACTTCGTGGCCCCGTACGCGGCGTTCGTGCACGACAACTCGATCTTCGGCCTCACCGGGCCCATCTATGGACAGCGGTACCGATTCGAGATCGAGCGCGCCGCCGGCAACCTGAGCTGGACCAACTACAACGCCGACTATCGGCGCTACGACGCCCTGCTCTTCAGCTACCTCACGCTCGCCACCCGCGTGCAGACCGCCATCTCGGCGGGTGGCGGCGAGAACGAGTTCCCCAAGTACATCGGCCGCGCCGACCTGATACGCGGGTATGACCGCGAGAACTACTACTCCAACGAATGCGAGAGCGCGGCCGGCGGCACCTCCGGTTGCTCGGCCACGCAGCTGCTCGGCAGCCGGGTGGCGATCGCCAACGCGGAACTGCGTTTCCCGGTCATTCGGCCGTTCCACATCAAGCGCACCCTGGTGCAGTTCCTGCCGGTGGACGGTCTGGTCTTCTTTGACGCCGGCGCCGCCTGGAACAAGGGCCAGTCGGTCTCGTTCTCCAAACCGGCCAACTACGACTGGCAGACCCAGCGCTACGCGATGCGCAGCTACGGGTTCGGGTTCCGACTGAACCTCTTCAACATCGCCATTCTGCGCATCGACAAGTCGTACCCGCTCGATGCCGCCTCCAAGAAGGGGTACTGGTTCTGGACGGTTGGACCAAGCTTCTGACGGCGATTGAGGATTGGGACTCAGGATTGCGATTCAGGATCACGATTCATGATTGCGATTGGCGATGGCTCGGCGCTCCGCGCCGGGCCATCGTCGCATGAGGCCACTGTCCAATTCCAATCGCGATCCGTATTCGTCCATCCTGAATCGCAATCCTAAGTCCAAATCCTCAGTCAATCTCCTTCCCTGCACCCCGTCGATCCGGCAAATTACGTGGATGCGCCGCGCCTCCCTTTTGCTCACCGCTCTCTGCCTCGCCGCGTGTTCCAAGGCGCCTGACGCAGGAGTGGCCGGCAGCGGCATGACGAGCGCGGCGGGGCCCGACGCGGTGCTCCTGCGCTTCCCGCAGGGCGGCGGTACAGCGCGCGCCTATCGGTGGGACCGCGACAGCACGGTCTGGACGTCAACCCAGCGCGCGCCGATCGTCGCCGAGGCACTGGCCTTCGACGCCCAACAGGGCGTGCTCGTCGTCGTCGACGCGGCGCGCATTCCGGTGCGCGTGGAGCTGCGCGTCGGCCGCATCACGCCGACCACCACCGAGCGGCTGCGCGCCATCAGCTCGGCCGACGGCTATTCGGTGTTCGGCGTGGCGCCCACGGGCGAGATCGTGCGCCTCACCAGCAGCGGCACGTGGCGCTTTCGGCCGCCGGCCGCCGTGCGCTCGCTGCTCCCGCTTGCCGACGGGGCGCTGCTCGTGTTCAGCGACACCGACGACGGCCGCGTCATGATTCGCAAACTCCACCCGCCGGAAACGAAGTTCGAGGACAGCACCGTCGTCGCCGGCGCCGAGTCCGTGATCTCCACCGACGTCGGTGATCGCCTCTACCTCGTAAACGGCGATCATCTCGAGGGGCTGCGCACGCGCGACCTCGGCCGGTCGCTCACCGTGAGCTTCAGCGACGCCGTGCGCGCGGTGGCGCCGACGCCGAGCGGCGACCGACTCTTCGTCGCCGTGCGGAACAGTGCCACGCTGTATGTGGTCGACCGCTACGAGTCGGCGGTGCGCGACAAGATCGCGCTGCCGGGTCCGCCGTCGGCGTTGCGCATGGATTCCGATGGCCAGTATCTGCTCGCCGCCAACGAGGCCGGCGACTCGGCCTACGTGGTCGCCGTCGGCACGCAGCGCGTCGTGAGTACGGTGCAGACGGCGTGGCGCCACGATCTCCCGTTCACCGCCCCCGACGGCGGGCTCGCGCTCGCAGTCGGTGATGCCATGGTGATCGTCGACGCCGAGACCAAGCGCGAGCGCCTCCGCGTACCGAATGGAGCCGCCGACACGTGGGCATTGGTCCGCTGGAACGGATTCCGTCCGCGAGCTTCGACCCTCGACGAACCCGTGACGTTCGAGGACGCGTACGCCGACTCGCTTGGGCTCGACTCGCTGGCCGCCGAGCCGGAACCGACCACCGAACCGGGCGCCGCGGCCCCAAGCCCCGTGCCGCCGGCCGCCGTGCGCGGCGAGGCGCGCGTGCACGGCTGGATGCTGAGCTTCGCCGCCGTGCTCTCCGAGAGTCGCGCGCGGACGATGGCCGCTGCGGTGCGCGTTGACGGCGGCAGCGCGCGGGTGCAGTCGAGCGAGCGCGAGGGGACGATGGTGTATCGCGTGGTGGCCGGTCCGTTCGCCACGCGTGAGGCCGCTGAGGAAGCAGGGCGCAAGAGCGGCCTGCCGTACTGGGTCTTCGAGGCGTCGCCGTGAGCAAGCGCCGGCGTGCGAGTGCGCCGGCCCAGGATCTGTGGGACGAGGAAGGCCGCCGGCTCGCCCCGCAGCTCGCCGGCGTCTCGGCGGCGATCGTGGTCGGCCTCAACGCCTCGGCCGCGGCACGCGTGGCGCTCGCCGCGGCGCGCGCCACGGCGCACGAGCGACGCGTCGCCCTGGCCGATCTCGCCGGCGCGTTGTCGGCGCTGGACGTGATTGCCGCGGACGCGGTCGCGCCGGGCATCACCGAGAGTTTCCTCCACGGCACCACGCTCAACGACGTGGCGCGCCCCGCCGCCGACGGCAGGCGCTGCTGCTTGTCATCGCGTCCCTCGACGCGCCGGCGTTGGCCGCGCTTGTGCATCAGACCGACGGCGTGGTGACCGTGGGCGCCGCCGAGGTGCCGCTGGACTGGCGCGTCATCGCGCAGGTGGGCGACGCATCGCCGCCGGCTCCGTCAAGAACCGCAGCGCCGGTTCGGCCGCGGCGCGTCGCAACGCGCCGCGTGCTGGTGGTCGTCGCCGCCGTTGCCTGCGTGGCTACCGGCTTCCTGCTCTGGCCGCGAATCCGCCAATGGGTGTCCGCGGCGTCCACCGGGGCGCGAACGGTCGCCTCGGCGCCGACGCCGGTGACACCTGTGCGTGGGCGTGTAATCGCGCCGCCATCCGACACAGTGCGCGTGCCCGAGCCTGTCAATCCCCCCGACAGTGCAGAAGCGGCACAATTTGCGGTCGAAATTGTGGCGACAAACACCGTCGCGGGTGCAAATTCGTGGATTCGTGAACGCGGCGCCCGCCTCCCCGGCGTGACGGTCTCTCCGGTGGTGATTGGCGCAGCGTCCACGCGCTGGCAGAAGGTGTTGGCTGGGGCGTGGCGCGAACGCGCGGGAGCGGACTCGCTGCTCACGGTGCTTCGCGACGACGGTGTGCTGCGGCCGGGCGCCGGGTTGGTGGTGCGCGTGCCATTGGCGTTGGTGTTGGAATCAGGCGTGCCGCGCGCTGACGCGAACGCGCGCGTGGCGGCGCTGGCTGCCCGCGGCGTGCGTGCGTATGCGCTGTTGCAGGACGATGGAAGTGTGCGCCTGTTCGCGGGCGCATTTGAAACGGCCGCTGCGGCGGTGCCCCTCGACGCGGAGCTGCGCGCCGCGGGATTCACCCCACAGCTCGCGTACCGAACCGGGAGAATGTTCTAAGTGCGATTGACCAGACTCGAGCTGCACGGCTTCAAGTCGTTTGCCGACCCCACCGACATGTCGTTCAACCCCGGCGTGACGGCGATCGTCGGGCCGAACGGCTGCGGCAAGTCCAACGTGTCGGACGCCGTGCGCTGGGTGCTCGGTGAGCAGCGCGCGCGCCTGCTGCGCGGCGCCAAGATGGAAGAGGTCATCTTCCAAGGCTCGTCCGCGCGCAAGCCGGTCAACATTGCGGAAGTCTCGCTGCACTTCTCCAACGAAGACGGCGTGCTGCCGATCGCCTACCGCGAGGTCGTGATCACGCGCCGCCTCTCGCGCTCGGGCGAGAGTGAGTACCTGCTCAACCGCACGCCCTGCCGCCTGCGCGACATTCACGACCTGCTGCGCGGCACGGGCCTCGCCGCCGACGTCGGCGTCGTGATCGAAAGCAAGATGATCGATGCGCTCCTCAGCGACCGCCCCGACGACCGGCGCGAGCTGTTTGAGGAGGCGGCCGGCGTCGGCCTGTACCGCGACCGCCGCCGCTCCACCGAACGTCGCCTCGAGGAGACGACGGGCGACCTCGCGCGCCTCGACGACCTGATCAACGAAGTCGGCAGCCAGGTGCGGTCGCTGGCGCGCCAGCGCAAGAAAGCCGAGCGCCACACCGAGGTGATGGCCCGCCGCAAGTCGGTGGAGCTGACCCTCGCCGAGCGCGAGATGGCCTCGTGGATGGACGAACTGGCGCGGCTGGGCGAGGAACTGGCCGGACTGCGCGAGCGCGTCCCCGCTGGCGAGACGCGCGTGCGCGCCGCCGAGCAGGCGCGCGACGCGGCGCATGCCGCCCGCGCGGCGGCCGACACGGCGCGCCAGGAGCGCACTCGCGTCGCCATGCAGCTGCGCGAGTCGCAGCAACAGCTGCAGCGCGAAGTCGCCGTCGCCGAGGAGCGCCATCAGAATGCGATCCACCGGCGCGAGCGCGCTGAACTCGAGCGCAACGAGGGCGCCGCCTTCGGCGACCGCCTGCGCAGTGAATGGGACGCCGCGCGCGCCGAAGAAGCGCAGTGCGAGGCCGACGTGCGCACCGCCGCCGAAGCGCTCCAGCGCGCGGTCGCGACCGAGGAGGAGATGCGCGGCGGCGTGACCGCGGCGCGCGAGCAGCTCGCGCTCGCCGAGGGCGCGGTGCGCGACGTGCGCGACCGCATCCACCGCATCCAGCTCGAGCGCGACGGCGCCGAGCGCGAGGCGGGGGAGGTCGCCCAACGCACGGTTGTGCTTGCCGGCGAGCGTGAACGACTCGCTGAGCAGCTGCAGCTCGCCGAGCGCGAGTTGGTGCTGGCGGCCGAGGCGCTCGCCGTGGCGCAGGGGAGCGCTGGTCAGGCAACCGACACGCTCGAAGCAGCGCGCACCCACGCCCGCGCGCTGGGCGAGCAGGAAGCCGGCGCCCGCGCCGATCTGCGCCGCGTCGAAGAGGAGCACACCGGCCTGCAGGGCAAGCTGAGCGCCCTCGAAGGGCTGGAGCGTGAGCGCGTTGGGCTGGCCCCCGCCGCCGCGCGCCTGCTGCGCGAACGCGATCAGTTTGGCGACGGAGCCGTGCTCGGCCCGCTTTCCGATTTCATCGGCGCCGACGCCGCCGCCGCCGCGCTCGTCGAGCGCTTCCTTGGCGCGACGGTGCACGCCGTGATCGTGCGCGATCGCGCGGTGGCCGATGCCGTGCGCGCGTGGCACGCGCGCACCACTCCGGGAGCGCTGCTCCTGCTCCCGCTCGACGCGCTCGCCGCGAGTGAGGACTCTGACGGCATCGACGAACTAGCCGGACGCGTGCAGTCCGACGGGCCGGTGCGCGCCTGGGTGCGCGCCCTGCTCGGCAAGGTGCGCAGCATGGACGACGGCACCGCCTTTGTCGACGCCCGCGGCGCCGTCTGGCTGCCGGGCACCGCCGGCGGCGCCGGTCCGCTGCGCCGCAAGGCCGAGCTGTTTCAGCTGCGCGCCGACCTGCAGACGATCGGCGCGCGCCGTGAGGGCGCGCTGGCGGCACTGCAGCGCGTGCACACCGACGTGGTGGCCGCCGAGGCGGCCGCCGCGGCCGCCGCGCACGCCGACGGCCTCGCCCAGCAGGAGGCCCAGCGCGCCGCGTCGCTCCGCGACGAGCGCGAGCGCACGGTGCAGCGCCTGAACCGAGACGCCGCCGACGCGACGGCGCTCGCCGAGCGGCTCGCCGCGCGGCAGGCGGAGCTGTCGGCCCGCACGGCCGAGGGTGAGGCGCGCATCGCCGACGAGAACGCTGCGCTGGCCATCGCGGAGCAGCGCGCGCTTGAGGCGCGCGAGGCGCTCGCCATCGCCGAGGCACGGCAGGACACGGCGCGCGAGACCCGCGCGGCGTCACAGGTGTCGCACGCGCAGGCCGAAGCGCGCCGCAAGGTGGCCACCGAGCGCGAGGAGCGCCTGGCGTTCGAACAGGCCGGCGCCGCCGCGCGTCTCGACGCGCTGACGCAGGAACTCGCCGCCATCGATGCCGCCGACGACGAACTCGCGCGGCAGATGACCGCCTGGCGCGACGACCTCGCCGGACGCACGCAGTCGCTGACGTCGGCCGAGCAGGCGCTCGAAGAGGCCGAGGAGGGCGTGCGCGCCGCCGACGCGTCGCTGGGTGCCGCCGAGCACGAACTCGACGCCGCGCGCCGCGACGCCACGACCAGCGCCGAGTCGCTGCACCAGGCCGAACTGCGGCACGCCGAACTCGGCGGCAAGCGCGCCGCCATCCGCGAACGGCTCGAGGCCGAGTGGCGCAAGCCGCTCGAGGAGCTGCTGGCCGAGTATGTGGCGCTCGACATCGACGACGAGGCGCTGCGCGCCGAGGCCGAGCAGCTGCGCGCCCAGCTCGAATCGCTCGGCCCCGTCAACGAACTCGCCATCGAGGAGCACGACGAGGCCGTCAAGCGCCTCGAGTTCCTCACGACCCAGCGGGCCGACCTCGCCGACGCCAAGCTGGCGCTGCAGCAGGCCATCCGCGAAATCGACACGACGGCGCGCGAGATGTTCCTCAAGACGTTCGCCGAGGTGCGCGAGCACTTCCACCGCATCTTCATGACGCTGTTCGGCGGCGGCGAGTGCGACCTGCGGCTCGAGAATCCCGAGATGCCGCTCGACTGCGACATCGAGATTCACGCCTCGCCGCGCGGCAAGCGCACGCAGCGCATCCACCTGCTCTCCAGCGGCGAGCGCGCGCTGGTGGCGCTCTCGCTGCTGTTCGGCATCTTCCTCACCAAGCCGAGCCCGTTCTGCCTGCTCGACGAAGTGGACGCCCCGCTCGACGACCAGAACGTCGGGCGCTTCGTGCGCATGCTCAACGAGTTCAAGACCAACACGCAGTTCATCGTGATCACGCACAACCCGCGCACGACGACCGAGGCGGCCGACGCCGTGTACGGCGTCACGATGCAGGAGCCCGGCGTGTCGTCGCTGGTGAGCGTGCGCATGTCGGGAATGCCCGTGGACGAAGACGCGCCGGAGCAGACGCCGGTCTCGTGAAACGGGTCGCCCTCGCGCTCGCGCTGATCGCCGTCGGCGCCGCCCCCGTGGCGGCCCAACGCGCCGTGACGGTGGTGGGCCCCACCGACAACCCGCTACGCGACGGCATTCCCGCCTTTACGATCAACGCGTTAGGCTTTGCCGATGCCGACCTGCCGCTGCGGCAGGTCGGCACCATTCCGTCGTTCGCCGGCGGCCTGCTTACCGACACGACGGTCGCGGGCACGGGCACGAGCCTCACCATCGCGCCGGCGCATCTGCTGCCGGAGAAGAGCACGGTATACTGGCGCGGGGTCGTCACAACCCGCGCGGGCCTGCAGGTGAACTCCAGCGTCGCGGGCCCGGTGTTGACCGCACCGTGGCTCACGCTCACGGCGCCCAACAACCCCAACGGTTCGGTCGTCTACACCAACCGCCCGCTCTTCACGTGGCGTTCGGCGCGGGTCGCTTCGACGGCCGGCGCCTGGCAGTACGAGATCCGCATCACCGGCGCCAACGGCGCCACAGTGCTCGTCGGCCGCCTCGACGACACCGTGTACGTGCCCGTGCGCGACCTCGAGGGGAATACGTCGTACCGGTGGTCGGTGTCAGCGTGGCTGGCCAATGGCGACTCCACCAAGGTGCAGAGCGCCGCATCGTTTGTCGTGCTCGACCCCACGGTGCCGCCGGCGACGATCCTCTTTCAGAACTTCCCCAACCCGTTTCCCAACGAGCGCGTGAGCGCCACGTGCATCTGGTTCGATCTGCGCCGCGCGTCGGCGGTGGAGCTGCAGATCCTCGACCTGCGCGGCAATCGGGTGCGCACGCTGCTGCCCAGCGCGCAGTTCGCGGCGAGCGCGTCGTTCGCGGCGGGGCGATACGGCCGCGCCAGCGAGGGCAGCAACACCGGCTGCGACCCGCGGCTCTCGTGGGACGGCACCGACGACGGCGGACACCGCGTACCCACCGGCGTCTACCTCATCCGCCTGCGCGCCGATGGCGTCGAGACGTTCAGAAAGGCGCTGTTCAAGGGGCACCGATAGCGGCATCGCCGTCCGACTGCAAATCGCCCCCCAAACCGGCCATATTGCATACTCCCGGAGCGCCAGCGGCGCCCGGGCCGTTTCTTCTCAGGGATACGCTATGCTCGTGGTAATGCAGGCAACGGCCACCCAGGCCGACATCGATCGCGTGTGCACCGCCATCACCGAGATGGGATTCCAGCCCCTTCCGATGCCGGGCGCCCAGCGCACCACGGTCGGGCTGGTTGGCAATGATCGCCGCGTTGACGGCTCCCACATCGAGGCGCTGCCGGGCGTCTCCGAGATCATCTACGTCTCGAGCCCGTTCAAGCAGGTCTCCCGCGAGTGGCGCGCCGAGAATACCATCGTCACGATTGCCCCCGGCGTGTCGTTTGGCGGCACGGACGTGCCGGTCATCGCCGGGCCGTGCTCGGTGGAGAATGAAAAGCAGATCCTGCAGGCCGCCCAGGTCGTGCGCGCCGCCGGCGCCGTCGCCCTGCGCGGCGGTGCGTTCAAGCCGCGCTCGTCGCCGTACTCGTTCCAGGGGCTCGGCAAGGAAGGGCTTGAGCTCCTCAAGCTGGCCAAGGCCGAAACGGGACTTGCCATCGTCACTGAAGCCATGGACGACGACGGCGCCCAGCTCTGCGCCGAGTACGCCGACTGCATCCAGATTGGCGCGCGCAACATGCAGAACTACTCCCTGCTCAAGACGGTCGGCAAGCTGCGCAAGCCGGTGATGCTCAAGCGCGGCATGGCGGCCACGGTGCAGGAACTGCTGCTCAGCGCGGAATACATTCTGGCCGAGGGCAACGACCAGGTGATCCTCTGCGAGCGCGGCGTGCGCACGTGGGATCCCTCGTCGCGCAACATGTTCGACCTCAACGCCATCCCCGCAGTGCAGAAGCTCTCGCATCTGCCGATCATCGCCGACCCGAGCCACGGCACCGGCGTGCGCGACCGCGTGCCGCCGATGGCCCGCGCGGCGGTGGCCGCTGGCACCGACGGTCTGCTAATCGAAGTGCACCCCGATCCGAACCGCGCGCTCAGCGACGGCGCGCAGTCGCTGTTCCCCGCGCAGTTCACCGACTTGATGCGCGAACTCGGCCCAATCGCCAGCGCGATTGGCCGTCGCATCGCGGCGCTCTAGACATGGTGACGCGCGCCACCGCCGCCCTGCTGCTCGCGTTCGCCGCGGCGGGAGCGGCGCACGCGCAGACGCCACGCGACACGGCGGCGGCGATGACGCTCTATCGTGAGGCCAGCGCGCGGTTCGCGGAGGCCAAGACGATGCGCGCGTCCTTCGAGCAGACCCTCATCAGTCCGGTGGCCACCGCCCCGCGCGTCTCGCGCGGCGAACTGCTGCAGCGCCCGCCGGCGCGGTTCGCGTTTCGGTTCACCGATCCGGCCGGCGACGCCGTGGTGTCGGACGGCGCCGCGCTGTGGGTGTATCTCCCCAGCACCGCCAAGGGCCAGGTGCTCAAGCTGCCGCGCGAAGTCGGTGGCGCGTTCGACCTCGTCGCCCGCCTGCTCGCCAATCCGGGCGACCGCACGCAGGTGCGCGTCGTCCCCGAGGCGGCGCGGGTTGGCGGTGAGCCAGTGACCGCGTTCACGTTGACGCCACGCGCCGCCGGCGCACCGTTCGAGACGGCCACCGTGTGGATTGGCGCCGATCGCCTCGTTCGGCAGATCGAAGTGCTGGAACCCGGCGGACTGCGCCGCCGCATGCGCTTCATCAACATGCGGCTCGGCGTCGCGCTGCCCAAGCGTGCGTTCGTGTTCGACGTGCCGCCCGGCGTGCGCATCGTCGACCAGGCCGCGCTGTTGGGCGGCTCGACGCGCCGTCCCTGACGCCAGCGCGCACGCCAACTGTTTCGTAGAATTTGAGGGCCGTCGAGAATCTCGGCGGCCCTCGACTTCTTCGTCGCCGTAACACCGTGCCTCCACTGCTTGAGGTTCGTATGCGCCGCCGCACCGACCACCCCACCCTGCTCATCCGACCTTCTCTCCGCCGTGCTTGTGTGCTTGGCGGCCTTGCCGTGGGCGCGCTCGCCACCACGGCGCTTGCGCAGACCCCCGCGCCCGAACTGTGGCGCCAGGTCGAGATCATTCGCACCACCACCGGCGTGCCGCACATTCGCGCCGAGAATTTCCGCGCCGTCGGCTACGCGCTCGGCTGGCTGATGCTCGAGGACTACGGCCCGCGCACCGCGCTCGGGGTGCTGCGGTCGTCGGGCCGCATGGGGATGGTCTTCGGGCGTGACAGCATGGAGTCCGATTTCCTCGAGCGTCTCACCCGTGAGCGCGCCGTCGAAACGTATCCGCGACTTCAGAATGAAACACGCGACGTCTACGAAGGTTTTGCCGCCGGCGTCAACCGCTACATCACGCTGCATCGCGACGAGTATCCCGCCACGATGCCCACCGACTTCACCGGCTACGACATCTTCGCCGGCGACATCGGCGGTCCGGCCTATGGCGGCGTGCGCCGCTTTCTCGCCAAGCTCGATCCCAAGCAGTTTCCGCCCGAGCCGCGCCGCTTTGGCGGGCCGCCGAGCGAGGGCGACGAGGACGAGCTGGCCCGCGACAACGTGGGCTCCAATGCGTGGGCGTTTGCGCCCAGCCGCACCAAGAGCGGCAAGGCGATCCTCCTCCGCAACCCGCATCTGGTCTGGACCTCCGGCTACTACGAGGCCCACGTCACCGTGCCCGGACAGATCGACTTCTACGGCGACTTCCGCATCGGCGGCCCGCTGACCCTCATCGGCGGCTTCAACAAGGACCTCGGCTGGTCCACCACCAACAACGCCCAGCGTCTGCAGGAGTTCTACGCGCTCGAGGCGGATCCCGCCCAGGCCGACCACTACCTGATTGACGGCACCTCGGTTCCCCTGCGCCGTGAACTCGTCACCGTGCCGTATCGCAACGGCGCCGGCGTGTCGTCGGAGACACGCGAGTTCTGGTTCACCAACGCGGGGCCGGTGATCCACCGCGCCAACGGCAAGATCTACATTCTCAAGAGCGCCAACGACGGCGAGTTCCACAATGGCGAACAGTTCCTGCGCATGATGCGCGCCTCGTCGCTCGCCGAGTGGAAGGCCGCGATGCGCCTGCGCGCCCGTCCGACGTCGAACTTCACGTACGCCGATCGCGCCGGCAACATCCTGATGGTCTGGAACGCGTCGCTCCCCATTCTCCCGCACCCGACGGGCGGTGACACGCTGGCCATTCCCGTCACGCGCACCAGCGACATGTGGACGCAGTACGTGCCGTGGGATTCGCTGCCGCAGTTCCTGAACCCCAAGGGCGGCTACGTGCACCAGGAGAACAGTTCGCCGCACTGGACCAACCTGCGCGAGCCGCTCGACACCAACAACAGATATCCCAACTTCGAGAAGCCGTCGCTCTCGCTGCGCAGCCAGCTCGCGCTGCAGCTCGTGAGCGGCACCAACAAGCTGAGCCTCGAAGACGTGGTGAAGCTCAAGCATTCGTATCGCATGCTACTCGCCGACCGCGTGAAGCCAGATCTCATCGCGGCGGTGAAGGCCACCAGGCCCACCGGCGACGTCGCCGCGGCGCTTGCCATGATGGAGCAGTGGGACAACACGGCCGGCCCCGACAGCAAGGGGGCCAACCTGTTCGAGGTGTGGTGGATGCGCTACGGTACCGGCCTCGCCGACTCGCTGCGCTACACCAGGGCGTGGACGTCGACCGATCCGACGCGCACGCCGTACGGGCTGTCGCAGCCGGCCAAGGCCGCCGAGGCGTTCACATGGGCGGTGGCCGAGACGGCGCGCCGCTACGGCGCATACGACACGCTGTGGGGCGCCGTGCATCGCGTGCGACGCGGTCCGGTGGACGTTCCTGTGGGCGGCTGTGGCGGCGCGCTCGGCTGCTTCCGCGTGCTCAACTTCGGCCGCGAGGCCGACGGCAAGCTCGCCGCCAATGGCGGCGACGGCTGGATTTTGGCGGTTGAGTTTGGCGACACGCCGCGCGCGTACTCCGCGCTCGCCTACGGCAGCAGCTCACGCCCCGAATCGCCGTGGTACGCCACGCAGGCCGAGCTGTTCGCCAAGGGCGACCTCAAGCCCGTGGCATTCACGCCGGCGGATGTGGAGAAGGCGGCGGTGGTGAGATTCAGACCAGGTGAACCGAAATAGAGCATTTGGACTTAGGATTGCGATTCAGGATGTCGATCTAGGATTGCGATAAACGATTGGGGCGCCTCGGCAGATGCCAGGGCGCCCCATCGTCAATCGGTATCCTGAATCGGAATCCTGAATCGCAATCCTAAGTCCAAATCCTAAATCACTACTTCTGCGTCGTATCCGTCGGAACCCTCTCCAACACCTGCTTCGGATCCGTCACCTTCCGCAGGAGGTCGGCCGCGCGCTGCACCACGCGGTCATTGCGCACGATGCGGCGCCCGGCGTATGGCAGGCCGAACGCCTGGCGCGCGAGTTCGTTGCCGAGTTGGCGATCCACCAGCGCCGAGGCGTCGTCGTACATCGAGCGCGGCACGTTCACGCCGTTGCGCACGGCGAGTTTCCAGAGGCCGTCGCGCAGCGCGGGGGTGATGGTGAACGCCGTGTCGCGCAGCGTGCCCCGCCGCACCTCCGCCGCCGCAAAATCCTTGAGCGCCGCACGGAGGCCGGGCGCCGCCGCCCCGAGCGCGAGCAGGAACGCGCGCTCATTGGGCGACGGCAGCGAGTCGCCGGCCTGCAGGTCCGGCGCAATGCCGCCGCCGCCAAACACCTTGCGCCCGGCGTCGGTCTTGAACACCGGCCGTTCGGGGCGATCGTTGATCACGCGCGGCGCCCCGTCGTCGGCGTTGCGCACGGGGCGGCTGATGCTCCGCCCCGACGGCGTGTACCAGCGCGCCGTGGTCAGCTTGAGACCGCCGCCGCCATCCAGCTCATAGACGTTCTGCGCACTCCCCTTGCCGTATGACGTGCGGCCGAGCACGAGGGCGCGATCGTGGTCCTGCAGGGCGCCGGCCACAATCTCCGCGGCGCTCGCCGTCCCCGCATTCACCACCACCGCCATCGGCAGGCGCGGCCAGCGCTGCTCCACACTATCCGTGTACACCGTGTTCCGCTGCTGGCCGCGCCCGCGCACCTCGACGATCTCCTGCCCCTTGTCGAGGAACAGGTCGGCAATCGCCACGCCCTGGTTCAACAGGCCGCCGGGGTTGTTGCGGAGGTCGAGAATCAGCGACCGCGCGCCGGCCGCGCCCAGCGAGTCCACCGTGCGCGTGAGTTCCTGCTGCGCCGAATCGCTGAACGTCGAGAGCAACACGTACCCGACGCCGCCGTCCATCACGAAGGCCCGCGACACCGACGACACGTGGATCTCGCCGCGCGTCATCGTGAACGGAATACGCGCACTGCCGCGCTCCACGACGAGCGTCAGCTTGGTGCCCGGCGCGCCGCGCATCGCGTTGCGCGCCTCCTCCATGGTCCACCCGCGCATCGTCTGTCCGTCGGCCTCGAGCAGCCGGTCGCCGGCCTGCACCCCAGCGTGCTCGGCGGGCGAGTTGGGACGCACGGCGAGCACCACCACGTACCCCTCACGACGATCGGCCTGGATGCCGACGCCGCTGTAGAGCCCCGAGGTGGCCTCCAGCAGGCGCTTCAACCGGTCGGGTGGCAGGTAGGTGCTGTTGGGGTCGCCGAGTTCGTCCACGAGCCCCACCGCCGCCCGGCGCCAGAGTTCATCGACCGTCAGCGAATCGACGTAGCTGTCGCGGACACGCTCCATCACCGCGGCCAGCAGGCGCGCCCCGCTCACCTGCGGCTGCGACGTGCGACGCAGCGCGCGCTGCACCAGCCACCCGCCGGCTATGGCGCCGGCGGCGAGGACGACCAGGGTGATAATGAGGCGGTTGCGGCGCACGAAGTGTCTACGCAATCGGGAGGGGGCGGGTTCCAGTCGGCATCAACCCTGCACCTCGGGGCATGCCGCCGCAACCACCTGCCAGACGCGCTCTTCCACGCCTTCCACTGATCCGTCGGCGGGCACGGCAACGATGGGGCCGCACTCGCTGTGCGCGGCCTGCCACGCCGGATCGGCAAAGCGCGCGAACGCGGCCTCCACGCGGTCGTGGAACGCCCGCTCCGCCTGCTCCATGCGGTCGGCCGCGCCGCGGCGCGCGGCCCGCGACAGCCCGAGTTCTGCGGGCACCGTCAGCAGGACCGTGACGTCGGGCACCAGCCCGCCGGTGGCGAAGGCGTTGGCGTGCCGCACTTCGTCTTCGGGGAGGCCGCGTCCGCCCACCTGATACGCGTACGTGCTCAGGAAGAAACGGTCGAGGAGCACGATCTCGCCGCGCGCGAGCGCCGGGCGCACCTGCTCCTGCATGAGCGCCGCCCGCGAGGCCATGAACAACAGTGCCTCGGTGCGCGGCGGAATCTGCGCGCCCGGCCTCAGCAGCAGGGCGCGGATTTCATCGCCCACCGGCGTGCCGCCCGGCTCGCGCAGCGCGCGCACCTGCGCGCCGTGCCGGCCGAGCCGGAGCGCCAGACGCTCCAGCTGGGTCGTCTTGCCGGCCCCCTCGCCGCCCTCAAAGACCACCAGCCGGCCCGGCATCAGCGTCAACCGAGCGTGATGATGCCGCTGGTCGCGCCCTTCTTGATCCCCTCGAGAATCCACTGGTTCACCTGCACCATGATCTTGTCGAAGTTCTCCTGGGCCACGATCATGCGCTGGTACAGCGGATTCACCTGCACCTGGCCGAGCAGCTTCTCCAGCTCCTGCTCCATCTCGGCGGTCGGCTGGTCGCCGCGGTCCATCATCGCCGACGCCTCCTGCCGCAGCTGCTCCATGCGCCGCAGCAGCGTCATCGCATCGGCATCGGCGCCCAGCGCGTCGTTGGCGCGGCGCACCGCCTTGTACTCGTCGCTCTGCCCGATAAGGCGGCCCAGCTCCACGGCCCGCTCGTTCAACATCACGTCTCCTTGCGTCGGGCCACGACAAACCGCTCGCGGCCAGTCAGATCCTTGTGAACGACCACCTGCTCGAACGCCTCAGTCCCGCTGACCAGCGCGGCGGCGTCGGCCGCGCGGCGCGAGTCCACCTCGAGCGCCAGCACACCCTGCGGCGCCAGCACGCTCATCGCGCCCGTGGCGATGGCCCGGATGGCCGCCATGCCGTCACGCGCCGCGAAGAGCGCGAAGGACGGCTCCCAATTGCGCACGAGGTCGGGCAGTTCGCCCGCTTCCGCCGGAGCAATATAGGGCGGGTTCGCGACCAGCGCGCCGAGCGACTCGCCGGCCAGCGGGGCGCACCACGAGCCGGCGCGGAACTCCACCAGGCCCCGCCGCTCGGCGGGAATGGCCCGCAGGTTGTGCCGCGACACCGTCAGCGCGTCGCTCGAGATGTCGGTGGCGAGGACCTTGTCGTAGCGCCCCTCGGCCGCGAGCGCCAGCGCGATCGCGCCCGACCCCGTGCCCACATCGGCCACGCGCCCGGCGCCGGCCGTAGCCGCGAGCACCAGCTCCACGAGCAGCTCGGTCTCCGGACGCGGGATCAGCACGCGTTCGTCGACGTAGAGCGTCAGCGACCGGAAGTCGGCGCGGCGCACGGCGTACTGAAACGGCATGCCGCGCTTGAGCCGTTCGGCCGCCTCGCTCACCGCCACCAGCGTGGCCGGGGCCAGCGGTTCGTCGCGGTGCGCCGTCGGCCAGAACTTTGGTTGGCCCAAGACGGCGGCGATCAGGTCACGCGCTTCCTGCCGGGCCGCCATGCCCGTGGCGCGGCCCAGCTCCTCGGCCAGCGCGTCGAGCATCTCGCCAATGGTGCCGCTGCCCGCCGCCGCCGACGAGATGTCGGCCGGCAGCTCAACATCGCGCAGCGATCGCACGAACGGGCCCGAGTCCCGCGGTTCCGCGCCTGACTTGTCTGCGTCCGTCATCGTCGCTCACTCCCCTCCGACCGACAACCGCTCCTCGATATCGGCCGTCTTCAGCGCCTCCACCATCGCGCCGAGCTTGCCGTCGAGCACGCCCTGCAGGTCGTGCGTCGTGAAGTTGATGCGATGGTCGGTGATGCGACTCTGCGGAAAGTTATACGTCCGGATCTTCGCCGACCGGTCGCCCGTGCTCACGGCGCTGCGGCGCAGGCGTGCGCGTTCGGCTTCCTGCTCCGCCACCCGCTGGTCGAGCAGGCGCGAGCGCAGTACTTCCATGGCCTTGGCCTTGTTCTGAATCTGCGACCGCTGGTCCTGCTGCGTCACCACGATGCCGGTGGGCAAGTGCGTGATGCGCACGGCGGAGTCGGTGGTGTTTACGCCCTGGCCGCCGGGACCGGACGCGCGATAGACGTCAACGCGCAGGTCCTTTTCTTCGATGGTGACGTCCACTTCCTCGGCCTCGGGAAGCACCGCGACGGTGGCCGCCGACGTGTGAATACGCCCCGACGCCTCGGTGGCCGGCACGCGCTGCACCCGATGCACGCCCGCCTCGCGCCGCAGCTCGCCGAACGCGCCGGGCCCGCTGACCTTGAACACCGCTTCCTTGTAGCCGCCGAGCCCGCCGTCGGAGAGAGAGAGGGTCTCGAGCTTCCAGCCGCCGCGCCGTTCGATGTAGCGCGTGTACATGCGGTAGAGGTCGGCGGCGAACAGCGCCGCCTCGTCGCCGCCGGTGCCGGCGCGGATTTCGACAATCGCGTTGCGATCGTCGAGCGGGTCGGGCGGCACGAGGAGCGGCTTGATCTCCTCTTCGAGCGCCGGAATGGCCAGCTCAAGGCGCGCCTGCTCGGCCGCTGCCTCTTCACGCATGTCGGGTTCGTTCAACGCAACGAGCTCGCGAACCTCCGCGAGCTCGGCTTCCAGCTTGTTCAGACGATTGGCGCGCGCCACGAGCCCAGCCAACCGCTGATGCTCACGGCCCAGCTCTGCCAGCCGCTTGGCGTCCCGCAGGACGGCAGGGTCAAGCAGATCCCGTTCGACGTCAGCCGCACGCGCGAGCGCGTCGGCGAGGCGGTCGCGCAGGCTCAGACGGCTGCCTTCCGCCTGAACTTCTGGTTGAAGCGCTCGACACGACCGGCCGTGTCAATCAGCTTCTGCTTGCCCGTGTAGAACGGGTGGCAGTTCGAGCAGATGTCGAGATGGATCTCGTCGCGGACAGAGCGCGTCTGGAACGTGTTGCCACACGCACAGTGCACGGTCGTCGTCGCGTAGACGGGATGGATGTCGGCCTTCACGGAAAGCTCCAGGCGGGTGTTCAAGGGTAGCTGAGAAATATACCCTACTAGACGTGCGGGATTCAAGCCACCAACTATAATAGTGTTTGACGGCCTGCCCCGAGACCGCTAAGTTCGCCACAGCAACAGAGTTCCGCCGCCGGACCCCAGCCCCCTCCCCGTGACGATGATCGCCGACTTCCTCGCCACCGTTCCGCTCTTCAAATCGCTCGACGCGCGGGAGCGCGAACGGTTTGCCGAGATGGTACGTGAAAAGAACTACCCCAAGGGGTCCGTGATCCTCTTCGAAGACGACCCCGGCGACGCGCTGTTCGTCGTCCGCGCCGGGCGCGTGAAGGTCGTCCTGCTCTCCGAGGACGGCCGCGAGGTCATTCTCAGCCTCATGGGCGTTGGCGAGTACTTTGGCGAACTCGCGCTAATTGACGGCCAGCCGCGATCGGCGCACGTCATCGCCATGGAAGATTCCACCCTGCTGGTGCTCCATCGTGACGATTTCAGGCGCCGCGTCGAGTCGAGCCCCGGCGTGGCGTGGGCGCTCCTCCAGGAGCTGTCTCGCCGCCTGCGCCGCGCCGACGAGAAGATCGGCACGCTCGTCCTGCTCGATGTCCCCGGCCGCATCGCCCGCATGCTGCTCGACGCCGCCGCCGACGCCGGCGACGACCTGATCGACAAGCCGCTGACCCACCAGACCATCGCCCACGTCATCGGCGCCAGCCGCGAGACCGTGTCGCGCGCCATGCGCGAGTTCCAGGACCTCAAGTGGCTCACCACCGAGCGTCGCCGCATCCGCCTGTTGGACCGGGTGGCGCTGCGCGCCCGGGCTCAGCACCGAGTGTGACCCATGTCACCGATACGGCGTGACGACCCGCAGAGCCGGCAGGACGCCGGTTTGATACGTTTGTTCCGATGACCCTTCGTGTGCAGTTTTGGGGAACCCGCGGATCCATCCCGACGCCGGGACGAAAGACAATGCGCTACGGCGGCAATACGCCGTGCATCGAGATTCGCACGGAGGGCGGCTGGCTGGTCATTCTGGATGCCGGAACGGGCATTCGTGAGCTCGGCCTGTCGTTGCTGGACCGCTCGGACGGAGCACCGCTCGAGGGGGACATTTTCCTGACGCACGCACATTGGGATCACATTCAGGGCATCCCGTTCTTTGCCCCGATCTTCCAGCGCGGAAACCACTTCACGATCTGGGGCTCCAAGGCGCTGGAAGGGAGTGTGGACCGGGTGGTGCGCGACCAGATGTCGCCGGTGGTCTTTCCGGTGTCGTTCGAGGAGATCGATGCGCGCATCGACTTCTCGTCGATTGCGGCCGGGGAACGGCGCTCGGGGCGCGGGTATGAAGTGCAGGCGTTCGAGGTGCTGCATCCGGGGGGCGCGCTCGGCTATCGGTTCCACGCGCCGGGCAGCGACCGTGCGATCGTCTACTGCCCCGATAATGAGGTGAGCGCGCCCGAGAAGTACCGGGTGGCGCCGACGTGGCGGCAGGAGTTCGTGGACTTCGTGCGCGGGGCGACGGTGCTGGTGCACGACACGATGTACACGACTGAGGAATACGACCATCATCGTGGCTGGGGGCATTCGACCTATCGCGATGCCGTGGATTTGGCGTTGGACGCGGACGTGGGGACGCTGGTGCTGTTCCATCACGAACCGCGGCGCGCCGATGATGAACTGGACCAGCGCGTGGAGGAATGCCGGGCGCTGGTGCGCTCCCGCGGAGGGGCGCTGCAGGTGTTGGGAGCCGCTGAAGGACTGACGCTGACCGTTTAGCCCCTCGCCAAGAGGAGGACCCATGAAGTTCGCCAAGGTTTTTGCGCTGTTCGCCGCCGTCGCGCTCGCCGTGCCGTCTGTTGTTGCCGCCCAGGGCGGCGGCAAGCCGACGGTCGCGGTGCTCGACTTTTACAACGGTGCCATCGGCTCGGCCAACGCCGAACTCGCCCCGCTGTCCAAGGGGACCGCCGACCTGCTGATCGGCGAACTCGCCGCCAATCCCGGCATCCGCGTCGTCGAGCGCGACCAGATCATGAAGGTGCTCGAGGAGCAGAAGCTCAGCGTCGACGGCCGTGTGGAGAATGAAACCGCGGTGAAGATCGGCAAGCTGGTCGGCGCCCACTACATGGTCACCGGCACCTTCGTCACCGACCGCAGCGGCCGCATGCGCTTCGCCGCCCGCGTCTTCAACACCGAGACCAGCCTGATCGTCTTCCCGACGGCCGGCGGCCCGACGGGCGTGGTGAACGGCAAGATCGACAACTTCATGGAACTCGTCGTCCAGCTCGCCGCCGAGCTCAACTCCGGCGCCAAGCTGCCCGACATCCCGGCGCGCGTCGGCGAAGCGCGCAAGGAAGCGGCGAAGAAGGTGCCCTACGAGGCGATCGCGCTGTACAGCAAGGGGCTCGCGGCGAAGGACGCGGGGAACAAGCAGGAGGCCGTGACGCTGTTCCAGAAGTCGCTGGCCAAGTTCCCGGAGTTCGAGAAGGCCTCGGCCGAACTGAAGAAGCTGCAGTAGGCCGGTAGCGGGGGCGTTGGCGCCCCCCCACATTTGAACGCCGGCGCCCGAAATCACCCGGGTGCCGGCGTTCTCAGTCCCTCCTGCCGTGTTCACGACTCCGCTCCTTCTCGTTGCTGCGGGCCGCACGTTCGCGGCCTTCCCCACCCTCGGCGCCGAGCCCGGCTTCGCGGTGCGGCGCATCGCGTCGCTCGTGGCGTGCGGGGAGCTTCCCGACAATCAGCCGGTGGTCGCACTGCTCGACGCCACCCTCGCCGCTGACGCGGCGTCCGTGGCCGCGCTGGCCGACCGCGTGGCGTTCGTAGGCATCGGCGCCGCCGGCGCTGTGGAACCGGACGCCAGTCTGCCGGCCGCCGCGCTGTGCGCGTTCGTGGCCGACGACGCGCCCCCGGCGCTCGCGCGCACGGCGCTGCACGGCGCCGTGCGCCACGCCGCGGCGCTGGTCGCGACGCGGCGTGTGGCCGCGGACGCGGCCGCGCGCGCCTCCCAGATCGCCGAGCTGACGCGCATTGGCGTGGCGCTCTCCACCGAGCGCGACCTCCCCACTCTGCTCACGATGATCCTCGAGCAGGCGCGGCGGCTGTCGAGCGCCGACGCCGGGTCGCTGTATCTCGTGGAGCGCACGGAGGCCGGCGCGGCCGGGGGCCCGGTCGGCGCCGTGTTGCGCTTCAAGCTGTCGCAGAACTTCACCCTCCCCGACCTGCCGTTCAGCGAGTTCACGATGCCGCTCAACGCGTCGTCGGTGGCCGGCGCGGCGGCGGTGACGGGTGAGCCGATCGTCTTTGACGACGCATACGCGCTCGGGCCTGGCGACCGGTTCCAGTTCAATAGGTCGTTCGACCAGAAGTTCGGCTACCGCACCAAGAGCATGGTGACGATTCCCATGCGCACGCATCGCGACGAAACCGTGGGCGTGCTGCAGCTCATCAATCGCAAGCGCACGCCAACGACACGGCTCACCACACCTGACGATGTGGAGCGCGAGGTGTTGCCGTTCGACGCGCACGCCGTGGCGCTGGTACGCGCGCTGGCGTCGCAGGCGGCGGTGGCGATCGAGAACGGCCGGCTGTACGAGGACATCGAGCGGCTGTTCGAGGGCTTCGTGATGGCGTCGGTCACCGCCATCGAGAGCCGCGACCCGACGACGTCGGGCCATTCGTCGCGCGTCGCCGTCTACACCACGGGACTGGCCGCCGCGATCGACCGCGTGGACGGCGGACCGTACGGCGCGGTGCGGTTTTCGCGCGAGGAGATGCGCGAACTGCGCTACGCCTCGTTGCTGCACGACTTCGGCAAGGTCGGCGTGCGTGAGCAGGTGCTGGTGAAGCAGAAGAAGCTGTACCCGTCGGATCTGGCGATCATCCGCCACCGTTTTCAGTTCCTGCTGCAGCGCGCCGACCTGCAGTACGAGCGCGAGCGCGCGCAGTACCTGTGGGAACACGGGCGCACCAACTACGACGAGGCGCTGCGCACGCTCGAGGCCGCCCGCGGCGAGGCGCGCGACCAGCTGCAGCGCTTCCTCGACGCCATCCAGCGCGCCAACGAGCCGACGATCCTCCCCGAGGGAACCTTCGAGGAGCTGAGCGAGATCAACGAGCGCGTGTACGTGGATTTTGACGGCACCGAGAAGCCGCTGCTCAGCGACGACGAACTGCGCTACCTGATGATCAACCGCGGCAATCTCGACGAGCGCGAGCGGCGCGAGATCGAGAGCCACGTGACGCACACGTACCGGTTCCTCGACCAGATTCCGTGGACGCGCGAACTCAAGGGCATCCCGCTGATCGCGTGGGGGCACCACGAGAAGCTCGACGGCACCGGCTACCCGCGCGGCGTGCGTGCCAATGACATCCCGGTGCAGACGCGGATGATGACGATCAGCGACATCTACGACGCCCTCACCGCCACCGACCGCCCGTACAAGCGCGCCGTCCCCGCCGAGCGGGCGCTGGACATCCTGCACGACGAAGCGACGCACGGGCATGTGGACCAGACGCTGCTGGCGGCGTTTGTGGAGGCGAGGGTGTTTGAGGCAGTGCCGAGCGAGGGACGGCGATCAGGGGCCAATAGAAGGATCACGCCGCCGTAACTGAACGGAACGGGAGACGGGGGCCGGGACTCAGCGAGGCGCGAGGGGAGGCGGAACGTGGGAGACGATTGTATCCGTCCCACCTCGCCACTCCCCTCGCCCGTCCCTTAGTCCCGGCCCTCCTCCTCGTTCCGTCAAACGAATCCCACCCCGCCTGCGTATCCGATTAGTACCCCACCCCTTCCCGTCCGAGGGCCCATGTCCCGCTTGTCGCGTTCGTGTTTCGCGTTGCTCGCCCTGCTCGCTACCGCGCAGCTTGCCGGCGCCCAGCAGGCGAACGACCAGGAGTACACGAAGAAGATCAAGGAGTACCTGCAGGATCCGCGCATCTCCACGGAGTTCGTGGATCACCTGCCCGCGAGTTCCTCCGTCCCGACGCCGCTCAAGTTCCTCGGGAAGATTGTCGGCACGCCCGGTGAGCTGACATACGCCAAGGACATTCACCGCTACCTCGAGGCCGTGGCCAAGGCGTCGAACGGGCGCGCGAAGTTCTGGACCATCGGCAAGACCGAGGAAGGGCGCGACATGGTGCTGATGGCGATCGGCGACGCCGCCACCATCAGCCAACTCGACAAGTACAAGGGGATGCTCAAGTCGCTCACCGACCCGCGGAAGACCAGCGAGGCCGAGGCCCAGCGGCTCATCAACTCGGCCAAGCCGATCTACTGGATCACGTCGGGTCTGCATTCGCCCGAGAACGGCGGCCCCGAAATGCTGATGGAGCTGGCCTATCGCCTCGTCGTCGACGAGAGCCCGTTCTATCAGGACATCCGCAAGAACGTCATCACCTTCATCACGCCGGTGCTCGAAGTGGACGGGCGCGAGAAGCAGGTGGACACGTACTATTTCAACAAGAAGCGCGCGGCCGGCGAGGCGCGGCTCCCCCTGATGTACTGGGGCAAGTACGTGCAGCACGACAACAACCGTGACGGCATGGGCCAGCTCCTCGCCATCACGCGCAACACGACCAAGTTCTTCCTCGAGTGGACGCCGACCATCATGCACGACCTGCACGAGTCGGTGACCTACCTGTACGCCTCCACCGGCAGCGGCCCGTACAACGAGCAGATCGACGCCATCACCGTCAACGAGTGGTGGGACCTCGCCATCAACGAAGTGCAGGAGATGGCCAAGCGCAACGTGCCGGGCGTGTGGACGTACGGCTTCTACGACGGCTGGACGCCCAACTACCTGTTCTACGTGGCGCACGCGCACAACGCGACTGGCCGCTTCTACGAAGTGCAGAGCTACGGCCCCGACAACTACGTGGTGCGGCCGCCGGCCACGACCACGAGCCGCGAGTGGTTCCGCCCCAACCCGCCGCTGGCCACCATCAACTGGGGGCCGCGCAACAACACCAACATCCAGGAATCGGCGATGCTGCTGTCGCTGTCGCACGTGGCCAAGAACCGCGCGCACTTCCTGGAGAACTACTGGCTCAAGAACAAGCGCTCGGTGGACAAGGGCAAGAACGGCCCGACCTACGCGTGGGTGATTCCGGCCGGCCAGCACAAGAAGGCCGACGCCGCCGACGCGGTGAACGACCTCATGACGCAGGGGCTGGAGTTCCATCGCGCGACGTCGGCGTTCAAGGCCGGCACGGTCAACGTGCAGCCGGGCGACTACATCATTCGCGCCGACCAGCCGTACCGCACGCTCGCCGACATGTACTTCTCGGTGCAGGCCTTCTCGGCCGCCAACCCGTCGCCGTATGACGACACGGGCTGGACGTTCCAGTACATGCGCGACCTCACCATCACGCCGGTCTCCGACAAGGCGATCCTCACGGCGGCGATGACGCCGATCACCGGCAAGGTCACGGCCGCCGGCGGCGTGGACGGCAGCGGCAGCACGCTGATTGTCGCCGCCACGAGCGACAACAACCTGACGGCGTTCCGCTTCAAGAATGCCGACGTGAAGATGGCGGCCGCCGAGGAGGATTTTGAGGCGGGCGGCCGCAAGTTCCAGGCCGGATCGTTCATCATCGCCAACGCCGACCGCGCCAAGCTCGAGCCGCAGCTCAAGGCCCTCGGCCTGAGCGGCGTCGCCGTGGCCGCCGCGCCGACGGTGAAGTCGCACGACCTCGACGTGCCGCGCATCGGCTACATGCACAGCTGGACGCGCACGCAGGACGAAGGGTGGGTGCGCGCGTCACTCGACTACTTCGGCGTGCCGTACACGTACTTCGCCGACCAGCTGCTGCGGTCGACGCCGAACCTGCGCGCCAAGTACGACGTCATCATCTATCCGCACGTCAGCGGCACGCCGCAGTCGATCGTGGCCGGCATGCCGAACACCGGCACGCAGCCGCTGCCGTACAAGAAGTCGGCGGAGACGCCGAACCTTGGCTTCGTGGACGCGAGCGACGACATCCGCGGCGGCATGGGGTTAGAAGGCCTGATGAACCTGTACAAGTTCGTGCAGGAGGGCGGCACGCTGATCACCGAGGGCGCGACGAGCGCGCTGTTCCCGCAGTTCAACCTGACGAACGGCGTGACGGTTGAAACGCCGAGTGACCTGTTCGTGCGCGGGTCGATCTTGCGCGGCATCATTGCCGACAAGAAGAGCCCGCTCACCTACGGCTATGCGGGCACGCAGCTCCCCGTGTACTTCAACAGCGCGCCGGTGCTCAACGCCGGCGGCACAGGAGCCGGCGGCTTTGGCGGCTTCGGCCGCGGCTCGGCGCAGAGCCAAAACGTGACGCCAATGGCCAACCAGCCCAAGCTGTCGACGTGGGACGCGACGGCGCCGGCGCCCGCCGCGGCGGCGGCACCGGCCCCGGGCGGGCGCGGTGCGGGCGGCGGCTTTGGTGGGTTCGGCGCGCCGACCGGTGTACGGCCGCGCGTGATCCTGTCGTTCCCCACCAGCGCCGATGACATGCTGCTCTCGGGCTCGCTGGTTAACGGCCAGGCCCTCAGCGGCCGCGCGCAGCTGGTGGACGCGCCGGTCGGCAAGGGACATGTGGTGATGTTCGCCATCCGCCCGTTCTGGCGGTGGCAGACGCAGGGGACGTACTCCCTCGGCTTCAACGCCATCATGAACTGGAACGACCTCGACGCCGGCAAGCGGTAACGAGGGTCCGATGTCGTGCCGGCGCGGACGCTCGCGCCGGCACGGGACGCGACAGCGCGCCACGCACCGTCTCGCGTGGCGCGCTGTAGTGCGAACACCCCTGGGATGCTACATTGGGCGCTTCCTGTGTCCTGATACGATTCCGCCCTCCCGTTCCACGAGACGCATGCGTCACTTCGCCATCGTCGCCGCCCTCGTGTGGCCCGCCGCCCTCGTGTCGCAGCAGCCGCGCGCCGTCATGCCGATCGCCCAGGCCATGCGCACGGTCGATCACCTCGACACGGTGACCATCGCCGGCCGCGTCACCGCCGGCACCGGGCAGTTGCAGAGCACGGTCTTCGACATTGCCATCGAGGACTCGTCGGGGGGCATCCGCATCTTCTCGCGTACGCTCGAGGCCGACGTCCACGTGGGCGACAGCGTGGTGGCGACCGGCGTCGTCAAGCGCTACCGCGGCAATCTCGAACTCATCAGCAACGAGCTCACGGTGCTGCCGGTGGCGCGGATCACGATGACGCCAACCACGATTGCGGTGGACCACGAGCTGTTGCCCACGTACTCGGGGCGCCTCGTGCGCGTGCGCGGCCGCGTGGCCGGATTTGGCACGAGCGAGGGCGGCCAGTTCCTGCGCCTCCGCGACCTCAACCCCGACGAATCGGGGACGCTGACCATCTGGGTGCCATCCAACCACGGCGAACCCATCGACCTCTCACGCGTCCGATACGAAGACAGCGTCACCGTGGCCGGCGTCATCGCGTCGTATCGGGACAACGATGATGATCCGCTGATCTGGCAGATTGTCCCCCGCACGCGCAGCGACATCAACGTTCCGCAGCCGACGCGCACGGGGATTCCCGTGCAGTGGCTGTACGGCGCGCTGGCGCTGTCGCTGCTGGCGGCGGCGTGGCTGTACACGGGCCGCTATCGCGCCTACAAGCAGGTGCGCGCGCTGCAGGAGACGGAGGCGCGGTATCATCAGCTGCTCGCCCTCTCGCCCGATGCCGTTCTCGTGCACGCCGGCGGTGAGATTCGTTTTGCCAACATCGCCGCCGCGCGCCTGCTCGGCGTCGAGAATGAGCAGGCGCTGCGCGGGCGGTCCATTGGCGACTTTGTGCCGGCCGAACTGCGCGAGGCGCTGCAGGCGCCCGGCTCGCAGGGCGACGGCGAGCAGACGCCGCGGCTCCGCGGCCAACTGCGCAGCCAGACGGGGCGCACGGTGGACGTCGAGCTGACGGTGGGTCCGTGCCTCTACCTCGATCAGCCGGCGGTGGTGCTGCTCGCCCGCGACATCACGCGGCAGCTGCGCTACGAACGCGACCTGCAGGCCCTCGCCCTCGTCGACGAGCTCACGGGGCTCGCCAACCGCCGCGGCTTCGCCTTTTTCGCGGAAGCCGAAGTGGCGCGCGCCCGGCGCGAGAACCACACCTCGGTGGTGGTCTTTGCCGACATTGACGGACTGAAGCAGATCAACGACGCGCACGGGCACGCCGCCGGCGACATCGCCATTCGGCTGGTCGCGCAGGCGTTCAAGGGCATCTTGCGCGAATCGGACATTGTGGCCCGCTGGGGGGGCGACGAGTTCGTCGCGCTGATCGGTGAAGGCGGTGAGGCGGTGGCCAACCAGCTCGGCGCTCGACTGGCCGGCGCCATCGCCGCGCTGCGCCCCGCGGGCATCAGCTTTCCGGTGCGCGCTAGCGTCGGCGTCAGTTCGCTCGATCCCACCCTCCCGCTCGCCGAGGCGATGGAACGGGCCGACGCGGCGCTGTACGTGAGAAAAGGCGCCAGCGGCGACCGACGGTCATAGCGTCGCCGCGCGCCTCGGCCCACTGCCCGGTGGACACAAAGTCGAGGGGCCGGTCACCAGATGGTGACCGGCCCCTCGCGCATCGGTCTGTTCGCTTCCGTCCCGCTGTCCATTGCCGACGTCGAGTGCAGCCCGACGCTGGGGCCCGGAATGCGCGGTCCACGGTCGCGGATTGTCAGTGACTCAAAATATCACACCTAGTTCCGTCAGGCAATACCCCGTTTGGTATGGTGAAATGCCTGACAAGAAACACTGCGAATCCCTCACCCAGCCGCATCGTGAGCGACGGGCAACACGCCACTCGCGAGGCGAACGCGTGCGGCGTACACTTGTCGCACCATGCTGAATCGACGCGATTTTGTTCGCCGCGGCGCGCAGGCCGCGCTGGTCTCGCTGGCCGCGCCCTCCGTGGCGCGCGCCTTCCCCGCCCCGCTCGCCGCGCCGTGGGGCGCGCCCGACCGCATGGCGTGGTGGCGTGAGGCGCGGTTCGGAATGTTCGTGCATTTTGGCCTGTACTCGGTGCTCGCCGGTGAATGGAACGGGCGCACCGACTACGGCGAGTGGATTCGCAACAATGCGCGCATCGCGCTCGAGCAGTACAACACGATGCTGTCGCGCTTCAATCCGACCGCGTTCGACGCCGACCGCATGGCCGCGCTCGCCGCCGCCGCGGGGATGAAGTACCTCGTGATCACCACCAAGCACCACGACGGCTTCGCGCTGTGGCCCTCCAAGCAGGGCGACTTCAACGTCGCGCGCACGCCGTACCGCCGCGACCTGATGCGCCTTGTCGCCGACGCCTGCCGCCGCCACGGCGTGGTGCCGTGCTGGTACCACTCGATCATGGACTGGCATCACCCCGACTACCTGCCGCGGCGCGACTGGGAGAAGGGCGCCCGCACCGCCGACGGCGCGTCGTTTGACCGCTACGTGCAGTTCCTCCACGCGCAGGTTGAAGAGTTGCTCACGTGGTACGGCGACATCGGCGTGATGTGGTTTGACGGCGAATGGGAGGGCGAGACGTGGACGTACGCGCGCGGTGAGGCGCTGGCCGCGCACGTGCAGCGGCTGAGCCCGCGCACGCTGATCAACAGCCGCGTCGTTGGGCAGGAAGCGAACGGCCTCGAAGCCAAGCTCTCGCGCCCCAAGCTCGGCGACTTCGGCACGCCCGAGCAGAAAGTGCCCGACCGCGGGTTGCCCGGCGTGGACTGGGAGTCGTGCATCACGATGAACAATAACTGGGGTTACAATCGCGCGGACGATCACTGGAAGTCGGTCCCCGCGCTGGTCGGCCTGCTCACCGAAACGGCGTCGAAGGGGGGCAACCTGCTCCTCAACGTCGGACCGCAGGGCGACGGCGCCATCCCCGAAGCCAGCGTGGAGCGGCTGCACGGGCTGGCGCGCTGGATGAAGTCGCACGGCGATGCCATTCACGGCACGGAGGCGTCGCCGTTCGATGGGCTCCCGTTCCGCGTGACGCGCACCGCGCGGCGGATCAACTGCTTCCTCCCCGAGTGGCCAACGTCACGCGAGCTGCTGCTGCCGGGATTGCGCACCGCGCCTCAGCGCGCGCGCATGCTCGGCGAGGTCACGCGTGAGTCGCTCCCGACGCGGAGCGTGGATCAGGGAATGGTGATCACGCTGCCCGATCGCGCCAGCGACGCAGTCTGCTCGGTACTGGCGCTCGAGTTCAGACAGCCGCCCGTGATTACGGGCGCGTAGCGGGCGCTGATCGCAGTCGCAGCACCACCGCGGCCACCGCGAGCAGCAGCGACGCGCCGGCCGCTGTCCACGCGGCCTGTATCACGAGGTCGGCGTCAGGCAGCGCAAAACGGCCGCTCTGTCGGTCGGCGATGCCGACGAACGCCCACACGAGCACGAGCGGGAAGATCACGTCGCGGCGCCGCCACACCATGACCGCGCCAAGCGCCGTCGCCACGCCGAGCATGATCGCCGTCCACACCTGCGGCGCGATGCCCCAGGCGTCCCAGCCGTTGAGCCACAGCACGTCGGCGGCATTGGCGATCGTCGCCACCGAGATCCATCCGAGGTACAGACCAAATGGGGCATCCACGCACCACCGCTCGATCACACCACTCGGCGTGCGCCCGACCGCGAGCCGTCGGTAACTGATGATCAGCGTCGTCAGCAGCGCGAGCATTACGACCAGGCTCAGCGTGAACTGGTTGTAGTGCCAGCAGACGAGCCAAAGCGAGTTGAAGGCGCCGCTCGCCGCGAACCAGTAGCCGAGCGCGGCAAAGCGCGACTTGCCACGATTGACCGGGAGCAGCTGGTACACGCAGAAGAGGAGCCAGGCGAGGTAGATGATTCCCCAGATGGCGAAGACATACCCGGCCGGCACGAAGTAGACCCTGAACCGATCGGAGATCTGCCCGGTATTCTGCCCGTTGAACGGGATGATGTTGGCGAGGGCGTTGACGGTGATGGTGCCGATCACCGAGGCAAGATTCACCCACGCGCGGCGGGTGGCGGAGGCATCAGCAGACATGGACAGACTCGCGATGGGGACGCGGAACAAACCCGTGCCGACGGAAGAAAGTTGCCGCTCTCTCGCGCGCCGCGCGAGACGCGCATAGACTATGCCGATATCGCGGGGCACGCGCTGACGTGCCCCCGCCGTCCCCCTTCTCGAGGCCCCCATGCTTCGCCGCTCCGCACTCGTCGTCGCGCTCGCCGCCCTCACGCTCGGTGGCTCCGCCTGCCACTTCGGCCGTACGTCCCGTCCGGCGCAGGTCACCCCGGTAAGCGTCGCCCTCGGCGACTCGCTGTTCAACACCGGCGCGTGCCAGCGCTGCCACGGCAAGGGGGGCGTGGGCGCGCAGAATGCCCCGGCGCTCGACGGCAAGAAGTGGCTGCAGCTGAAGACGGGCAGCTATGAGGAGATCGTAAAGATCATCACTGACGGCGTGCCGGCCACGGCCATCAAGGACAAGGCGCACCGGTTCGCCATGCGGGGCCGCGGCGGTCCCATGAACCTCACCGACGCGCAGGTGCAGGCGGTGGCCGCGTACGTCTGGACGCTGTCGCACAAATAGGCGACGCCCTCAACCGAGACGTTCGCGGCGGCTCGGTCGTCAGTTCCGTGAGATGATCGAGCGCCTGCGACAGTTTATCCGCCAACGAAGGTCGGTGGAGCTCTTGGCCGTCCCTGCCGAGTCGCCCCACGACGAAATCCAGCTCGCGGCCACCGCGTTGCTGTTGGACTTGGCGTACGCCGACGGTGAGTTCACGCCGCCGGAGCGCGCGCACATCGAGTCGGCGCTGGGACGGCATTTCAACCTCGACGTGCCGAGCGTGCACGCCCTGCTGACCCTCGCGGAAGAAGAGCGTCGACGCGCGGTGGATCACTTCCAGTTCACGCGGATGATCACCGAGCACCTGGAGGTCGGCCAGCGCGTGGTGCTCGCTGAGGTGATGTACGGCGTCATCCTCTCCGACGGCAGCGTGCAGGACAACGAGTCGATGCTCCTGCGCAAGCTCGCCAACCTGCTCGACATTGCCCCCGGCTATCTCACGGAAGCCGGCAAGCGCGCCAGCCTCGCCCGACCCGCGCTCTAGGCGGCCGCGGCTGCCTCAGTTCCCGTAAGCGCCGCCGCCCGGCGTCTCGATGGTCAGTACGTCGCCGGGCTGCAGCTCGCGCCGGCATTTGGCGGGGAGCGGCGCCCCATTCAGCAGATTGCGCCCCGGCGTGCCGTCGCCGCCTCCGTGCGAGCCCTTCGGCGCGCGCACGCGGCGCTCGGTAAGCAGCGTCACGGTGCACCGTTCGAGCACGCGGTAGCGGCGAACCACGCCGTCACCGCCGGCGTGGCGGCCGCGCCCGCCAGAGCCCCGCCGCACGGCGTACTCATCCACGCGGATTGGATACGCCTGCTCGAGCGCCTCGATGGGCGTGTTGCGCGTGTTGCTCATCCCCACGTGCACGGCACTCGGCCCAGCCCCGCGATGACTCGCGCCCTGCCCGCCACCAAGCGTTTCGTAGAACGTCCAGCCCGCGCCGCCGAATGTGACGTTGTTCATCGTGCCCTGCCCCTGCGCCGGGGCGTCGACGCCGGCATTGGCCAGCGCGGCGAAGAGCAAGTCGGTAATGCGCTGCGACGTTTCCACATTGCCGGCGGCCACCGCGCTCGGCCAGCGCGCGGCCACCAGGCAGTCGTCGGGGGTGAGAATCGTGATCGGACGCGCGATGCCGTCGTTGGTTGGCACGTCGTCGTCGAGGATGGACCGCAGCACGAACAGCGCCGCCGCGCGCGTAACCGCCACTGGACAGTTGATGTTGCCGCGGACCCGCGGGCTCGTGCCGGCAAAGTCGAGCGTCAGCCGTCCGTCGTGCGTCCGCAGCTTCACCCGCACCGGCACCAGATCGTCGCTGACGCCGTCGCCCTCGAGGAAGTCCTCGGCCTCCGATTCGCGATCGCCAAGCTCGCGCAGCCGGGCGACCGCCCGACGCTCAGAATAATCGAGCAGGGCCGACGCGCCGGCATCGACCAGCGCGGCGCCGTCGCGCGCGCGCAACGCCCGCCAGCCCGCCGCGCCCGCGTGGCAGGCCGACATCTGCGCCGCGAGATCGCCGCGGCGTTCGCCCGGCGTGCGCACGTTGGCGAGCAGCAACGCGAGGAGCGACTCGTCGACCACGCCGCCCGGCGCCAGGCAGATGGGCGGCAGCACAATGCCCTCCTGCACCAGCTCGGTGGCGCCAAAGGGCATTGACCCGGGGCTCATGCCACCGACATCGGCGTGATGCGCGCGCACGGCCGCATAGCCAATGGTGACGCCGGCATCGGCAATGGCCGCGACCATCGTGAGGTCGGGAAGATGAGAGCCGCCGTGGTTGGGATCGTTCAGCAGCCAGACGTCGCCCGGCGCGGGCCCGCGCTCGCGAACGGCGCGCACCGCCTCGGGCATCGCCCCCAGATGCACTGGGATATGAGCCGCCTGCGCGATCATCCGGCCGTCGGCGTCGAACAGCGCGCACGACGCATCGCGCCGTTCGCGAATGTTGGGCGACAGCGACCCGCGCGTCAGCACGGCGCCCATCTCTTCGGCGATCATCGCGACGCTCGACGCGAAGACGCGAATGGCCAGCGGATCAAAGCCGGTCATTGTCCGTCCTCCCCCGCGCCGCGCTCGAGGAGCCAGCCGCCAGTGGCCAGCGCCCGCGCCGTCCACCCTGACGCCACGAACAGCGTGGCATCGGGGAGCGTGATCACGGCGTCGCCCGCCACAACCGCCGAGCACGGAGAGCCATCGTCCACGCGTGCCCGGTCGTCCCACGTTGGTGCGCCGTGGCGCGAGAAGGTCACCGGTTCCGCATGCGAGCTGGCGATGTGACGCATCGCCACCACCTCCGCCGGGCGATCCAGCACAAAGCCGTAGCGCGCGCGGTGCCGCTCGGCGAACCGCGCGGCAATCACGGCGCCGTCGTCGCCCGGCGCGCAGGCGATGTCGAGTTCGTAGCCCTGGCCCACATAGCGGGTGCGCGCCGTCCATGCGCGCACGGCGCCCTCAACACGCGCGGCAAGCCCGGTGGCGAGCGCCGCCACGCGCGCCGTGTCGAGGCGGTCGGCGCGTTCCATCACGCTCGTCGCCGCCTCGCGCCGCTCCGGCGCCATGGCAAGCCCAAGTGCGCTGAGCACCCCGGCGTGCGGCGGCACGAGTACGCGCCGCGTGCCGATGAGGTCGGCCAGCGCGCACGCGTGCAGCGGGCCGCCGCCACCGAACGCCATCAGCACGCAGCTCCGCGGGTCGACGCCGCGGTCGACGCTTACGCGCCGCAGGGCGCGCGCCATCTCGGCGTCGGCAATGTTGAGCATCGCCTGCGCCGTACGCTCGGCCGTCACATCGAGTCGCTCGGCTAGCGTGGCCACCGCGCGGCGCGACGCGTCGGCATCGAGCGAGACGCCGCCGCTCATCGGATGCGGCGCAATGCGGCTGAGCACGAGGTTGGCGTCGGTGACGGTGGGCAGCGTCCCGCCGCGTCCAAAGGCGGCCGGCCCCGGCGCGGCGCCTGCGCTGCGCGGACCGACGCGCAGTGCGCCCCCGTCGTCGATCCATCCAATGGAGCCGCCTCCCGCCGAGACGGTATCGACGAGCACACGCGGCAGGGCGATGGGCACACCAGCGACATCGCCGCCCGACTCGACGAGCGGTTCGCCGTCGAGGATCAGTCCGGCGTCAGCGCTGGTGCCGCCGATGTCGATGGTGAGCGCGCGGTCAAAGCCCGCCGCGCGCAACACCGCGGCCGCTCCCACCACGCCGCCCGCCGGGCCGGAGAGCGCCAGCGACGCCGCGGCGCGCGCCGCTTCGTCGGCCGTGCGCATGCCGCCGCCGGACGTCATCACGCTGGGCGCGGGATGGCCGCGCTCGCCGACGGTCTGTCCGAGCCGGGCCAGGTAGCGGGCCACCGCGGGCCGGGCATAGCCCTCGGCCACCGCGGTCGCCGTGCGTTCGTACTCGCGGATCTCGGGGAGCACCTCGTGCGCGCAGACGAGTTCGGCGTTCGGGAGCGCCGCGGCGAGCGCGCGAGCGAGCCGAGTTTCGTGCGCGCCGTCGGCGTACGCGTGCAGGAGCGCCACGACGATCACCTGCGGGTCGCGGGCGGCCGCTTCGGCCACGACGCGAGTGATCTCGTCGTCGGTGAGCGCGAGCCGCACGCCGTCGGGTTCGCGGCGCTCGCGCACCGCAATCACGTCGTCGCTCGCCACGAGCGGCGTGGGATGCCCCACCGAGAGATCGTAGAGCGACGCGCGCTCCTGACGGCGCAACTCCAGCAGGTCGGTGGCGCCCGCCGTGGCGCAGAGCACCACACGCGCGCCGCGGCGCTCGAGGAGCAGGTTGGTGACGACCGTGGTGCCGTGCGCCACACGGCGGATCTCACCCGGCGCGGCGCCGAACGCATCGAGCGCGGCGGCCACGCCGCGGCTCTGATCGTCCGGCGTGCTCAGCACCTTTCGCGTTCGCACCACGCCGTCAGCCGCAATCGCGGCGAGGTCGGTGAAGGTGCCCCCGACGTCGATGCCGACGGCGTGCGTCACGCCTGGGCCGGACGGATGAGCGTCAGCGCCGAGACGAGCAGCGCCAGGTAGATCGTGGTCGGCGCGAAGGCGAGCGACACCGCGCCGGTGGACTGCCCCGTCACCCCCGACATCGACACCGCAAGCGCGATAAGCGCGCACGCACCGCAGAGCCCCGCTACCCAGCGCGCCGCGGCCGCGCCGCGCCCGGAGGTCAGCGCCCGCGGCACTATCCAGGCGGCCACGAGTCCAAGCGGCGTGAGCAGCAGCACGTTCCAGTTGCCGAACCAGAAAACGTGCGCCGAGAACAACTCCATGAAGAGTACCGCGGTGCCCACCAGGCCGGTGACCGCGTACCAGAGCGCGGAGAGCACGGCGATGGCGCGGCGCGATACCCGCTGGGTCGCCGGCCAGCGCCCACGCAGGGCGCTCATGAACGCCACGCCGCCGAGCAGCGCGAGCGCGACCAGGACGCCAAGGGCGACGGCCACGTACATCCCCGGGAACGCCTGCGGCGCGGGCGCCTCAACGGCGCGCGCCGCCGGGAAGATCACCTTCTCGCTGGCCACGAGCTTGACCATGCCGCCTACGCCGTCGGACACCATGATGCCGCGCAGGCGGTCGCGCAGGCGCATCGGCACATACATCTCCTCCCACGCCGTCATCCGCTTGTCGGCGCGCGGTCCGAGCGCGATATCGATGCCCAGTCGACTGGCCGGCACCCCCTCGGTGAGCCGCAGCGCCTCGCTGCGGAACGAATGCTCGCTCAGCGAGTCGGTCCACGCGCGCTTCAATGCGCCGCCGAGCACCTGATCGAGCGCGTCACGCACGCGCGTGGAGCAGTTGTCGAGGAAGTAGTCGTACCGGTAGTACTTGTTCTCCTCGAGCTCGTTCCAGCGCACGAACTTGAGCAGGGCCAACTTCTGCGCGCCACTCAGGTTGAGCTCCTGCTCCACCGTCTGCCGATCGTTCTCCTGGTAGTACGCGAGCAGGGGCACCGTCTCATAGCCCGCCACCCAATACCGCGTATCGCCGCTCAGGAAGCGACCGAGGAAGTTGGGCTCGTCGAACGAGAACATCCCCCAGTTCCACGAGACGTCGAGCGCGGTGATCGGATCGGCAATGCGCAGCGCGTTGTGCCCGAACCGCTCGAACACCGGCGTCCCCGGCCCGAAGGTGAGCAGCGACACGCGCAGCCGGCGCGCGTTCAGCGTGTCGCGCTGCACGGTTGGCTGGGCTGTGTTGGGCGCCTGCGCGTGCGCGGCGCCGGCCGATGCCAGCATCAGGGCGCCGGCAAGGGCACGCGTGAATCGCAACGTGAGTCTGTTCATGGTGGTCGAAATCAGCTGGCCGGACCCAGCTCGGTGCCCGGGTAATACGTGCGCAAAATTGTGCGGAAGTCCTGCCCGGCGCGGGCACGGCCGATGGCGCCCCACTGGCACATGCCGATGCCATGCCCCCAACCGTTGCCGCGAATGATCAGCCGGCGCAGCGCGCCGCCGGCGCCGACCTCCGGCTCGACGGAAAAATAGGTGCTGTTCAGGATCTCGCCACCGGGCGTCCGCAGCACGTAGCGGATGTCGTTGCCGCGCAGGGTGAACCGCCCGGCGTCGGTGTCGATGCGGAGCAGTGCCACGCGGCCGGTCGCGGTGCGCTGCTCGACGGTGACGCGCTCCACGTGCCCCGGCCCGCCACTGGGAACGCTCGCGTAGTTGCGCAGGTACTGCCGCACTGCGGCGTCGAGTTCGCTCGACTCAAGCGTCCGCGTCCACGCAAAGCGCGGCGCCGGATCGCAGTAGTAACGCTGGGTGCCGGGGATGCGGTCGCTGACGCGTCGCAGATACGGCTGGCCGCCGGTGCGCCACACCTCGTCGGCGGTCGCCGTCTCGCCCCCGCACGCCGCGGAGTACGGGGCATCCACAGTGCGGCCGCCGTACTTGAGCACCAACCCGCTCGTGCTCGCCACCGCGGCATCGCTGAACGGACGTTCCGCGTCGAGTCCGCCGTACACCTGATCGGACGTTCCGGCCACCAGATCGTAGCTGACGTGACGCGCCGCAGTACCGCCGGCCGCCGCGAGACGTACAAAGGTGTAGCTGCGCGCCGCCACCGCCTGGGCCTCCACCGCCGCCTGCTCCGACGCCGTCCGGCCGCCGATCTCCAGCGGCACGACGCCGCGAAGATACTGCTCCACCGCGAGCACGTTCACCACCAGCACGCCGGTGCCGTTGTCGGAGGGATAGAAACGCAGCACGCCGCGATACCGCCGGCCATTGAACAACACGTAGTCCTCGGCGCGACCGACGCGCAGCACCAGCGGCGCCGCGCGCCACGCGGTGGCGAAGCCGTCGGTGCGCACCGCGCGCAGCATGCTGCCGTCGCGCTCCAGCATCCACGCCTCGCCGGGGCGTCCCCGCAGCAGCACACCCTCGCGATCGTCGAACAGCCGCCACGCGCCGGTCGCCGTGACGCCGGGTTGGGCGGCCGCGGTCGTGAGCGCCACGCGCACGTCGCGGTCGCCCTCGCGCCGAAAGTCGGGGGCCTCGTCGCGCGGCACTTCCTCCGCGCGGGGCACGGCCGCCGGCTGGGAATCGACCGGCACCGGCTCCGGCGCGCGACCAGGCACGCGAATCGGATCTTTTGTCGGCACGCCGAGTCGCGTCGTGACGCACGCGCCTATGAACAGCAGGGCCGCCGCGGCAGCGAGGCGGCGGTGCCTCACCGTCCGAAGCTCCCCACGCTCGACGACATCACCGGCAGCGAGCGCCCCGCCGACGCCGGGCGCGGCGCTTCGGCGTCGATGCTGACCACACGGGCGCGGAAGTCGTAATCGTCCACGACTTCCAGCACCTCGACTTCGGCGAACCGGCCGGCCGGCACGTCGCGGTCGAGCCACGTGAGGCCGTCGATGTCATCAGCCTGCCACGGGAGCCGGCCGGAGGCCGGGTGCTCGCCCTCGGCGCTCTCCTGCACCAGCACGCGGGCGCGGGCGCCCAGTCGCGACTCGTAGCGGCTGGCGGTGATGTGCCGCTGCAGCTCCTGCACCCGCTCCAGTCGCTCGCGCTTCACGGCGTCGGGCACGTCGTCGTCCATTTCCGCCGCGCGCGTCCCCTCCTGCGGCGAATACGTGAAGACGCCCACCCGCTCGAACTCGGTCTCGAGGAGGAACTCGGTGAGCTGCTCAAAATCGGCGTCGGTTTCGCCGGGGAATCCAACAATGCAGGTGGTGCGGATGGCCACGCCGGGCACGGCATCGCGGAAGCGCGCGACCTTCTCGCGAATCGTCTTCTGCCGTTCGGGGCGCCGCATGCGCGTGAGCACGGCGTCGGACGCGTGCTGAATGGGCATGTCGAGATACGGCACAATGCGCGACTCGGCGGCGATGACTTCCAGCAGTTGCGGCGTGATGCCGGCCGAGTAGAGGTACATGTTGCGGATCCACGGGATCGACGTCTCGCGCACCAGCGCCTGCAGCACTTCGGGCAGGCGCACTCCGTCGCGGCGGTCGCGCCCGTAGTGCGCGAGATCCTGGGCCACGAGGTTGACCTCGCGCGCCCCCTGCATCTCGAGCAGCTGCGCCTCGCGCACAATATCGTCGAGCGCGAACGAGCGGTGCTTGCCGCGCATCAACGGGATGGCGCAAAACGCGCAGCCGTGGTCGCACCCCTCGCTCAACTTGAGGTACCGCACCCACGGCGTGTCGCCCGTGTACAGCCGCACCCCAGGATGCAGCGTTTCCGGATCGCCAATGAGCCCGCGAGCGTGGAGTTCGGCGGCCAGCCGGTCGGCCTCCGACGCGCCGAGGAACAGATCCACCTCGGGGATCGCTTCCTGCATCTCGCCCTTGTGCCGCTCCACCATGCACCCCACCGCCACCACCGCGCGGCAGGCGCCGTCGCCCTTGTACTGCGCGGCCTCGAGGATCGCGTCGAGCGATTCCTTCTTGGCCGCGTCGATGAAGCCGCACGTGTTGACGACAATCAGCTCGGCGGCATCGAGCGACGTCACTGGTTCGCCGCCGTGGGCGCGCAGTTCGGCGACGTAGCGCTCGCTGTCGACGGTGTTCTTGTCGCAGCCGAGGGTGACAACCGCGAACTTCAACGGTAGTTCCCGAAGTTGAGCTGCACGCCGAACTCGCCGCGGCGCAGCAGGGCCATGGCCTCCTGCAGCGCGTCCTTGTCGGGGCCGCTCACGCGCACCTGATCGCCCTGGATGGACGCCTGCACCTTCTTGAGCTTGGCGTCCTTGATGGCGGCGGCGACCTTCTTGGCGGTGTCGGAGTCGAGCGCCTGCTTGAGCGTAATCTCCTTGCGCAGGGTGTCGCCGCCGGCGGGGACGTTGTCGCCGATCTCGAGGTTCTTCACCGGCACGCCGCGCTTGATGAGCTTCGACTGCACGATGTCCCACAGCGCGCGCATGCGCATGTCGTGGTCGGTGTGCAGGCGGATGACGCCGTCGGCGCGCGCGAACTCAATGGTCAGCACCGTGGCGTCCTTGAAGTCATAGCGCTGGCTCGACTCCTTCTGCGCCTGATTGACCGCGTTGTCGACTTCCTGGAGGTCGACGCCGGTGGTGACGTCAAAGCTGTAAGAAGAGGCCATGGGGATTGAGGACGTGGACCGAGGATTGCGATCGAGGATCGCGAATCAGGAATCCGATTGGCGATTGGGGAACAGGGAAAGATAACCGATCCCGCCCCCTCCCCTGCACCACACCCTGCCTCTTCCCCAGCACCTGCTATTGGCCCAGGTACGACTCCAGTGCCTTGGCCCTGCTGATGTGCCGCAGCCGGCTCAGCGCCTTCTCCTTGATCTGCCGCACGCGCTCGCGCGTGATGTTCAGCACCTCGCCGATCTCCTCGAGCGTCATCGGCTCGGCGCCGTCGAGGCCGAAGTAGAGCTTGAGGATCTTGGCCTCGCGCTCCTTGAGGCCGCGCAGGGCCTCGTGGATCGACTCGGTGAGCGCCTTCTCGAACGTCTCCTCGTCCGGCGTGCGGCTCTCGGTGTCGGGCAGGTAGT
>JACPFW010000006.1:94634-109909 GCA_016182795.1 Gemmatimonadota bacterium
GCGGTTGTCCTCGCCCGGCGACATCGGGGCGTCGAGCGACAGGTGCGTCTGCGCGATGAGCATCGTCCGGGCGACTTCTTCCTCGGTGATGTCCATCCCGTCGGCGATCTCGGCGTGCGTCGCCTCGCGGCCCAGCTCCTGCAGCAGCGCGCTGGCGCGCTTGCCGATGCGGTGCAGCGTCCCCGCGCGGTTGAGCGGAACGCGCACGATGCGCGACTGTTCGGCGAGCGCCTGGAGGATCGCCTGGCGAATCCACCAGACGGCGTAGGAGATGAACTTGATCCCCTTGGTCTCGTCGAACTTGTGCGCGGCGCGGATGAGGCCGAGGTTGCCCTCGTTGATCAGGTCGCTGAGCGAGACGCCCTGGTTCTGGTATTTCTTGGCGACCGACACGACGAAGCGCAGGTTGGAGCGCACCAGCTTGTCGAGGGATTCCTGATCGCCGGCGCGAATGCGCTGGGCGAGATCCACCTCGTCCTCACGCGTGATCAGCGGAAAGACGCTGATGTCGCGCAAGTACTGGTCCAGCGACCCTTCCTCTGACTGGTGCTTTTTCCGGTGTGTACCCGGAACGCGCGCACGCGTCATGCGCTCTGATGGGTCAGTCATACCGAGGGGAATGTGGCGAGCGTCGCAACCGTCCGGAAGCCCACCCGGTCAGCGGATACGCGTGCCGAGGCGATGCCAGCGAACGTTTGTCAAGAAGGAGACCGGCGTTGTGCTGTCGGGCACGTAGGAGAAATAGACGAGCAGCGGCCGCCCCTTCACCATCGAGTCGGGGACGAATCCCCAGTAGCGGCTGTCGAGCGAGTTGTCGCGATTGTCGCCCAGCACAAACAAGTGCGCCGGCGGCACGATGATCGGCCCCCAGTTGTTGCGCGACGGCAGATACGCGGCCGACGCGCTCGGCCCGCTGCGCGCGAGATAGCGGCGCTGCCAGCGGAATTCCTCGCCAGCCGGATCCGACCCCGGCTCGGTGTGGCTCGTGTAGCCCTCGGGCACGAGTCGTCCGTTGCGCTGCAGCACCCCGTCGCGCATCCCGATGGTGTCGCCCGGAAGCCCGACGACGCGCTTCACAAAATCCTTGCTCGGATCCTCAGGCCAGCGGAAGACAATGACGTCGCCCCGCTGCGGCGCGTGCATCGCCGGCAGCCGCGCGCCCGTGAACGGAACCTCGGCGCCGTACACCAGCTTGTTGACGAGCAGAAAGTCGCCAACGAGCAGCGTCCCTTCCATGGAGCCGCTGGGGATCTTGAACGCTTCAACGAGGAACGAGCGAATCAGGAAGAAGAGCAACAGCGCCGTCGCCATCGACTTCGTCCACTCCCAGAACGCGCGCAGCGGCCGCCAGCGGCTGCGCCGCGGCGTCGGCCCGTACGGCGTCTCCCCGCTCACCACAGGCGGCGGAGTCGCGTCAGGAGGGAGTGGCGCATCGGTCATGATTGGGAGATAGCGGGCCCGGCTGGGCGGGGCAAGCTCTTGGGAGGGCAGATGGTAGAGGGTAGACGGTCGATGGTAGAAGGTGGCACCTCCACATCTCTACCAACCACCATCTGCCTTCTGCCATCACTAGCCCGCTCGCCTGAGCCTAGTAATTGTCAATTTGCGCCCTCTGCAGCGCCCCCGAATAATCGACATACCCGACCTTCGTCTCCGAGAAGAACTCGTAGACTTCCCAGCCGCCTTCGCGGTGGCCGTTGCCGGTGGCCTTCACGCCGCCGAACGGCAGGTGCGCCTCGGCGCCGATCGTCGGTGCGTTCACGTACGTGATGCCGTTGTCGAGATGCTGCAGCGCCTGGAACGCGATGTTCACGTCGCGCGTGTACACCGACGATGACAGGCCGTAGGCCACATCGTTGTTCACGGTGAACGCCTCGGTGAAGTCCTTCACCTTGATGACGCTGAGCACCGGGCCGAAGATCTCCTCCTGCTCCAGCCGCGAGCCGGCCGTCACGCCGGTGAAGATCGTCGGCTCGTAGAAATACCCGTGCGCCAGATCGCCGGCGGTCGCCTTCTTGCCGCCCAGCGCCAGCGTGGCCCCCTGATCCTTGCCGACCTGCACGTAGCGCTCGACGTTCTCGCGCGACGCCTCGTTGACCAGCGGCCCCACATCCGTCCCCTTTTTGCGGCCGTCGCCGAGCTTCAGCTTGGAGGCGCGGTCCACCAGCATCTTCACGAACTTGTCGTGCACCCCTTCCTGCACGATCAGCCGGCTCGTGGCCGTGCACCGCTGGCCCGTGGTGCCGAACGCCCCCCACAGCACGCCCTCGAGCGCAAGGTCGAGGTCGGCGTCGTTGAGCACGATCTGCGCGTTCTTGCCGCCCATCTCCAGCGACAGCCGCTTGTGCGTCCGCCCGCAGACTTCGCCGATCTTGCTCCCCGTCTCGGTGGAGCCGGTAAACGAGACGAGCGCCACGTCGGGGTGATTCACGATCGCGTTGCCCACGCGTCCCGGGCCGTGCACGAGCTGCACCACCTCGGGCGGCAGGCCGGCCTCGAGGAGAATCTCCACCAGCACGTGTCCGGTGTGCGGCACGTCGGTGGCCGGCTTGAAGACCACCGAGTTTCCGCAGAGCAGCGCGGGGAAGATCTTCCACGTCGGGATCGCCAGCGGGAAGTTGAACGGCGTGATGATGCCGGCCACGCCGATCGGACGCCGGAACGACATCGCCCACTTATTGCGCAGCTCGCTTGGCACAGTGTGCCCGAACAGCCGGCGTCCCTCGGTGGCGGCGTAGTACGCGGTGTCGATGCCCTCCTGCACATCGCCCTTGGTTTCGGCGATCGGCTTGCCCATCTCGCGCGTCATCAGGTCGGCGAGCTCGTCCTTGCGGCGCACCAGGATGTCGCCCACGCGGCGCAGCACATCGCCGCGCGCCGGCGCCGGCGTCTTCTTCCACAGGTCGAACCCCTTCTTGGCGCTCTCGACGGCCCGATTCACGTCGGCCGCATCACCCTTGGGGAAGAGGCCAATCACGTCGCGCGTATCGGCCGGATTGCGATTCTCGACGTATTCGCCGGTGGAAGACTCGACCCACTGGCCGGCGATGAAACTCTTGAATTTGGTCATGGTGCGGCTGATGGCAGATGGTGGATGGCAGATGGCAGATACTGCTTGCCACGCTGTTGTGAAATCTACCGCTGAACCAAGGCCGGCGGACGTCGTGGAATCCCGCCGCGTGGTGTCGGCGTCCCGATGACAGCGGCCTCGGACGCTACTTCGTGCAGCTCCACTGCGCCGGGTGCGCCACCGTCGGCTTGGCGTAGCCGGTCCGCGGCAGCACCTCCATTGACGCGAGCACCAGCCCCCACAGCACGAGCAGCAGCGACAGCACGTGGGCCTTGGCCGCGCGGTGGCGGAACGTCCACACCGACGACCAGACACCGCTCACGAGCAGGGCGGCCACGGCCCCCAGATATCCCGTGAGCCCGAACCCACACCGCGCGCTGTACGGCCAGAAGACCATGCCGACGCCGAGTGCCACTGTCAGCGAGAGCCGCAGGAAGACGCCCCACGTGGACGTCGTCTTCTGCATTTCCATCGCCTGCGCCTTGGCCGGCGCGCCCGACGCCGCCTTCGCCGGGAACAACGCCTCGTCGCTCACGCTCTCGAGCTGACGGTCGATCTTCTTGAGCTCCGCATCCCAGTTGCGGTCGGTCATTGCTGCTCCCGCGCCAGGGCGTGGCGCTCGATCTTCTTGTACAGGTTCGACCGCGGCATGTCGAGCGCGCGCGCCGTTTCGGCGACGTTCCAGTCATGCTCGCGCAGCTTGACCAGCAGGAAGGCGCGTTCGGCGGCGAGCTTGAACTCCTCAAACGTGCGGCAGGCGTCGAGCCCGCCGGGCGACGAGCCGTCGGGTGTGCGCGCGGCCACGAGTCGCTCGACATCGGCGACCGTTACCTGCGGCCCGCGCGAGAGAATCAGGAGCCGCTCCACCGTGTTGCGCAGTTCGCGCACGTTGCCCGGCCACTCGAGCGCCGCCAGCCGATCGGCCGCCGCGCGCTCCATGCCGCGCGCGCTGGATCCCTGCGGCGCGAACTGGTCGAGGAAATGCTGAATGAGCACCGGAATGTCGTCGCGCCGCTCACGCAACGCGGGCACGACCACGGGCACGACATTCAGCCGGTAGTACAGGTCCTCGCGGAACCGCCCCTCGGCGATCTCCTCCTCGAGCCGCTTGTTGGTGGCGGCCAGCACGCGCAGCACCTGGGGCTGCGCGGCAAGCGACATGTCGCCCACTTCGTCGAGAAACAGCGTGCCGCCGCTCGCCTGCTCAAACTTGCCGGCGCGGTCCTGCACGGCGCCGGTGAACGACCCCTTCATGTGGCCGAACAGCTCGCTCTCGATCAGTTCGCTCGGGATCGCCGCGCAATTGACTTCCACAAACGGCCCCGCCGCGCGCCGTGACTGGCGATGCAGCGCGCGGGCCACCAGCTCCTTGCCCGTGCCGTTCTCACCGGTGATCAGCACGCGCGCGTCGGTGGCGGCCACGCGGTCGATGGTCTCGATCAGCGCGCGCACGGCGTGCGAGCGGCCGACGATCTCGTACTTCTGCTCCACCACCTCGCGCAGTCGGGCGTTCTCCTCGCGGAGCGCGAGATGCCCAATGGCGTTGCGCAGGGTGACGAGAATGCGATCGGTGTCGAGCGGCTTCTCCATGATGTCATACGCGCCGCCCTGCGTGGCCTCCACCGCGTTTTGGATCGTGGCGTGGCCGCTGATCATCACGACGATGGCCGCCGGATCGAGTGCGCGAAGCTGACGCAGCGTCTCGAGGCCGTCCATCCCCGCCATCTTCACGTCGAGGAAGACGAGCTGCGGCCGGAACTGCTCGTACGCGGCGATTCCGCCGGCGCCCGACGCCTCGGCCCGCACCTCATAGCCTTCGTATTCGAGCAGCTGCGACAGCGCGTCGCGGATGCCCTGCTCGTCGTCGACCACCAGAATCCGGCGGCTCATTACGGCACCGCCTTGTACAGCACGACCTTGCCGTTGGCGACGCGCACGTCGGCCACGCCCGCGGGGGCCGGCATGGCGATCACGCCGGGCGCCAGACTGTCGGTGCGCTGGCGCACGCTGATGCGTCTGACGATCCGGTCAATCAGTCCGCCGGGGAGGCGCAGCTCTTTCACGGTCATCTGCGTCACGTGCAGTCCGATGACGCCGGGCTGCACCATCGATAACCGGCCGCCGATCAGCACCGGCTGGCGTCCGTCGAGCATGCCGGCGAGTGGACCGAGCGACTTGGGGTCGCCGAGTTCGGTGACGGCCACGTTGGCGCGCAGCAGCAGCGTGTCACCGCTGATCGACGCCTCCGGATTGCCCGCCGAGCTGCCGAGGATCTTCATCGCCGGTTCGAGCTGGAGCGCCGCAAACTGCGCCGGCGTCAGCGACGCGTACGCCGGACCGCTGCGCTCACCGAGGCGCGACACCGCGCGACTGGCAGTTGTCGCTTGATCCGCCGAAATGGGCGACCACGCCACCGTTGCCGCGGGCGGAGTCGCGACGACCATTGCTCGCACCCGCGGATACCACCACGACTGGGTGTACCACCCGCCCACCGCGAGCACGACGAGCAGAATCAGGCAGCCGATCCGGCCGAGGCATCCGAACATCAGGTGTTCTCCGAGAGCACGAGCACGCGCGCGTCGGCGCGCTCCTCGCGGGTCAGTTCATTGAGCGAACCGCTGCGGAATCCGCGCAGATCGAGTTCCACGCGGGTGAAGCCGGCGGCGCGCACCGCGGCGGCGAGCGCGGGGCGCTGCGCCGGCTCGCTCCAACGTGACATTTGATCGTAGTCCATCTCGAGCCGCGCCGTCTCGCCGTGGTATCGCACCCGCAGATTGCCGGTGACGCCCAGCGCCCGGAGCGCGCGCTCGGCGTTCTCCACGCGGCGCAGGCGCAAGGGCGTGACGGCCGTGCCATGCGGGAGCCGCGACGAGAGGCACGGCGACGACGGCTGCGACCACGTGGGTATGCGGCGCAGGCGCGAGAGCGCGCGAATGTCGTCCTTGGTGAAGCGCAGCTCCGCGAGCGGCGACAGCACGCCGGCCTCTTTGGCCGCCTGCGCGCCGGGACGGAAGTCGGCCAGATCGTCGTGGTTGGTACCATCCACCACGACGGCCAGTCCACGCTCACGCGCCACCGGCACGAGCTTGCCCCACAGCTCGGTCTTGCAGAAGTAGCAGCGATTCGTGGGATTCGCGGCGTAGCGCGGATCGTTCATTTCGTCGGTGTCGAGCTCCAGCACGGGGATGCCGAACTCATCGGCCACCTCACGCGCGCGCGTCCATTGCTCGAGCGGATACGAGGCGCTGCGCCCAATCACCGCCAGCACGTTGGCTGCGCCCACCGCCTCGATCGCCACGCAGGCGAGATACGCCGAGTCGACGCCCCCCGAAAAGCCAATGAGCACGGAGCCGTGGCGGCGGAACCAGGCAACAAGTTCGGCTTCCCGACTCAGGAGCCGAATGTCGACGACGGGCGGGGCGGTGGCTTGGAGATCCATAATAAGGAAAGGTAGTGTCCACTATTACGGACGGAACTGGGGAAAGTGCCAGAAGCGAGGGACGAGTCAAGGAACGAGGAGGGGGTAGAGGCGCAGGAACGAGAACCGGGAGTGGTAAAGGGGGGTGAGATGATCGCCCTCCCCGTTCCGTATCCCACACCTCGTTCCTACGCCCCTACCCCCTCCCCGTTCCGTTTAGTTATCGCCGATACCCCGGTCCGCGAACGACCTCCCCCGGCTTCGCCCCCGTATGCTTCCCGTCCCTCACCACCGCGACGCCATTCACAATCACATCCTTCATCCCCGTCGACAGCTGGTGCGGCTTCTCGAACGTCGCGTTGTCGATGATGGTGTTGGGATCGAACACCACGAGATCGGCCTTGAGCCCCGGCTTGATCACGCCGCGGTCGTGGATCTGCAGGCGCGTGGCCACCGCCGATGACGCCTTGCGCACGGCGTCCTCGAGCGGCGTGACCTTCTCGTTGCGCACGTACTTGCCGAGGAGCCGCGGGAAGTTTCCGTAGGCGCGCGGATGCACCATGCCACGCGCGCGGGCGGGATCCTGCGTGCTGGCATCGGTGCCGAACTTCATCCACGGCAGGCGAATCTGTTTCTGGATGTTCTCTTCGCTCATCAGGAACAGGATCTCGCTCAATCCAAGATCCTCGGCGACGTTGAGGTCGATGATCACCTCGCCCCAGCTCTTGTTCATCGCCGCGGCGATCTCGCTCAGCCTCTTCCCCTCGTACTTCTGGTTCTCGGGCTTTCGGAACCCGACCACCATCACGTTCTCCGGCGTCGCGGCTTCGCACAAGTTTTCAAAGCCGGCATCGCGCGCCTGAATCTCGGCGACAATGGTCGCGCGCAGCGCGGGATTCTTGAGGTTGTCCATCAGCTTGCCGTCGGCCGCGTACTTGGGCGGAATGCAGCTCGCAAACGAGTTGCCGCCCGCCGGATACAGATACATGTCGGCCTGCACATCCTGCCCAGCCGCGCGCGCGCTGTCGATCTTGGCGATGGCTACGTCCATCTTGGGCCAGTTGCGGACGCCGGCGGCCTTGAGATGGTAAATCTCAACGGGAACCCCCGCCCCCTTCCCCACACTGATCGCCTCGTCGATTCCCTCGAGGAACTTGTCCCCCTCACTGCGCATGTGCGTGATGTACACGCCGCCATACGGCGCCGCCGCCTTGTTGATCTCCGTCAACTCCGCGGGCGAGGCATAGACATTGGGCGGATAGATGAGCGCGCTGGCGATGCCGAACGCGCCGTCTTCCATGGCGCGCCGCACCATCGCCTGCATCGTGTCGATCTCCACCGGCGTCGCCGTCCCCATGCCGCCGCCGTGCCCGTACACGCGCACCGTGCCGTTGCCCACAAACGACCCGATGTTCTGCGACGCGCCGCGCCCGACCATGAACTCCAGCCAGTCGCTGAAGCCGTGCGGGCCGGCGAATCGCTGCATCCGCGCGCGCGCGGCGGAGTCGGTCTCCAGCGCGAGAATCTTGTCGTTGACGGGCGCGGGAGTGTCGCCCTCGCCGAGGATCGCCGTGGTGATGCCCTGCGTCACCATCGACAACGCGAGCCCGTCGCCAGACATGAAGTTGCCGTACGACTGCGCCTGAATGTCGATGAACCCCGGCGCCACAACGTGCCCCGTGGCATCGACGCGGTGCGCGGCGCGCGCCCCCTTGAATGCCCCGCGCGGTCCGATGGCCGCGATGCGGTCGCCGCGCACCGCGACGTCGCCGTAATACCACGCGGCGCCGGTGCCGTCGATCACTCGGCCGTTCTCGATGACCACATCGTACGCGGAGCCGGCCGTGCCGGCGCCGGTGACGATGCCCCCGCGCGGGGTGCAGGCGGCGAGCGCGAACAGGAAGGGCGTGAACCGAAGCGAACGCATGCATAGCTCGCGGAGAGAGAGACGAGAATGTACCGTGCTTCGGTTCGCGCCGCGCGGTTGCTACGCGCCGCGGCTGCTCGACGTACTACGCGCCCGGCGGCAGTGCCGCTATCGCCTCGTCCAGCCCCGGCCACCCCTGGGCGTTGTACTTGGCGATCGTCTCCAGATACAGCCGGCCGTCCTGCCCGAACTGCGCCACCACGGCCGCGGCCCCCTTGGCCACGCCCTGCGCGTCGGCAAACGGCGGCTCGGCCTCCTCGGGCATCTGGCCGTTGGTGTGCGGCACGCCGGCGGCGTCGAGGAAGCAGGCTTGGATATGCGGCTCAAACTCCACGTAGAGCATGTTCAGGAGATTGAGTTCGTCGTCGGCATTCTCCGCGCCGAGGCGCACGACTTCGCGCGCCAGTTTATCGGGCGGCCAGCTAAGGAGCGTCTGCGGGCGGAAGCCGCCGCCGCGCGCGACCATGCGCGAGATCATCACGGCGCGCATGTCGCGGCTGCTCTTGACGGCGCGCGTCACGAGGTCCACGCGCCGGGCGGCGGAGAGTTGGCGATACGGAGAAGGATGAGCCATGCGCCAAATCTAACCGCGCACTCTCCGCAACCAAGAACTCGCGCCGTCCCGGTCTATCGCTCGGCGCGCAGGGTGAACTGCGTTCCCCACGGATCGCGGAACGACCACCCCGTGGCCGGCGCCACCGGGGTAAATCCGCGCGACGTCAGCTGCGCGACGGCGGCGTCCAGCGCGGCGAGATCCGGCAGCACAATTTCCCAGTCGACCAGCCGCGCCTCATCCGCAGCGGCGCCCGGACGTCCCGCCGCCCACGTGTTGGTGCCCAAGTGGTGGTGGTATCCGCCCGCCGAGAAGAAGAGCGCTCCCGGATATGACCAGACGACGAGGTCAAAGCCCAGCGCCTCGTGATAGAAGGCCCGCGCTTCTTCGAGCGAACCGACGTGCAGGTGCATGTGTCCGAGCGTCGTCCCGGCCGGCATGCCGCTCCACGGCGCGTCCGCCCCCGCCGCGGCGACGGCGCGCGCGTCGAGCGGGATGGTCGCCATGGTCAGTTCGCGCCCCGCGTGCTGCCAACTCTCGCGCGGACGGTCGGTGTAGACCTCGATGCCCAACCCATCGGGATCGGAGAGATAGATGGCCTCACTCACGAGATGATCCGACGAACCCGCCTGCGCGCCAATCTCAACGAGGTGCACCAGAAAGCGGCCGAGCGACGCCCGATCGGGGAGCAGGATGGCGAAGTGAAAGAGCCCCAGCCGCCCGCCGCGCGGGACCGACTTCGCGGCCCCCGCGCGCAGCTCGATGATCACCCGGTCATCGCCGTGCGCGCCAAGCGTGGCGTAGTCGTCGTGGCGTGCGATCACACGGAAGCCGAGCACGGCCGTATAGAAGTCGAGCGAGCGGGCTAGGCTGGTGACCTGCAACCGCACTCGGCCGAGGCGCGTGGTCTCGGGGAGACGGTAGGCGGAGGGCTGGATGCCGTAGGGAAGCGTGGTCATGGGAGGCTCGTGTTCGGTGCGTGGTTGCGCGGTGACTCATCGCGCCTCTTTTATCTTACCACTAAGATATCTTGAACGCAAGCCCCGCACCGGCCTTCAGGAGGACGGAAGGCGCGCTCCCCGCGGCCCAAGGTATTCACGACAGAACCGCTCGTGGGTCAGCGCGACCGCCGGGGCGCCCAGTTCGTACGTCGTACCATCGGTGCACCACGTGATATGATCGGCAACCTCCAGCAGCGTGTGGACCTCGTGACCACTGAGCACCACGGCGCACCCCGCCTGCGCGAGTTCACGGAAGACCGACGACAGCATCTCGGCGTCCGCTGGGCTGATGCCACGATACGGCTCATCTGCAACCAAACAGTCGGGTCGGCGCACGAGCACGGCGGCCAGTTCGGCTCGACGCAGTTCGCCACCCGACAACTGGTGTGGACGCTGGTCCAGCACGTGGGCCACCCCCGTTCGCGCGGCGGCATCCTCGACGGCGCGCCCGTCGAATGCCGCCCGGAGGAACTCGAGCTGCCAGCGAACCGTGAATGCTGACGAGAACAACTGCTCGTCCGCGAGGTAGAACAGCCCCTCGCGCGCCAGCTCCGCGAGACTCGGCGACAGTCGCGCCCGACCCTTGTAGCGGACGAAGCCGTTATCGGGCTCGAGGCGACCGACCGCCACCTTGATGAGCGTCGACTTGCCGATACCGTTGCGCCCGAACAGCACGCGCACCTGCCCTGCCCTGGCGCGCAGCGTCGCCGAGGTGAGGATGCGGCGGTCGCCGTATGCGTTCGAGATACTGTCGGCGGTGAGCATGGCTCAGATCCTTCCCACGACGGCGACCAGCGCCTCGGCTATCACCGGCGGAGTGGCGAGCACGGCCACCAGATGTCGCCGACGCACGCCGAGGTTTCCGAGCAGGAGGTGTTCGCCGCGGCGGGAGATCTCGACCAGGCCAACGGCAATACAAAGCAGGACGACGGCTGGCTGCGCGTGCCGCGCGTCGCTCGCGGCCGCGACCCCCGGCGGACCATCCGCCGCGAGCGACAGAACGACCAGGAAGACCAGACGCGCGAGTACCCACACGCCACATTGTCGCCGGAACAACGCACGCTTCATGCGATGGGATGAACGGGGTGGCCGGGGGGGCCGCGAGGCTGATCTTCCTGCTACCCGCATTCCCGCGCCTGGTTCACTCGCTGCCGCACCCAGGCATCGCGCCGATTATGATTACGGGATGCAATCCGCCGGCCCATGCTCGCGCGATTACTGACCTTTCTGCGTCGACTCCGCTCGGAGTTGACGGAGCCAGCCTCGCCGCGACTGGCCGACGAGAGTGTGTGGTACACCGAGCACACCGCCCTCCTCATCAGCACCGTCAAGTGGGGCCTCCTCGGCGCGGTGGCCGGGGCGTGCGTCGGATTCGGCACGCGCGGATTTCTGTGGACGCTGGGCGCGTCGCCGGTGGCGGTGCAGTGGCTCACGCGCGGCGTGCTGGCACCCTACTGGTTCCTGCCGCTCGCCCTCCCCGCCTGCGTCTGGCTCATCCGCACCTTCGCGCCAGACGCGCGCGGGCACGGCACCGAGGCGGTGATCGCCGCTGTGCATCAGCGATCGGGACGCATCGACTGGATGGTCGCGCCGGTCAAGCTCGCGGCGACGGTGCTGACGCTCGCCTTTGGCGGTTCGGTGGGAAAGGAAGGACCGGCAGCGCAGATCGGCGCCGCCATCACGAGCCTGTTCGCCGACCTGTTCCGCCTGCGCGACGAGGATCGCCGCCGACTGGTGATCTGCGGCATCAGCGCCGGCTTTGCCGCGGTCTTCGGCACGCCCGTCTCGGGCGCGCTGTTCGGCATCGAAGTCCTCTACCTCGGCCGGCTCGACTATACCGTCATCTTCCCCGCCCTCGTGGCCGGCATCGTCGGGCATCTCGCCTGCGGCGCGAGTTCGCCGTTTCCCGTGTTGCAGGGCGCCTTCGTCGCCACCGATCAGGTTCGCCTCATCATCACGTCCATCGTGTCAGGGGCAGTCTTTGGCCTGGTGGCCCTGCTGCTCATCGAGACGCTGCGCAGCCTGGAGCGCTCGCTCCGCCGGTTTGAGGCGCATCCATACGCCGTCGCGGCCGGCGGCGGCGCCGTGCTCATTGCGCTCTACCATACCGTGGGCACGCAGTACACGGGGCTCGGCACGGAGACGATCGACGGCGTGCTGGCCGGCACGGTGACCGTTTCGGGCTTTGCCTTTCTGTTCAAGATCTTCGCCACCGGCACGACGCTCGAGACGGGTGGCAGCGGCGGCATTCTGACGCCGGTGTTCTTCATTGGCGCCACGAGCGGCGCGGCGCTGGCTCCGCTGTTCGGCATGGCGCCGCACGAACTGGCGGCGTTTGGTTTTGTCGCGGTCCTCGCCGCGGCCGCCAACACACCGCTCGCCGCCGCGGTGATGGCCATTGAAGTGCTCCCCGTGCACGAGGGCGTCTACGCGGCGCTCGCGGCCGCCACCGCATTCCTGATGGTCGGGCATCGCAGCGTCTACGCCAGCCAGAAGCTCGGCTTCTCCAAGTCCGCCGCCCTCGACCTGACGCTCGGCGGCGATATCGGCGACGTGGATCACACCGCCCTGCGCGTGCGCAAGGGCAGCCTCACGGAGCGCGTGATGCAGATGACCACCCCGCATCGTCGCGACGACAGCGAACGTCCGTAAAAGACCACGCGCGCGAGAGGATGTCCTCCCGCGCGCGTGGCGCGTGCTGGGCGATGTGCGGTGCTCGTTACGGCACCTGCGCCGGCGCCTCGACGGCCGCCGGCGCTTCTACGGCCTGCACCGTGCGCGGTGTGCTGCCGGGATGGAAGCCGCGAACCGCCAACAGCGTCATGAACGCGACGACATACGCAATCGTGACCCAGTATCCCTTCTGCAGGTACTGCCTGGTGTTCTTGGCTTCGGGATACATGTTGCTCAGCGCTACGCCCGCCGACGAGCCGAACCAGATCATCGACCCGCCGAATCCGACGGCGAAGGCCAGGAAGCCCCAGTCGTAGCCTCCCTGCGTCAGCGCCAGCGCGGTGAGCGGAATGTTGTCGAAGACCGCCGACGTGAAACCGAGTCCCATTGCCGTCTGCCACGAGGCGGTCGGCAGCTTCTCCACTGGCATCATGCTCGCGCACAGCACGAGCGAGAGCAGGAAGATGGTCCCCTTTAGGTTCTCGGGGAGCAGCTTCCACTCCGGCTTGCGCAGGCCGGCCGTGCCGAGAATCGCCGCCCACACCGCGAGACCGAGGAAGGGTCCCTTGTCGGAGAGCTCGTAGAAGTGGGTGTTCATCACGATGTTGACCGTGACGGCCAGCGCGAGAATGCTGAGCACCACGCCGACGCGCGTCCAGTCGACGCGCGCATCGGCGTCAGGGTTGGCCTGGATGGGCTGGTACTTCTGCTGCGCCATCGCCAGCGGAATGAGGAACACCACCGCGACGACGGACGAGATGATGCACTCGAAGACTTCGGTGGGGCTGACGCCGGCGATCCACATCATGGTCGTCGTCGTGTCGCCCACCACCGAGAAGGCGCCGCCGGCATTGGACGCGGCCACGATGCCGGCGATGTAGCCGATATGCACCTTCCCCTTGAAGATCTTGTGCGCCACCGCGCCGCCGATGAGCGCGGCCGCGATGTTGTCAAGGAACGACGAGATGAACGCGATGGCCACCAGCAGGATCCACGCGCCGCGCCAGTCGTCGGGCAGGAATTTGGGGAGCATCGCCGGTACGCCGCTCTCCTCAAAGTGCCGCGCCAGCAGCGCGAATCCCATCAGCAGCAGGAACAGGTTGGCCAGAATCACCCATTCGTGCTCAACGTGTACGCCAAACCCGGAGACCCCGGTCCCTTCACGGAAGGGAGAGAAGAAGATCTTGTAGAGCGAGATGACCGTGACGCCGGTCACCGCGATCTTGAACGTCTGATGATGAAAGATGCCAACGCCGGCCAGGACAAGGCCGAACAGGATGAACTCGACTGGGACCGGCCCAACAGAGGGACCGGAGAACCCCAGAGCCGACGCCGTCGCCGGCAGGACCGCGAGCAACAGCGCGGCGATACCCAATGGACGCATGCGCTCCCCACAGAGAAGTCAGGCCAGTCGTCGGCCTGAGTACGACGCGAAAGTGGGCCGGTCGACGGGGGAGCGAACGCACTCGGCTCGGCGTCCGAAAATTATTCGGACCCGCCGAGCCGAGACAAGCGAGACACGGAACAGGGCGCGTTAAGAACCCGCTAAAATCGCCGCGCCCCCCCGAACGCGTTGCTAGTGCATGACTTCTGCCGCCGCCGGCGCCTCCGCCTGCTGCACCGTCCGCGGCGTGCTCCCCGCGTGGAAGCCGAGCACCTGCAGCATCACCATGAACGCCACCACATAGGCGATCGCGACCCAGTAGCCGGCCTTCAGGTACTCCTTGGTGTTCTTCGCCTGCGGGTACATGTTGCTGAGCGCCACGCCGGCCGACGAGCCAAACCAGATCATCGAGCCGCCGAAGCCCACAGCGAAGGCGAGGAAGCCCCAGTCGTAGCCGCCCTGCGCCAGCGCGAGCGCGGTGAGCGGGATGTTGTCGAAGACGGCCGAGGTAAAGCCGAGCCCGAACGCGGTATGCCACGACGCGGTGGGGAGCTTCTCCACCGGCATCATGCTGGCGCAGAGCACCAGCGAGAGCAGGAAGATGGTCCCCTTAAGCGTCTCGGGGAGCAGCTTCCATTCGGGCTTGCGGAGCCCGGCCGTGGCGAGGATCGCCACCCAGACGGCCGCGCCGAGGAACGGCGCCTTGTCCGACACTTCGTGGTAGTGCGTGTTCATCACCACGTTCACCGTCACGGCGAGCGCGAGGATGCTGAGCACCACACCGACGCGCGTCCAGTCGACGCGAGCCGACGGATCGGGATCAGCCTGAATGGGCTGGTACGACTGCTGCAGCCGCGAGAGCGGAATGCCGAAAATAACGAGGGCCACGATCGACCCGAGTGCCGCCTCGACCACCTCGAGCGGTCCGACGCCAGCGATCCACATCATCGTCGTCGTCGTGTCGCCCACCACCGACCCGGCGCCGCCGGCATTGGAGGCGGCCACGATGCCGGCAATGTATCCCACGTGCACTTTGCCCTTGAACACCGTGTGCGCCACCGCGCCGCCAATGAGCGCGGCCGCAATGTTGTCGAGCACCGATGAGAGCACGGCGACCGCAACGAGCAAAATGAAGCCGCCCTTCCAGTCGTCCGGAAGGAAGCGCGGGAGCATGGCCGGGATTCCGCTCTCCTCAAAGTGCCGCGCCAGCAACGCGAAGCCCATCAGCAGCAGGAACAGGTTGGTGAGA
>JACPFW010000044.1 GCA_016182795.1 Gemmatimonadota bacterium
GAGCATCTCATCGTACGAGGTGAACCACGGCACACCCCACTTCTCGCCCGCTTCGCGCGCCCTCGACTCCACGACGTCGCAGACGGCCGACAACGAGAGTCCATCGAGCCCGGCGATGGCGTCGAAGTGGTTGTGCGCGATGCGGCCGCAGCCAACGAGCGCCACGCGAAACGCGCGGGCGCTCACAGCTCGCCCGCCGGCGAGGGCGACACCTTCTCCCCCTTGTGCTGGTACTGGCGGCCGCACGTCGGGCACTCGAGCGCCATGATGTCTTCGCGCAGCTTCACCCCGCACTCACACATCCATCCGGTGCGCCGCGCGGGGACGCCCGTCACGAGCGCGTAGTCGGGGACGTCCTTAGCCACCACCGCCCCCGCTCCCACAAAGCAGTACCGCCCCAGCGTGACGCCGCAGACAATGGTGGCGTTGGCGCCAATCGACGCCCCCCGCTTTACCAGCGTCCGCTTGTACTCATGCTTGCGCGACACGGCGCTGCGCGGATTGATGACGTTGGTAAAGACCATCGAGGGCCCGCAGAACACGTCGTCCTCGAGTTCCACGCCTTCATAGATCGAGACGTTGTTCTGGATCTTCACATTGTCGCCAATCCTGGTGCCGGGCATCACGACGACGTTTTGCCCCAGCGAGCAGCCGGCGCCGATCACCGCGCCGGGCATTACGTGGCAGAAATGCCACACCTTGGTGCCGGCGCCGAGTACGGCGCCGTCGTCCACGAACGCGGATGGGTGAACCCAGGCTTCAGTCATGGGCAGTAATCTCGGTAGGGCGCGGCGCCAGCGCCACAAGGAAGAACCGTCGCGTCATGATGTCGTCCCCTGCCCCGATCGGAACAAACGGCGCGCCCTCTCCCGCGGACACGAGCAGCTCGTACCCTGACGGCACCTGCGACAGCACGTCCGCCACGGTCCCGAAGCGGTGCAGTCCGACGTCGACGTGCACCTCAACGAACAGGTCCGGCCGGTGCGCGGCGAGCGTGCGCGCCGCGCCGCGCAGGGCGTGCGCCTCGAAGCCCTCGACATCGATAAACAGCACGTCGGGCGTGCCGTGTCGTTCCGTGAGCGTATCAATCGTCACGGCCTCGATGCACACCCCGTCGCCGGCCGCCTCGCTCACGGAACCGTTCCACGCGTCGTCAAACCAGATCGTGCCGTCGCGATCGCTGACCGCCGCTGGCACGATGGCAACGTTCGTGCACCCGTTGACTGCCACGTTGCGCCGCGCCACGCGCACGTTGAACGGCGCCGCCTCAACCGCGACGACCTCGCCGCCCGGCTCGACGCTGCCCGCGAGCAACAGCGCGATGACCGCCTGGTGGGCACCGAGGTCGAACACGCGCGCGCCGGGGCGCAGCCGGCCGCGCTCACGCAACACCGCGACCTCTGCGGGCATGTCCATATCGCGGTCGTACCAGTCGCGCGACGTGGGGTCGGCGATGTGCACGACGAGCGCCCGCCCTCCATAGCGGTGCGTGACCTTGTACGACCGGAACCGCAACTCGGCGTACTTCCGGCGCCAGCGCTCGAGGCGTCGGCGTGCGCGGCGCACGGCGATCCTCGCGCGATCCGGCGCGAGTCGACGCGCAAACTGCCAGAGCGCGCTCACGCGATGTCCGCCAGCCACTCCTGGACGCTGCGCACCGACTTGGGCCGCTCGCGCAGCGACTGAATGGCGTCGCTCGCGGCACTCGCCGCCGACAGCGTCGTCGTGTACGGCACGCGCTGCGTGATGGCGACCTGCCGCAGGGAGTAGTCGTCCTTCTGCGACCGCTTGCCGAGCGGGGTGTTCACGAGCAGCTGCACCTGGCCGTTGACCAGCAGGTCGATGCCGTTCGGACGTCCCTCGCTCACCTTCTTCACCGCCTCGCACGGCACGCCGCGCTCGCGCAGGTAACGGGCGGTGCCGGTCGTCGCGACGACGCCAAAGCCCATCGTGTGGAAGCGCCGCGCGATCTCCACCGCCTTGGGCTTGTCGTGGTCGTTGACCGTCAGCATCACCGTCCCCTGCAGCGGCAGGCCGTTGCCGGCGGCCAGTTCGGCCTTGGCGAACGCCGTGCCAAACGCGTCGGCAATGCCCATCACTTCGCCCGTCGAGCGCATCTCGGGCCCGAGGATGGGATCGAACTCGCGGAACTTGGTGAACGGGAAGACCGCTTCCTTCACCGTCACATACGGCGGGATGACTTCCTCGGTGAAGCCGATGTCGGCCAGCTTCTCCCCGAGCATCACGCGCGCCGCCAACGAGGCGAGCGGCACGCCAATGGTCTTCGAGACAAACGGGATGGTGCGCGACGCGCGCGGATTCACCTCGAGCACGTACACCACGCCGTTCTTCACTGCGTACTGCACGTTGATGAGTCCGACCACGCCGAGCGCCTTGGCGAACGCCACGGTATAGGCGCGCATCTGGTCGGCGTCCTTGTCGGACAGCTGGATCGGCGGCAGCACGCAGGCCGAGTCGCCGGAGTGAATGCCGGCATCCTCGATGTGGTGCATCACGCCGCCAATCACCACCCGTTCGCCGTCGCTGAGCGCGTCGACGTCCGCTTCCCACGCATCCTCGAGGAAGCTGTCGATCAGCACTGGCCGGTCCTCTGACACGCGCACCGCGCGCTGGAAGTAGTCGCGCAGGGCCGGCTCGTCGTACACGATCTCCATGGCGCGGCCGCCGAGCACGTAGCTCGGGCGCAGCAGCACGGGGTAGCCGATGCGCTCGGCGATCTCCACCGCCCCGTCCACGCTCGTCGCCGTGCCGTTGGGCGGCTGGGCGACGCCAAGGTTGCGCGCGATCTCCTCAAAGCGGCGGCGATCTTCGGCCGCGTCAATCGCGTCGGGCGAAGTGCCGAGGATGTTCACGCCCGCCGCCTCGAGCCCGCGGGTCAGCTTGAGCGGCGTCTGGCCGCCGAGCTGCACGATGACCCCGATCGGCTGCTCACGCTCCACGATCTCCAGCACGTGCTCGAGCGTGAGCGGCTCGAAGTACAGCTTGTCGCTGGTGTCGTAGTCGGTGGAGACGGTCTCGGGGTTCGAGTTGATCATGATCGTCTCGTACCCGCGCTCGCGCAGCGCCATCACGGCGCGCACGCAGCAGTAGTCGAACTCCACGCCCTGCCCAATGCGATTGGGTCCCGACCCGAGGATGATGACCGACTTGCGCCCCGTGCGCGGCGCCTCCGACTCCTCATCCCACGTGCTGTACAGATACGGCGTGCTCGACGGGAACTCGCCGGCGCAGGTGTCGACCATCTTGTAAACGGGACGAATGCCGGCCTTCCACCGGAGCTCCCGGACCTCCTCCTCCTTGCCGCCACGCAGCTTGGCCAACTGGGCGTCGGCGAAGCCCATCTGCTTCATCCGCTTCAGGACGCCCTCGCTCACCGTCGGCAGGGCCGCATACTCGCGCTCGGCGTCCACCAGCTCCTGCAGCTGCGCCAGGAACCACTTGTCGATCGCGGTGAGGTCGTAGAGTTCGTCGATGGTGAGGCCGGCGAGCATCGCCCGCTTCACCTGGAAGATCCGCTCCGGCGTTGGCGTCTGCAGCGCGGCGCGCAGCGTCTCGAGCGAGTCATCGGCCAGTCGGTCGTCGATGAGGCGCGGGGCGATGTCCCACCCCTGCCGGCTGTTCTCCAGCGCGCGCAGCCCCTTCTGGAATGCTTCCTTGAACGTGCGCCCGATCGCCATCGACTCGCCGACGCTCTTCATCTGCGTCGTCAGGCCGGGGTTGGCACCCGGGAACTTCTCAAACGCGAAGCGCGGGCATTTTACCACCACGTAGTCGAGCACCGGCTCAAAGCTCGCCGGCGTCGTCTTGGTGATGTCGTTGGGCAGCTCGTCGAGGCGATAGCCGACCGCGAGCTTGGTGCCGATCTTCGCGATCGCGAAGCCGGTGGCCTTGGACGCCAGCGCCGACGAGCGCGACACGCGCGGGTTCATCTCGATGACCACGAGGTCGCCGTTCGTCGGATTCAGGGCGAACTGGATGTTGCAGCCGCCGGCGTCGACGCCGATCTCGCGAATGATCTTGATGGACGCGTCGCGCATCATCTGGTACTCGCGGTCGGTCAGCGTCATCGCCGGCGCCACCGTGATCGAGTCGCCGGTGTGCACGCCCATCGGATCCAGATTCTCGATGGAGCAGATGATGACCACGTTGTCCTGATGGTCGCGCATCACCTCCAGCTCGAACTCCTTCCAGCCGAGCAGCGACCGCTCGATAAGCACCTGCGAAATGGGCGACTCGGCGAGGCCGCGGCGCACGATGGCCTCGTACTCCTCGCGGTTGTACGCGATGCCGCCGCCGGATCCGCCGAGCGTGAACGCCGGCCGGATGATCGCCGGGAAGCCGGTGAACTCGGAGATCTCGATCGCTTCGTCCATCGTCGTCGCGATGCGCCCCTGCGGGCACTTGAGGCCGATCTTCTCCATCGCCTCGCCGAACAGCTTGCGGTCCTCGGCCACGGCGATGGCCCGCGCGTTGGCGCCGATCAGCTCGACGCCGTACTTGGCGAGCACGCCGTTCTCGTGCAGCGCCATCGCGACATTGAGCGCCGTCTGGCCGCCCATTGTCGGCAGCAGCGCGTCGGGGCGCTCGCGGGCGATGATCAGTTCCACGAACTCCGGCGTGACCGGCTCGATGTACGTCCGGTCGGCGACCTCGGGGTCGGTCATGATCGTCGCCGGATTCGAGTTCACGAGGATGACCTCGTAGCCCTCTTCGCGCAGCGCCTTGGCCGCCTGCGTGCCGGAGTAGTCGAACTCGGCCGCCTGCCCAATGACGATGGGGCCGGAGCCGATGAGGAGGATGCGGTGAATGTCAGTGCGACGCGGCATGCAGCAAGTCGTCGATGATGTCGGTACGCGTCCGGTGGGGAGTCCAACCGGTCGTGGAGCGGAGCTTCGAGTTGTCACCCACCAGCCACGGCACATCGACGGCGCGGCGGAGCGCCGGCTCGCTGATGATCTCGGCGTCCACGCCCGCGCGCGCGCAGACGTCGCGGGCGAGCGCTTCGACGGTCACGCCGATGCCGGAGCACACATTGTAGACCTCGCCGGGGACGCCGTGCGCCGCCAGCGAAAGATAGGCGCTGGCCACATCGGCCGCGTGCAGAAAATCGCGCGTCGTGTGGCCGTTGCCGATCGGCAGCGTGCGCGGCGCCGGCGCGCGCTGCGCTGACCGCACGCGCCCGACGAGCGCGGGAATCAGGAAATGCGGCGCCTGGCCGGGGCCCGAGTGGTTGAACGAGCGTGTGCAGACCACGCGCAGGCCGTCGGCGCGCGCCGCTTCGAGCGCGAAGACTTCCTGCGCCCCCTTGCTCGCGGCGTAAATGGTGCGCGGGCGGCAGACCGACTCCTCGGTCAGCAGCCCCTCGGAGGCGTCATGCACGCCGTACTGCTCGGCGCTGCCGACAACGACAATGGCCGGGTCGATGGCGCCCGCGGCGCGGCGGCGGCGGATGTCGGCGAGCATCACCACCGCGCTCATCACGTTGGTCTCGCACACGTTCACCGGCTCTTCGCGCGCCGTGGGGACGAACGAGATGCCGGCGAGATGAAAGACCGCGTCGGGGGCCGAGGCATCGAGCACGTCGGTGACGGCGTCTTCGGCGCGCAGGTCGGCGAGCATCCACCGAACGGACGCGCGCTCGCTCTTCGACAGCGTGCCGTCGGGCGCGGGTCCGGTGAGCGACGCGCCGGTCACCTCCCATCCCGCCTCGAGGAGGGCCCGGCACAACCACTGTCCCGCAAATCCGGCCGCGCCGGTGACGAGGGCGCGCGACACGTCAGCCGATCGCGCGATGACGCGCGAGGTCGGCGTCCACCATCATGCGCACGAGGCCGTGGAAATCCACGGTCGGCTCCCACTGCAGTTCCTTGCGCGCCTTGGCCGGATTGGCCACCAACAGCTCCACCTCGGCGGGGCGCATGAACTTGCGATCCACCTTGACGTGCGCCTTCCAGTCGAGCCCGGCGTGCGCAAAGGCCGACTCGCAGAGCTGCTGCACCGTCCACGTGTGTCCCGTGCCGATGACGTAGTCACCGGGGGCGTCCTGCTGCAGCATCCGCCACATGGCGTCCACGTAGTCGCCGGCATAGCCCCAGTCGCGGCGCGCCGTCAGCGAGCCGAGCACGACGTCGGAGGCGAGCCCGAGCTTGATGCGCGCCACGGCATCGGTGACCTTGCGCGTCACGAACTCGAGGCCGCGGCGCGGGCTCTCGTGATTGAACAGAATGCCGCTCGTCGCGTACAGGCCGAACGACTCGCGGTAGTTCACCGTGATCCAGTGGCCGTACACCTTGGCCACGCCATACGGCGAGCGCGGGTAAAACGGCGTGTTCTCGGTCTGCGGCGTCTCCACGACCTTGCCGAACATCTCCGACGAGCTCGCCTGATAGAACCGCGCCTTGGGGCAGGCGCGCTTCATGGCTTCGAGCATGCGGGTGACGCCGAGCGCGGTGAACTCGCCGGTGAGCACGGGCTGCGTCCACGACGTGGCCACAAAGCTCTGGGCGGCGAGGTTGTAGATCTCGTCCGGCTGGACCGTGTCGAGCACGTCAACGAGCGACGTCTGATCGAGCAGGTCGGCCGAATGCAGCTCAATGCGGTCGACGAGGTGCGCAATGCGCTCGTACGGCGTGGTGGACGAGCGGCGGATGATGCCGACCACGCGATAGCCCTTCGCGAGCAGGAACTCGGCGAGGTAGGAGCCGTCTTGGCCGGTGATGCCGGTAATGAGCGCGGTGGGCACGGTCGGGTTCTCAGTCAAGAAAAAGGGGAGCCCTGGGGCTCCCCTCAAACTTACCCCTTGTGAGGGTCGGACGGACGGTGGTCAGGCGACCGCCGCTTTGCCGCGCGGGGCCCGGCGCACCTTGTTGGCGTGCAGGCAGCGCGTGCAGACCTTCACCTTCGTGATCTTCCCTTCGTGAACCACGCGGACGACCTGGAGGTTCGGCTTCCAGGTGCGGCGGGTCTTGTTGTTGGCGTGCGAGACGTTGTTGCCGAAGGCAATGCCCTTGGCGCAGACGTAGCACTTATTGCGTTCGATGGCCATGGCTTAGTTCTCCACCAGCTCGATGCGAGCCATGTCCGCGCCGTCGCCCTTGCGCGCGCGCGTCTTGAGGATGCGGGTGTAGCCGCCGGCGCGCTTGGCGTTCTTGGGGCCGACTTCCTGGAACAGCTTGTCGGCGGCCTCGCGCTTGCGGACGTGCTTGCCGGCCTCGCGGCGCGCATGCAGCGTGCCGGCCTTGGCCTTGGTGATCAGCTTCTCGACGAACGGCCGCAGCTCCTTGGCCTTGGCTTCCGTCGTTTCAATGGCGCCCTGCTCGATGAGCGAGGTCGCGAGATTGCGCATCAAAGCGAGCTTCTGCTCGCTGGTCCGGCGCAGCTGCCGGCCTGCCTTACGGTGACGCATCGGGTGTTACTCCTCTTCTTCGTCGTCGGGCGCGTTGGCCGCAGCCCGGCTCGGCGGCGTGCCCCAGTCCGTGACCCGGACGCCGTCGCCACTGTCTTCAAACTTCATCCCGAAGTTCAGCCCTTCCCGTTCGAGCAGGTCGGCGATCTCCTGGAGCGACTTCTTGCCAAAGTTCTTGACCTGAATGATCTGCCCCTCCGTCTGCCGGACGAGATCGCCGAGCGAACGGATGTTGGAGTTCTTCAGGGAGTTGACCGACCGCACCGAGAGCTCGAGCGCGTCGATGGAGGTCGACAGCAGCTGGGCGAGGCGCTGGGCGTCGGTCGTGCCGTCGCCGGCAATGGCCGCGCTGTGCGACCCGAAACCGGCGAAGTACTGGAAATGCGTCTGCGCGAGGGCGGCGGCATAGCTGACCGCCTCCTCGGGCGACACGGTGCCGTTCGTCTCGACCGTGAGGACGAGGCGATCGTAGTCCGTGCGCTGGCCGACGCGGGTCTCGCTGACGTGGAAGTTCACGCGGCGGACCGGTGAATAGATGGAGTCGATGCGGACGAGGTCCACCGGGAGCGAGCGGTCGGCCGGATGCTGCTCGGCCTCGACGTAGCCGCGGCCCTTGTTCACGTACAGTTCGACCGTGAGATCGCGGTCATCCTGCATGGTGAACAAGTGGTGCTTGGGGTTGACGACCTTCACGCCGCCCTGGTCCTCGATGTCGCCGGCGACAACCGCCCCCGCCTTGGTGCAGTTGATGCGCAGCACCGTCTCCTCGACGTCGCCGGCAAGCGACAGCGTGAGCGACTTGAGGTTGCCGATGATCTGGTGGACGTCCTCGACCACACCCTGGATGGTCTGGTGCTCGTGGAGGACGCCGTCGATGCGGAAGCCCCACACCGCGGAGCCGCGCAGCGACGACAGCAGCATGCGCCGCATCGCGTTGCCGAGCGTGTGCCCGTAGCCGCGTTCCAGCGGCTGGAGGCGGAACTCGGCGATGTTCGGGTTGTCGTCGCGCTTCGTCATTTCGACGAGCTGCGGCCGCACCAACCCGCGCAAATCAATAGTCTGAGCCATACGTCGATGAGATCCGTTTTGTGGTCAAGCCGCGACGGCGTCGCTGCCTACGCCCTGCCTCGCCCCTGACGCGCGGCAGGCCCGTGTGATAGTCAGGGTAGACCAGATGGTAGATGGTAGAGGGTGGAGGGTAGATACAGCGCATCGTCTACCATCGACCATCTACCGCCTACCCTCTTACTTCGAATACAACTCCACGACCAGCTGCTCCTGCGCGGCGATCGGGATGGACGCGCGCTGCGGGCGCTCGAGCATGCGGCCGCTGAACGTGTCCTTGTCGACCGCGAGCCAGCTCGGCAGCTGACCGCGCGCCGACTGCTCCAGCGCGGCCTGAATGCCAACGTTCTCACGGGCGTGCTGACGGACCCGAATCTCCTGGCCCGGCTGGACCTGGAACGACGGGATGTCCACCGTCTTGCCGTTGATCTCGACATGGCGGTGCGCGATGAGCTGGCGCGCGGCCTTGCGGCTCGCGGCGAAGCCCATGCGATAGACCATGTTGTCGAGACGGCTCTCGAGCGCGGCCAGCAGATTGTGGCCGGTGATGCCGGGGAGCGACGACACCTTCTCGAAGGTGTTGCGGAACTGCCGCTCGCTCACGCCGTACATGCGCTTGATCTTCTGCTTCTCACGCAGCTGCTTGGCGTATTCCGACACCTTGCGGCGGCGCGACGTGTTCTGCCCGTGCTGGCCCGGCGCGTACGGCCGGCGTTCCACGGGGCACTTCTCGGTGAAGCACTTCGTGCCCTTGAGGAACAGCTTGGTGCTCTCTCGCCGGCACTGCCGGCAGCTGGGACCCGTATACCGCATGGGTTAAACCCTCCGGCGCTTCGGCGGACGGCAGCCGTTGTGCGGAATCGGCGTGACGTCCTTGATCGACTTGACGGTGAGTCCGGCGGCAGCGAGCGCCTGGATCGCGGACTCACGCCCCGATCCCGGCCCCTGCACGCGGACGTGCACCTTGCGCACGCCGGCGGTCAACGCCTCGCGCGCGCACTGCTCAGCGGCGACCGTCGCCGCGAACGGGGTGCTCTTCTTCGAACCCTTGAATCCGGCCTTGCCGGCCGACCCCCACGACACCGCGTTCCCGTGGGAATCGGTGATCGTGATCAGGGTGTTATTGAACGTGGCGCTGACGTGGGCAATGCCCTCCGCCTCCACCACGCGCTTGGTCTTCTTGCCCGTAGCCATTACTTGGTCACCTTCTTCTTGCCGGCGATCGCGCGACGCGGACCCTTCTTGGTGCGCGCGTTAGTGTGCGTCCGCTGGCCGCGAACCGGCAGCCCACGGCGGTGGCGAATGCCGCGATACGACCCGATGTCCATCAAACGCTTGATGTTCATCGCGACCTCCGTGCGGAGGGCGCCCTCGACCCGGTACGTCTTTTCAATCTCCTGACGGAGCTTGTTGACGTCCGCGTCGCTGAGGTCCTTGACCCGGATGTCCGGGGCAACGCCAGCGGCTTCGAGAATGCGGCGCGCAACCGCGCGGCCGATGCCAAAGATGTACGTCAGGCCGATGTCCACGCGCTTTTCGCGCGGCAGGTCGACGCCAGAGATACGAGCCATAGTCGGTTAACCCTGCCGCTGCTTGTGCTTGGGATTGCGCTTGCAGATGATGCGAGTCACGCCGTCGCGCTTCACGACCTTGCAGTGCTCACAAATCGGCTTCACGCTGCTTCGAACTTTCACGCGAAACTCCGGTGGTGATTTAGGACAGACACGAACCCTAACCGCTTGAAACGCCGAATACAAGCTCCCCTCTTGACTTTTTTTTGGGGCTGACGTGTACAAGACAGATTCGCGTGGCTTCGGCAAATCTTCGGGGTTCTGATTTAGGATTTGGACCTAGGATTGCGATTCAGGATGACGATTATGGATCGCGATTCCGATTGGCCCGCTTCGCTAGCCGCGCAGCTCGGCCAGCACGGCGCGCATCGCCGCGTGGGGATCATCGGCGGCGGTCACGGTGCGGCCGAGGATCACGTACGACGCGCCGGCCGCGGCCGCCTCGCGCGGGGTCATCACGCGCGCCTGGTCGTGCGCCGGCGTGCCGCCCAGCCGGATGCCGGGAACCAGCGTGCGCAGCACCGAGCCGTGCGCGGCGCGCACTGCCGCCACCTCCGTGCCCGCGCAGACAATCCCATGGGCGCCGGCCGCCGCCGCCGCCCCCGCCAAGCGCAGCACTTCGTCGGCCACTCTCGTCACGGCATGGCCGCGCGCGGACTCGAGATCCTGTGCCGACATCGACGTCAGCACCGTCACCGCCAGAATGCCGGTCGCGCCGCCCCCCTCGACCGCGGCGCGCAGCATCGGCTCGCCGCCGATCGCGTGCACCGTCAGCAGCTGCACGTCCAGCGCCGACGCGCTCTGCGCCGCCCCGCGCACGGTGTTCGGAATGTCGTGCAGCTTGAGATCCAGAAAGACACGCTTCCCCGCCCCGCGCAGCCACTCCACCACGCGCGGCCCCTCGGCGGTGTAGAGTTGCAGACCCACCTTGTAGAAGTCGGCCGCGTTGCCCAAGCGGTCGACCAGCGCGTGCGCCGCTGTAATGGAGGGGACGTCGAGCGCCACGATGGGCGTGGGAGCGGGCATCGTGATGGCAGTCGACGTCATGACGAGGGCCAGGTGAGGGTGCCGCGCACGTCGTCGAGCGAACGCACGCCGTGCTGCTCGCACCAGCAGGCGAGGTCGCGCACGACGCGCTCGGCGGTGCGCGGGTCGGCCATCGACGCGGCGCCGAGCGCGACGAGCGAGGCGCCGGCGATGATGAGCTGGAGGGCGTGATTGGCGGTGCTGACGCCGCCCGCGCCGATGACCGGCACGCCCGGCAGGGCGCGCGTCACGCGATGGACGGCGAGCGCGGCCACGGGAAGCAGGGCCGGGCTGCTGACGCCGCCGCTGCCGAAGCCAAGCACGGGGGCGCGCGCCTCCACATCGACGATCAGGCCGGGCATCGTGTTGAACAGCGTCACGCCGGTCGCGCCGCTCTCCACCGCGGCCCGCGCCGTGGCGACCACATCGGGGAGCGACGGCGACAGCTTGACGAAGAGCGCGCGATTGGTGGCGGCGCGCGCGCGCGTCACGAGCGCGCGCAGGGCGTCGGCGTCGGCCCCAAACTCGAGCCCACCCTTCTTGGTGTTCGGGCAGCTCACGTTCAGCTCGAAGCCATCCACGCCCGCCGCGGCGTCGAGGCCGGCCACCACCTCGGCATAGTCCTCGAGCACGCGACCGACCACGTTGACCAGCACGCGCGGCTGCTTGAGGTGTGCCGCGATCCACGGCAGCGCATCGGCGCGCACCGCCTCGACCCCGGGATTGGCGAGGCCGACGGCGTTGATCATCCCGCCGTCAAAATCCCAGACGCGCGGCGCGGCGTTGCCGTGGCGCGGCTCGACGCTCACGGCCTTGGTGACGAGGCCGCCGAGCGACTCGAGATCGACGATGCCGGCGAGCTCGCGCCCATACCCGGCGGTTCCCGACGCGAGCAGGACGGGATTGGCGAATCTCAGTCCGGCGACCGTCGTCTGCAGCGCATCGTTCACGGCGCCGCCTCTGACACGGAGTGGTTGGGTGCGGCGTTCTTCACAAGTCGGGCAGGACGCAGGGCACAGTCGGTGGGCTCGATGGCGCGCGCACGCGCCGGGGCATCGGCAAACTGCAGCACCACGATCGTCCCCGCAACGCGCCGCCGCGTCGCGCTCACCGGCTGCCGCCGATGCCGACACGCTGCTCATAGCGCGCCAGGTATTCGCTGGCCGCGTCGGCGATGGCGCCGGCCAGGGTCTGCTGGCCTGCTCGCGAACTCATGAAGGCGGCATCGCTGCTGTTGGTGCCGAACCCGACTTCCACCAGCACCGCGGGCATATAGGCCTTCACGAGCACAAGAAATCCCGCCTGCTTCACGCCACGGCTCGGCCCCGGATGCACGCGGCGCAGGGCGTGCTGCACGCTCTCGGCGAGATCGTTGGACTCGCGCAGGTGTTCATTTTGCGCCATGTCGTTGATGATGAAGCCGAGCGGATCATCCTTGGGGGCGTCGGCCTCGGTTTCGAAGCGCACGACCTCGTTTTCCATCTGCGCCACCCGGCGCTCGTCCTCGGTCTTGGCCTCGGCGAGGAAGTACGTCTCGAAGCCGCGCGCCGCGCGCGGGTTCTTCCAGTTGGGGTTGGCGGCGTTGACGTGCACCGAGATGAACAGGTCGCCCTTGCTGCGGTTGGCGATTCGCCCGCGGTCGGTGAGCGCGATCAGGGTATCGGTGCGGCGGGTCATGATGACGGCGTAACCGCGGCGCTCAAGTTCCTGCTCGAGTTGCAGCGCGACGCCGAGCGTAATGTCCTTCTCGCGAACCGGCGTCTGGTCCGCTCGCCATCCGCGCATGCCCGGATCACGGCCACCGTGACCGGCGTCGACCACGATGACGCGACGGCGCGCTGGGCGCGATGGCGCGGCCGGCGGCGCAGCGGCTGGCGCCGCGGGGTTCGCCGCGGGCGGCGTTTCGACCGGAGGAGCGGTCCGCGCGCGCGTGCCGCGCGCGACGGCCGCGGCGCTCGGGATCAACCGCCGGCGGGCGGCGTCCCAGCGCAGGCGCGCGCCGGCGCGCGGCGCAACATCGGTGAAGAACTGCACGGGCAGTTCCAGCGCACCGTCGCGTTCGCGCGCGGCGGCCACGAGCGAATAGAGACGCCCATCCGACACGGCATACGGCGTCCGGTCGGCGAGTTCAAAAGCCACGCCGGCTAGCGTGACGAGGTAGCGGTGGTTCGGCAGGCGCTGGACCTGGCCACCGAGCGCGCCGGCGACCGCCTGCGCCACCACGAAGCTTGACTGCCCCTCGGTGCGCGCGGGCACGGCGCTGTCTCGGCCGCTCACCACAAAGCGCAGCGAGTCGGCCGGCGCGAGTGACGCGACGGCGAGGAGCAGCGACAGCATCACTTGCTGCTCCGCAGGGCCCGCTCGAGATCGCGCTTGGCGTCGCGCTCCTTCAGGTCGGCGCGCTTGTCGTGCAGCTTCTTCCCGCGGCCCACGGCGATCACGACCTTGGCGCGCCCGCGCCGGAAGTGCATCTCGAGCGGCACGATGGTGAGCCCTTTGCGCTCCACCGCGCCGATCAGCCGGCGCAGTTCGCTCGATTTGAGCAGCAGCTTGCGCGTGCGGGTGGGCTCGTGGTTCCACGCCGTTCCCTTCTCATACGGCGCAATGTGCAGGTTGAGCAGCCACAGTTCGCCGTCCTTCACGACGCCATAGGCGTCGGTCAGGTTCGCCTTGCCGCCGCGGAGCGACTTGACCTCGGTGCCGAGCAGCACGAGCCCCGCCTCGTAGGTCTCGAGGATCTCGTAGTCGTGCCGCGCCCGCTTGTTGCGGGCGATCAGCTCGGTCTCGGCGGGTGGCTTGGACAAGGCGGTCGAATCGGAGAGGAAGGCGTGATACGCAATTTACACCGTGGTCATGGCGGGGTCCCGCGCGGCGGCGCGATTGTCCCGGAATTGGACGAGCGGCTCGAGCGCGGCGTCTCCTCGCAGCGCGAAAAAACGAGGCCGCGACCGGCGGACGACTTGATTCACCCCGCCGCTCCCGATACGTTTCCGTTCCTCGCCGAAGTGGTGGAATTGGTAGACGCGCTGCGTTCAGGGCGCAGTGGGCTTACGCCCGTCCGGGTTCGAGTCCCGGCTTCGGCACTGCAGGATCTGCGGTAAACACGATGTGACGAATACAGAGGGCGGCGCCGCAAGGCGCCGCCCTTTCGTTATCCCCCTCCCCTGCACCACACCCTGCCTCTTCCCCTTCACTCAAGCGTCGCGCCGCCATACATCTGGTGCAGCACCTCCCCCGCCTCGGTGCGGTACGCCGCCATCAGCGCGATCGCGCGGGTCAGCGGCGTGCCGGCGGTGCGGGCCGAGTCGGACGCAAAGGCGAGGAGCATGCGGCCGAGCTTGTCCTCGGGGCCAATGGTGCCGCCGCGCGACTGCAGCGCCTCGCGGTAGGTGGTGACGCGGTCATTGAACTGCCGCTCGGCCAGCGCGCGCCGCTCAGGCGACACGTGCGGGTCGAAGGCGAAGGCGGCCGTGATGGCGGTGGCAATGTCGGACCCGATCTGATCATCGAGGGCGTCGCGCTGAGCGGCCAAGAGGCCGAGCGCGCGGCGAGCGTAGCGCAGCTCCCAGCGGGCGTGGTCGACGTCGCCGCCGGCGGCGGCGTCGGCCAGCCACAGCACGTCGGCCTCGCGCGGTTCGGCGAAGAACCGCGCCACGACGGCCGCGGCGCGGCGGCGACGGCGGCGGCGCTGGATCAGCGCGCCAACAAAGGGAAGCCGGGACAGCACGCTACTGGAGGACCGGAAGGCCAACCTGCTCGCGGACGGCGCGCTCTTCGACGAGCAGATCGGCGAGCCGCACCCCCTCCAGCACGTCGTCGATGCGCCGCTGCAGCATCTGCCAGACGGGCCGAATGGAGCAGTCGTGACCCGGCGCGCACCGCTCGTGGTTGAGCGGGTGCGCGTCGCAATGCACCTCGAAGGTCACGAGTTCCGATGCGGCGAGTATTTCGCGCAGCGTGATGTCGGTCGCCGGCCGCGCGAGCGCGTAGCCGCCGCGCGATCCGCGCACGCTCGAGACAATGCCGGCGCGGCGCAGTCGCAGCAGGATCTGTTCCGCGTAGTCGGGCGGCAGATGCTCCCGCTCGGCGATCTCGCGCCCGCTCACGAGCTCGGCGTCAGCGCGCCGCGCCAGGTGCAGCGCGCAGATGACACCATACTCGGCCCAGGTCGTGATCCGCATGAGGGGAGATTACCGCGCAACTCGCGGCGCTGGAAGAGGGGCGCGGCGCAAGCCCGCGGGTCGCCGTGCCTGGCGGCGCCTAGGGCGTGGGCAGATCGAACGTCGAGATGAAGTCGAAGTAGCCGCCGCGCGCCACCGGCGCCACGTACGTGCGCACGCGCGAGATCGTCCACGACTTCACGGTGGCTTGTGTCCACGCGTCCATGTACCGCGCCGGAATCGAGCCGGCGCCGTCGTCCTTGAGCTGGCAGTAGATCTGCGCGTTCAGCGTGTCGGCGGAGAGCGCGCCGTACCGGAACGACACCGCGATGGCGCCGTTGAGATCCTGCCCGGCGTTCCAGCGCAGGTCGAGCCCCGAGCCCGCCGCCGGCGCGACGAACGGCGTGAGCGTCAGAACTTCGGCGGTCTTGGCCTTGAATGAGACCGCCGGATAGCCGTCGCTGGTCCCGGGAATCACCACGGACACGGTGTCGCCCGGCACATAGGGCAGCGCCGCGCCCTTCAGGAGGTACTGCACCGCGTTGCCGACCGCGATTGGGAAGAGCGAGTCGGTGCGGCCGGTCAGGCGGACCTCGATGGCCGACCCGGCGTTGATGGACGGGTAGACGTCGCCGAGGCCGACGGTGGACCGGCTGTAGTTCTCCTGGCGGCACGAGTCCCACGGCGCGGCGGTGGACGGCACGCCAAGTCCGCCGGCATTGAAGAACGATCCAACAGGCGCGGTGGCGTAGCCGGCGCCGGCCTGCTGCGCGCCGAGCGTCAGGAACCCAAACGGCACCGACTTCGCGCGGGTCGACTCGAGGCAGGCGACGGAGACGCCGACGACGGCGGCGAGCGCGAGCGGGACCAGGCGGCGGGAGTTCATCGGGAGGCTCCGGTGGACGTGGGGCGCCCGATGGCGGCGCGCGCGAGCAGCACAAGCAACACGGCCATGCCGACCATCGCAAGGCCGAGCAGCACAACGGAGCCGGCGTGCAGCAGCCCAAAAAGGCTGCGCCGCGGATCGGCGGGCGCGAGCTGATCAATGGGGACAACCACTGCGAGGCGCAGGGCGGCAATGCGTGGATTCACCAGAAACAGCGCGACCGCCGCGGCGCCGACCGCGGTTCCGCCCGCTGTCCAAGCGGCCGCCGAGCGCCGCACAACTGGCGTCAATGCATAGATGAGCACCGGCACCGCGATGGCTCCGACGAAGACCACGGGGAGCACTCGCCCCACCATTTCGCCGGCGAGCGCGCGCGTGGGAAGCACGGCGAACGCGCCGGGGGCGACCACTGTGACGGTGAGCAGGGCCGCGCCGATCCAGAGCGCGGCGAGCACTATCGCGGCGAGCGTACGGTTCATCGCTTGAGGACGCGCGCGGCGCCGGTCAGAAACGGATTCGTCTGGTTCTCCTCGCCAATCGTCGTGGTCGGACCGTGCCCGGGATAGACCTCCGTCTCCGGCGGCAGGGCGGCGAACCGCTGCAGCGACTTCTCGAGCGCGCGGGGGTCCGACAGCGGCAGGTCGGTGCGCCCAATGGATCCGGCGAACAGACAGTCTCCGCCGAAGACGACGCCGTGCCCCACAAACGCCACGTGCCCCGGCGCGTGCCCTGGCACATGCATCACGTCGAATCGGAGCGCACCGACCGTCACCGTATCGCCGTCGGAGAGATCGACATCGGGTGGCGGCGGCGCGTCAATCTGGAGTCCGTACTTGCGCCCCTGCTCGACGACGCGGTCGTACAGCGGGCGGTCGGCCGGATGCAAATACACCGGCACGTTGTGCACCCGCTTCACCGCCGCGATGCCGCCGATGTGGTCAATGTGCGCGTGGGTGATCCAGAGCGCGCGCAGCGTAAAACCGCCTTCGGCCACGGCCACCAGCAGGCGCGCGCCCTCGTCGCCCGGATCCACCAGCACCGCATCGCCGGTGGATTCATCGGCCACCAGGTAGCAGTTCTCCTGGAACGGACCGACGGTCAGCGCGCGCACGAACATCAGCGCGCCAGCATGGGCATGGGGACGGGCGCCGGCTGCCCCGTGCGGCGCGCGGTGAGGTACTTCTCGACGGCGATCGCCGCCGTCGTCGCGTCGCCAACCGCGGTGGTGACCTGCCGCGTCAGCTGCACGCGCACATCGCCGGCGGCGAACAACCCCTCGATGGACGTCATCATGTTGGCATCGGTCAGGATGTAGCCGGCGCTGTCGTGCTCGAAGTGGCCGTCGATGACGCCGGTATTCGGACGGAAGCCGACGAAGACGAAGCACCCGGTGGCGGCCAGCTCGCTCGTCACGCCGGTGTGCACATTGCGAATCACCGCATGCGTCATCAGCCCCTGCGCGTCGCCGTGGATGGACTCCACCACGGTATCGAGCACGGTCTCGATCTTCGCATTCGCGAGCGCGCGCTTCTGCACGATCTTCGACGCGCGGAACTCGCCGCGCCGGTGCACCAGATAGACCTTGCTGGCATAGCGCGTGAGGAAGTCGGCTTCCTCGAGCGCGGCGTCGCCGCCGCCGACCACCATGATCGTGTGTCCCTTGTAGAACGCGCCGTCGCAGATGGCGCAGTAGCTCACGCCCTTGCCGGCGTACTCGATCTCACCGGGAATGCCCAGCTTCACCGGCGTGCCGCCGGCCGTCACGATCACCGCCGGCGCGCGATACTCATCGCCGCCCTCGGCGGAGACGACGAACGTGCCGTCCGCCTGCTTGGCCACTTTCTCGACAGACACAAACGTGTGCAGGTCCATGCCGAACTTGACGGCATGCGCCTGGAACTTCTCGGCGAGCTCGGAGCCGAGGATGTGCTCGAAGCCCAGGTAGTCTTCGATGACCTCGGTGTTGAGCAGCTCGCCGCCGGGGAGACCGCGCTCGAGGACAGCGGTCTTCAGTTGCGAGCGGCCGGCGTACATGCCGGCGCAGAGGCCCGCGGGCCCCGCGCCAATGATGATGACCTCGTATTCGTGCGTCGCCACGTGTCGTTCCGAATAGGGGAGCGGGGCCGACCTGCCGCCCCGTGACTCCCTGAAAGATCGCTAGGGCCGCAAGGGGCCTGCAGGGGGTGCGGCCGGGGTGGGCGCCCCCGTTCCGGGCGCGCCGCGACTCAGCGCAGGCGCCGCCCGCCGTCGACGAAGTGCACCTGGCCGGTCACATACGGCGCCGAGGCGAGGTACACCACGGCCTGCGCGACGTCGTCGGGCGTGCCGAGCCGGCGCAGCGGCGTTTCGTCCTCAAATCGCTTCCGCGCGGCCGCGGGCCAGCCCTCTGGCGCAAGCACGGCACCCGGCGCCACGGCGTTGACGCGCACGTGGGGTGCCAACTGGACGGCGAGCTGACGCGTGATGACCTCGATGGCCCCCTTGCTCACCGCATGCGGCACGAGCATCGGCCACGATTCATGCGCCAGGTGGTCGGCGATGTTCACAATCGCGCCGCCCCGCTCGCCCATTGCGCGCGCGGCGGCCAGCGAAAGGAAGAACGGCGCGCGCGCGTTGAGCGCAAAGGTTTCGTCCCACAGCGCCGGCGTCACCTCGTCGAGCGCGATGCGTCGCATCACGGCCGCCGAGTTCACGAGCAGATCGAGCCGTCCAAAGTGCGCGGCGACGTCGCCGACGAGCCGGTTTGGCGCATCGGGGTCGACCAGATCGGCGGCGAACGTTGCGGACTCAACGCCCAGGCCGCGCAACGCCGCCGCCGTGCGCCGCGCGCCGTCGGCCGACGCCCGATGATGCACGGCGACGCGCATTCCCTCGGCGCCAAGCGCCAGCGCGATGGCCTGCCCCACGCGCTGGCCGGCGCCGGTGACCAGCGCCACACCGCCGCGCAGCACGCTCATGGTTCGCGCACCGGCACCGCGCGTCGGCGGATCGCCAACCGCTCCTCGTGCCGCTCGAGCCACTCCGACGGCACCTGCACCGATCCGAGCACACGCGGACCGCCCATCGCGCCGTGCCAGTCGGAGCCGCCGCTCGGCACGAGGTTGAAGAACTCCACCAGCGCGCCGATGCGCGACTGGTCCGACGCGCTGTGCCCGGGGTGCCGCACTTCGGCGCCGTCAATGCCGGCGGCGACCATGCGTTCGAAGCGCGCGCGGCGGCCGTCGTCGCCGGGATGCGCCCAAATGGCGAGGCCGCCGGCCTTGTGCACGAGCGACACGCCGTCCGCCACCTCGAGGCGCGGCTTTTCGACGTAGGCCGGCTTGCCCGCGCCAAGCCACCGGTCGAAGGCATCGCGCAAGTCGGTCGCCCACCCGCCGCTCACGAGGGCGCGCGCCACGTGCGGACGCCCGACGGCTCCGCCCGCGGCCTCGGTCAGCACGGCGTCGAGCGTCACCGGCACACCGAGCGCGTTCAGCGCCGACACAATCGCGCCGGCGCGCGTCGTGCGGCCGTCGCGAAAGTCGGCCAGCGCGTCGGCGATGGCGCGGACGTCGGTGAGATGGAGTCCGAGCAAGTGCACCTCTTCCTTGCCGTCCATCACGCTGAGTTCCACGCCCGGCACCACGCGCACGCCGAGCGGCTCCGCCGCGGCCATGGCTTCGGGCACGCCGGCAACCGTGTCGTGGTCGGTGAGGGCCACGACATTGAGTCCCGCGCGCGCGGCCGTCTCGACAAAGAGCGTTGGCGACGCCGTGCCATCGGAGGCCGTGCTGTGGGCGTGCAGGTCGATGCGCATCGCGCCTCCGGCGGCGGAGGGTGTGGGCGTCGTCACGCGCCGGCCCCGGGGACGCGCGGCGTCATTCGGGGAGATCCATCTGCGTGTAGATGCGCCCCGGGTCGAGCGGCGGTTCCGGCGCGGTGGCGTGCGCGCGCTTGAGCGTGTCGACATCGCGTGCTTCGGTGAACTCCATGAACGCGCCGGCGAGGGCCGCTTCCTCGAAAAGCCAGAACTGGCACCCCGCCCCCGTGTAGTGGAGCTCGCGTGCCTTCGCGCGCTCGAGAAACTTCGCGCGTTCGCCCGGAGGGACTACGGTGCGTTGCATGCTCAAGGCACGGGGCATCGGTGGGGGGGCGAGGGGCGAAATGCAGAAGTGGCCGTCAGCGGCGTCCGACGCGCGGACGCCGCACGGCCGCGGCTAGAATCCCTGATCAGGCACGGTCTCCAGCGTCTTGCGCAGGTCAGCCATGAAGCGGTCCGCGTCGGCGCCGTCCACGACCTTGTGATCGAACGAGTACGAGAAGTAGGCGCACGTGCGGATCGCGATCGTGTCTTCGCCGTCAGGTCCGGCCACCACCTTGGGTCGCTTTTCAATGGCGCCCAGCCCCAGGATGGCGGTCGTGCCCACCGGGATGATTGGCGTGCCGAAGATCGAACCGAAGGTGCCGTAGTTGCTGATCGTGAACGTCGCGTCCTGCACCTCGGCGGGATTGAGCCGCTTGGTGCGGGCGCGCAGCGCCAGGTCGTTGGACGCCTTGGTGAGCCCCGAGAGCGAGAGGTCTTCGGCGTTCTTGATGACCGGCACGATGAGCCCCGTGGGCTCGAGCGCCACGGCAATGCCGATGTTGTACCGCTTGCGGTAGATGATGTCGCCGCCGCTGACCACCGCGTTCATGATCGGATGTCGCTTGAGCGTCGCCACCACCGCGTGGATGATGAACGGCAGGTAGCTGAGCTTCTGGCCGGTGGCGGCCTCGAACTCGGCACGCAGCTTGGCTCGCACACGCGCGAGCCGCGTGAGGTCGACCTCATGCACGGTGGTGACGTGCGTGGCCACGCGGATGGCGAGCGCCATATGGTCGGACGTCAGCCGACGGATCTTGCTCATCGGCTCCACAACGTCGCCCGGCCACGGGGTGGCGAGCGGCGCCTGCGCATGCGAATCCGGCACCAGCAGCGTGGCGGGTGGCGCCGATGGGGCTGGCGCCATCGTCGGGGCGCCGCCGTTGTCGAGGTAGGCGACGAGGTCCTTCTTCGTGACGCGGCCGGCGATCCCCGATCCACTGAGCGCGGCGATCTCAACGCCGTGCTCGGCGGCCATGCGGCGCACTAACGGTGAGGAGCGCGTGCGAACGCGCTCCTCAAACGAGTGCGGAAGTGGCGCCTTTGGTGCAACGGGCAGCGCAGCTGGGGCCGGGCGGGCCGGCGCGGTCGGCGTCGGCGCGACGGCCACGGCGGGTGCGGCGGGCGCCGCAGGCGCGGCGGGGGCCACCGTTGCCGACGCGATCGACGCCCCCTTCTCGGTCTCGATGCGCGCCACCACCGTCTCCACGGCGACGGTCTGGCCCTCGGCCACGAGAATCTCGGCGAGCACACCACTGATGGGAGACGGAATCTCGGCGTCCACCTTGTCGGTGGAGATCTCGAAGATCGGCTCGTCGCGCTTCACCTCGTCGCCGACCTTCTTGAGCCACCGCGAGAGCGTGCCCTCGGCGATCGACTCCCCCATCTGGGGCATTGCGACATCCATACGGGCCAAGGGGGCCTCCTCTATTGGTCCGAACGCTTCGGCGTGCGAAGCGCCCACATCACTAACCACGGAAGGGTGACCGCGCCAAGGGCCGCGCCCACCAGCATGTATTCCAGCCAGTTGCACGTCGGCACGCCATCACACGCCGGCGCGCGCGTCACGTACGCCACAATCTTGGAGACAAACACCGCGATCATGCCACCCGAGAAGAACCCGAGCGGCACCATAAAACATCCAATGGCCGCCGTGCGCGACCACGGCGCGCCCTTCTTCGGCGGCGCGTCGGGAGCTTCCTGCATACTAGCGACCTCCCCGGCGCGCCGGGGGTGTGGCGTGGCCGGCCATGCCTAGAACGACGAGATCAACTCGTACCGCGCATCGGTCTGGCGGTGCAGCTGGACGAAGAACTTCTTGACGTTGCGATCCAGCCGGCTCTCGCCGATCTGGTCGGTGTTCGCCTCGACGAAGGTGTAGTGCCCGCCTTCCATCTTCACGGAGAGGCTGAGCGTGGCCGGCACCTCGGGCGTGCCGACGACGCCCTGGTACGTGCGCGACCGGGCAGTCGTGTGCGTGAGCTTGAGGCCGATCGTCGGGAAGAATGCGTCGGCCTCAGCCAGAACAGTGTCGGGGGCTACGGAGGTGCGGTGAAAGAGCTTCATGGTGCCTCAAGGCTTGACGGGCGTGGACGGCGTGGCGCTCGGGCCGAAGTCCTCACCCACGTAGACGGTTTGCCGCCAGTCTTCAACGGTCTTCTGCAAGAGCTGCGTGGAGTCGCGCCGGAACTGTATGCCGAGGGCCCATTCTCCGGCCGCCGGAAACATCAGCGTGGCGTGGTACGTGCCGACTTCGGGTCCGTACTTGAACCCGTCCCACTTGGTGATGCCATCGGCATTCGTAACGTAGATGCGTCCCTGCCCGTCGGCGATGGGTTCCTTGGTCTTCTTGTCACGGACGACGATCGTGTAGTGGATCGGGTCCAGCGAGACGGGCGGGGTCACGTCGCTCCAGGCCCGGATCTCGAAGTCCTGCGTCCACAGGCGGATGTCCGTGTTCGGCCGGTCGGGCGGCGAACAGGCGGCCGTCGCGGCGGCAAGTCCGATCAGGGCGAAGCGACGCAGGGGAGTCATGGATAGTACTCGAGCCCGAGGTGAGTGATCTGCTCCTCCCCCATCAGGTGGCGGAGCGTGTTCTTCAGCTTGGTCTGCTGAATGAAAAGATCATGCTCCGGATGCAGGCCCGCACCAGCCATCGGCGACTTGTAATAGAAGCTTAACCATTCCTGAATCCCCTTCATACCCGCGCGATGCGCGAGGTCGCTGAACAGCGCGAGGTCGAGCACGATGGGGGCGGCGAGGATGGAATCGCGGCAGAGGAAGTTGACCTTGATCTGCATCGGATACCCCATCCACCCGACGATGTCGATGTTGTCCCACCCTTCCTTGTTGTCGCCGCGCGGCGGGTAGTAGTTGATGCGCACGACGTGCGAGAATCCCTCGTACAGGTCGGGGTACATCTCGGGCTGCAAGATCGTGTGGAGGACGCTCAGCTTCGACGCCTCCTTGGTCTTGAACGACGCCGGATCGTCGAGCACCTCGCCGTCGCGGTTGCCCAGGATGTTGGTGGAGTACCAGCCGGCGAGGCCGAGCATGCGCGCCTTGAGCGCCGGCGCGATGACCGTCTTCATCCACGTCTGGCCGGTCTTGAAGTCCTTGCCGGAAATCGGCACGCCTTCGCGCAGGGCGAGCGCCTGCAGGGCCGGCGTGTCGACCGCCAGGTTGGGCGCGCCGTTGTTGTACGGCACGCCTTCCATGATGCAGGCCCACGCGTAGAGCATGGACGGTGCGATGTCGGGGTGGTTGTCGGCCATCCCCTTCTCGAACGACTCGATGGTAGCGTGCACCGCCGACGGCTCAATGAAGATCTCCGTGGAGCCGCACCACACGGCGACGAGCCGGTCGCACTTGTGCTGCGCCTTGAAGTTCCGAATGTCCTGCCGCAGCTGCTCGGCGAGGTCGCGCTTGTTCTTGCCGGTCTTCACGTGCGTGCCGTGGATGCGCGTCACGTAGTGCTGGTCGAAGACGGCCGGCATCGGCTTGATGGACTGCAGGAACTCCTTGAGCGGCTCGAGGTGCGCGTCCTCGAGCACGCCGGCGTTCTTGGCCGAGGCATACGCATCGTCGGGGATCGGGTCCCACGCGCCAAAGACGATGTCGTCGAGTCCGGCCAACGGCACGAAATCGCGAATGAGCGGCGAGCGCTTCTGAGTGCGCTGCCCAAGACGGATGGTGCTCATCTGCGTGAGCGAGCCGATGGGCTTGCTCAGGCCGCGGCGAATGCTCTCGACGCCGGCGATGAACGTGGTGGCGACGGCGCCGAGGCCGGGCGTAAGGATTCCGAGTCGGCCAGTGGCCGGGCGAATGGAGTCGGGGGAGGGAGTCACGATGTTTCCGATTGAGAATCGATATCAAGCCGCGCAACCACCGGCTCTGAGCCGGTGGTCGGCGGCGGCGAAGCCGCGGGCTGCGTTGCCCAGCGAACATGCGCGATGCGCTGCACGGCGGTCACCAGGGCGGTGGCCGAGAGTACAGACAGGACGAACCGCAGCACCAAGCCGTCGAGCGCCAGCCCAAACAAGGCCTGCGGCGCGGCGAGCAGGGTGATACGCTCGGCGCGCTCCATCATCCCGACGCCTTTCATCGTGATGCCGAGCGCCTCGGCTCGGGAGCGCGCGTACGAAACCGTAAACGTCGAGATCAAGCCGAGCAGGCCGACGGCCACCATCGGGAGCGAGCGATGCCACGGATCGGCGGCGAAGAAGAAGATCAGTCCGCCAAAGAGAAATCCGTCAGCCACGCGGTCGAGCGTGGAATCGTAGAACGCGCCGAAGACTGTACTCTGCCCCGTGCGCCGAGCGACGGCTCCATCGGCGAGATCAAAGACCGCGGTGATGCCGAGCACCCAGCCGCCAATGCTGATGTGCCCCGCGCCAAACGCGATGCCGGCCGTGCAGGTGCAGAGCGTGCCAAGCGTCGTGAGCGCGTTGGGACTGACGCGACGCCGGACGAGGAGGCCAATGAATGGCTCCACCACCCGCAGATAACCGGCCACGATCGAATCCCAGAGCGAACGCATCAAATAGTGGGGTGGGCGCAGCAGTCGCAACGCGGAACTCCGCGTTGACCACGCCGCGCGGTGCTTCAGAACGGCAATCAAATGATTGTAAGTCGCGGCGACCGAGGTATCAACCGAGCGCGGGGGATTGCGCCCGGCCGAAGCACCTGTACGTCAGCGGTAGAGCTGTATGGTGCGCGCCTTCTTCTGGAACGCCACGAGCGCCGGAAGGGACGCATCGACCAGCGAGTCGGGGTCGGCGCCGCGCGCCACGAGAGCGAGCGCCGCGCCCAGGCCAGGAGCGGCGCCGGCGCCTGTGAGGCGCAGCGAGTCGCCGTGCACCTTCCAGACGGCCCACGCCAGATCGAGCGTCAGGCGTCCCGTCTGCACACTTTCGCGGTCGAGCACCTCAATGCGGATGCCCGGCACGCTCACGCCATCGTACTTGCCGTCGGTCGGCGAGTGCGGCGTAAAGCGCTCCTCGGTGAAACGGACACCGGGCAACGGGCGATCGGCAAGCTCGTCGAGCACGCGCTTGGGGTTCAGCCACGGCGCCCCGACCTGCGTGAACGGATACGCGGTGCCTCGCCCAAGCGAGAGGGCGGTGCCCTCGAGCGGAAGGAGCGACGCGGCGAGCAGGATATCGTCCACCGACTTCACTTCGTCCACCGGCGAGGCCCACGGCAGCTTGCTCTCGTTCCCCCAGAAGCGTTCGCGCCGGACCCCGCGCGCGGGGACGACGTGCAGGTCGGCGCCGTCCGGCAGGCTCGCCGAGTACAGGCGCAGCACCTCGCCGACCGACAGGCCGTAGCGCACGGGGATCGCCACATCGCTCCCCGTCACTGGACGCCACATCGGGCCGTTGTTCTGCTCTCCGCCGAGCGACGGGGGATGGTCGAGAATCACCACGCGCGCCTTGTGCCGGGCCGCCTGGGCCACGATGCCGTGCAGCTTGGCGATGGACGACCGCGCGGCGAAGCCGCCGTCGGCGATGTCGATCACGGCGCCGTTGACGCCGCGCCAGGACGCGTCGTTGAGCGCCGAGTCGGGCGAGATGACCGCGAGGAGATGGACATTCATGCGCCGTACGCGGCCGTCGTCGCGCAGGTCGGACGGGCTGGGCAGTCCGCCGCGCGGTCCCGGGTGCTCCGTGATCCAGACAACCCCGCGCCCGGCCAGCAGGCGCAGGCTGTCCTCGACGAGCACGGTCATGCTCGCCCGGACTTTCTCTGGGCGCCCCCGTCCCGCATCTTCTCTGGGGCGCCCAGAAGACGCACAGGCCGCCAGCAGTGCCACTCCGAACATCCACGCCAAGGTCCGATGCACGCTCGTCGTCTCGCCTCGTTGATGGCTTTTGCCGCGCTCGCCGCGGCGTCGTGCGGCCGCCTTCGTTCGACGGCCGCCGTAGTTCCTGATGTAACCCGCCCGACGGCTCCAAAGTTCACGCCGTCGCTGACCGCGCCGCTGAACGATGTCGCGAGGACATGGATCGAGCAAACCCTCGCCAGTCTGACGCTCCGCCAGAAGGTCGCTCAGATGACCTCCGCCTGGGTGCTCGGCGACTACACCAGCACCAGCGACCCCAGTTACGTCGAGGTGCGGGAGTGGGTGGAGAAAGACGAAGTCGGCGGCATCACGATGTCGCTCGGCACGCCGATCGAGGTGGCCGCCAAGCTGAACGACCTGCAGAAGCTGGCGCGCATCCCGATGCTCGTGCACTCCGACCTCGAGCCCAACCTCGGCCGGCTCGAGGGCGGCATCTTCGCCCCGTATACGTACGGCGCCGGCTCGGCGACGGTGATCCCCGCCAACATGGCGATCGGCGCGACCGGCGACACGTCGCTGGCGCGCCGCGCCGGCGAGATCACCGGACGCGAGGCGATGGCCATTGGCATCAATACGGTGTTTGCGCCGACGGTGGACGTGAACAACAACCCCGCCAACCCGGTGATCAACACCCGCTCGTTCGGCGAGGACCCCGCCGCGGTGGCGGCGATGTCGGCGGCGTTCGTGCGCGGCGTGCAGTCGGCGGGCGCGGTGGCCACCGCCAAGCATTTCCCGGGACATGGCGACACCGACACGGATTCGCATCTCGCGCTGCCGGTGGTGAAGAGCGATCGCGCGCGGCTCGATAAGGTGGAGCTGATGCCGTTCCGGGCGGCGATCCAGGCCGGCGTGCAGGCGGTGATGTCGGCGCACATCGCGCTCCCGGCGATCGGACAGGACAACACGCCGGCAACGCTACGCAAGGATGTCATCACCGGCTTGCTGCGCGACACGCTCGGGTTCAAGGGCGTGGCCTACACCGACGCGCTGTCGATGGAAGGCATCGGCGCCGGATTCACCGTGGAAAAGAGCGCGGTGGCGGCGGTCAAGGCCGGCGCCGACGTGCTGCTCAAGCCCACCGACATCCGGCGCGCCATCAATGCCGTAGTGGCCGCGGTGGAGAGCGGCGAGATCCCAATGGCCCGCATCGACGCGTCGGTGCGCCGCCTCCTCGAAATGAAGCTGCGCGTGGGCGTCATCCAGCGTCCGTTTGTCTCGCTCGAGGCGCTGCGCGATTCCGTGGGCGCCGCCGGACACCGCAAGCTCGCCGCGGAGATCGCGGAGAAGGCCATCACACTCGTGCGCGACCGTCGCGGCCTCGTGCCGCTGGCCCGGGGCGTGCCGACGCTGATCCTCACCTACGCGCCCGAGCAGGACATCGCCGCCGGTCGCACGTTTGGCGGCACGCTCCGCGGCGCGCTGGGCGCCGGCACACGGGTGCAGCGCATTGGGCCGCGCACGCCGCGCAGCGAACTCGATTCGCTCGGCCAGGGGATGCAGCGGGTCGTGTTCAGCACGCACGGCCGCACCATCGAAGGCGAGGGCAAGCTGGCGATCGCGCCGCAGGTGGCGCAGTGGATCGACTCGGTGGCCGCCCAGCTTCCGGTGGTGATGGTGTCGCACGGCAACCCGTATGTCATTCGCCAGTTCCGCCACGTCGGCACGTACGCCATGGCGTATGGCACCGGCGCTACGATGGAAACCGCGTCGGCGCTGGCAATGGCCGGACGCCGCGCGATCAGCGGCCATTCGCCCATTTCGCTTCCCGGCTTCTACTCGCGCGGAGACGGCATTCCGCGCGTCCTCCCGTTCCCGAGCCAGACGCTCCCGACCGTCATGAAGGACTCGCTACAGCACATTCTCGACCGCGCGGTGCGCGATTCGGCGTTCCCGGGCGCGGTGGCGATCATCGGCCGCAAGGACCGGGTGCTGGCGACGATCAGCGCCGGACGCACCGACTGGCGCGCGGGCTTCCCCGCCCCGGACGATCGCACGCTGTGGGACATGGCGTCGCTCACCAAGGTGACGGCCACGACCTCCGCCATCATGCAGCTCGTCGACGCCGGCAAGGTAGACATCAACGCGCCGGTGCAGAAATACCTCCCCGACTGGCAGGGGCCCGGCAAGGAGAAGGTGCTGATTCGTCACCTGCTCACGCACTCGTCGGGTCTCGTGGCTTGGCGGCCGCTGTACAAGGAGGCGACGACGCCGCAGCAGGCGATGCAAATCGTCTTTCAGGCCCCGCTCGACACGCTCCCCGGCGCCCGGATGCTCTACAGCGACCTCAACTTCATTCTGCTGGGCCAGGTTGTGCAGCGCGTGAGCGGCATGACGCTCGACGCGTACGTGGCGGCCAACATCTTTGGTCCGCTCAAGATGACGGACACCCAGTTCAATCCGCCCAAGTCGCTGATGGCGCGCATCGCGCCCACCGAAGTGGACCCGTGGCGCCAGCGCCACATCCAGGGTGAGGTGCACGACGAGAACGCCTTCGTGCTGGGCGGCGTCTCCGGACATGCCGGCCTGTTCTCCACCGCGCACGACGTGTCGCGCCTCTGCCAGGCCTATCTGAACGGCGGCACGCTCGATGGGGTGAAAATCTGGTCGCCCGAGACCGTGAAGCTGTTCACGACGGTGCAGGACTCGACCTTCTCCAACCGCGCGCTTGGCTGGGAGACGCCCAACGGGGCCAACTCGGCGGGGCGCGTAATGCGGCGGCCGGCCTTTGGACACACCGGGTTTACGGGAACCTCCATCTGGGTCGACCCGGCCAACGACCTGTTCGTCGTGCTCCTCACCAACCGCGTGAACCCCACGCGGCAGAACAGCAAGATTGGCGGGGTACGACAGGCGGTGGCGGATATGGCCGAGGCGGTGCTCACGGCCGCGCGCTAGCTCGTGTCGGACGCGCCGGACCGATCGGCTCCGCGTCATCTTGAGTCTCTCACGGGGCTCCGCTTCGTTGCGGCTCTCTGGGTGCTCGTCTACCATGCGATGCCACGGACGGCGCTGCCGAAGCCGGCGGCCGCAGTCGCGGCCACCGGGTATCTCGGTGTTGGCGTGTTCTTCGTGCTGTCGGGCTTCATTCTCACGTACGTCTATGGGTTGGCCGCCGAGGATGGTACACTCGTACGGCGAGACTTCTGGCGGGCCCGATTAGCACGGATCTACCCGGCGTACGCGGCGGCGCTGGTGTTCACTATTCAGCTGCTCGTGCGCAATCTGCTCGTGGCACCTGGCCCCTCGGGCGCGACGCTGCTTGGCATAGCAGCCACCACCATTTCGCTGACGCAGGCATGGATTCCCGGATGGGGTGTTTGGTGGAACACGCCGGGCTGGTCACTCTCAGCTGAGGTGTTCTTCTATCTCGTCTTCCCGCTGCTCGCGCCGTGGGTGCTTCGTCGCGGCTTGCGTGCGTCAATCGTGCTGGGGCTCTCCTGCGCCGGCGTGACGGCGGCGCTCGGCCTGCTGCTGGACGGCGCCGCCGGCGGCGACGCCGGCAGGCTTAGCGTTGCGATGCTCGGGTGGATCACCGCGTGGACGCCGATGGTGCGGCTTCCGGAGTTCGTTCTGGGCATGTTCGCCGGGCACCTGTACCTGCGCGGTGTCAGGCTGCCCCAGATCGCCGGCACCCTTGCGGCTGCGGCGCTCGTCGGCGTTGCGATGTCCACGAGCACGAAATCCGGGTCCGTTGCGCGCCTCGCCGCGGTCGGACTGTGCATTGCCGTCTTTATCGGCGCGCGCGCGTCGTCAACGGCGCGCGGCGTGTTGGGAGCGCCGTGGATGGTGCGCCTCGGCAATGCGTCCTATGCCCTCTATCTCTTCCACGGGACGACGCACTCGTATTTTCTGGCGGTCGCCAACCGCACGCTGGGCCGCGAGTGGGCGCAGGGCTACACCGCTTTCTTTGTATACACCCTCATCGCGGCAGGAATCGCCCTGCTGGTGCACGACCGGCTGGAGCTGCCGGCGCGGCGCTTCCTGCGCGGCGGGCCGCGCGGCGCAGTCCCCCGCCCGTTTTGGTAGCCGGGCTGGCAGTCTGGGCGGACCGTCCCGGACAGCGGAGCATTAATGGGTTGTTCAGAACCGTTGAACCGCCCCCCACCATTCGCTAGATTTCGCGTATGTGAGATGGCGGTTCGCCGCCCCCCAACCATGGAGTCACACATGAGCACAACGAACACACCCGAAATCGCCCTGTCGATTTCTTCGAACGCCAGCGCCGAAGTGAAGAAGTTCATGGCTGCTGAAGGCGTGTCGCCCGAGGTGGGCGGCCTGCGCGTGAGCGTGCAGCCCGGCGGCTGCTCGGGCTTTAAGTACAGCCTGCTGATTGAAGACCAGGCGGCCGACGACGACACGGTGCTGTCGCAGGAAGGCTACCGCGTCTTCGTCGACCCGTTCTCGATGCAGTACCTCAACGGCGTCCAGATCGACTACGTCACGTCGATGCAGGGCTCCGGATTCACGTTCAAGAACCCGAACTCCACCGGCGGCTGCGGCTGCGGTAGTTCGTTCTCGGCATAACCACGAGAGTAATGCGATGACGTCTGGCAATCGCCACGACGCCGCAGATGCCCCGAAGGCCCGCGAGACCGCCCAAGCGGCCCCCCGCGGGCCTTCGAGTGTCTCAGGCGCCCTTCTTGCGCTCGAACGCATCCCCACGGTCGTCCTGGCCGACCATCACGAGATCGCCGTGCAGGTGGCGCGGCGCATCGCCGACACGATCCGCCGCCGCAACGCCGAGGGGCACCACGCGGTGCTCGGTCTGGCGACGGGGTCGACGCCGATTGGCGTGTATCGCGAGCTGATCCGGATGCACCGGGAGGAGGGGCTGAGCTTCCAGCGCGTCGTCTCGTTCAACCTGGACGAGTACTACCCGATGGGCCCGGACAACATCCACTCGTACCACCGGTTCATGTGGGAGAACCTGTTCTCGCACGTCGACATCGCGCGCGCGAACGTACACATCCCCGACGGCACGGTGCCGCGCGACCAGCTCGAGGCGTGGTGCGCGGCGTACGAGCAGGCCGTCCGCGACGCCGGCGGCATCGACGTGCAGCTGCTCGGCATCGGCAAGACGGGGCATATCGGCTTCAACGAGCCCGGCTCCGGTGAGCAGAGCCGCACGCGCATGGTGCATCTCGACGCCGTCACGCGCCGCGACGCGGCCGCCGATTTCTTTGGCGAGGAGTTTGTGCCGCGCGAGGCGGTGACGATGGGCGTGGCCTCGATCTTCGAGGCGCGCGAGATCATCATCATCGCCACCGGCGAGCACAAGGCGCGCGTGGTGCGCCGCGCCGTCGAGGGGACGGTGAACATCGAGGTCGCCGCCACATTCCTGCAACGCCACCCGTCGACCACGTTCTTCGTGGACGCCGCCGCGGCCGGCGACCTGACCCGCATCGCCACCCCGTGGCTGCTCGACGAGGTCGAGTGGACGCTTCCGCTGACGCTCGAGGCCGTCACCTGGCTGTCGCGGACGGTCAACAAGGCGATCCTCAAGCTGACCCAGCAGGACTACGCCGAGCACAAGCTGTCGTCGCTGGTGGCCCGCCACGGCAGCCCCGGCGCCGTCAACGGCCTCGTCTTCAACCAGCTGGGCGCCAAGATCCGCGGCAAGAGCAAGCTGCCTCACGGCAAGCGCGTCGTCTGCTTCTCGCCGCACCCCGACGACGATGTGATCTCGATGGGCGGCATCCTGCGCAAGCTCACCGAGAACGGCAATCAGATCACCGTGGCGTACATGACGAGCGGCAACATTGCCGTCTTCGACTACGACGTGCGGCGCCACGTGGATTTCCTCCTGCGCATGCACCGCGACCATGGCATCGGCGGCGCCGAGGTGGAGACGCTGGCGGCCAAGGTGCACGCGTTTCTGGCGGCCAAACAGCCGGGCGACGTGGATATTCCCGAGGTCGGCGAAATCAAGCGTCTGATCCGCGAGGCGGAGGCGATCAGCGGGCTCGAGACGGTGGGCTTGCCGGCGTCGAGCGGGCGCTTTCTGAACCTTCCGTTCTATCAGACGGGCAAGGTCAAGAAGGATCCCATCGGCCCCGCCGACGTGCAGATCGTCAAGCAGCTGCTGGCGGAACAGAAGCCCGAGTACATCTTTGTCGCCGGCGATCTCTCGGACCCGCACGGCACGCACCGGATGTGCAAGGAAGCGATCGATGCCGCCATCGCGGAGCTGTGGCCCAATCGGACGCACGGACCACAGACTGACCTCGCGCGCCGCATCGACGATGCGCCGCCGCTGCTCCAGACCCCGGAGGTGTGGCTGTACCGCGGCGCGTGGCAGGAATGGCCGGTGACGGAGGCCACGTGGCTGGTGCCGATGTCGCAGGAGGAGTTGCGCTACAAGATTCAGGCCATCTTCAAGCATCAAAGCCAGAAGGACTCGATGCCGTTCCCGGGGCAGGATGACCGCGAGTTCTGGCAGCGGGTGGAGCAGCGCAACAAGGATACCGCCGCGATTCTCGATCAGCTCGGCCTCGCCGAGTATTTCGCCATGGAGGCGTATGTCGTCGACTAGCCGCACTTGTGGGTGCACGCCGTGACGGACAGCCGATTCGGCCTCATTGACCTCCTCGTCCTCGTCATTTACCTCGGCGGCACCACAGCGCTGGGGATGTGGCTGGGGCGCAATCAGAAGAACTCGACAGACTACTTTGTCGCCGGCCGCAACATTCCATGGTGGGCGGTGATGTTCTCGATTGTGGCCGCCGAGACGAGCGCGCTGACGTTCATCTCGGTGCCGGGGCTGGCCGTGATCGGCGACTTCGGGTTCCTGCAGGTCTGCATGGGCTACGTGCTCGGGCGTATCGTCGTGGCGTACGTGCTGCTGCCGCGCTACTTCGAGGGCGAGCTGGTGACGGCGTACGCGCTGCTCGAGACGCGGTTCGGCCCGCAGGCGAGGCGGTTCACGTCGGTGGTCTTCATGGTGACGCGCGGCATGGCCGACTCGGTGCGCGTGTTCGCGTCGGCGATCCCCATCGCCATCGTCATTGGCCCCGTCCTGCCGCGCGAGTGGGTGATGCCGGCGGCCATCATCGTGCTCGGCGTCCTGACGATCATCTACACGTACAAGGGCGGGATGCGCGCGGTCGTGTGGACCGAACTGCTGCAGGCCGGCGTGTACGCGACGGGCGGACTGGCGGCCGCATACATCGTCGGCAACGCAGTGGACGGCGGCTGGAGCGCGATCCTCGCGTCGGCCACCGCGGAGAACAAGCTGCGCGTCCTCGACTTCTACACCGGCTTCGACCGGCCGCACACGGTCTTCGCCGGCATCATCGGCGGCGCGGTGCTGACCATGGCGTCGCACGGCGCCGACCAGACGATCGTGCAGCGCATGCTGTCGGCGCGCACCCTGCGCGATGCGCAGAAGGCGATCATCGGCAGCGGCATTGCGGTGCTCATCCTGATGACGCTGTTCCTAACGGTCGGCATTGGGCTGTGGAAGTACTATCCGGGCACGACGGCGGCGCCCGACACGATCTTCCCGACGTTCATTTTCGAGCGGATGCCGCACGGGCTCATTGGCCTGCTCGTGGCATCGATTCTCGCGGCGACGATGAGCACGCACTCAGGGGCCATCAACTCGCTGGCGGCAACGACGACGCACGACATCTATGTCCCGCTCAGCAAGAAGGCGCCGACCGATGCGGCGACGTTCAAGGCGGGACGCTGGTTCGCGCTGATGTGGGGCTGCGTGCTGACGTTCGGCGCCCTGCTCTTCCCCGAAGGCAAGACGCCGGTGGTGGTGATCGCGCTGTCGATCGCGTCGTTCACGCAGGGGGCGCTGCTCGGCGCCTTCTTCCTCGGCATCTTCGTCAACCGCGCGCGGCAGCGCGACGCGATCGTGGGCATGACCGTGGGCATCGCGGTGATGGCGTTCGTGGTGTTTGCCAAGCCGCTGTCGGCCGCCTATCCGTCGCTGGCGGTCGCGCTCGGCCCGTTCGCCAACGTCGCGTGGCCGTGGTACGTGCTCATCGGCACCACGATCACGGTCAGCGCCGGCACCATCAGTTCGTACTTCAGGACGCGACCCGCGGCGGCGTAATGCCGCGCTCCGCCCCTTGATCGCACCGCGACACACGGCCAATCTCCGGACCTCATGAGCTTTCTTATCGTTGGCGTAGACGGCGGCGGCACGAAGACCAAGGTCATCGTTGCCGACGAGCAGGGACAGGAACTCGCGACCGCCACAGGCGGCGGCAGTGCGGCGCGCCCCGGCGAGACGACACAGGCCGCCGAGGTGATCGCGGCCACGGTGGCCGAGGCGCTGGCGTCGTGCGAACGGACGGGCGAGGTGCCGCGGGTGCTGTGCGCCGGGCTCGCCGGCGCCGGACGTGAACCCGAGCGGCAGGCGGTGCGCGAGGCGCTCGTGCGACTCGAAGTCGCCGACCACATCATCATCGAGCCCGACGCGACGGTCGCGCTCGAGGACGCCTTCGGCGACGGTCCCGGAATCTTGCTGGTGAGCGGCACCGGCTCGTCGTGCTTCGGCCGATCGCCGACCGGCCAGTTCAACCGTTGCGGCGGCTGGGGATTGAATATCGGCGACGAAGGCAGCGGCGCATGGATTGGCCGCAGAACGCTGAGCATCGTGGCGGCCGCAGCCGACGGTCGAGAGCCCGATACGGCCCTGCTCCCCGCGGTGCTCGCCGCGCTCGAGCTCGAGAGCAGCGACGGACTGGTCTTCTGGGCGGCGCACGCCGACCCGGCCACGCTTGCCAAGCTCGCCGGCACCGTGGTGACGGTGGCGGCGACCGGCGACCTGCGCGCCAACTCTCTGCTCGCGCTCGCGGCCGAGGAACTGGTGACGCACGTGCGGGCGTTGGCGCGCCAACTGTTCAATGACGAGCGCGCGGCCATCCCCGTGGCCCTCGCCGGCGGGCTGATGGAGCGCGGATCGTTCCTCAGGAAGCTCGTGGAGACGCGCCTCAAGAGCGCGGTACCCGGCGCCGTCGTGCGCGCCGAGCCCGTGGTTCCCGTGCGCGGTGCGGTACGGATGGCGCTCGCCGCGGCGAAGGCGCGCCGCTAAGCCGAGCGGACTGGGCAGTTGAGACTGAGGGAGCCGCGCGCGCCAACGGCGCGCGCGGCTCCTTCGTACATTCTGTGATCCCGCCGGCTCTGCTCGTCACCGTCCGCATTCGAGGCCGTATGTCGCGTCTCACCCGCTGGCTGCCCGTGGTCGCGGCCGCCGTCGCCGCCGCTCCGCTCGGCGCCCAGCGCACCGATCAGCTGACGAACACCAAGTTCGAAGCGTACTTCAACGTCGCCTCGCCATTGTCGCTGACAGCGGCGGGCAAGACCGACCGCGTCGTCTGGAAGACGTACGAGAAGGGGATGCGCAATGTGTACACCGCGGCCGCCCCATCGTGGAAGCCGGTGAACCTCACGAAGTTCACCGCCGACGACGGCCTCGACATCTCCGACATCGCCATCTCCGACGACGGCTCGATTATCACCTTCGTGCGCGGCTCGGCGACGAACAACCGCGACTGGGTGGCCAATCCCTCGCACAACCCCAACGGCCCGGAGCGTGCCATCTGGGCGGTGCAATCCACCGGCGGCGCGCCGTGGAAGGTGGCGGTGGGCGCCGCGCCGGTGCTGTCGCCCGACGGCAAGGCGGTGCTGTACGTGAAGAACGCGCAGATCTACCGCGCGCCGGTCTCCCCCGTGCAGCCGGCATCGGCGATGGACCGCGGCGAGAAGCCGTTCATCACGGCTTGGGGACGGCAGAGCAACCCCAGCTGGTCGCCCGATGGCAAGAAGATCTCTTTCGTCAGTGATCGCGAGAACCACGCATTCATCGCCGTCTACGACCTGAAGAGCCGCACGATGGCGTATCTGGATCCGAGCGTGGATTGCGACGGCAACCCCGTGTGGACCGCGGATTCCAAGCACATTCTGTTCACCCGGCGCCCCGGCACGCCGTTTGGCGCGCAGAATCAGGACGGCAACGGTGTGGGGAGTTCGGCGGGAGCGCCAACGAATCTTGGCGCCGCGCTGCAGCGGCTGCGCAACGGCGGCTTTGGTCCGCCGTGCGGCGGCGGCTTCCGCTTTGGCGGCGGTGGACGCGGCGCCGCCGCACCCGTGAATCCGCAGGCGGCGACGCGGCCCGGCTTCTTCGCCGCACGTTTCCCGGGCGGCTATACGCTGTCGCTGATGATGGCCGACGTGAACACGCGTATCGCCACGGAAGTCTGGCACAACCAGCCGAACGACCGGACGTTCACCACGCTTAACGGTCTGCGCGTCGCGGCCGGACACGTGGTGTTTCCGGCGACGGTGCCCGGCGACGAGTGGGACCGGTGGTTCTCGATCAACCTCGCGAATCCGGCCAAGGAGCCGGTGCTGCTGACAACCACCGACGGCCTCATCGAGGGAGCCGGCTCGGCTGAGCTCTCGACTGACGGCAAGGCGCTGTACTACTGCACGAATGCCAAGGACATCGAGCGACGGCACATCTGGTCGGTGCCGGTGAGCGGCGGCACGCCGGTGCAGATCACGACCGGCGAGGGCATTGAGACGTCGCCGGTTCATCTCCCGTCGGGCAAGGCGCTCGCGGTGCTCTACTTCGACTGGAACACGCCGGCTTCGGTGGGACTCGTGGCCGCCGGCACTGACAAGGCCAAGACGATCTTCCCGGTGCTGGGCAAGGCGTTCCCGCGCGACGCGCACGTGAAGCCGCAGATCGTATGGACGAAGGCGGCTGACGGTCAGGCGATCAGCAACCAGATCTTCCTGCCCAAGGACCTGAAGCCGGGGGAGAAGCGTCCGGCGCTCGTGTTCGTGCACGGTGGCCCGATGCGGCAGATGCTGGCCGCCTACCACTACATGGAGTTCTACCACTGGGCGTACGCCTACAACCAGTGGCTCGCGGCGCAGGGTTACGTGGTGCTGTCCATCAACTATCGCCGCGGCATCGGCTACGGACGCTCGTTCCAGAACGCGCCCGGCGCGCAGGCGGCAGGCAACAGCGAGTATCAGGATGTCCTCGCCGGCGGCAAGTATCTACAGAGCCGCGACGATGTGGATCCAACGCGCGTCGGTATCTGGGGGCTGTCGTACGGCGGCCTCCTGACCGCCCAGGCGCTGGCGCGCAACAGCGACATCTTCGTCGCCGGCGTGGACTACGCCGGCGTGCACCTCTACGGCAGCAGCGTCGACACCGCCGCGCTCTCGTTCCGGTCGTCGGCGGTCGGCGCTATCGACTCGTGGAAGTCGCCCGTGCTGCTCGTGCACGGAGACGACGACCGCAACGTGGACTTCGCGCAGACGGTGGGGCTCGTGCAGCTGCTGCGGGCGCGCAACATCTACCACGAGATGATCATCATCCCCGACGACCTCCACGAGTCGATGCTCCATCGCAACTGGGTAGACACGTGGGAGCGCACCGACCGGTTCCTGAAGCGGTTCGTGTGGAACCGCGAGACGCCTCCGTCGATGGTTCGCTGATGACGGTCTCCGTCGTTCGGATGGTCTGGACAGGTCTGCCGCTCCTTGCGGCGGGCCTGTCCGGTTGGCCGCTCGCCGCGCAGCAGGTGGCGGACTCGGCGTTCTCCGCGCCGATTGTCGCGCCCGCATACCGCGCGAACGGTCCCCTCGTACTGCTCGACGAGGCGCATACGAACTTCCACACTCTCAACGGACGCTACCTGGTGTTCGGCAGGGTGCTGCAGCAGGACGGCTATACGGTACGTCCCACCCGTGTGCCGTTCTCGTCCGAGTCGCTGGCCGGCGCACGCATACTCGTGATCGCCAACGCGCTGCACGCCAGCAATGCCGGCCGCTGGGAACTGCCGACGCCATCGGCATTCACGCCGGCTGAAATCGACGCCGTGAAGAAGTGGGTGCGCGCCGGCGGGTCTCTTCTGCTCATCGCCGACCACATGCCGTTCCCCGGCGCCGCGGGCACCCTGGCGGAGGCGTTCGGCGTGCATATGCGCAATGGCTTCGCGTACGACTCCACGCGCGCCGTCAGCCGGTTCACGTATTCGCGCGCCAGTGGGCGCTTGGCCTCTCACCCCGTCACCGATGGCCGCGGCCCGTCGGAGCGCGTGGACAGCGTCGTCGCCTTTACGGGACAGGCGTTCGCCATAGACGCGCCGGGGCGTCCGCTGATGACGCTGGCGACGGGAACCGTGGTGCTCGAACCGCGCGTCGCGTGGCAGTTCAGCGACGCCACGCCGGTCACGCCGGGTGCGGGTCTGCTGCAGGGCGCGGTGACCACCGTCGGACGCGGGCGCGTGGCGGTCTTTGGCGAAGCGGCGATGTTCTCAGCGCAGGTGGCCGGACCGAGGCGCAACCCGATGGGGATGAACGATCCCACCGCGCCACAGAACGCGCAGTTCCTGCTGAACGTGATGCATTGGCTCAGCGGTCTGCTGCCGGAACGGCCCTAGCGCGTCTCGCCAGCCCCGGTGCAGTTGACGGCGAACCACTCGTCGGTGCCGGTCTCACGGGCGCGCTCGACGGCCGAGGGCGCCGTGCGCGTGTCCGTGGCGGGCTCCGAGGCCGCCACCCAAGCGCACGGCCGACTGCCGAGTCCGAGGTCAGGCATATCGTTGACCAAGGCGCGCTGCCCACCCGCGGTGCTCGACGACCCACCGCCATACGACGCGCCGGAGGTACCGCCGAGGCTGCGCAGCAACGGCGCCCCTGCCCCGCGATGCGTGGCCAACTCGCTGTGAAACGCGATGCCGGCGTCGCCCTGCGTAATGGTCGATCCTGGCACGCGCTCGGGCGCGCACGCGACCGTCGCCGCGCCACACAACAACAGTACGGCGGCGCACCGCCAGCGTCGGCAGGTCGCGATCAAAGACGCAGAAATTGGTCGGGCCTCGTGAAAGTAACGAGACTGTAAAATAGGCAGGCGCCGCTGGGCGTCAATGAACGGACGATCGACCGCTACCGTGCATCACGAAGCGCGGGCACCGCGGACCGCCGCACTTCAAAGCGCTCCGTGGCCAGCCGGTCGCCGCGCGCCCAGATGCTGACCTCCCATACGCCCTCCTCCTTCGCTTCGTCGATACCGGGGTGGTACCAGCTGATTTCCCAGTCGGCGGAGATGTGGAAGTCGTACTCGTATACCGCGCGGCGCGGCGAAACGAGCCGAATGCGCACCGTGATGTCGTCGGGCAGGAACGACCACCGGTTGAGAATGTACACCGGCGCGTTGGGCGCCATCACCGGCGTCTCAACAAAGCCGCCGCCTTCGCCGCGGGTGAAATGCCCGACGCGCAGATCGGGCGGCTCCGGCCGCGCATAGTTGGCGATCGTCACGACGCGGCGCGCCGTGGTGTCGTAGCCGACGAGGCGGCGCGCATAATCGTAGTTCGCCCACACGTACCAGTTGGCCGCCAGTTCGCGGTACAGGCGCACGCGCTCGGCGTTGCGCGGGGCGAGATTCTGCTGCTCGGTCGGATCGCGCGTCATGTCGTACAGCTCGGGCTGTCGTCCGTCGAGCTGAGCGATGTACTTCCACCGTCCGTCGCGCAGTCCGAACTGCGCCGGGCGCGCATCTTTGTGGAAGTAGGCGATGCGCGTGCGGTAGTCCTTGGCCGTGAGATCCTGGCCGGGCACGGCGACCGGCGGCAGGCCGCGCAGCGACAGCATCGTGGGCATGATGTCGCCATGCTGCCCAAGGCGATGCGACACCACCGCTCCCCCGCCAACGCCCGGCGCGGCGATGAACATGAAGTTGCGCATGTTCTCGTCGTAGAGCCGGTTGCGATGCACCCAGTTGCCTTCGTGCAGGTCGGCGAACGCCTCGCCGTGATCGCCGGTCACGACCACCAGCGTCTGCTCGAGCAGGCCTCGAACGCGGAGATCATCGAGCAGCCGGCCGATCGCCGCGTCGGTGTAGTGGAGCGCGTTGGCGTAGCGGGACGCGTCATCCTCGCCGCGCGCCGGTCCGCGGTGCCCACCCCACGTGCCGTACGGGTGGTGCGTCGCGATCGTGTGCACCTCGAGGAAGAACGGTTTCCCGCTCGTCGCGGTTCGCTCCATCCAGCGCATCGCCGGCGCGCGCACCGCGTCCTCGTTCACGCCCCAGGAGTGGATTTCCTGCTCGGGATCGAGCGTGGTCGTGCCGTCCTGATAATGCACCATCGTGTCCCACGGCATGGTGCGATAGAACTCCCGCACGTAGCCGAAGCGCAGGTCCGGCGCGGCAAACAGCGCGGTGCGATACCCGGCGTCGCGGAAGGCGCTGACCATCGTCGGCGCCGTCAGCGGCAGGGTGAGTTCGTCGCCCACGCTCCCCCACGTGATCGCGCGCCCCCCGGTCATGATCGGCACGTGGGCGCGCGTCGTCGCCGGATACACGCCATAGACGTCCGGAAAGATCAGCGCGTCGTCGGCAAGCCGCGCGAAGTTTGGCGTCGCCACCGGATCGGGCCGGCCGCCCGGCAGCAGTTGATGCGCGGCCACCGACTCGAGGACAATGAACAGCACATTGCGGCGCTGCGCGCCGCGCAGCCGTTCGGCCCGCGCGCGCATCGCGCTGTCGGCGGCGGGATCGGCCTTCCACGTCTCATCGCGCAGGGCAAACAGCTCCGGGCCGCGCGGGAGCTGCACCCGCGGCACGGCGACGGGATCCGGCGGCGACCAAATGATGCCGTTGAGCGGGAAGCGGTCCAGTTCATAGCGGTCGCGCACGTTGCGCACGACCGGCACGCTGAGCGCAACGTAGGCGCCGAGCGCGACGAAGAGCGGCGTCGTGCGCGGCGGCACAGCCGCCGGCGAGTACGCGCGCAACACAAGCCGGCGGTACAGCACGGTCAGCAGAACCGCTAGCATCGCGAAGTTGACGTACGTCATCCAGTCGGCGTCGCTGGCCGCGGAGCCAAGCAGGCGCGGAATGGCGACGCCAAGGTCCATCATGCCGCCATCCGTCTGGGCGATGGCCATGTGGTCATGGAACCGCTTGAACGTCAGCTGATCGAACGCGACGAGCACGAGCACCAGCGTGACGAAAAACCAGGCGACCGCCGCCCCGGCTCGGCGTCGCGCGCCGAAGAAAACCGCGGCCCCGACCGCCAGCGCGGCGAAGAGCGTCTGCCACTGCAGAAATGGGAGGGCCAACAGGAACGCGGCCAGCGGGCGCTCCATGTTGCCCATCGGCGCGACGTAGCGCACGTAGAGCTGCGCTTGCACCATCGTGGTGAAGCCGAAGATGAGCACCACGACCTGCACCGCCAGGTGCAGGCGCGTCACGCGCGTGCGATGATCGGGCGGCGGCGTCACGGTCAGAACAGCACCGTCGGCCACGCGCGGTCGGGGCGCCAGACACGGGCGGGCAGCGTGCGCCACCACGCGCCGGCCCCGGCGGCCTTGAACTCCGGCGCCAGGTTGTCGTCGGTGATGTTCCACAGGTCGTTGGCGCGCCGCAGGGCGGGCGCCAGGTCGCCGCTCGCCTGATCGAGCATCGCCTCGAGCGTCTGCGCGGCCTGCGGACCGGCGATGCGCGGCCCACCGCTGCTGTCGACAACGGACAGCAGTGCCGCGCGGCGCTCCTCTCGCGACTGGTCGAACGGCGCATCGCTCGCCGCCACGCTGGTCGCCACGCGCATCACGTGGCGCCATACCCCGGCCGCGGTGTATAGCGCGTCAAGCGAACCGCTCGCATTGAAGTAGACCACGCCGCCGGCGTCGAGGCGGCCCTTGAGCAGCTGCAGATACTCGGCCGACAGTTGATGCGTGGCTCCGGCGCGCCAATGCCACGGGCCGTTCGACACAATGACGTCGTAGCGCGCGTCGGGGTGCCGGCGCAGCCAAAGTCGCGGGTCGCCGACGTGCAGCTTGACGCGCGGATCATCCAGCACGCCGGCAATCGCCGGGTACCGCCAGAGCGCGTCGATAAGGGCGGGGTTCGGTTCGACGATCGTCAGGGAGTCGACACTGCGCAGATCGGCGAGGACGCGAGACCACGCGCCCGTGCCGAGCCCCAACTGCAGGACGCGGCGCGGCGAGCGATGCAGCGCCGGCACGAAATACGCGCGACTAATGAGGTTGGTATTGCGACGGACATCGAGCGAGTACGCCCCCAGGTACAGTCCGTCGGCGTACGCTTCCCCATCGGCCGTCACGCCCACGGCACCGTCGCGCCGCTCGACGAGTGCCGCGTAACGGCGCTCGTTGGCCTGCGGACCGAAGTGCACGCGCTCCAGAAAGCCATCGTACAACCGCCCCTGCGCCACCAGCGCGAACAGCGCCGCCAGTGAGAACGCCGTGACACCCGTGCGGCGTCGGCGGTCCGGCGCGGAAAGCCACAACGCCTGCGCGAGTCCGAGGCCGGCCAGCGTCACGATGAGAATGGCGTGGGCGAGCGACTCCGAGTCCAGAAGCCAATAGCCGAGCGCGGGCACGCCGACCGCGGCGCCGAGGAGATGCACGGCGGACACGCGCGCGCCCGGCAGCATCTGCGCCCCGGTCGTAGCCGCTATCAGCAACGCGGTGAACAACGCGCCGAGGGCAGCGGCCGAGAGCGCCGCCGCGACGAAGAGCATCAGGCGACCGCCGCCGACGCCATGACGCATCACCGCCGCGCCGATTGGCATCCCCGCATATAGGAGGGCCGCCGACGCCGCCGCGTACAGCGAAGCGGAACGCAGCGCGCCGTGTCCGGGGCGCGTGCACGTGGTCCAGGTCAGGCACGCGCCCGCGGCCGCGGCCAGGAGCACGAGCGCCCATGTATGCAGTGTGACCTCGGGACGCTGCTGGCTGGCGCCTCCGAGCACGCGCATCCACAGCAGCGCCTGCGCGCCCGCGAGGATACCGGCACCGCCGATCAGCGCGTCGAGCGCACGCTTCGGCAAGACGGGACGCGATGTCACGCGGTGGTCCGCAGCTTGGGAGTCCACAGCGTGAGCATGAGCGCCGCGGCGGACGCCAGCAAATTGCACGCCGCGCCGGCCCACACCGCCACACGCAGTCCGTCGAATGCGAAGAGCACGTCGGCGGCGAGGCAGGCCGCGGCGGCGGCGCCGAAGGTGGCCGCGCCGAGCAGCGAGAGATCGCGCCGCGCGCGCTCGCGGGGCGCGATTCCCGCGGCGTGGTGCAGCGGAAGCGACGCCGACATCGCCATCATCGGCAACGCCGTCATCAGCGCGACCACGGTCGACGCCAGCCACGGCGCCGCGCCAACGAGTGACTCGGCGAAGCCGGGGACCAGCGTGGCGCTGGCGAGACCCCACGCCCCAGACGCGGCCAGCAGCACGATGGGTGCCGCTTGCATGCGGCCACCGAGCGCGCGGGCAAGCGCCGATCCTCCGAGCAGGCCAACGGCGAGACCGCCGAGCACCGCCGCCATCACGAGCGTCGCCACTCCCGCCGTGGCGCCCAACTCCTGCTCAATAAGACGGAGCCAACTCACGGCGTAGAGCACCGACGCGGCGCCCGCCATCGCCGTCATCACAAGTCGCATCGTAGCGGCGTGTGCCTGCACGCCGTTCAGCGGCACGGCCACGATTGGTCGCACGGAGACGGGACGCACGCGCGCCCGCAACGCCCGGCGCACCACCGTCCACTGCGCCGCGGCGAACAGGGCGAACGGCAGCCAGACCACCGCCGCGATCAGCTGCACGCCGACCGCCGTCGCCAGACTCAGGAGAAAGACCACGTAGGTGGACGTGTCGTCGCGCCGGTAGGCGTCGAGCGCGGCATGCGAACCGGTCGTTCGCCCCACCAACCAGCGCAGCGCGGCCCGCGTCACCCAGAGCAGGGCGGCCCCGCCTTGCGCCGCCACCGTGACTTCGAGGAGGACCATCAGCCAGGAGGTCCCGTCCACGCCGGTCGCCGACGCCAGCCGCGCGAGCGCCACGCACGCACCGGTCACCACGCCGATCACGACCAGCAAGCGATCGTCGTGCGACGCGTCGGAGGAGGCAGAGGAGGACATCACCGAGTCGGAAGCTAAACGGAGGCCGCGCGGGTCGTCAGGCATCGCGCGGTGCGAGGCAGTCGCCCCGCACCGCGCGTAATGGCCCGAGCCTGTTCAGGCCGCCGCGTCGACCGGCGGCTCGTCGGGGAACTCACCCTCCCAACGCGCCATCACCGCCGTCGCCAGGCAGTTGCCCACGAGATTGATCGAGGTGCGCGCCATGTCCATGATGGCGTCCACGCCAAGGATGACGGCCACCGCCTCGAGCGGGAGCCCGAACATCGTCAGCGCACCGGAGAGAATCACCAGCGACGCTCGCGGCACCGCGGCGACTCCCTTGGAGGTCAGCATCAGCGTCAGCATCATCAGCAGCTGCTGTCCGAACGACATGTCGATGCCAGCCGCCTGCGCCGCGAACACCGACGCCATCGCCAGATAGAGCGTCGAGCCGTCGAGGTTGAACGAGTAGCCGGTGGGGAGCACAAACGCGACGATGCGCTTGGGCAGTCCAAACTTCTCCAGCTCCTCAAAGGCGAGCGGCAGGGCGGCCTCGGAGGACGCCGTGGAGAACGCGATGAGCCACGGTTCCTTGATGTGATTCCAGAACCGGCGGATGGGAACGCGCGCCAGCAGCGCGATGGGAATCAAGACACCGAGAATGAAGACGGCGAGCGCGCCATAGAGCGTCGCAACGAGCAGGCCGAGGCTCTTGAGCACCGCGAGTCCGCTGGTGCCCACCGTGACCGCGATCGCCGCGCCGATACCGTACGGCGCGAAGGACATCACCAGCGCGGTGAACTTGAACATTACCTCGCTGAGCGATTCGCAGAAATTGAGCATCACCTCCTTCGGCTTGCCCTTCACGCGCGACAGTCCGACGGCGAACAGGATGGCGAAGAAGACGATCTGCAGCACCTCGTTCTTGGACGCCGCCTCGAAGAACGAGGCCGGCACCATGTGCTCGATCACACCGCTGAAGGTCACTTTCGTCTGCGCGAGTTCGGCTGCCTTCTCCGTGGACGCTCCCGCCAGTGAAATCCCCGCGCCGGGCTTCACCAGGTTGACAGCGCCAAGTCCGATGAACAAAGCGATCGTCGTGACGAGCTCGAAGTAGACGATGGAACGGAAGGCCAGGCGTCCCACCTTCTTCATGTCGTCGCCGTGCCCGGCGATGCCCACGACCAGCGTGGAGAAGATCAGCGGGACGATCAGCGACTTGATCATCCGCAGGAACACGGATGAAACCGCCTTGAAGAACGTCGCCAGTCCGGGGTACTCGGCCGCCGGGAAAACGGAACCGAGCACGATGCCAATGACCATCGACAGAAGAATGGCCTGCGTCGGGCCGATCAGCGGCTTCTTCGCCGGAACGGTTGCTGATGCTGTCATTGCGGTAGATCTCGCACGATGTGCTGCAACCGCGGCCGCGCGGTCCTGGTAGGTGTTACGGGGTGTTGCGGGAATCGGCGTTGCGTCGCAGCACCGAGTGACGCACCCCGTACGTGAAATACAGAATGAGCCCCAGCGTCATCCATACGGCGAACCCGATCCACGCGCTGATCGGGAGCCCCTTCATCACGAACAGGCACGACGCCGCCCCGCCCAGCGTCACGGCCCAGACGAACGGCACGCGGAACGGCCGCGGCCGGTTGGGCTCCTGAATGCGCAGCGCGAGCACGCCGACGCAGACGACGGCGAACGCCGCCAGCGTGCCGATGTTCGTGAGGTCGTAGGTCGCCGCATCGTTCGCCACCAGCGAACCGAGCGCGACAACCACGCCGGTAATCAGCGTCGTGACCCATGGCACCTGCGTCTTGGGATGGATCTTGGCCGCCCACGGGGGCAGCAGCCCGTCGCGCGCCATGGCGTAGAAGATGCGCGGCTGGCCGTACTGGAAGACGAGCAGCACCGCCGCCATCGAGACCACGGCGCCGGCGGAGACGATCCAGCTCACGGTGGACAGACCGGCGACCTCAAGGGCCCGCGCCAGCGGATCGCTGGCCCGCAGCTGCTCGTACGGCACGAGGCCGGTCGCCACGAACCCGACGACGACGTAGATCAGCGTGCACACCGCCAGCCCGCCGAGAATGCCGCGCGGCATCGTGCGTTGGGGGTCCTTGGTCTCTTCGGCCGCGGTCGATATTGCGTCGAATCCGATGTACGCGAAGAAGACGATGGCCGCGCCCTGATGGATGCCGCGGAAACCGTTGGGCGCAAACGGATGGTAGTTGGCGGGATTGATGTGCATCGCACCAACCACCACGAACAGCGTCAGCACCGCCAGCTTGACGATGACCATGATGTTGTTCGCGCGGGCGCTCTCCTTCACGCCAAGCATCAGCAGCCAGGTGATGGCCGCGACGATCGCAAAGGCCGGAATGTTCACCAGCACCGGAATCCCGAACAGGCGCGGCGCCGTGTCCATCAGCGCCAGCACCTTGGGGTCGGCGGATGCCTTGACCACCCAGTACCCGTGCGTCATCCAGCCGGGCAGGTCGACGCCGAATCCGGAGATCAGCGAATCGAAGTAGCCGCCCCACGCGATCGCCACGGCGATGTTGCCGATGGCATACTCGAGCACGAGCGCCCATCCGACGATCCACGCGACAATCTCGCCCAGCGTGGCGTACGAGTAGGCGTACGCGCTGCCGGCCTGCGGAATCATCGACGCCAGTTCGGCGTAGCAGAGCGCGGCGAGACCGCAGACGGCCGCGAGCAGCACAAACGACACAATCAGCGCCGGCCCCGCGCCGTAGCGCACCACGGTGCCATCGGCGAGAATCTCGCCGGCGGCCGCGGTGCCCAGCGACGAGAAGATGCCGGCACCGATTACCGCGCCGATCGAGAGCATCAACAGGTCGGAGGTGCCGAGCGCGCGCCGCATGTGCGGCTCGCTCCCCTCCACCTCGGCCTCAGCGGCCACGATCGGCTTGCGTCTGAACAGACTCATCTCAAACCCTCGGCTGGCTTCGCATGCCGCGATGCCACCAGTAGTAGACAGGAATGCCCAACAGGACGATCACCAGCCCCGACAGCGCCTGCGCGCGCGTCTTGTCGGCGACCAGCAGCGTGACCGCCACGCCGGACGCGGCGAGCACATAGAACGCCGGGAGCACCGGATAGCCGATCGCGCGGTACGGACGCGGCTCGTCGGGGCGCTGGCGGCGCAGCAGGAAGAGCCCGACCGTCGTCAGCGCATAGAAGATGAGTGCCGCGAAAATCACGTAGTCGAGGAGCTGGTTATACGAGCCGGTGAGGCAAAGCAGGCTGGTCCACACCGACTGCACCACGAGCGCGAACGACGGCACGCCATGGCGGCTCAGCACGCCGGCGCGCGCAAAGAACGAGCCATCTTTGGCCATCGCGTAGTACACGCGCGCGCCGGAGAGGATCAGGCCGTTGTTGCAGCCAAGCACCGAGATGATGATGGCGCCGGCCATGATCAGCGCGCCGCTGGGGCCGAAGATGCTCTCCATCATCGCCGTCGCCACGCGGTCCTGCGTCGCATAGTCGATACCGCGCGCCAGAATGGTCGCGCCGTCCGCCGACCCGTGGAGCGGGAGCGCCGCCAGGTACGACACGTTGGCGAGCACGTAGAGCACCGTCACCATGACGGTGCCGATTACCAGCGCGCGCGGCAGGTTCTTGGCCGGGTCCTGCACCTCGGCCGCCGCAAACGTCGGCGCATGCCACGAGTCGGACGAGAAGAGCGAGCCGACGAGCGCCGAGCCGAACGTCACGACAAACAGCATGCCAACGTCCGGCGTGCCGGCAAAGAAGTTGCCGCCGGTGAAGTTGGCGGCGATCGCCTCGGCGTTTCGACCGATCGTGAGGCCGAGTACGATGAGCACAACCAGCAGCGCGGTCTTGAGGAACGTGAGCACGGTTTGCACCCACTTGCCTTCCTTGACGCCGCGCAGGTTCACCCAGGTCAGCACCCAGATGGAGATCAGTGCCGCGACGCGCTGCCACGAGAGGCCGAACTCTAGGGTGGTCCGGCCGAGGTTGATGTCGATCGCCATCAACCAGCGATCAGCGCTCACCCCGGGGAACAGCACGCCGAGGAATTTTCCAAATGCCACCGCCACCGCGGCGATCGTGCCGGTCTGGATGACGATGAACAGCGTCCATCCATACAGGAACCCCATCAAGGGTCCCATCGACTCGCGGAGGAACGTGTACATGCCGCCGGCGCGCGGATACATCGCCGCCAGTTCGCCGAACGCAAGCGCGCCGCAGACGGTAATGATGCCGGTGACGATCCAGGCAAGCAGCAGCCAGCCTGGCGAGCCGAGCGTGCGACCGATGTCGGCGGAGACGATGAAGATGCCTGAGCCGATCATCGACCCCGCCACGAGCATCGTGGCATCGGTGAGCGTCAGGGCCTTCACGAACTCCGAATGGTGCTGCGATCCGTGGGGGGCGGACTGGTCGCTCATGCAATGCCTCGCCGACGAGGAGCAAGCGATGCCACAGGGGACGGTTAGAACCCGCGTAACTTAGGCGCGGGACTGGAGTTGGGCCAGAGGTTTTTGGTCGGGCTCTAATGTTTGTCCAAAGGGTGCTGGGAAAGGGGAAGAAGCAGAGTGTGGGGCAGGGTGCAGGGGCAGAGTGTGGTGCGGGGGAAGTGATGGGTACGTGGAACGACGAAGGGGAGGCGGCGCCATCGCGCCCCCTCCCCTGCACCACACCCTGCCTCTGCACCCTGCACCCCGCTAGGGTGCCTCCGCCGATATCCACGTCGTGTCGCGCACCGGTGTTCCGTCGGCGCGCACCGCCGGCCGGAAGCGGAACTCGAGCAGCATGTCGCGAATCTTCCGGTTGTAACCGGAATCCTTGGACGGGTTGAACGAGATCAGCGTCGTGTTGCCGCGTTCATCGACGTCGAAGTAGGCCACCAGTTTGTACGGACGGACCTTGGCGGGGACGGGAATCGGCAGGATCACCAGATTCGTCGGCGTCGGAGGATACACCTTGCCCGTGCCGCCGCCGGTGCCGGGGCCGATTCCACTGCCGCGCCCGGTGCCGATGCCCGAGCCCACGCCGCCGCCAGTACCGGGGCCCGAACCGGCGGTGCCGTCGCTCCCTGTGCCGCCGCCCACCCCCGACACCTGGCTCGCGTCCTTCGCGTCGGGGTGCACCGGCGCCGCGGGCGTGGGCGTCGGCTCTGGCTTAGGTTGCGGCGGAGGGGGCACCAGCGGCTTCACCACCGGCTCGACCGGCTTGGGGACCGGCACCACGGCCGCCGCGGGGGCCGGCGCCACGCGGATGAAGCGCACCCGCTCCTGCACCACTCCGCCCGTCCCGCGCGTTCCACCCCCACCGCCACCGGCCGGTCCCGGCCCGCCCGCCCCCTCGCGCATCGGCAGGGTGACCGTCCGCACGAAGATCGGCCCCGCGACCAGGAACAGAATGAGCGCGTGGAAGAGGATCGACGCCGCCAGGCCGCGCGCCTTCCCTTCCTCACGGATAGGCAGGCCAACAGGCGGGCGCAGCGGCGGTCGAACGCGAGGGGCAGTCACGTCAGGCATCTGTGGGCTGAGGTTTACCTACGCGTGGGTGCCGCGGCACCCACTCTACAACCTATAACGAAAAATACCCGCGAGCGGGTTTCGCCCGCACACCGCCGGGGACAAGACAGCGCGGCGGGGGCCCCAAAGGGACCACCCGCCGCCTAATACCCGCCTTCGAGATGTTCGAGCCTTACTTCGCCGGCTCTTCGGGCGCCGCCTTGGGCGGCACACCGATGACCTTGACGCCAGCGCCGCGCGCCTGGTCCATCCCGAAAATGACATCCTGATACAGCACGTTGGGATCGCCCTTCACGAAGATGATCTTATCCGGACGCGGATCGTAGATCTCCTTCAGCCGCTTGAACAACTCGGCCTTCGCAACGGGTCCCTTGTTGATGGCATACGTCCCACCCGGCAGCACTTCCAGCACGATCTGGTCCGGATTGGGCTTCACGTCCTTGTCCGACGGCGTCGGATCCGGAAGCTGCACGTCCAATGCCTTCCGGCTCATCGGGATGATCATCATGAAGATCACGAGGAGCACGAGCAGCACGTCGATCATCGGGGTCAGGTTGGGCTCCGAATTCAGCCCACCGCCACCGCCACCCACGGACATACTCATGGCGTGCCTCCCGGGGTCTTCATCGCCGACAGATTGTCCGACTCGACCAGAGAACGCGAACCAGGAATCTGATCGGTGATCATGCCCGTCACGCGCACGCCGTTCTTGGCGGCGATGTCGATGGCGTCGATCACCTTCTCATACTTCAGCTGGTTGTGCGCCTTGAGGAACATGATCTTGTCCTCCGTGCGCGCCTCGTAGATCGCCTTGAGCAGCGCTCCGAGGTCCTCGTTCTTGATCTGCTTCTTGTTCAGATAGTACTGTCCCGACGCGTCGATGCCGAGGACCTGGTCCGCATCCTCTTCAGGATGCGGCTTCAGGTTCTGGCCCTGCGGCGGCACCGCGTTGAAGCCCGCGTTGATGGCCGGGATGACGAGCATGAAGATGATCAGGAGAACGAGCATCACGTCAATCATCGGCGTGACATTCGGTTCCGCCTTGACATCACTTTTCCCGCTGACTGCCATTGACATGGCCGTCCTCCTATAAAGGATGGGAGGTCAGGTCAGACCGGCGACTTGCCGGCGTTCTGCGCGGCCGTGTTGAACTCACGGGTGAAGCGCGAACGGCCAAACTCGCCCGAGACGCCCTTGATGAGGTAGTCGATCATTTCCTTCGACGAGTACGTCATCTCGGCCGTGATGTTGTCGATCTTGGTCTGGAAGTAGTTGAACGCCCACACCGCCGGGATGGCCACGAGCAGGCCGAACGCCGTCGTGATAAGGGCTTCCGAGATACCAGCCGCGATCGAGCTGATGCCACCGCCGCCGCCGGCGGCCATGCCCTGGAACGCGTTCACCACGCCCATCGTCGTGCCGAGCAGGCCGACGAACGGCGCCGTGGCGCCCGTCGTCGCCAGCATGGCCAGCGAGCGCTTCATGAGCACGATCTGCATCAGCATTTCACGCTCGACCGCGCGTTCGGCCGAGTTGATGTCCGACACCGTCACCGAGCCGTCCTGGATCAGCGGCTTGATCTCGGCGAGCGCGCCGCCGAGCACCTTGGCGACGTGCGACTTCTTGTAGTTCTCGGCGAGGTTGATCGCCTCGGTCAGGTTGTCCTCTTCGAGGAACTGCGAGAACTCAGGGGCGAACTTGCGCGTCTGCGACTGCGCGCTGCGCAGGTACCACCACTTCTGCACCATGATGGACAGCGACCACACCGACATGATGAGCAGGGTGTAGACGATGCCCTTGGCGAAAGGACCCATGGACTGCCAGAGTTCGATCAATGACATAGAAAAAGGCTCCCGCGGTTCGGTGGTTCTGTGGTGGAGACGCTACTTCTGGATGGCGAAGACGAATGGCTGCTGGACGAGCTGCTTGACCTTCTTGCCGCCGACTTCTGCCGGAAGGAATCGCATGCCCGGCAGGGCGTTCTTCACGGCGAGGGCGAAGAGTTCGTGCGAGGTCTTGAGGACCTTGAACGACCCGAGCTCCGCGCGGCCCGTCGTGTCGACCGTGAACTGGGCGAGCACCTCGCCTTCCACGCCGGCCGACTTGAGAATTTCCGGATAGCGGGGCGCCGCCGACCCGGGCGCCTGTACCACCGGCTTCTCCACCTGAAACTCAAAGTACGTCTGTGTCTGGTCGGTCGGGACGATGCCGCCAACCTTGCCGTTGGCGATACCGCCCTGGACGCCCTTGCCCGAGAAGTCCGCCTCGTTCGTCACCGAACGCGACAGGTCGATCTCAGGAATGACATCCGGGATGTTGATGGGCGCCGTCAGCACTTGGAAGCCTTTGACCACGGGCGCGACCTGCACGTCCTTGGGCTGCTCCTTGGGCGCTTCCTTCGGCTTCTCCTTCTTTACTTCGACGAAGTCGACCTTCTGCTCCTTCGCCTCGCGCAGCTTTTCGCCGGCATTGGCGGTGGCGACGACCGCGCCCCAAACCAACAAGACGTGAGCGACGCCGGAGAAGAATCCTCCGCCGAAGAACGGCTGTTTCTGCGCTTGTGACTCAAGCAGGTTGTTGAACACTACGCACCCCGTGTGTGGCTGCGGTGAATCTGGTACGGCGGTTCGTGTACAAGATTCTAGACGCCGTCGATGAAGGCAGTAACTGCGGGAACATTAAGATTCGCTTAACGCGAAGTTAGGCTTTGCTCTCCGGCGCGGGCACGCTCTCGGGCCGCGCCGCGGCCGCCGACTCGTCGCCGCGCACCGGCAGCGACACCGTGAAGGTCGAGCCGCGCCCCAGCCGCGACGCCACGGTGATCGATCCGCCATGCGCATGCGCGATGTACTGGCTGATCGCGAGCCCGAGCCCCACGCCCGCGCGGTCCGACGAGCGCGAGCGCGCGCGGTCGGCGCGCCAGAAGCGGTCGAACACATACGGCAGGTCGGCCCCCGCAATGCCGACGCCGGTGTCGCGCACCGCGAACTCGACCATCTCGCCGCGTCGCTCGAGTGACAGATCCACGCGCCCCCCGCGCGACGTGTACTTCACGGCGTTCGTCACGAGGTTCAGGAAGAGTTGGCGCAGGCTGCGCGCATCGCCCATCACCGTCGCGGCCGTCAGCGGACCGACGGTCACTTTCTGCCCCGCTTCCTCGCCGAGGATCTGAGCGGTCTCGGCGACATCCAGCACCAGCGGCGCCATCTCCACCGGCTCGCGGTGCAGGTCAAACCGTCCCTCGTCGGCGCGCGCCAGCGTCAGCAGCGATTCCACGAGATCGGCCATCCGCGTCGTTTCCTGCAGCGCCTCCTCGAGCGCCACCAACCCTTCCGTCGAGCGCGGCCCGGCCGACATCGCGCGTTCGATGTCGGCACGCAGCACCGTCAGCGGCGTCTTGAGCTCGTGGCTCGCGTCGGCGGTGAAGCGGCGCAGTCCGGAGAACGACTGCTCGAGCCGCGCGATCATCGCATTGAGCGTCGCCGACAGGCGCGCGAGCTCGTCGTCGCCGGCGGCCTGCGGCAGGCGCCGGTGCAGCGACCGGCCGTCGGTGATGGCCGACACGTCGCCGATGATCTCGTCCACCGGCCGCAGGGCGCGCCCCGCGATCGTGTACGCGAGGATCACCGACACGAGCACGATGAGCGGCGCGATCAGCACGAACACGCCAAACTGCTCACTGCCAAAGAACTCGGCCGACGCCACCGAGCTGGCGGCCACTACCCGCCGCACCGGTCCGGCCTCGCCGGTCTCGAAGCGCGCGACCATCAGCAGCTTATCGCTCGACAACGTCACCGTCGCCGCGGAGGTGTCTGGCGTGAGCAGCATCGCGGCGCTCATGAGCGCCGCGATGTCGTCGGGGTTGAGCGCGCGCACCGCCGCCGACAGGTAGAGCGCCCGCAGGGAGTCGGTGACGACGAGGTACTCGGGGACGGCGTCGAGCCGGGCGCGCAGTCCGCGCTGCAACTCGGGGCCGCGCAGGGAGTCGTTGGTCACCACCACCGGCGTGTTCTGCATGCCCGCCTGCGTGAGCACGAGGTGGCCGATGTCGGCGAGCGTCGAGACCCGCACCTGCAGGTCGCGCAGCACCGAGGCGCGGCGCGCGGTCCACAGCGCGACCGAGAAGACGAGCATCGTCCCGCCCAGCGCCAGCGCGTACGCCGTGGTGACTCGGGAGCGGATCGACGCCACGGGTCGCTATCCCTTCACCACGTACCCGACGCCGCGTACGGTGGTGATGAGCTTCTTCTCCTCGGGAGCGTCCACCTTCTTGCGCAGGTGGTTGATCACCACATCGACGATGTTGGTCCCGGGATCGAAATGGTACCCCCACGCGTACTCGGTGATGAGCGTGCGGCTCATCACCCGCCCGGCGTGGCGCATGAGGTACTCGAGCACGAGAAACTCCTTGGGCGTAAGCTCCACGAGCCGGCCGCCGCGGCGCACCTCACGGGTGTCGAGATCGAGGCTCAAGTCGCCCACGGTGAGGACCGGCGTCGCGATCGCGCGCGGCCGGCGCGCCAGCGCCTCGACCCGCGCCAACAGCTCCTCGAACGCGAACGGCTTGGTGACGTAGTCGTCGGCGCCGGCACGGAGCGTCGTCACCTTGGCGTCCACCGCGTCCTGCGCCGTCAGCACGAGCACCGGACGCTCAAATCCCCACGCCCGCAGGTCGCGCAGCACGTCGAGCCCCTGCTTGCCGGGCAGTCGCATGTCGAGCACCACCACATCGTACGGCTGCGAGCGCGCCAGCCGCTCGCCCTCGATGCCGTCGGCGACGAGGTCCACGCTCCAGCGCTGCTGCTCGAGCCCTCGCTTGACGAACTGCCCGACCGTCTTGTCGTCCTCGATGACCAGGACTTTCATGGCGTCTGCTCCCCGGCGCCGCGTGCGGCCGGGCCCCCGGCACGCCCGCCGGGGCGCTGCAGACCGTACGATCGAATCTTGCGGTACAGCGTCTTGACGGAAATGCCGAGCGCGCCGGCGGCGCGCCCCTGATGCCAGCCGGAGCGTTCGAGCACAGCCGCGATGTGCCGCCGTTCGAGTTCGGCGAGCGTCAGCGGCGCGCCGGGAGCGGCGGCCACGCCGGTCGGGGTGTGCGATGCGGCAGCTACCATTCGACCGTCGGCAGCAGCACGCGGAAGGTGCTCCCCTTGCCCACCACGCTGTCCACCTCGATGCGGCCGCGGTGGTCCTGCACGATGCCGTAGCAGATGGCGAGCCCGAGACCAGTCCCCGTCCCCGGCGCCTTCGTGGTATAGAACGGCTCGAAGATCTTCGACAGCTCGGCGCGCGCGATGCCGTGTCCGGTGTCGGTGACCTCAACGATCGCGCCATCGGTCGGCGTCGGACCGGTGCGCGTGCGCAGCGTGATGGTGCCGTGGCCGCCGGTTGCATCGGTGGCGTTGATGATCAGCGCCATCAGCACCTGCACCAGCTGCTCGGCATTGCCGCGGGGCACGACCGGCAGGTTGGGCTCGAGTTCCTTGACGAGGTTCATCTTCTTGAAGCCGCCGTGATGCTTCATCAGGAAGAGCATCTTCTCGACGACTTCGTTGAGGTCGACCGGCGACTTGGCGAGCTGCTTAGGCCGGCTGAAGTCGAGCAGCTGGTCGACAATCTGCTTGCAGCGCAGGACCTCGTTCTCGACGATCTCGATATAGTCGAACAGATCCTTGCCGATTTCCACGCCCTTGCGCTGGAGATCCTCCAGCCGGTAGCCGAGGCCGTCGCCGCAGGCGGCGATGGTGGCCAGCGGGTTGTTGATCTCGTGCATCACGCCGGCGGCCAGCGTCCCGATGGCCGCCAGCTTCTCGGCCTGCGCGTAGCGCTGCTGTCCCTCGCGCCAGTCGGTCACGTCTTCGCCGATGGTGATGACGTGCGTCACCGCCGAGTCGCCAAGTCGCATCGGCACCTTGGTGATGCGGTAGGTGCGCTGATCGCCGCTCGCCGTCGACTCCATCTGGTATTCCTGGATGCGGCCAGTGGCGAAGACCTCGTCGAACTCGCGGCGCAGCATCTCAAACGGCTGGCGATGCAACACGTCGAAGATGGTGCGCCCCAGCGCCTCATCGCGCGCGATGCCCTGCATGCCGGTCTCGCGCTTGCGATTCCACGCCTGAATGCGATACTGCCTGTCGATGACGTACAGCCCGACGGGCATCGAGTCGATGATCTTCTCGGTGAACCGCCGCTCGCGATCGATCTCCGCGGTGCGCGCCGCCACCTCCACCTCGAGCTGACGCGAGCGTTCGGCGTGCGCGAGCTCCGGGGCCAGCAGGTTGGCGACGGCATGCAGGAGCGTCGTATCCTCGGCCAGCAGGGGCCGGTCAACGCGGACCACGAGCGCGCCCACGTGGCGATTGGCGCCGAGCACGCGCACCGTGCACAGGTCGCTGGCCGCGCCATCGGCGGCGAGCGCGGCCTGCACCGCGCTCTCCGAGGCGAGCGCCTCGCCCGCGGCCCACGTGCGCACCAGTCCGTCGGCGGCGTGCAGCCACAGGGAGCACTCGTGGGCATCCAGCGACCGCCGCACGGCCTCCAGCGCCAGCGCGATGCTCGTTTCCAACGGCCGATCGGCGTTGAACTCGGCGATCACGGCCGCCAGGGCGTCCAGGGCGCGCGGGGCCGAGGACGTGGGCGAAGGCTGGTCAGTCACAATGGGATCCATAGTCCGGATCGCGAAGCTACGCCTCGGCGCCGAAGCAGACAAGATGACCGATCCGCCCATCCGCCGCGCCGCGTGCCCCGCTGGCAGGCTGGCCGCTCAAGCTGACAGACACGCGTGCCGAGGTGGCAAATCCGGCTTGGCACGCTCGTTGCTCGAATATGGGGACAGACGCGGCGCCCCATGCGCCGCCCATTGACCCTTCAACCCATCACTAATGCGTTTGCTCATCGGAGGCCCTATGGTCCGCACGACCCGGTTCACCGCTCCCATCTTTGGCCTGCGCCACGAGATCGACAAGCTGTTCGAAGACACCTTCGGCAACATGGGCACACCGGCGCTCGGCACCAGCGCCTGGCTCCCCGCGGTTGACGTCAAGGAGACGAACGACGCGCTGCTGTTCGACCTCGAGATGCCCGGCGTCGATGAAGACAAGCTCGAGATCACCTGCCAGAGCGGCGTGCTGATGGTCGCCGGCGAGAAGTCGAGCGCCCGCAAGGAAGGCGAGGACGGCAAGTGGCACATCGTGGAGCGCAGCTTCGGCTCGTTCCGTCGGTCGTTCCAGCTCCCCGCCAACGTGCAGGACGACAAGATCGAAGCCACGCTCACGAACGGCGTCCTGCGGCTCCGCGTGCCCAAGATGGAGCAGCCCAAGCCGACGCGGATCGAGATCAGAGCGGCGAAGTAACGACGGTTGCGAGACGTAAGATGTGGGATGCGGGAGGTGGGCCGATCCCACATCCCACATCCCACGTCTCACATCCGTCTTTACTTGATTCCGCCGAACGCGAGTCCGCGCAGGAACGCTTTCTGGGCGACGAGGAAGACGACGAGCACCGGCACAAGCGCGGCAACAGCGGCGGCCATCTGCCACGGCCAGTTGGCGAAGTACATCCCGTGGAATGACGCGACCCCGGCTTCGACCACGCGAAGGTCGGGGGAGCGCGCGATCACCAGCGGCCAGAGCAGCGCCTTCCACGCGTCGATGAACGCGAAGAGCGCCACGGTGGCGAGCGCTGGCCGCGCCAGCGGAACAGCGACGTGCCAGAAGACCTGCCACTCGCCGGCGCCGTCGAGCCGCGCGGCGTCTTCCATGTCGCGCGGCAGCGACAGGAAGTACTGTCGCATGAGGAAGATGCCCCAGGCCGCCACCAGTTCCACGCTCACGAGGCCGGCGACGGTGTCGACGAGGCCCATGGCGTCGACCAGCAGGAAGCGCGGCACGAGCAGCGCAATGCCGGGAATCATCAGCGTGCCGAGATAGACGGCGAACAGCGGCGTGCGTCCGGCGAACCGATGGCGCGCGAAGGCGTAGCCCGCCATCGCCGCCGTCACCACCTGCCCGGTGACGGTCGCGGCGGCAAGAATGAGCGAGTTCCGGAAGTACAGGGCGAACGGCAGCGCAGTGAGCGCCTCCGTGAAGTTCGCGAACCGCGGCACGGTGGGGAGCAACGGCGGCGGCGCCTGATACACCTCGAACTCATCCATCAACGCCGTCGAGAGCATCCACAGGAACGGCGCCACCATGACGAGCGCGAGGGTGAGCGCGGCGCCGTAGCCGAGGGCGCGCCGCAGGAGCCGGTCAGACATCGGCGGCCTCCCCCTTGACGGTGCGCCACTGCAGCGCCGTCAACGCGAGCAGCACCGCGCAGAGCACGACGCTCATGGCCGCGGCCACGTCGAAGCGGCGGAACTCCCACGCCGTCTGGAAGATCCGGTAGACGAGCACGTCGGTGGCGTGCGCCGGGCCGCCCTCGGTCATCACGTACACGAGCGTGAAGCCGTGAAACGACCAGATGATCCCCGTGAGCAGGAGATACGTGGACACCGGGCGCAGCAGCGGCCACCGAATAAGTCGAAACCGCTGCCATGCGCTGGCGCCGTCGAGCCGCGCCGCCTCGAGCAGCGACGTGGGAATGGCCTGCAGTCCCGCGAGATAGATCACCATCATGTAACCGAGCTGACTCCACGCGCTCACGAGCATGAGCGCGGGGAGCGCGGTCGCCGGACTGCCCAGCCAGTCCACGCGCGGCAGATGCATGGCGGCCAACGCCACATTGAGCAGGCCGAAATCGCGGTGGAGCAACCACTGCCAGACGAGCGCGATGGCCACCGTGGACGCCACGAACGGCAGGAAGACGACGACGCGGAGCAGCTTGATGCCCCGCAGCGGCTGATCGAGCACGACGGCGGCAGCGAGCGCCGCGATCATCGTCGCCGGCACGTAGAGCGCGTACACGAGGCCATTGCGCAGCGCCCGCCAGAACAGCGGGTCGGCGCCGATCTCGCGGAAGTGCGCGAGGCCGACGAAGGGGCGGTCGGTGGCGAGCAGATCCCAGTCGTGCACGGAGATCCAGAAGAGGAACCCGACCGGCGCGATGGTGAAGACCACGAGATGCAGCAGGCTGGGCGCGATGAACGCCCACGCGCCCAACGTCTCCTGCACGCGCGCCGGACGACCGGCGGCCGCGGCGTGCCAGTGCACCGCCGACAGCGCGAGCGCCCCGCCGACGGCGAGGCAAACGAGCAGCAGGGTCGCGAACGCCAGCGAGGGCGGCGGCAGGGCCAGCCGTGAGAGCGACGCGGGTAGTTCGGCGTGCGACGCGAGCGCCGGCACCGACGCCCGCAACTGAACGGCCGTCGCGGCCGCCGCCGCGCCGAAGAGCGCCAGGCCGCCAACCGCCGCCGCTCGAGGGCTCGCGTCGCGCACCGGGCGGACGCCGGCGAACATTCCCACGCCAAGGAGGAGAGCCGCCACCGCCGGCCACGCCGTGGCAAACGCGCGCTCGCGCCACCGGCCGTACAGCCCGACCGCGCCGATGATGTCCCAGTCGTCCGCGTCCTTCACCGCGGCGGTCACGATCTCGGAGCCATCGGGGTCATCGACGACCAGCGGCCGTTCCTCCTTATGCAACGCGGCCAGCTCGCTGACGTCGAGATCGCGCGGGAACGCCGGCGTCGGTACGCGCCCCCGCAAGGCGTGGGCGCGCGCCAGCGCGTCGCGGCTCCGCGCGCCGTAGTCGATCCCCCGCAGCGTGTGCCACGCGACGCCGATGCTCGCCACCGTCCACACGATGATCGCGAGCATCACCACGCGAGTTTCTGCGCGCGTCATCGGGCGAGGGCGCGATCCACGACGACTGACGCGTCGCGCACGGCCCGTTGCACAGGCACGCGATCAACGACGATGCGATCAATCAGATCCAGCATGGCCGCTTCGATTTCGCGATACGGCGCCACCCGCGCCCCCCACGGCACGCCGCCGTACGGCACCTGCCACAGGAAATCCATCTCCATCCCGGTCGTATCCTTGCTGGCCGATTCGTACGCCACCGTCATCAGCGTCGGAATTTCCAGCCCGGAGGCGGCGCGCCGACGCTGGGCATCGGCGCGCACCATCCACGCCGCGAGTTCCACGGCAAGCTTGCGGTGCGGCGTGTTGTACGGCACGGCCCAGCCACTCGCGAACAGCGGCGTCCTCACCTGGTGCCCCTCGGTGCGCGGCACCGACACCACGCCCAACTGCACGCGCCCTTCCTCGAGATAGCGCCGGATCCGCGGGATCATCCAGTGGCCGCTCGTCAGCAGCGCCAGCTTTCCGCTGTAGAAGAGCCGCTGCTCGAAGCCGAGCGCCCCGCCGGTGGTGCTCGGCGGCGGCGCATAGCCGAGCCGAGGGAGATCGGTGAGCAGGGTCAGGGTGCGCTCGACCTCCGGCTGGTCGAGCGCGCCGGAAGCGCGTCGGCCGTCCGGCGTGAGGATGTCCGCCCCCGCGCCCCAGATCCACGCCTGCCAGGCATAGAGCCGCCGATCGAGCACCGTCCCCCACTGGTCCACCACGCCGTCGCCATTGCTGTCGCGCGTCAGCGCGCGCACCGTCGCGAGAAACTCCTCCTGCGTCCAGCCCTGCTTGGGCGGCGCCACGCCGGCCTTCGCGAACAGCGCGCGATTGTAGTAGTAGACCATCGGCGTGAATCCCTTGGGAAACGCCACCAGCTTGTCGCCCGCCCGGAACGGCTCGAGTACCTGCGGGAAGAACAGCCCCACCTGCACGCCAACGCGCTCGGCGAAGGGCTGCAGGTCGAGCACGACGTTGCGCTGCGCGAAGGCGGCCACGTCGATGCCGTCCAACAGGAACACGTCGGGCGGCGACCCGGCGCCGATGGACGTGAGCACGATTTCGCGGTACTCGCTGCTGTTGGAGACCGGGTCATTGACGATGCGCACCCCGGGATGCTCGGCCTCGAACGCGCGATACTCCACGGCGTCGATGGCGTTTTCCTCGGGACTCTGCCACGAGGTGATGCGCAGCGTCACGCCCTCGTCGCGGCGGCAGGCCGACAGGCCAATTGCCAGCGCCGCCGCGAGAGTCACCACGCCACGGGGCGTCATGTGAGCCTCGTGCCGTCACCGGCGCGGAAGCAGTGCCCCTCCCCAGCGGCCACGCGCACGCCGACGTCATCTCCCATGCGGCACGTCGCCTCGCCCGCCACCCGCGCCACCACCACGTCGCCGCTGCGCAGCCGCAGTCGCACGAGCGACTCGGGGCCCAGCGGTTCGACCAGCAGCACCGTCGCCGGCGCGGCGTCGATGGCGGTCCCCAGCACCAGGTGCTCCGGGCGCACCGCGAGCACGACATCTCCGTGCGGCGCGGCCGTCGTTGTGCACGTAAGGGCTCCCTCGAAGCGCTCACCGGTTGTTCGCCCGACGAGCGTGTTGATCGAGGGCGACCCGATGAGCCGGGCGACCGCCAGCGTCTGGGGCTCGCGATACAACGCCATCGGCGGCGCCTCCTGCAGCACGCGACCCTGCGCCATCACCGCGACCGACTGCGCCATGGTCATCGCCTCCACCTGATCGTGCGTCACAAACAACATCGTCGCCCCCAGCCGCCGGTGGAGGGCCACGAGTTCGGCGCGCGTCTGCGCGCGCACCTGAGCATCGAGATTGGAGAGCGGTTCGTCAAACAGGAAGAGCGCCGGCTCGCGCACGATCGCGCGCGCCAGCGCGACCCGCTGCCGCTGGCCGCCCGAGAGTTGGGCGGGCTTGCGGTCAAGCAGCGCGCCAATCTCAAGCAGTTCCGCCGCGTGCGCCACGCGCCGCGCGACCTCGGCGCCCTGCGTCTTCCGCACCTTCAACGGAAAGCCAATGTTCTCGCGCACCGTCAGGTGCGGATAGAGCGCGTAGTTCTGAAAGACCATCGCCACGTCGCGGGCGGCGGGCGGCAGGTGCGTGACCTCGCGCCCGCCAATCACCACCGCGCCGCTCGTGGGCTCTTCGAGCCCCGCCACCATCCGCAGGATCGTCGTCTTGCCGCACCCCGACGGTCCGACGAGCGCGGTGAACGCCCCGTCCCCGACCGTCAGCGTGACGTCATCGACGCCGACCACGCCGCCGGCGAAGCGCTTGATGAGGTGCCGCAGTTCGAGCGCGGCCACGGTTAGTCCGACAGCTCCACCGCCTCGCCGAGCGCCGACTCCCACCGGTCGCCGCCCGAGATCACGGTAAACTTGTCGCCCACAATGCGCACCTCGAGCGTGCGGCCGCGCACGCGCACCCCCGTCAGCGTGAGCTGCTCGAGCCCCAGCGGAAACGGATCGATCGTGACCCCGTGATCATGCGGCCGAACGCCGGCGGCGTACTGCAGAATGAGGTCGGCGACCCACGAATGCTGGTAGTCGTCGATGCCGCGGTAGACCGACGCGTGCCCGGTAAACGGGTTGTAGTGCTCAAAGCAGTTTGGACGCCGCAGGTCGCCGTCGTGGAACATCATTCGCACAAAGCGTTTGATCAGCTCGCCAGCCTGCTCGCGCAGGCTGTGGGCGCCGAGCCGCGAGGCGGCGGCCAACGCCTCCACCAGATGGCTGTTGGTCATCGGCCAGGTGCGTCCGTTCCACGGGCAGACGTGGCGTTTCCCCTTCCACTCGGCTTCGGCGCTGAACAGCGGGTCGTCGAGCGCCGACGACGGCACCGGAAACGGCGTCCAGAACTGCTGCGCGTCGAGCAGCGTCTGCCGCAGGCCGCGCACGTGCGATTCGTCGACGATGTCCGTGAAGTACGGGTAGAAGCAGACCGCCGCCTTCACCCCGGTGCGCTGGCCGGTGGCGGGGTTCACGTCGGAGAACATCTCGCGCGCCGGATCCCACATCTCGTCGCGCACGGCGTCGCGGGTCCGCGTCGCCAGCGACTTCCAGCGGGCCGCGTCACCGCCGCCGCGCGCCGCGTACTTCTCGAGCGTGCGGAACAGCACGTACGCGTACACGGTGACGTCAATGCCCTTGAGCCGCAGGCGATTCTCCCAGCCGTATCGGTCGGCTTCAGGATCGACCGCCTGATAGCGGCTCATGTACTCCTGCCCCGTCTCGTACTGATCGACGACGTCGAACATCCCGCTGCCAGTGGCGTCGCGCGTGCGCACGAGCCACTCGGCGAACCGCGCCATCGCCGGATACAGCTCGGCGAGAAAGGCGTCGTCGGGCCACGCCGCATCGAGCGCCATCAGCGCGCCGCCCCAGTCGGCGTGGTAGTAATCGGTGCCGGTCAGGTGATTGGCGTAGAGGCGGCCGTGGAGCGACCCGTCATCTTTCTGGTGGCCGAAAAAGGTGCGGAGCACGCCGCGGGCGTGATCGGGCGTGTCGAGCCAGCGCAGTTCGCGCGCGTGGCACTGCGCCGAGTACGAGATCGGCTGGTGGAAGAAGCCGATCCCCTCGCACATCGACGGCCATCGGTGATGACCGTGCCCGCCGTCGGTGGCGTTCAGGTGCAACCCGTACCAGCGATACCAATAGTAGGTCTCGATATACGGGTCGGAGCAGCGCAGCTGCGGCACGCGCTCAAACCAGGCGTGCCACCGTCGGCGGCTCGCGCCGGCGATGGTGCCGTGCGACGGGCGCGCGCTGCGCGCCGGCGCGCTCACGGGCAACGCCGGGTCGTCGGCGCGCACCTTCATCGCGAACGCGGCGGATGCGCCCTGATACCCAACGTCGATGGCGCGATGCACCGCGGCGTAGAAGAGACCGTCGGGCGAGATCCCTTCGTCGCGCACGGTGCGCGGCAGGCCGCCCGCTCGCCACTGCTCCACGAACGGTGTGTGGCGCCACAACGGCTGGGGCGCGCTGCGCTCGCTGCGCGAGGCAGCCCAGCTCGCCACGTCGCCCACGCACGCGAGTTCGGCGCGCACGCGCAGCGGCTGCTGCCGGCGGTCGGTGAGTGTGCGCGCGAAACTCAGCGCCCCGTCCTTCCACGCTGCCTCACCCAGCGGCACCGCGGCGCCGTCCTGCGCCGTCCACGCCACCAAGTGCACCCGCGCCGGCTCGAAGGCGGCAAACCGCCACTCCGACACAAACACACCCCCGGGATGCACGGTGCGCACTTCGGTGGCCGTCAGCCCGCCGTCGAGGCGATACGTGACGGTGAGGTCGGCCGGCGTCCACCGGCGCGACACGGCGCGCATCGCGATCTCCCGCCCGCCGACGTCGAGCGCCGTGACGGTAAAGAGCGGGGCGAACGCGTACTGGTACACGGTGGCCTCGTCCCAGAAGCCCGGCGTGTCGAGCCACGCCGGGTAGGTGGGAGCGAACAGGGTGCCGTCCCCGGCGCCGAGGTACCACTTGTCGTCGCGCGCGAGGTGTTCGATGGGATCGAGCATCAGCCGTCGTGGTGGGGACGGCTCAAAGGTCGCACGCGGCGCGGCGGGTCACAATGCATTTAGCGCAGTACGCTGAGCAGCCCGCCGGCCGCCGCGCCTCCCAGCACGAGCCAGGCACTATTGATCCGATACTGAATGAGCAGCAGCGCACCCAGCGCGGCGAGGACGATCGTGGAAACATCGACGAGCGCGGCGCGGGCGAGTGTCACGGCCACCACGGCGATGAGGGCAAGCGATGCCGAGTTGACGCCATCCAGCATCGTCGCCGTCAGGCGCGAGCGGCGGAGACGCGGAAGCACCGGCACGCTGAGCGCGACAAAAAGGAAGGCCGGCGCAAAGATCCCCGCCGTCGCGGCGACGGCCCCAGCCGGTCCCCGCAGCACATAACCGATGAACGTTGCGGTCGTGAAGACCGGACCCGGCGTGATCTGCCCTACGGCGACCGCGTCGAGCAGCTGCTGTTCGGACAACCAGCCCAGGCGATGGACAAACTCGGATCGCAGGAAGGCCAGCAGCACATAGCCGCTGCCGAACAGCACCGCGCCGATCTTGGCAAAGAGCCAGAAGAGCAGCGACCAAGCCGGCGCGGTTGCCGCTGTCGCCGCGATGCCCGTCGCGGCGGCGGCCGTGCTCCCGCCGTGCACGAGCGGCGACGCGAGCGGTGAGGCGGGCGCTATTGCGACGAGCACCGCCGTGGGCGGGTGACGATCACTCGTCCGGAGATGATCGGCGCCCATTGCGGCCGCCGCCAGGAGCAGCACGACGAGTTCGTGAACGCCGAGGACGACCAGCGCAGCCGACGCGGCGCTCACCAGCACCAAGCGCGGCGACTTTAGTGCGCTGCGTCCGAGCCCGAGGACCGCCTGGAGCACCACCGCGATCACCACCGGCTTCACGCCGTAGAGCACTGCCTCCACCTGCGGTAGCGCACCGAAGCGCACATAGGCCCACGCGATGCCCCCGACCATGAGCGTCGCCGGAAGTATGAAGGCGCAGCCGGCCACCAGTAGTCCGCGCCACCCCGCGCGCGCATGGCCGATGTGAATGGCAAGCTCGGTCGAGTTCGGCCCGGGAATCAGGTTGGTCGCGCCCACGAGATCGAGAAACGCCGCGCGCGACAGCCAGCCGCGCCGACGCACAACCTCGTCCTCCATCATGGCGATGTGCGCCGCCGGCCCTCCGAACGCGACGCTCCCCAGCTTGAGGAACAGGAGGGCCAGGTCGCGCAGCATCAGCGCGCGGGCGAAGGCGACGCGTCCGCGCTCGCTGCGATCGCCGCGATCGCCGCCGGCGACAGCACCACGAGGTCGCCGGCCATCATCGGTTGGTGCGATACGATGGCGCACGTGAACCGGTAGAGGCCCGCGCGGCGTGCCACGTACGTACCGGTGGTCACCGACTGGCCCGGCAGCGAGACGGCAAAGTCGGGGAGTACGAACGCGTGCACGTCATCTTCGGGGTTGATGAACGTGAAGTGCAGCGTGTCTCCTTCCACCACGGTCACGGAGGAGGGAACGAAACCGTACACCTCCTTCCCCTCCAGCACCCCGCCCTTCGCCAGCGCCTCCTTCAGGAACGGCAGCACGCCGGTCATCTCCCGGACGAGGTACGGCACCGTCGTCAGCGTGACGTCGCGCCGCCGCGGCACGTAGCGTGCCGTCTCCGAAGCGCGCGGCGGCGCGCCGCACGCAAGCGTGGTCACGAGCAGCGCCGTGCTCATACCGATTCGCATGAATGGACCCCCCGTTTCCCTGTCGTGTGGCCTGCGGAAGTGCGCGTACAATACGATGCGGCGGGAGCGCTGCACGCGCATGACAAAACTGTAATCTCGCCGCCATGCTCCTGTCTCCCCTCATCGCACAGCATTTAGTCGTGAGACGCGGTACCTCGGCCCCCCGTGCCAGCGTCCCATTCCGCGCGTCGCGCGCCAGCTCCGTGGCTCGATATCCGGGCCCGCAAGGCGCCGCACGCGGAGGCAGCGAAGCCGCTGACGCTTTCACCCAAGGGGAGTCGAAGAATGCGACATGCGTGGTTGAGATGGGGGTCGAGTCTGGCCGCCCTTTCGTTGTTGTTGCTGGGCGCCGCGACGGCCGCCGGAGCCCAGCAGATCAGTTGGGAGAAGGTCAATGCGGCCTTCAAGGGCGCGACATTCGTCAACGACGACAAGTCCTGCGCCAGCTGCCACGAAGAGGTGGCGCACAAGTTTGACGCGAGCGGCCATTCGGAGTATTTCGCCGCGGGCAAGACGGCCCTGCGGGGCGGATGCGAAAGCTGCCATGGTCCGCGCAACAAGCACGTGGACGACCCCCAGCCGCTGGCCCCATGGCCTTCGCTGACCAAGGCGCAGCAGTCGAGCGTCTGCCTGCAGTGCCACGCCGGTGGAGCGCGCATGACGTTCATGACGGGCGCTCACCTCGCGGGCGAGGTCAGCTGCACCTCCTGTCACAGCGCCAAGGCGCCGCGCCGTGCCGATGCCGTGCTGGCGCGCGCACGCGCCACCGAGAGTTGCTATCGCTGTCACTCCGCCGCCAAGGCGCAGATGGCGAAGACGTCGCACCACCCCGTGCGCGAGGGGCGCATGGACTGCGTCTCCTGCCATAACGTGCACGGGTCCAACGCGTCGCTCTTGAAGGCGGCGACCGTGACCGAGACCTGCAGTTCATGTCACGCCGAGAAGCGCGGCCCCTTCCTGTGGGAACATGCGCCGGTGCGCGAGAACTGCGCGAACTGCCATGACGCCCACGGCTCGGCGAACCGCAAGCTCCTGAACAAGAAGGAAGCGTTCCTCTGTCTCTCGTGCCACACGTACGGCGGTCATATCAACCTGCCGCGCTACAACCGCACGAGCAATCCATCGGGCGAAGGCTGCGTCAACTGCCACATCACGATCCACGGGTCGCAGCATCCGTCGGGTCCGAAGTTCACCCGGTGAGGGAGACCACGACCATGCGAAACTATCTCGCGAGCCTCATGCTGGCCGCGGTGCCGGTCATTTCCGCCGCCCAGAACCCTGCCCCTGCCGCGCCAGCATCCGGCGCCGGACAGGGCACCGTCACCATCGGCGTGCAGGCCACCGACAACAACACGAACTCCAGTGTCTTCACCGAGTACCGCGATCTGCGCAACGCGAAGACACCGCTGGCATTCACCTATCAGCTGAAGGGCAAGGCGGGCGACTATCTCAGCATAGCGGGCGCCGACGTCACGCGCCGCGACCAGAGCCTCGGCCTCGCCGCGGGCCGGCCGGGGATCTGGCGCCTGAGTGCCACCTGGGACGAGCTCCCGCACGAGCTCAGCAACAAGGCGATGTCTGTACTCTCGGCGTCGTCCAAGGGCACGCTCGACGTGCCGAGCACGATGGCCCTCACGTTCAAGAAGCTCGGGACAGGTGCCGCCGACGCCGCGAATGTGGTGGCCAGCGACGCCATCGCCGCCGCGTGGGTGACCGCCAACGCGCGCCCCGTGGACCTCGGCACGTCCTCCACGTCCGGCGCATTCCGCCTGGCATACAGCGGCGTGAAGTCCATGAACTTCTCCTTCGGCTACAACCGCCGCGCCAAAGAAGGGAGCAAGGTCGGATACGGCCCGATCGGCGACCGGCCGCCGCGCACGCTCAATATCCAGTTCGCCGAACCGGTGGACTACACGACCAGCGACATCACCGCCGCGGCGGAGATTGTCCGGCCGCGCTTCCAGTTGCGCACCGAGTTCCTGCATTCGCAGTTCGAGAACGCGGTCGATGTGCTCACGTGGCGAAACGTGTGGGCCTCGGCGCCCGCGGGCGCGTCGTACGACACGTGGGACCGTGCGGTGTCGGTGTATGGCCGCCGGCCGCTCGCCCCGGACAACAGCTACCAGAGCGTCACCGTCTCCGGCGGCGTCGCCCTCCCGTTCGCGAGCCGGCTCACCGCCAGCGTGGCACTGGGCACCATGGAGCAGGACGGCGCGCTGCTGCCGTACGCGTACGCCAACGATGTGCTGGTCAACAAGGTGCTGCCGCGCGCGAGCACCCAGGGTCGCATGGAGACCACGGCGCTCGCCGCCGAGTATTTCATCGCGCCGCTGCCGCGCCTGAGCGTCCGCGCGTTTGCGCGCTCGTACGAGCTCGCCAACAAGACGCCCGAAGACCACTGGCAGTACGTCACGCAGGACACCCCGAATCTCACCGGCACGGTCTCCTACGTGAACAAGCGGGTGAACGAGCCGCTTGCCTGGGACCGGCAGAATCTCGGCGTCGAGACGACGGTGCGCGTGCCGGCCCTCAAGGGCAGCCTGGTCCTCGGATACGAGCGCGAGGACTTCGGGCGCGAACACCTCGAGGCCGCAGCAACCCAGGAGAATATCGTGCGGCTGGCGTGGAACGGCCGGCCGGCCCGTTGGCTCTCGCTGCGGGCCCGCATTCTCGCCGGCAACCGCGACGCCGGCGAGTACGACTGGCGCGCGCCCTCCAACAGTTACTGGTACGCGTCCAGCGACGCCAACGACAACAACAACCCGAAGTTCAGCTTCGAAAACCACCCCGACACGCGGGCGTACACCATGGCCGACCGCGCGCGCACGCAGGCCGATGTGAGCGTAACGGTCACGCCGAACGACCAGTTTTCGGTTTCGGCGCGTGTCAAGACGCTGCGCGACGATTTCGATTCGGACGTCAAGTCGGTTCAGCCGCTGCTCGCCCTGACTGTCGCCGATCGCGAAGCCCGCACGCCCGGAGACCAACTGGGGTTGCTCAAGCGCGGGCAGCAGCAGTTCTCGCTCGACCTGATCTACGCGCCGGGCGACCGGGCGTCGCTGAACGCGTCGTTCGGCACGGATCTGGGTACCTCGAACATGCGCGGCCTCGAGTTCAACGAGAACAACAAGATGAACCCGACGCCGCTCAATGCGGCGACACTGGGGCCGTGGACGCGCGCGGCAAGCCAGTGGACGGCGGACTTCGACGACCGCACGGCGTACTACCTGCTCGGTGGGACGTTCGAGTTGGTGCCAAACCGCACGACGCTCTCGGCAAACTTCTCCTCCACGCAGGCGACGATGGACCTCGGGTATGCGGGGTTCGGAACGGTGGATCAGAACGGCGTCCCGATGGCCGCCACCCACGAGTTCGGCTTCAGTTCGCCGACGCCCGTGGAGCAGCGGTCGCAGGCCGCGGACCTGTCGCTGCAGACGCGCCTGTTCACGCATCTGACGGCACGCCTCGGCCTCCGTATCGAGAAGTTCACGCTCGATGACTGGCAGCAGAGCGAAGGAACGCCGCAGATCGAAGCGGTGGGCACCGACCTCCTGCTGCGCGATACGTCGCGGTCGCACCAGTGGGGGAACCGGTTAATCAACATGGGTTCGTACCTGGCGCCGAGCTACAATGGCACGGCGGTCTACGTCGGACTCACGTATGGATTCGGCGGCGCGAAGTAGCCCGCCGGACGGTCGGAGCAGTCGTTCGGCGCCAGGTTCCTCCACCGCAACGCCGAACGGCTGATCCACCGCTACCTTTGATGTTGGTGCGCCCGGCCGGCTGGTGTCCTCCTGCACCACGCCGGCCGGTCGTTTCTCTCCTCCCCGACGCCCCAGCCGCCGAACCGCCATGCGCATCCTTATCGTCGAAGACGAGCACAAGGCCGCGGAGTACCTGCAAAGCGGGCTTACCGAGTCCGGGTTCGTGGTCGATGTCAGTGGCAACGGCGATGAAGGGTTGCACCTCGCGCTCGAGGAGCCGTACGACCTCATTATCCTCGATGTCATGCTTCCCGGCCGCGACGGTTGGTCGGTGCTGAGCTCCCTGCGCCGCGCCGGTCGTCAGACGCCGGTGCTGTTTCTGACCGCCAAGGACACGGTCGCCGACCGCGTACACGGGCTCGAGGCCGGGGCCGACGACTACCTCGTGAAGCCGTTCGCGTTCTCCGAGCTGCTGGCGCGCGTCCGCTCCATCCTGCGCCGCGGGCCCGCGCGGCAGCCCGATGTGCTGACCCACGGCGATCTGGTGGTGGACGTGCAGCGACACCGCGCCACACGCGACGGCCGACGCATCGATCTGACACCGAAGGAGTTCGCGCTGCTGGCTCTCCTCATTCGCCGGCGCGGCGAAGTGCTCTCGCGCACGCTCATCTCGGAACTGGTCTGGGAGATGAATTTCGACAGCGACACCAACGTCGTGGACGTTGCCGTGCGCCGGCTGCGCGCCAAGGTTGACGATCCGTTCGACCGCAAGCTGATCCGAACCGTGCGAGGTGTCGGCTATGTCATTGACGAGACTTGAGGCGCCCGCGACGGACGGCGGATCGATCGTTGGTCGACTCTCCCTCCTCTACGCAGTCTCCGGTCTGCTACTCGGCGCCGCCATCGGCGGCGCATTGTACCTCGGGCTTGCCCGGGAGATCGACCGGCAGGACCGGCGGCTCGTTGCGAGCAAGATCCAGGTGCTCGAGCACCTCGTCACCCGCTATCCGCTGACCAGCGAGGCGGTGCGCAGCGAAATCGAGCACGAGGCCGGCAGTGAGGGGCCTGTCGCGTTCGCGCTGCGCGTCCTCGACGACGACAACAGGGTCCTGCTCGAGACGCCCGGTATGTCGGCGCGCATTCCCGCCGACCGCTTTCCCTCGCCGCATGCGGGCGATGACGACGCGACCACGTGCGTCGAGTGCGTGCGCGACGCGAAAGACGAGTACATGCTGCACGCGAGCTGGGTGCCGCCGCACGGTCCCAATCCCGACGCCCGCAAACTGCAGGTCGCGCTCGACGTCTCCAGTTCCGCCCGCGTGTTGTCGGATTATCGGACGCTGCTCTTCGTCGTCATCGGCCTCGGCATCCTGAGCACGGCACTCGTCGGCGCCGGTGTCGCGCGGATCGCCGTACGTCCGGTGCGCGGCATCACCACCCGGCTGCGTGCCATCACCGCGAGCCAACTCGACCAGCGGCTCACCGACGCGCGGCCTTGGCCGCGCGAGTTACGCGGCCTCGCCCATGAGATCGACGGCATGCTCGACCGGCTCGAGGAGTCGTTTGGCCGGCTCGGGCTCTTCTCCGCCGAAATCGCGCACGCCCTGCGGAACCCGATCAACAACTTGCGCGGCGAGGCCGAGGTGGCGCTGGCCCGGACTCGGACAACCGAGGAGTACCAGCAACTGCTCGGATCAAGTCTCGAGGAGTACGATCGGCTGTCGCGGCTCATTGACGCCCTGCTCTTCCTCGCCCGGGCGGAGGACCCGAGCCGCGTGATCGAGCGGTCGGCGTTCTCGGCTCGGCGGGAGCTTGATGTGGTACGCGACTTCTACGACGCGTTGGCCAGCGAGCGCAGCATCCGCGTCGCGTGCGACGGCGACGCGCCGCTCGTAGCCGACCCCACGCTCGTGCGCCGCGCGATCAGCAACCTGCTGGCCAATGCGCTGAATCACACCCCGTCGGGCGGCCACATCACCATGGTCGCGCGTCCAACAGGTGACGGCGGCAGTGAGATCGACGTCAGTGACGCTGGCTCTGGAATCGCGGCCGCTCATATTCCGCGCGTGTTCGAGCGTTTCTACCGGGTGGACAACCCCCGTGCACACGTCAACACGGGCGCCGGACTCGGTCTCGCCGTCGTACGCGCGATCATGCGCCTGCACGGCGGCAGGGCCGACATCGAGAGCAGCGAAGGACGCGGCACGACTGTCCGCCTGACGTTTCCGCCGCCGAGACAGGACGGCGGCACGACCGCCGAGGCCGTGCCGCCGTTCTCCGTCAGCTGACGGTCCGCCCTAGTCGTCGTCGCCCGCCGTCGGAGCCGCAGATCCCGCCGGCGCCGCGGTCCACTTCTTCACGAGGAAGACCAGCATCACTCCGCCGCCCAGCACGAGCAGCGCGGGCAGAGCGTAGACGAGCATGTTGAAGCCCGCCGCCTTGGGCTCGAGCAGGATCCACTCGCCGTACTTGGAGATGAAGTAGTCCTTCACCTGCTCGCCCGACTTGCCGGCCGCGAGCTGCTCCTTGACGGCGGTCCGCATTTGCTGCGCCAGCTCCGACGGCGAATCCTGGATCGACACGCCCTGGCAGACCGGGCAGCGAAGCTGCGACGCCACCTCCTTGGTGGCCGCCTCGAGCGCCGGGTCGTTCTTCTGCACGTCAGTCAGCGATCCCTGCACCTGCACTCGCAGCGCTCCGCTGTCCTGCGGCGCCCCCTGGGGCGCGGCCGGCAACGCCGGCGCCTGCGCGCGCGACGCACCGGCCGTCAGCATCACGACGACGGCAAGGCCGCCCATCGCCCGCGCTGCTTCACGCAGTCTCGTCATTTGTCACTCCCCGTCTTGTTGGCCGGCCCCGCGGCTTCGGCGGGCGCCGCGGCTGGCGCGGTCGGTGTCGCCGGCTGCGCCGCCGCCATCAGCGAATCCACCTTGAGCCGCACGATCCCCGCCGTCACCGGACCGGTGTACTTATACGCCACCCGCCCCGATGCGTCGAGGAAGAACGTCTCGGGCACGCCGTACAGTCCATAGTCAATGGCCACGCGCGCGCCGGGATCGTCGACCGACGGATACGATTGCCCGCCCATCTCGGCGATCCACGCCGTCCCCTTGTCGGGCACGTCGTTGTACAACACGCCGAGGAACTGCACCGGCTTGCCGGCGTACCCGCGCGCAACTTCGGAGAGCACTTCGTGCTCGTCGCGGCAGGCCAGGCACCACGAGGCCCAGAAATTGAGCACCACCACCTTGCCGCGCAGCGCGTCGAGGCGCACGGTGTCACCCACCGGACGCGCCAGATCTCCCTGCCCTGGCGCGAAGACCGCCAACGCAAAGGTTGGCGCCTCGCGCCCCGGCAGCGGAGACGGAATGCTGTTGGGATCGCGCGTCAGCCCCCACGCGAACAGCGCGATCACCGGCGCGGCCGTGGCCGCGGCAATCGAAGCCCGCTTCCAGTTCACGCGGCACCCTCCCGCAACGCCGGCGCGCCTGCCGTGCGCGTCGCCGGACGATCGCCCGTTGGCCACGCGCCGAGAATGGCGCCGAGGCACAGCACCAGGCCGCCGATCCAGATCCACGGAACCAGCGGTTCCCAGATCACCTTCACCGTGACGTTCGAGCCGTCCTGCTTGAACGCCATCAGGTTCAGATAGATGTCGCCCGTCCACCCGCTGCGCACGTCAGGCGTCGGCACCGGCTGCTGCGAGGTGGGGTAGTAGTTCATGCGCGGCTCAATGGTGCCGATCACGCGATCACCGTCCATCAGCTCCATCGTCGCGCCAATGACTTCGCGCTGACGCTCCTGGCGCCCCCACGCGCTCTTGAAGCGCAGCGTCTTGCCGGCCACCGTCACCGTCTCGCCGGGCTTCAGCGTCGCTTCCTGCTCCTTCTTGAACGTCGACGATGCCGCCACGCCCACGGCGACGAGCACCACACCGATGTGCGCGACGTAGCCGCTGTAGCGACGGCGGTTGCCGGCGACGAGCCGCACGAGCGCCATCGGCCACGACTCGCCGTGCGCCTTCACCCGGGCGTTGGCGCCGCGCACGAACTCCTGCAGGTTGACGCCGAGCGCAAAGCCGGCAAACAGGAACGCCAGCATCGCGTAGACGCTGCGCCCACCGGCGACGATCACCGCCACCAGCATCAGCACGCCGAGCACGATGCCCGGGAGGAGCCGGCCCTTGAGCTCCGGTCCGGCCGCCTTGCGCCACGGCAGTGCCGGCCCAACGCCCATCAGGAAGAGCAGCGCCACCATCAGCGGCAGCGACATCTTGTTGAAGAACGGTTCGCCGACGCTCACCTTCACGCCGCGCGCCGCCTCGGCGACCAGCGGGAAGAGCGTGCCGATGAGCACCGTGAACATGAACGCCGTGAAGAACAGGTTCTGCAGCAGGAACGCCGTCTCGCGCGACACCGGCACATCGAGCTTGCCGTCCGACGCCAGGCGATCGCTGTTCCCCGCCACCATGAACAGCGCGGCGATGAGCACGATGCCGATGAACGCGAGGAAGAAGTAGCCGATCGTGCCCGTCGTGAACGCGTGCACCGACGAGATGATCCCCGAGCGCGTGAGGAACGTGCCAAGGATGGTGAGCACGAACGTGCCGACCATCAGGTTCAGGTTCCACAGCTTCAGCATGCCGCGCCGCTCCTGCACCATCACCGAATGCAGGTACGCGGTGGCGGTGAGCCACGGGATGAACGAGGCGTTCTCGACCGGATCCCACGCCCAGTAGCCGCCCCAGCCCAACACTTCGTACGACCACCACATGCCGGCGATGATCGCCGCGGTCAGGAAACCCCACGACGCCACCGTCCACCGGCGCGTAAGGCGAATCCAGTCGTCGCTGGCCACCTCGCCCGAGAGCATGGCGCCGACGGCGAAGGCGAACGGCACCGTCATGCCCACATAGCCCAGATACAGCAGCGGCGGATGCACGCCCATCAGGATGTGGTTCTGGAGCAGCGGGTTGGGGCCGGGGCCGTCGAACGGCACGGGGAAGACCGCGCCGAACGGATTGGCCGGGCCGATCAGGAGCACGTGGAAGAACAGCGAGACCACGAGCAGCGTGAGCGCGGCGTAGGGAACGAGATTCCCCTCACGGTTGCGGTTGAACCAGACGACCGCGGCGCCGTACATCGCGAGCACCCACGCCCAGAAGACGATGGAGCCCTCGAGCGCGCCCCACAACGAGATAATGGTGTAGAAGGTCGGCGTCGCGCGGCTGCCGACCTGCGCCACGTACGCAATGCTGAAATCGTGCGACACCAGGCCCCAGACGAGCGCCAGCGTGGCGACGGTGACGAGCACGAAGTTCGTGTAGACCGCAGCGTAACCGAGCATCAGCCAGTCGCGGCGCCCGCGGCGCACGGCGAACGGCATCAGGAACGCGCCCAGCGCCGTGATGGCCGCCGCGACGAGAATGGCGTTGGAAGCCAGCAGGCGGGTCATGTACCGGTGCTCTTCATGAGGGACTTGTACATCTCCGACGGGCGCTCGCCCTTGGTCGGCGCCTTGTACTCGTTGGAGTGCTTGACCATCAGGCTCGTGCTCTTGAAGACGCCGTCGCGGCCGTAGCGTCCCTCCACCACCACGCCCTGGCCGTCCTTGAACATCTGCGGCGGCGCGCCCTTGGACTGCACGGCGATCTCCCCCGTGCCGTCGGTCACGGCAAAGCGCAGGTCGAGCTTCTGCTCGTCCCACACCACCGAACCGGGCTTCACCTGCCCGCCCAGCCGCACCGGCTTGTCATAGCCTTCCGTCCCCTTGGCCAGCAGCTCCTTGGGCGTGAGGAAGTACACGACATTGCTGTCGAGACCGCCGTAGATAAGCCACGCGAAGGCAACCGCCAGCACGCCCACCGCGGCCAGCGCGCCCCACTTGGTCCGTTTGGATGTCATGTCCTGAACTCTCCCTTGGCTGCCTGATCGTATTCCGCCTTGGCGCGCCGCGCCGCACCCAGCAGCCGCACCAGCATGACGCCGAGCACCACCCATGTGATGACGTACGACGCCACCACGTACGAAATGCCGCCGTTCTCGAGTTGACTACCCATTGTTGTCTCCCAGCGCCGCGGCCTGCGCGGCGTGCTCTGCCGCGCGCTCGTAGCGCGCCGCCTCATACCGGCGCCAGATGAACCAGATGGTCAGCAGGGTGAACGCCGCCAGGTTCAGCAGCAGCCCGCGCAGATACTCGGGCGACAGCCCGCGGGGATTGCTCTGAATCTGGTGCAGCGTGCGCCACCACCGCACCGACATCCACACGATCGGCACGTTGATCGCGCCGAGGATGCCGACCGCCGCGCTCCACTGCCCGCGCCGGTGCGGATCCTCCACGAACGAACGCAGCGACAGATACCCCACAAAGATCAGGAAGAGCACGAGCGTGCTCGTCAGCCGGGCGTCCCACGACCACCAGACGCCCCAGGTCGGCCGACCCCAGAGCATGCCGAGCACCAGCGTCAGCCCGCAGAACAGCGAGCCAACCTCGGCGGCCGATGCGGCCAGCAAGTCGGCGCGCTCGTCTTCCTTCCAGAGGAAATGGAGCGACGCCACCAGCACCACGCCGAACGCCGCAAAGGTGACCCACGCGGCCGGCACGTGCACGTACATCATCTTCTGCAGGTGGCCCATCATCGCGTCGGCCGGCGACGTCGCGACGGCGTACACCTGGGTGAACAGGAAGAACAGGAACGCGCCCCATCCAAGCCACACCGGAGCGGGCTTGGGAGGGCCGAACTGACTGGGTGTCGCGGGGGACATGAGTGTCTTAGACCTCGATCACGTATTCGAACGCCAGAAAGGTCGCCACCAGGAAGATCACATCAAAGAGCGCCAGCATTTGAATCCACGCCCCCGACGCGTTGAGCAGGTCGCCGCCGAGGAACGCCTTGGTGGCCTCCATCGACGCGAGCAGCACGGGAATCAGCATGGGGTACAGCAGCAACGGGAGCAGCACCTCGCGCGCGCGGCTGCGGCTCGACATCGCGGCGTAGAACGTGCCGAGCACGACGATGCCGACCACGCCGAGCGCCATGATGCCGAGCAGCGTCGGCCACTGTGCCGGGATGCGCACCTGGAACAGCACGATCCCGACCGCCACCACGATCACGAGCATCAGGAGCACGAAGATCAGGTTGGCAATCAGCTTGCCGGCAAAGATGGCCCACCGCGAGCCGGGATAGAGCAGCAGCGCCTCGAGCGCACCGCCCTCGAGCTCCACTTGATATGACCGGTTGAAGGCCAGCACGCCGGCAAAGAGCACGGCGAGCCAGAGCGCGCCGGCAGCCGCGTCGCGCAGCGCCTGGCCGTCGGGGCCAAGCGCGAGACCAAACAGCACGAGGATCGTGACGCCGAGCGAGGCAACCGAATTGAACCCCGCCTTCGAGCGCCGCTCGGTGGTGAGGTCCTTCCACACGATCGCCTTGATGCGGCGGACGTCGTCGCGGAAGGCCATTACGAAATCCCCGCCGCGCCCGCCGGCAGCGTGATCGCCTGCGGCGACGCGCCCCCGTGCAGGAGATCGTCGGCGGTCGGCACGTGCACGCGGCCGTCGCGAATGGTGACCGTGCGGTCGAGCACGCCCTGCGCCGGCACGAGATCGTGCAGCACCACCACCGCCGCCCCACCGGCCGCGTTCAGCTCGCGAATGAATCCGTTCATCAGCGCGATGCCGGCGACGTCGAGGTTGTTGTACGGCTCGTCGAGCAGGAGCAGGCGCGGCCGCTGCAGAATGAGGCGCGCCAGCGACAGCCGCCGCTGCATGCCCGCCGAGAAACCACGCACCCGCTCGTGGGTCACGTGGGTTAGCCCCACACGCTCGAGTGCGGCGTCAATGTCGGCCGACGGAAAGCCCAGCATCGTGGCGGCAAAGGCCAGGTTTTCGCGCGCGCTGAGGTCGTCGTACAGCCCCGGCACATGGGAGAAGAAGCCCACGTGATGGCGCACGTCGTCGCCCTCGGTCTTCACGTTCGCGCCGTACACGTAGCAGTCGCCGGCCGATGGCTTCAGCAGTGTGGCGACGATGCGCATGAACGTGCTCTTGCCGCAGCCGTTGTGGCCGAGCAGTCCGACCATCTCGCCGGCGCGAACCTGCAGATTGATGCCGCGCAACACCCATCGGGCACCGAATCGGCGCGCCACCCCGCGCGCATCGAGCGCGAGATCGGCTGTCGGGAGGGGGGCTGCGTTTGGCACAGCAGAAATCAGGGCAATTGCAACCCTGTTTTCCAGCGGCAGGATAGCCGATAAAATGTACGGTTTTGCCTTACACCTCAACCCACTGTGGAATAACGAGTTGAGTGAAACCACCCGCCGCTGCGTGAAGGATAATCGAATATAGCGTTACAAGGATTACCCGTGGCGGTGCATGCCGTCGAACGACGAAAGAGGGCCGGCGCGAGCCGGCCCTCTTGGACGTCCATGGAGCGTATCGGGTTCGAACCGATGACCCCCGGCTTGCAAAGCCGGTGCTCTCCCAACTGAGCTAACGCCCCGACGTGAGGCAATCTACTGTGATGGGGATGGAGATGGCAGATGGCAGAGGGTAGATGGTTGAGGGTAGATGGTAGGCGGTACGGCATGTGAGGCGCGAAATGGGCGATTGGTGAAGTCGTTCGATGATAGTTATAAGTCGGGGCGGTTGTAGCCTCCCTGCATGTTCCCGATCGAGCGGTTGCAGGTCTACACGCAGGCCATGGACTTGGCGCGCGCCTGTGCGCAGCAGGCGCCATCAATCCGGGATACCGACCTGCGATCACAGTTGCTGCGCGCGGTGCGTTCCATCGCGGCAAATCTGGCCGAGGGAGCGGGGAGTGGATCGCAGGCACTGTTCGCCCGCCATGTCGCCATCGCGCTGGGTTCGGCGAAGGAAGCCGAGTGTCACCTGCGCGTGGCGCTCGAGGCCGGCTTGCTGGCGACTCCCGCGCACGCTGCCCTTCACGATCAACTGTTGAACCTCACGCCCCGATTAGTTCGCCTGCTCGCCGCGCTCCGGGGCAATGCAAAGCGGCGGAGTGACTAGTCACCCCGCCGCCTCTACCATCTACTCCCTACCATCTACCGTTGCCCGCTCACTCGTGAGCGGGCAACGGCTCCATCGTCTTCGGATCACACGGCACCTGCACTTCGTCGCGGTACGGCGACGTCATCAGGAATACGCGCATCTTGGGGAAGCCGTCCATGAACTGCACGTAGAGCCAGCCGAACGCGCCGAGGTACATCACGAACAGCGCGGCGCTCCACAGGCCGATCGACGGCAGCGTGCCGCGCGCCATCGGGCCGTAGATCGAGGGATACACCTCGATGTACCGCGCCAGCCAGATGCCCGCCGCCGAGCAGGCGGCGAAGAACATCATGCTCGGCGTCCACAGCTTGGCCTTCACGCTCAGCAGGCCGAAGAACGGCAGCGTGAACGCCAGCATCGCCACCGCCACCGTCGCGTTGGTCCACGCCCCGGTGAGGCGCAGCGTGAAGAAGTGCGTCTCCTCCGGCATGTTGCCGTACCAGATGACGAGGTACTGCGAGAAGGTGAGGTAGCCCCAGAACGCGGTGAACGCGAAGCAGAGTTTGCCGATGTCGTGGAACTGCTTCTCGGTGATGAGGTCGTGCGCGCCGAGGTAGTTGCGGAAGACGCGCACGAGACCGCTGAAGAACATCAGCGCCACCACCCAGCCGCCCATGAACACCTGCCACCCGTACATCGTGCTGAAGAAGTGGTAGTCGAGCGACATGGAGTGATCCCACGACAGCACCACCCAGCCGAAGCCGAACAGCAGCGCCATCACCACCGACATCCACCCCTGCCGGCTGTGCGTCGTGTGCAGCTCGCGGCGCTCGTCGCCGAACCCGCGGCGCATCGCCGCGCGCAGACCGGCCGCCCACGACGCGCCGTGCTCGGGGCTCACGCCGACGTCGAGGCGCACCGAGGTCCACACGTACCACACCTGTAGCAGCACCATCGCGCCAAACACGCCGATGGCGCGCACCCAGAAGAACGTGTGGCCAAAGTAGAGGTCCTTCTCGCGGATCAGTTCGCCGGTGCCGGGCAGGTCCCACCACGGGTACACATACTTGGCGCCGACGAACACGGTCAGCATCAGGCAGACGAACGCGAACGGCAGGAAGGCGGCGAAGCCCTCGAGCAGGCGGATCACCGACCGCGACCAGCGCGCCGTCGTGATGCGCTGCACGGCCGCGAACATCACGCCGGCCGACGCCACCGTGGTGAAGAACAGCCAGTTCACATGGAACGCCTGCCAGGCCCGGCCATTGCCGCGCGCCGCGCCGTACAGGAAGACCGCGAGGCCGGCAACGAACATCGCCAGGAAGGCCTGCCGGAAGATCGCGGGAATGGGCTTGTCGATCGCCGCCAGCACGCGCTCGCGCGACGGACAGGGAGTCTCATGGGCGCTCATTACTTATGCCCCTCCGTCATGGCCGGCGCAGGTTCGCCAGCCGCCTTGGGCACCGCCGTCACCGTCGGACGGGCGAACGGCGCATTGCGGTTCGGGCCAATCCGCGTGAAGCCCGGGAGCTTGTCGCCGGTTTCGCCGGGGAGGCCTGGCGGCGTCGTGTCCGGCACGATCCCGGGCAACTTGCCCTGCAGCGCGCGCACGTAGTTCACGACGTCCCAGCGATCCATCTCTTCAATACGGTTGTACGACGGCATCAGACCGCGGCCGTTGCGAATCATGCCCCAGATGTAGCCGTCGGCGAAGTTCTTCACGCGGTCGGCCACGAGCGGCATGGGCACCATGCCCAGCGTCGTCGCCGGACCGTTGCCCTGCCCCGCCGGGCCGTGGCACGGCGCGCAGTTGATCTGGAAATAGACGCGGCCGCGATGCACCGACGCGCTGTCGGCCGGCACAGGATTCACCAGCGTCGACATGGAATCGATGACGCTCGGCAACTGGCCGTACGACACCACCCACGGCGGCATCATCGTGCCGTTGGTCGACACCGACGCCACGGGATTGCCGCGGAAGCCCTTGAGCTCCGCCGAGTCCGCGTTGAAGACCTGCCAGACGCCGATGCTCGGCTGCTGCTTGAAGTCGGTGAACCAGCTGCACGCGCCCAGCGCGAGCGGGAGCGCGGCGACGGCCGCGCGACGGAGAAGAGCCTTAGCGTTCACCGCGCACCTCCACCGCTCCATGCTTGCGTAGCAGCGCTTCGGCCGACGCGAGGCGGTCGGGCGAGCATTCCACCCAGATGCCATAGTCACCCTGACTAAACCGCGGATCGTAGCCGACGGTCATCGTCAGCCGCGGAATCCCGGAGTGAATGAAGAGGCCCGCCACCGTCGACAGCGCGCCGACAAGGACGAACACCTCAAAGCCGAAGATCGTGTACGGAATCCACGAGGCGAAGGCCTTGCCGCCGACCACCAGCGGCCAGTACGCCGACGCCCAGATGGCGATCCAGTAGCCGAACATGCAGCCGGCCAGCCCGCCGATGAGCAGATACAGGCGCACAGGGCTCGTGGGCGGCGCCACCGCGACCTCGAACTCATGGCGCGGCGTGGGCGTGAACACCGTCACATCGCCGAGGCGCGCCGACTTCAGCTCGGTGATGGCCTCCACCGCGCTGTCCAGCTCCTTGAAGTGACCCAGGACGCCGCGCATTAGTGGGCCCGTCCCGTTTGGGGTTCAAAGTCTTCGGCGTCCGCCGGCGTATGCACGTGCGCATGCCTCAAGCGCGGCGGCACAATCTCCTTGGATTCGGAGATGGCGACCACCGGCAGCTGCCGTACGAACAGCAGGAACCACATGAAGAACCAGCCGAACGACCCGAGCAGGATGGAGTAGTCCACCCACGTCGGCGCGTACGTCGTCCACTGCCACGGCTCGAACTCGTGGGACAGCGACGGCACGACGATGACGAAGCGCTCGAACCACATGCCGATGTTGATGAAGATCGACAGGATCCAGAGCCACGTCGGATTGCGGCGCAGCTTCTGCGAGAAGAGCGAGAGCGGGAGGATCATGTTGCACGTCAGC
>JACPFW010000043.1 GCA_016182795.1 Gemmatimonadota bacterium
AGGTCGGCCTGGTCGGCGAAGTGCATGGGCTGGTCGAGCGCGCAGTCGCGCAAGCCCAGCGCGTCGTTGAGTTCGCGCAGCGCTTCGGTGAGCTGGATGGCGCCGCGAAACGGACCAAAGAAGACGCCGCCCTCGTCGTGCCCGGCGCCGCGGGCCACGCGAAACGACTCGGCCGCCCCGTGCGCCACGCGAATGAAGGCGAAGTGCCGCGCGTCACGCTTGCCGGCCACGTTGTGGCGCGGGCGGTAGCGCTTGATGCGCTTGAGCTCCTCGAGCAGCGAGGCGAACTCGCTGGGGACGTACTCCCACTGAATCTCCGCGGCCTCGCGCAGGATGCGCGCCCCCTTGTCGGCCGGATATTCGGCCCTGAAGTAGCTGAGCAGTCGCGTGCGGAGCTTCTTGGACTTCCCCACGTAGATGATCTCGCCGTCGGCGGAGCGCATTTCGTACACGCCCGGCAGGTCGCGCGCCTCCGCCTTCACGCGCGCGAGCATTGTCGCGGCGTACGATTTGGCCTCGGCGGCCGACGGAACGAACGACGGGCGCTGGCGGCGGCGACTCATCGCTGACACCCGGCGCACCAGACGGTCGCGCGGCCGTCGATGGCGTGGCTCGACTTCAACGGTCGGCCGCAGCGCGCACATGGCTCGCCGCCGCGGCCGTAGGCCTGGAGCCGCGACGCGAAGCCTCCGCGCTGGCCATAGGCATCGCGATAGTCGCGAAACGAGGTGCCACGCGCATCGACTGCCTCGCGAAGCACGGTGGTCAGCTCGCGGTGCAACGCCTCGCGCTCGCGCGCGGTAAGCGTTGCCGAACGCCGCGAGGGACGGACGCCGGCGCGCCACAGCGCTTCGTTCGCGTAGATGTTGCCGACCCCCGCCAGTCGCGCCTGATCCATGAGCACCGCTTTGATGGCCCGTTTCGAACCCCGAATACACCCCGAAAATCGCTCGGCGGTGAACCCCGGGTCAAGCGGCTCCGGGCCAAGCGCGCCGCTCCACTCGGCAAACGCGTCGTCGTCGAGAAAGGCAACGGTGCCAAGTCGACGCACGTCGGTGTAGCGAAGCTCGCGGTCGTCCGCGAGCCGAATGCGCAGGCAGGCGTAGGCATCGGGGACAGTGGGCGCGCCGAGGAGCAGGGCGCCGGTGAAGCGCGGCGTAACCACCACGTGTGACGGGCCATTGATTGACAGCACCACGCTCTTGGCGCGGCGCCAGACGCGTTGAATTGTCCGGCCCGCGAGCTTGGAGTTCAGTTTGCGCGCTCCGGCACGCAGCACGTCGGGGCGCACCACCTCCACGGACTCCACGCGGACGCAGGCGATCGCCCCGTGCAGGTCGCGGGCGATCGTCTCTGTTTCTGGAAGCTCAGGCACCGCGCTCGAGTTCGCGCCAGCCGATGTCGCGGCGGAACTGCTTGCCCTCAAACGTGATGTTGGCAGCGGCGGCGGCGCTCTTCTCGCGCGCGGCGGCGATCGTCGGCGCCACAGCCGTGACGGCGAGCACGCGGCCGCCGGCGGTGCGAAGCGCCCCGTCGGCGTCGCGCTTTGTCCCGGCGTGAAAGACCACCACATCGTCGCCGCGCGCGGAGATGGCAATCTCATCGCCGTTGCGCACGGCGCCGGGGTACCCGTGCGCCGCGAGGACGGTCGTGACCGACGCGCCCGCACGCCAGCGGTGGGGCGGATGGCCGGCGAGCGAGTGCCCGCGGGCGACGGCGAGCATCGGCTCGAGCAGTGAGGACTCGAGGAGCGGGAGAATGGCCTCTGTCTCCGGATCACCAAAGCGGCAGTTGAACTCCACGACCTTCATGCCGCTCGGGGTGAGCATCAGCCCCGCGTAGAGCAGACCCGTGAACGGCCGGCCGATCTCGCGCATCGCGGTGAGCGTGGGGAGAAAGACGCGCTCAACCGTCTCCGCGATCAGGGCCGGTGGCGCTATCGACACGGGGCAGTACGCGCCCATGCCTCCCGTGTTCGGTCCGGTGTCGCCCTCGCCGATGCGCTTGTGGTCCTGCGCGGCGATCATCGGCAGCACGTTCGTGCCGTCGGTCACGGCAAAGACCGAGAGTTCCTCGCCGGTCATGAACTCCTCGACGAGCACTTCGGCTCCGGCGGCGCCGAAGGCGTTGTCCACCAGCATGCTGTCCACGGCGGCCTCAGCCTCGTCGAGCGTCGTGGCCACGATGACGCCCTTTCCCGCGGCAATGCCTGACGCCTTCACCACCACCGGCGCGCCGAGTCGACGCACCTCAGCCTTTGCCGCGGCGACGTCTGTGAACGTGCGTGCCATCGCCGTCGGCACGCCGGCGCTGAGCATCAGCTCCTTGGCGAACCGCTTGGAGGTCTCGATCTCCGCGGCGGCCTTGGTGGGGCCGAAGGCGGGAATACCGAGCTCACGCAGGCGGTCAACCAGGCCAAGTTCGAGCGGTGCTTCGGGCCCCACGACGACGAGCTCCACTTCTTCGCGCGCCGCCAGCGCGCAGAGGCCGTCGATGTCGGTGGCGGCGATCTTCTCACAGCGTCCCAGGTCGGCGATCCCAGGGTTGCCGGGGGCGGCGATCAGGTCGAGGTACGGATCGTCATGGCAGAGCTTCCACGCCAATGCGTGCTCGCGGCCGCCGCCGCCGACAACGAGAACCTTCATCGCGATCCGGTCTTGAATGCGTCGGTGAAGGCGTCCTTGGCGCGCCCGAGGATTTCAATCCCCTTGGCGGCCGCCGCCTTGGCCTGATCGCCGTAGTAGGCGCCCGCCTCGCTGTAGTCATGCTTGACGTCCTCCGCCGACGGACGCGCGTCGGTGCGGCGGTCGTACTCGCCGGCGATGATCTTGTCGTATCGGCCGCTGTCGATGTAGCGCTGCAGCTCGCCGGCGCGCACGGTGTTGAACGGATGCTCGCGGAAGACGGTGTTCAACACCTGCAGCACCTTGTCCCACGCGTCACCCTGCGTCTCGTATTCGGCGGCCTGCTCCATGAACGCGTCGAGGTCGATCGTGTGCCCGTGCGACGGGCCGCCGGCGACCTTGAGGAACGTCATCATCACTGCGCGGCGGTCCTGCATGGCGAGCATCGACGCGCGGTCGGAGGAGAGTTCGCTCTTCCGGAACCACTCGAGGAAGGCCATCTGGAACGGGAAGATGACCGCCGCGGCGAGGAAGGGGAGCGCTCCGAGCCCGAACGTCATCAGGATGGTCGCCACCGTGCGATACAGCACGTGGCCGCTCATGATGTGACCCACCTCGTGCGCGATCAGCACCTTCTGTTCGTCGCGGTCGAGGTGTTCGAGCGTCCCGGAGTTGATGACGATGAACGGACGGTCGAAGCCGAGCGCCGCCGCGTTGATCAACGGCGACATCGTGACGTAGAGCTCCGGCCGCTCCTTCCAGTCGAGCGTCTCGAGCACCTCGGTGAGGAGGACGTCGAGTTCAGGACGCTGACGCGGGCCGCAGCGCACGGCATTGGCCAGGAAGAGCTGCCGCAGGCCGCGTTCGCCGAAGAAGGCGGCGATCTTGCGCACCACCGTGTCGAACCCGGGGATGGCGCGCAGGGTGTTGAGCGCGGCGCGGTCAGCAGGGTGCTCCCACGACGTGGGGGCGATGTCGGTCAGGATGACGCGGGTGGCCATGTGTTCTCCTCGGTGTGCGGCGGGGTAGACTGCCTTACCTACGGCGCCCCGCCGCACGAAGTTCCGCCCTTACAGCCCCTTGAAGGCCTGCTCCAGGTCGGCGATCAGATCGTCGGCGTCTTCCACCCCGGTGGAGAGGCGGATCAGGCCGTCCGTGATGCCCATCTCGGCGCGCCGCTCCGGCGGCACCGAGGCGTGCGTCATAGAGGCCGGGTGGCTGATGAGGCTCTCCACACCGCCCAGTGACTCGGCGAGCGAGTAGACGTGCGTGCGCCCCAGCACCGTGGCCGCCTTCTCCTTGCTGCCCATCTCGACGCTAATCATCCCGCCGAAGCCCGACATCTGCTTCTTGGCCAGCGCGTGCTGCGCGTGGGTCGGGAGCCCCGGGAAGATCACGCGCTCGGCGCCCCAGCGGTTCGCCAGCCACTCCGACACCCGCTTGCCGTTGGCGTCGTGCGCCTTCATGCGCAGGGCAAGCGTCTTGGTGCCGCGCAGGGTGAGCCAGGCGTCCATCGGTCCCGGCACTGCGCCCGCGGCGTTGGCGATGAATTGCAGACGCTCGGCGATGCCGTCGTCCACCGTCACCGCGATGCCGCCCACCATGTCGCTGTGGCCGTTCAGGTACTTGGTGCTCGAGTGGTAGACGATATGCGCGCCGTGCTCGATGGGGCGCTGGAATGCGGGCGTGGCGAACGTGTTGTCCACGATGAACATCAGGCCGCGGCGCTTGGTAATCTCGCCGATCGCCGAGAGGTCGGCGATCCACATCAGCGGATTCGTCGGCGTCTCCACGAGCACGGCCTTGGTGTTGGCCTTGATGGCGTCCTCAATGCGCTGCGGATCACGGGTGTCCACGAAGGTGAACGTCATCCCCATCCGCTTGAGGATCTTGTCGAACAGCCGGAAGGTGCCGCCGTACACGTTCTCGCCGCTGATGATATGATCGCCGGCGTCGAACAGCTTCATGATGGAATCGAGGCAGCCCATTCCGCTGGAGAAGGCGAAGCCATGGCGGCCGCCCTCGAGGGTGGCGACGTTGCGCTCGAGCGCCTCGCGCGTGGGGTTCTTGCCGCGGGCGTACTCGTAGCCCTTGTGCACGCCAAGCGCGTCCTGCACGTACGTGGACGTCTGGTAGATCGGCGGCATGATGGCGCCGGTCGTCGGGTCAGGGCGCTGGCCCGCGTGAATGGTCCGCGTCGCAAAGCGCGCATTGAGGTCTTCGTCAAACACCCGCGTCATTCCGGCTCCAGGGACAAAGTGGATGCCCGAAAGATAGCGGTCGACTGCGAAGTGGCGAGTCTTGACGCGGTGCGTCAGCGCACGCGTTCGAACGCGCCGTCGGGTCGTTCGCGCACCTTCATCCGCGTCCGCAGCCAGCCGTCGCTGCGCTTGAGCGCTGCCTCGGGCTGACCCACGTAGGTGGTGAACACGGCCGCGCCGCGCACCCAGAGTGCGCCCGGTTCGCCACGTGCGACGGCTTCGCCTGTATCAGGGTTGCGCACCGTCAGCCGGATGCTCGGAAACGGCACACCCAAGGTCCCCGGGCGATTGGGGAAGTGCGGCGCGTTGAACAGCACCAGCGGCGCCTCGGTGATGCCGCACGCCTGGCGCAGGTCGATGCCAGTGAGCTGCAGCCACCGCGCCTGGAGCGTCGGCGCCACTTCGACGTCCACACAGACACAGACGCGCAGCGCCGGCGCGTTGAGTGCCTGACCGCGCGTCTCAAGGGCGTCGGCCATCGCACCAAACATCGCGGCGTCTCCCGTGAGAATCGCGATGCCGTCGGACTCAATGCGCCGCACGGCCTCGTCGGCGGCAAACGGAGCGAGCGTCGTGACCTCGGCGCCAAATAGCAGCAGCGCCGCGAACGTGAAAGCGAGCGCACCGAGATTGGACGGCGGAAGCATGGCGAGCACCCGATCGCGCTTCTGCACCGACGTGCCGTCCGCCGCGCCGCGCGCGAGCGACAGCAGCGCGCGGTGCGAGAAGATCACCAGCGGCGACGCCTCTCCCGCGGCGCTGTCGACGCTGATCAGGCAATCGTCGTCGCTCCCTTCGTCCTCCTCGCCTTCGAGGTCGAGCCCGAAGTGCGAGCCCAGATCGACCGTGGACTCGACGCCGAGGCGGATCACCGTCGCCGTGCGGGGCGCGTCATCGAGCAGGACCGCGGCATACCGGCCCAGGGGCAGGCGCGCGCCCAGGGCGCGAGTAGTGAAGACCGCTCCGACGTCCGCGTCAGCGAGCTGTCGGCCGAGTGATGCCGTGTCGGCGTCGGCTGACAGCAGCAGGGCGCTCCGTCCGTCGCTCGCCGCCAGCGCGGTGAGCAGGGTGCCGGACGGCGGAAGGAGGATCGCGCTCCGCCTCCCCATCAGCTCCCGCACCAGCGGTGCCGACCGCTGCAGCAGCGTGAAGCCCGCCGCCGCGAACGCCGCCGCGGGGACGCCATCCACGCGGCCGCCACCGGCGGCCAGCGCGTACGGAAACAGTGAAAGCGGGTTGGGCATGGGTGCGCAGGCAGGGGGCAGACGGCCGAAGGGAGAAAGGTGCACGATTACCCCGCAAAAGGTCTACCATCTACCATCCACCTTCTACCCTCTGCAGTTTTAAGAATGACCGACCCCAGACTCATGATTTCCGTCTCCGGCATCAGGGGACGCGTAGGATTTGGCCTCTCGCCCGAAGTCGTGGCGCGGTACGCGGCGGCCTTTGGCGCGTGGGCGCTGCAGCAGGGACACGGCACCGCGGTCGTGCTTGGGCGCGATTCGCGCGTCTCGGGGCCGCTCTTCCACCAGATCGCGCGCGGCGCGCTGGAATCGGTGGGGGCCGACGTCATCGACCTTGGCATCACCACCACGCCCACGTTGCAGATGGCGGTCGAATATCACCACGCGGCCGGCGGGCTCGGCATCACCGCGAGCCACAATCCCATCGAGTGGAACGCGCTCAAGTTCATCGGGCACGACGGGCTCTTTCTCAGCGGCCCCGCCAACCAGGCGATGCGCGCCCTGATCGGCGACATCCCGTACGCGACATACGACAAGCTGGGCGTCACGCGCTTCGACGGCGACGCGGTCTCGCGGCATCTCGACGCCATTCTCGACCTGCCGATGATCGACATCGCGGCGATCCGCGCACGGAAGTTCCGCGTGGCGTACGACGCGTGCCGCGGCGCCGGCGGCATCGTCATACCGCATCTGCTCAACCTGCTGGGCTGCGACGTCGAGGCCATCGAGCTCGAACCCGACGGTCGCTTCCCGCGTTCGCCGGAGCCTGTGGCGGCCAACCTCGGCCCGCTGTGCGATTTGGCGAAGCGGACGCGCGCCGATGTGGGCTTCGCCACCGATCCGGACGTCGACCGCCTCTCGCTCGTGGACGAGCGCGGACGCGCCATCGGCGAGGACTACACGCTGGCGCTCGCGTCGCGCGTCGTGCTCGCGCACCGTCCGGGCGTGGTCGTCACCAACCTCTCGACCAGTCAGGTGGTGGACGACCAGGCGGCCGAGTTCGGCTCCACCGTGCAGCGCGCGCCGGTGGGCGAGGTGAACGTCGCGATGGCGATGCGCGCGGCGGGCGCGGTGGTCGGCGGCGAAGGAAACGGCGGGGTGATCCTTCCCGAACTGCATCTCGGACGCGACGCGCCGCTCGGCGTGGCGCTCATCCTGCAGATGCTCGTCAATGCGGGTGAACCGCTCTCCAGGCTCGTCGGGCGCTATCCGCGGTACACGATTATCAAGGACAAGCTCGACCGGCCGTCAGTGCCGCTCGACGCGGTGTACGCCGCGCTGCGCGATGCGTTCCCCGACGCCAGTGCGGATACGCAGGACGGCCTGCGACTGAGCTGGCCGGGACGCTGGGTGCACCTCCGGCCGTCGGGCACCGAACCGATTGTGCGCATCATCGCCGAGGCCGACTCCGAGGCCGCCGCGCGCACGCTCGTCACGCGGGCCCGCGAGCTGCTCGCGGCGCTCACGCGCTAACCCTTACACTCCGAGCCCTCCCTTATGTGCGGCATCATCGGCTACGTAGGCGGCAGGGAAGCCACGCCGCTCCTGATTGCAGGCCTGAAGCGGATGGAGTACCGCGGCTACGACTCCGCGGGCCTCGCCGTGCTCGCTGACGGCGCGCTCACCACGCGCCGCGCCGCCGGGAAGATCGCGCGGCTCGAGGGAACAGTGGCCGCCACGCCGCTCGCCGGGCAATGCGGTGTTGGGCACACGCGCTGGGCCACGCACGGCCCGCCGACGGAGCGCAACGCGCATCCGCACCTCAGCAAAGACGGCACGGTGGCAGTGGTGCACAATGGCATCATCGAGAACGCCAACACGCTGCGCTCGCTGCTGCAGGGCAAGGGGTACGAGTTCCGCAGCGACACCGACACCGAAGTGGTGGCGCATTTGGTGCAGGAGCTGTTCAACGGCTCGCTCGAAGAGGCGGTACGCGCCGCGCTGCACGAGATCGAGGGCACCTACGGCGTGGCCATCATCAGCAGCCGCGATCCCGGCAAGATCGTGGCCGCACGCAAGGGAAGCCCGCTGCTCATCGGCATCGGGGAGAACGAGCACTTCGTGGCGTCTGATGCCTCGGCGATCCTCGCGCACACGCGCCAGGTGGTCTACCTCGATGACGGCGATGTCGCCGTGGTGGAGGCCGGCGGCTACCGCGTGATCGACACCAACGCCGCGCCGCTCACCCGCAAGGTCGACCGCATTGACTGGGAGCTTGGCGCCATCGAGCGCGGCGGGTTCGCGCATTTCATGCTCAAGGAGATCTTCGAGCAGCCGCAGACGGTGGAGAATGCCATGCGCGGGCGCCTGATCCTCGAGGACGGCACGTCCAAGCTGGGCGGGCTCAACCTGACGCACGACCAGCTGATGGCGATCGACAACATCATCATCACGGCGTGCGGCACCTCGTGGCATTCAGGGCTGATCGGCAAGCTGATGCTCGAGGAGCTGTGCCGCATCCCGGTAGCGGTGGAATACGCGTCGGAGTTCCGCTATCGCAACCCCATCGTGACCGAGCGCACGCTGTGCATCGTGCTGTCGCAGTCGGGCGAGACGGCCGACACGCTGGCGGCGATGCGCGAGGCCAAGCGGCGCGGGGCGCGTACGCTGGGGCTCGTCAACGTCGTCGGGTCGACGATCGCCCGCGAGGATGACGGCGGCATCTATCTGCACGCCGGCCCCGAGATTGGCGTCGCCTCCACCAAGGCGTTCACGAGCCAGGTGGTGGCGCTGGCGCTCTTCGCGCTCAAGCTCGCGCGCAAGCGCGGGCTCTCCGTGACGCGCGGCATGGAGATCGCACAGGCGCTGCACGCCCTGCCCGCGCAGATCCGCGAGGTGCTCGACCGCGCCGAGCAGATGGAGCACATCGCCGAGGAGTTCAAGCGCGCGCCCAACTTTCTGTACCTCGGCCGCGGCGTGAACTTCCCCGTTGCGCTCGAGGGGGCGCTGAAGCTCAAGGAGATTTCGTACATCCACGCCGAGGGGTATCCGGCGGCGGAGATGAAGCACGGGCCCATTGCGCTGATCGACGAGATGATGCCCGTGGTGTTCGTGGCGCCGCACGACGCCGTGTTCGACAAGGTCGTATCGAACATCCAGGAGGTGAAGGCGCGCAAGGGAACGGTCATCGCCATCACGTCGCGCGACGAGCCGGCGCTCAAGGGGCTCGTCGACTATGAGTTCCGGATCCCCGAGACCGTGGACCTGCTGATGCCCGTGCTCGCGTCCATTCCGCTGCAGCTGCTGGCGTACTACATCGCCGTCAAGCGCGGCTCCAACGTGGATCAGCCGCGGAACTTGGCGAAGAGCGTGACGGTGGAGTAGCGGGGTGGCGGGGCCGCTTCAAACGGCCGACGCCAACTAGTGCCGCGACCCCGTCCAGATCGCGACCAATGCGCAGCCGCTCGAGTATGGCAGCAACTCGACTGGCGTATTGGCCGAGCTGGCGTACATCTCAATGGCCGCCACCGATCCGACACTGGCGACCTCGTCGATGTTCAGCCCGAAACTCCGTCCGTGCCCCCTGTCGCTGGTGGCCACGTCGCGGTGCCGTGCCGCTCCTTTAATGTCCTTGGGAGCCGTCGGATCCGCGCCTGGAGGCGCCAGTGCGGCAGCCGCCCCCATATCTCGCATCGGCTGGCCGTCAAGCAAGACGGTGACGGCACAGTTGGCGCGCCCGAGCAGCACACTTGCGCTCTGACCAGCCGGAGCGACCTTGATGAATCGACGCCCCTGAAAGGCCTGGCTCAGGCGCGTCATCACCCGGGAGTCGAGTTCCTCAGGCGCGACGAACTCGGCGTTATAAGCGCCGCGCTGCGCTCGATTCACGCGGTCGTAGAAGCCCGCGTTCTCGAGTGGGGTGCGAATCAGCTCGGCTTCGACCGTGACCGCTGCCAGGGGCTGGGCGACTCCCGCGAGAGTCACCGTGACTTCGGTCGAAGCGAGGCTCGGTATCCGCGTGTAGAGCGGCGCGAAACCCATGCGGCGAATCCGCACCGTCGTCGAATCGCTGTCGAAACGCATGAAGATCCGGCCGCTGTCATCGGCAATCCGCGCCGAACCCCCGACGTCCAACACCGCGTGCGGCACGGGCGCGCCGCGTCCATCGAGCACGCGCACAGTGGTGCCGAGGTTCTGCGCGTGCAGTGACGTGGCGAGGGAAACGCACCCTGCAGTCACGCTGACGAACCGACGGCCGATCGCTCGCATACTGCTGCCTCGGTGACAAGGAGTCCCACTAAACTACTCCACGAATGCCGAGTGCGTTCCTTACCCGCCTCCGTACTCCCCGCCATCCGCCGGCCCCACCCGGCCGCGATGCAGTCGGAACAGCACCGCCACATACACGATGGCAAGCACCAGTCCCACCGGCCACCACACGAGCCCATACGCGAGCGGCGCGGGGCCGGACGACGCATTCAACGCCGTGAGCGACATTGAGGGGTCACTAGCCGACCGAATCATCACCGGAAAAACCGTCGCCGCGGTCGCTCCGAGTAATCCCATCAGGAACACTCCGGAACTCACGAACGCCGCAAGGTCGCGCGCGCGATGCCGAGCCGCGGCGCTCGCCGCCAGCGCGACGACAAACACCGCCGTCGCCATCCACGCCAGCGGACGGGCCGCAAGCGTCGGGAAGAAATCAGGACGCAGCCCCGCCGTCAGCGCCGTCAGTACCAACCAGAGCAGGACGACCGCCACGAACAGCCGCTCGGCGGCTCGTTGGCTTCGGTCGCGCACGGGGCCGTCGGTCTTCCACGCGAGAAATAGAGCGCCGTGGTGCGCCGTTGCGGCCAGCGCGAGCAGGCCGGCTGCAATGGTATACCAGTCGAGCAGGCCGAGTGCGCCGCGCGGTGACCACGATTCAAACAGCGACAGGGCGAACCACCCGTCGGCCTGCAGTGGCACACCGCGCACAAGGTTGCCGAACACGGCGCCAAAGAGCACCGGCGCGAGCAGGGAGGCTCCCGCGAACGTCGTATCCCAGAACATCCGCCACATGCGGTCTTCGAGGTGCGAGCGGAACTCAATGGCGATGCCGCGCAGGATCAGCACCCACAGCAGCATGATGACGCCGAGGTAGAATCCGCTCAGCCCCGACGCGAGCACCCGCGGGAAGGCGAGAAAGAGCACCCCGCCGCCCGCCACCAGCCACACTTCGTTGCCGTCCCAGAACGGACCGATGGCGGCCAGCACCTGGCGCCGTTCGCTGTCGGTGCGCGCCACCCACAGATGCAGCGCACCGGCGCCAAAGTCGAATCCGTCAAGCACCACGTACACCGCGAGCATCAGGGCGGCGAGCGTAAACCAGGTCGTTTGCATGGCTCGGGCCCCTTAGGCGTGATGGGTGGTGGACGCGCCCGACGCCGACACGACATGCGACAGGCGCGGCCCGTGCCCGATCTCGACGGCCACCAGCGCGAGGAACGTCACGCCGAGCACGAAGTAGAGTCCGGCAAACCCGAGAAGCGTGAACACCGTTGCCCCCGAATGCACGGTTGGCGACCCGCCCTCGGCGGTGCGCATCAGTCCGTACACCAGCCACGGCTGGCGCCCGAGTTCGGCGGCCATCCACCCCGCCGTGTTGGCGATGAACGGAAACGGGAAGGCCAGCGTGAGCGCCCACAGCAGCCATCGCTGATGCGCCAACTGCCCGCGCCAGAGCAAGAAGCTCGCGAGCGCCATGAGCCCAATGAAGAGCGTGCCGAGTCCGACCATGATATGGAACCCGAAGTACAGCAGCTCGATGTTCGTCGGCCAGTCGCGCTCGTCAAACGAGTTGAGGCCGCGCACGTTCGCCGAGAAATCGCCGTACGCGATCCATGACAGAATGGCCGGCAACTCAATGGGATTGTCGAGCTTTCGTTCGGCCACGTTCGGCTGGCCCACCAAAGCCATCGCCGCCCGCGGTCCGCTGTCGAAGCGCCCTTCCATGGCGGCGAGCGTCACCGGCTGATGCTCCGCGACCATGCGGCCCTGGGCGTGCCCGGTGGGGAAGGCGACGAGCATCGAGGCCACGAGTCCGGCCACGACGCCCGTGCGCAGGGAGATCTGTGCGACCTCGGCGTGCTCGCCGCGCAGCGTCCACCACGCTCCCACCGCCGCGACGACAAACGCCCCCGTCACCGTGGCCGCCGCCTGATTATGGAAGAACTGGACCACCGCCCACGGGTTGAACACGAACTCGGCCAGCCGGGCAATCTGCATGGTGCCGTCGGCGGCCAGCGCGTGTCCCACCGGATGCTGCATGAACGAGTTGGTGACGATGATGAAGTAGCCCGAGAGCCAACTGCCGGCGAGCAGGGCCACGGCGGCCGCGAAGTGCAGGCGCGGCCCAACGCGCTTCTCGCCCCAGAGCAGGATGGCGACGAAACTCGACTCAAGGAAAAAGGCGAAGATCCCTTCCATCGCCAGCGTTTGACCAATCACGCCGCCAGTGCGCGCGGTGAACGCCCCCCAGTTGGTGCCGAACTGGAACTCCATCGGCACGCCAGTCACCACACCCATGGCAAACGAGAGCCCGAACAGCCGCGTCCAGAACCGGGCGGCGTCGTGCCACGCACTGTTTCCCGTGCGCAGGCCCATCCCCTTGAGCACGACGATGAGCAGGGCGAGCCCCATCGTGAGCTGCGGGAAGATGTAGTGAAATGTGATCGTGAAGCCGAACTGCAGCCGATGCCAAAACAGGGAATCGCTCATACCTCGACAATCCGTGCGCCGCCCTCAGAAGTCAAGAACGCTCCGCCTGCGATGCCTTGATGCGTGCAATCGCCGCGCGCGCGCCATCGGCTTCGCGCCCCTCCGGGAAGGTCATCACGAAGCGGCGCAGCTCCACGAGCGCGCGCCCTTCATCACGTCCCGGCAGGAGGTGGATGTCGATGATCTTCTGCGAGGCGTACCGCACGTGCTCGTCGCGAATGCCGGGCATCTGCCGCACCTCTTCGTACAGCGCCAGCGCGGCCGACGGATCCTTGATTTGTCGCAGCAGCAGGTCGGCGGCGCGCAGGAGCGGCGACGGATTGCCGGGGCGCTCGGCCGCGACCTGCAGCCACGCGTCCACGGCCTCGGTGAACTTGTCCTGCGCCTCGAGCGCCTGGATCTGTGAGTACTGGGGCGCATAGGTCCCCTCGGCGTCGGGAAAGACCAACTGCTTGGCGAGCCGCTCGCCGCTGCCGAAGAACGCGCGCATAATGCCGCGACCGGCAAAGAACCCGACCGCGCCGCCCAGTGGCGCCACAAGCCAGAGAGGCCCGCGAATCATCCCGGCGATGCGCAGCAAGACGGCGAAGCCGGCGCCGATGACCGCGATGTAGCTGGCCTGAATGTTCCCGCTGTGCACCGCGCGGAGGGAGCGGTTCTCGTGCGTCATCGCGCAATCATATCAACGGTGGACGCGCGGAACCAGCCGTGCCGCGCGCCGCAGGAGACGCTAGTTTATCCGCCATGCGAGTCCTGTTGCAGCGTGTATCGCGCGCCGAGGTGCGCGTCGGAGAGCGGGTCACCGGGGCCATCGGAACCGGGTTCTTGCTGCTCGTCGGCCTTACGCACGCCGACACCGAGCTGCAGCTCGCGTGGATGGCCGAGAAGGTGGCCGGCCTTCGGTTGTTTGCCGACGCCGAGGGCAAGATGAACCTCGCGCTCGACGACGTAGGCGGCGCCGTGCTGGTGGTCAGCCAGTTCACGCTGTACGGCGATGCGCAGAAAGGGCGGCGTCCCAGCTTCGTGGACGCCGCGCGCCCCGAACTGGCGATTCCCCTGTACGAGCGCTTCGTGGCGATGCTGCGCGAGCGCGGGCTCAAGGTCGAGACCGGCGAGTTTGGCGCAATGATGGATGTCGAGCTGGTGAACGACGGTCCCGTCACGCTCTGGCTGGAGCGCTGACGCGACGGCCGGGCGGTTGCCGGCATCTATATTAGATCGCCATGCCCTCCGTTCCCGCCGTCATTCTTGCCTCGCAGTCGCCGCGCCGCCGCGAACTGCTGACCCTCATCGGCATCGCGCATCAGGTGCTGCCGGCCGACATCGATGAGTCGGTGATGCCCGATGAGGCGCCGGCGCCGCACACCGAGCGGCTGGCCCGCGCCAAGGCGCACGCGCTCGCCGAGCGGCACCCGCACGCGGTGGTCATTGCCGCCGACACCATTGTGGTGGTCGACGGTGAGATCCTCGGCAAGCCGCGCGATCCGGCGCAGGCCGCGCAGATGCTGCGGCGGCTCTCCGGGCGCGACCACACCGTGTACACGGCGATTGCGGTGGCCCGCGACGCACGCACCGAGAGCGCGGTGGAGGCGGTGCGCGTGACGTTCCGCGCGCTGGGTGACGACGAGATTGCCGCGTACATCGCCACCGGCGAACCGATGGACAAGGCCGGCGCGTACGGCATCCAGGGATACGGCGCGACGATCGTCGAGCGCGTGGATGGGGACTACTTCAGCGTGATGGGGCTGGGACTGCGCCGACTCGTCGAGCTGCTCGCGCGCGTCGGCGTGCGGTACGCCTTCGACGCCGGCGTCGTTGCCGACGCTACGCGATCAGGAGCTTGATCAGCTTCCGCGGCGACCGCGTGAAGTCCTCGAGGGTGTAGCGGTCCAGCACAGCTAAAAAGGCCTTGAGGGCCTCGTCGAGCGCCGGCGCCAGGCCGCAGGCCGGAGCGATCGGGCAGGTGTTCTGCGCTTCGTCGAAGCACTCGACCAGACGAAAGTTCTCCTCCGTCTCCCGCACCACGGCGCCGACGTTGATCTTGGCTGGCTCGACGATGAGCCGCACGCCGCCCCCGCGCCCGCGCATTGTCTCCACATAGCCCAGGTGGGCGAGCCGCTGCACGACCTTGACGAGGTGGTCCTCGGACAGCGCCATGCGTCGCGCGATGGTGCCCACCGTCTCTGTTTCGCCCGGATGGAGAGCCAGATAGGTCAGGCAACGCAGGGCGTTGTCGGTAAACCGGGTCAAATGCATGCGCTACGGCCTCGGAGCGAGCGGGAAAGACGCAGGAAGGATACCGGAATGCCCGTGGGGGGTGGATCGGCATTCTTCCCGACAAGAGAGAAGGCGATTCCCGACACGATTTCAGTAGCTTGCCTGACTTTTCAATCGGCATCTAGGATACCACTTTACGAAACAAGTATAGCACATACCACAATACGTCAACAAGCTGTTCCAGTTGTCCCGCTGCCGTCGTCTCCCCATTTCCGCCCTGCGAGGCACCTTCATGATAGTTCCCAAGTTTCGCACACTCGCCGGCGCTGGCGTGATCGCGTCGGCGGCCCTGCTAGCCTTCGCCTGCGCGAAGCGTCCGTCGAGCGGCGGGTTGATCAGCGCCGACGCGGCCAAGGCCGTGTACGTCGCGCCCGGCTCGTACGATGAGTTCTACGCGTTCATGTCCGGCGGTTTCAACGGGCAGGTGAGCGTGTACGGCCTGCCGTCGGGTCGGCGCCTGAAGACGATCCCAGTCTTCTCGCAGTACCCGGAGAACGGCTACGGCTACAGCGAAGAGACGAAGCCGATGCTCAACACGAGCTACGGGTTCATTCCGTGGGATGACTCGCACCATCCGGCGCTGTCGCAGACCAACGGCGAGGACGACGGACGCTGGCTGTTCATCAACGCCAACAACACCCCGCGCATCGCGCGCATCGACCTGACCCGGTTCGAGACCGACGAGATCCTCGAGATCCCGAACGCCGGTGGCAACCACGGGTCGCCGTACATGACGTCGAACAGCGAGTACGTGGTGTCGGCCACGCGTTTCAGCGTGCCGGTGCCGAATACGGACATGCCGATCGCCGACTACAAGAAGGGCTTCAAGGGGCAGATCTCCTTCATCCGCGCTGACCAGCCGGGGAAGATGCGGGTCGACTTCCAGATGCTGATGCCCGGCTTTGACTACGACCTCGCCCGCGCCGGCAAGGGCAAGAGCGAGGGGTGGTTCTTCTTCTCGATGTACAACACCGAGCAGGCCAACTCGCTGCTCGAGGTCAACGCCTCGCAGAACGACAAGGACTTCATCGCGGCCGTGAACTGGAAGACGCTCGAGGCCTGCGTGAAGGCGGGGAAGGCGAAGAGCACGCCGGCGTCGTACGTGCACAACTACGTCGACGAGTTCACCCGGCAGGCGCACAGCGAGACGATCACGTCGGTGCCGCAGTTCGCCGCCAAGGATTGTCCGGGGTCGGTCTACTTCCTGCCCACGCCGAAGTCGCCGCACGGCGCCGACGTCGATCCGACGGGCGAGTACATCGCCGCCGGCGGCAAGCTGGCGTCGGTGGTTCCGGTGCACTCGTTCACCAAGTTGCAGAAGGCGATCGCCGACAAGGCGTTCGAGGGCGAAATCGAGGGCATCCCGGTCCTGAAGTACGAAGCCACGCTCGCCGGCGAAGTGAAGAACCCGGGCCTCGGCCCCCTGCACACCGAGTTCGACGGCAAGGGCTACGCCTACACGTCGTTCTTCATCTCGTCTGAAGTCGTGAAGTGGAAGCTGGGCACCTGGGAAGTGGTGGACCGCGTGCCGACGTACTACTCGGTCGGACACCTGACGATCCCGGGCGGCGGCACGATGAAGCCGAACGGCAAGTATCTGATCGCCATGAACAAGATCACCAAGGATCGGTACCTCCCGACCGGCCCCGAGCTGACGCAGAGCGCCCAGCTGTATGACATCTCGGGCGACAAGATGAAGCTGCTGCTCGATTTCCCGACCGAAGGCGAGCCGCACTACGCCCAGGCGATTGAGGCGAAGAAGATCAAGGACAAGCAGGTCAAGTTCTACAAGCTCGCCGACAGCAAGGCGGCGCATATCTCGCGCTCGGAGAAGGAGACGGGGTTGAGCCGCGACGGGAAGAAGGTGCACGTGCGCATGACGGCCATCCGTTCGCACTTCTCACCCGACAACATCGAAGGCATACAGGTGGGCGACACGGTGCTCTTCCACGTGACGAACCTGGAGCAGGACTGGGATGTGCCGCACGGCTTTGCGGTCATGGGCGCGCAGAACGGCGAACTGCTGATCCTGCCGGGCGAGACGCGCACCCTGCAGTGGGTGCCGCGGAAGGCGGGCATCTATCCGATGTACTGCACCGACTTCTGCTCGGCGCTCCACCAGGAAATGCAGGGCTACGTCCGCGTCTCGGCGCCGGGCAGCGGCGTGGCGTTGAGCGGCATTACGTCGCGCGGTCCGCAGGCGGCCGCCAAGGCTGAGGCAGGTCCCAAGCAGAAGCAGTAAGCAGCAGGGGTTGGGGGGTGCGGCGGTCCCGTCGCCCACCCCCCGGCTGCCCCCTTCGTTCGTCGTACCGCGTTTTTCTCGTCTCCCCACGCGAGTGTCCCCGTGCCAAAGTCCGCCCGAATCTTCGTCGCCGTCGCCGCCCTCCTCATGAGCGCCGGTTTCGCGCTGCCCCTCTGGCGTGTCGATCTCATCGCCCCGCAATACCCGGAAGGGCTGGGGATGCTGATCCGCGTCAATACGGTGGAGGGCGTGAAGGAGCAGGACCTCAACAGCATCAACAACCTGAACCACTACATCGGGATGAAGCGCATCGAGCCGGATGCGATTCCCGAACTCAAGTACATGACCGCCGTACTCGGCGCGCTGATCGGCACCGCCTTGCTCGTGGCGGCCATCGGCAACCGGAAGGTGCTCTACGGCTGGTGCGTCGCGTTTAGCGGCGTGCTGCTGGCCGGCCTCTACGACTACTGGAAGTGGGGCTATGAGTACGGGCACGATCTCGACACTGTGAACGCGATCATCAAGATCCCGGACATGACGTACCAGCCGCCGCTGATCGGCTCCAAGCAGCTGCTGAACTTCACCGCCACTTCGTGGCCCGCCTCAGGCGGATGGGCCCTCGTCATCGCGACGGCGCTTGTTGCGGTGGCCGTCTGGCAGTCGGTCCGCCGGACGCCCGTTTCACCAGGCCGCGTCGCGTAGTCGCCGGCCACCTCAGAGAATCCCACCATGCGTCGACCCGTCCCCCCGCGTCGTTTCGCGATCCTCGCGTTCGCGCTGCTGCTGGCCGCCTGTGGCGGTCGCCAGCCGGAGCCGATTGTCCTCAACGAAGACCAGTGCGGTTACTGCCGCATGACCATCTCGGACGCCCGGTTTGGCGGCGAGGCGGTGCTTCCCACCGGCCGCGTGCTCAAGTTCGACTCGCCGGAGTGCATGCTCTCGTTCGCGCGCTCCACGTCGGCCGAGCAGCGCGGCGACCTGTACATCATTGACCTGCAGCATCCGGGCACGTTTGTGCCGGTGGCAACCGCGGGCTTCCTGCAGGGCACCACGATGCAGGGGCCGATGGGCGGTTCGATGGTCGGCTTCGCGAGCCCGGCGAAGGCCGAAGAGCAGCGCACGATGCTCGGCGGCCGCGTGATGACGTGGACCGAACTGCTCGCCGACACCGCCAGCGCCGGGATGGGGCACCACTAGTGCGCGCCCTCCTTCTGACCCTGGCGTGCGTCACACTCGCGGCGCGCGATGCCGGCGCAACCGACCTCGTGGTCGGGCGCGGCGGCGCCTACACCACCATCACGGCGGCGCTGGACGCCGCCAAGCCGGGCGACCGCGTGGTGGTCCGGGCGGGAACGTACCGCGAGCCGACCCTGGTGATTCGCACGCCGCGCCTGACGTTCGAGGGCGAGGGCTGGCCGGTGCTCGACGGCGACGCCAAGCGCGAGGTGCTCGTCATCGCCGCCGATGACGTCACCGTGCGCGGCATCGTGGCCATCAACACCGGCATCTCCAACCTCGAGGACCGGGCGGGAATCCGCGCCCGCGACGTGCGCAACTGCGTCATCGAGGGCAATCGCCTGCGCAAGAACCTGTGGGGCATCTATCTGCAGCGCTCGGTCGACTGCGTGGTGCGCGACAACGACATCACCGCCGAGGGCGTGCGACAGACGGAGAGCGGCAACGGCATCCATCTGTGGTATTCGCCCGGCGCGCGCGTCGAGCGCAACCGTGTGTCCGGCCACCGCGACGGCATCTACTTCGAGTTCTCGTCGCACGGCGAGACGCGCGACAACGTGAGCGAGCGCAGCCAGCGCTACGGCCTGCACTTCATGTTCAGCGACTCGTGCAACTACGAGCGCAACACGTTCCGCGAGAACAACTCGGGGGTGGCGGTGATGTACAGCCGCGGCGTGCGCATTGCCGACAACCGCTTTGAGCGGTCGTGGGGGAGCGCCGCGTACGGTCTGCTGCTCAAGGATATCATGGGCGGCGAGATCAGCGGCAACACGTTCGACCGGAACTCGACGGGACTGTTTGTGGAAGGGTCGTCGCGGCTCAGCGTGCGCGGCAACGTCTTCACCCAGAACGGCTGGGCGGCCAAGGTGCTGGCCGACGCCGACGACAACACGTTCACCGCGAACCGTTTCTCGGGGAACGCGTTTGATGTAACCACCAACTCGCGCAGCGCGAACTCGTCGTTCGACGGCAACTGGTGGGATGAATACAACGGCTACGATCTCAACCGCGACGGCGTGGGCGACACCGCCTTTCATCCGGTGCGCCTGTTCGCGATGGTCGTGGAGCAGCACCCGGCGGCGCTGCTGCTGCTGCGCAGTCCGCTGGTCTCGATTCTCGATGCGGCCGAACGCGTTCTTCCGGTGCTGACGCCGGAGGCGCTGGTCGACCGCCGTCCTCTCATGCGTCCCCCCCAATGATCACGCTCGACACCATTCGCAAGCGCTTCGGCTCGCTCGACGTCCTGCAGGACGTCTCGCTGGCCGTGCGTCCGGGCGCCGTCACGGCGCTCGTGGGGCCCAACGGCTCCGGCAAGACAACGCTCATCAAGATCGTCCTCGGCCTCACCCGCGCCGATGTTGGCACGCTGCACGTCGACGGCCAGCCGGCCGACGAGGCGGGCGCCTATCGTCGCGTCATCGGCTATATGCCGCAGGCGGCGCACTTTCCGTCCAACCTGCGCGTGGGCGATGTGCTCGACCTCGTGACCCAGCTTCGTCCGGGGGAGGCCACCGACGACGACCTGGCGCGCGCGTTCGAAATGCACGCAATCCGCGACAAGTTCGTCGGCACGCTCTCCGGCGGCACCAAGCAGAAGGTGAATGCGGTCATCGCCTTCATGTTCCGGCCGAGCCTGCTGATTCTCGACGAACCCACGGCGGGTCTCGATCCGCTGTCGGCGAACGTGCTGAAGGAGAAGATCCGCTCGGTGCGGCGCGAGGGGCGGTCGGTGCTGATCACGTCGCACATCATGACGGAGCTGGAGACGCTGGCCGACGACGTCGCCTTCCTGTGCGATGGCCAGATGCGCTTCGCCGGCTCGGTGGCGGCCCTGCTGGAGCGCACCGGCGAGCGGTCTCTCGAGGAAGCAATCGCGGGGTTGATGCGCGCCGAGCGCGCGCCGAAGCTGTCGACGGCGCCTGCGGTGGCGGCGTTCACCCCCACGCCGTGGCTCTCGCCGGCGCCGAAGGGGGCCGTATGAACGTCATCTCGCTCGTCCTGCAGGCCGGGCTGCGCGATCTGTCGCGCAATCGGTGGATTGTGGCGTACGCGCTCTGCTTCTTTGCCATCGCCGAGGGGCTGTTCTGGTTTGGCGGCACGGGACCGCAGGTGTTGCTGAGCCTGCTGAACCTCGTCCTGCTGGTCCTGCCGCTCGTGGCGCTGGTCTTTGGGACGATTCACGTCTACTCATCGCGCGAGTTCGTGGAACTCCTGCTCGCGCAGCCCGTGCCGCGTCGTGAACTGTTCGTCGGCATCTACCTGGGGCTCGCCCTGCCGCTGGCCGGCGCGTTTATCGTCGGCGCCGGCGTTCCGTTCGCCATTCACGCGGGGGCCGGCGCCTCGGCCGGCGGCGTGGTGGCCCTGCTCGGCGCGGGCGTTGGACTGTCGCTGGCGTTTGCGGCGATCGCCACGTGGATCGCGCTGCACACCGACGACCGTCTCAAGGGCGTCGGTCTCGCCCTTGGCGTCTGGCTGGCCACCACCGTCGTGTATGACGGTCTGGTGCTCGGTGCGGCCGCCGCGTTCGGCAACTATCCGCTCGAGCGTCCGCTGCTCGCGCTGATGCTGACCAACCCCGTGGACGTGGCGCGCGTGCTGGTGCTCACGCAGCTCGACGTCTCGGCCCTCATGGGCTATACGGGTGCGCTTTTTCAACACACGTTTGGAACATCACTCGGCATCGGCGTCGCCGCCGCTGCACTGCTCTCGTGGTGGGTGCTGCCGCTCGGATTGGCCGGGCGCCGCTTCCTCCGTCGCGACTTCTAACCGCCTTCACCCCGCTTCTCAGGAGTAAGCATCATGCGTCATCTGTTCCGCGTTTCCCTTGCTGCCCTCGTTGTTGCCGCCGCGTGCGGCGGCGGCGGCGACCAGGCCGCCGCCGATGCCGCGGCTGCCGCTCCCGCGGCGAGCGTCGATCCGGCCACGCTCGACCCCAAGACGATCACGCCGCAGGAGCTCGCGCTCGGCGACAGTCTGTTCCACGGCCTCATTGGCGCGACCTCGTGCCAGGCGTGCCACGGTCCGGACGCCAAGGGTGGCACTGTGGCGCCGAATCTCACCGACGCCGAGTGGCTGCACAGCGATGGCAGCTATGGGGCGATCTACCATCAGATCGAGACGGGCGTGCCGCAGCCCAAGCAGTACTTGGGCGTGATGCCGCCGTTCGGCGGCGCTCCGCTGACGCCCGAAAAGCACCGCGCCGTGGCGGCGTACGTGTACAGCCTCAGCCACCCCGTCGGGAAGTAATAGACACCAACGGCGCCAGTTAAACGGCGCCGCGCACGCGAACAATCGCTGGTAGTTGGCCGGCGTTCGCCGTCAGATCCGGGGGGACACCTGGCGTCGGCGTCCGGTCAGCTACCAGCGTTCGCGTAGGCGCTCGCCCAGCGCTGCACGCGCTCGAGCACATCGCGCACGCTGATGCGCGGCATGCGGTCGCGGCGGTTTACCATCGACACCGGATAGTCTTCGCCGGGGTCGCCGTACGCGTCGATCATCAGGTCGCGGAACTTGCGGTACGGTCCCACGCGCTTGGGATTCGAGTAGCCGATGAGCGACACCACCGGCCGGTTGAGAGCGACGCTCATGTGCAGCGGCCCCGTGTCTGGCGACAGCACCAGCGCTGACGCGTCGAAGATCCCCACGAGACCGCGCAGGCCGCCCTGCCCGAGGGCGCTGAACGGTTTGTTGCGCGAGTGCTCGAGGATCACACGTTCGGCGTGCAGCTCGCGCGGAGAGCGCCCGCCTACGAGCACGGGTTGCAGCCCGAAATCGCCGGCCAGCGCGTCGCACACCTCGGCCCACCGCTCGGGCATCCAGTCCTTCTGCGCCTTGCTCGTGGCGACGACAATTGGCGCGATCGGTCGGTCGAAGCGCGCCATGAAGTCGCGCTGCCAGGTGCGCTCGCCGTCGTTGAACGGGCCCAGGCCCCAGGCCGGCGGCTCGTGCGCGATGCCCAGCCACTCGGTGAACTCGAAATACTGGTCCTGCACGTGCTGCATCGGGCGCGCGGGAACGCGGTCGGTCGTGAACAGCCAGTTGAAGTCGCGCGCGCGGGACAGGTCAAACCCCAGCTTCACCGGCGCGCGGGTGAAGGCCGTGATGATGCCCGCTTTGAAATAGACCTGCAGGTTGAGCACGACATCGAACTCGCGCGCGCGCAGCTGCTGGCGCACCTCGTGGAAGCCGGTGACGCCCTTGGTGCGGTCGAACAGGATGATGTCATCCACCATCGGGTGCCCGCGCACCAGTGCCGCCGGCCCCGGCTGCAGCACCCACGTGATATGGGCCGCCGGGTGCTGGCGCTTGATGGCGTTGATCACGGGGAGTACGTGCACGGCGTCGCCCACCGCGCTCATCATCACGATACAGATGCGGTCGAGCGCCACGGCGCGGGGCGTAGTCATTGGTCCACCCACGCGAGGGCGGCGAGGCGCACGAGCGCGTCGTCGCCGATGCCCAGCGCGTGTTCAACGTCCCATTTGCGCGCCGAACGGGCGAAGCGCGCGAAGTTGCGGGCCGCCGCCTGTCCGTCGTCGGTGAACCGTACGCGGTCGACGTCGAGCACATACGCGGTGGTCGCCGCCTGCTCGCGGGCGATGTACACGTTCTTGAGGTTGAGGTCGGGATGGTGCGCGCCGGCGGTTGAGAGCGCGCGCAGCAGCGTGGCGACGGCCTCGAGGAGCGCGCCGCGGGCGACGGGGCTCTCGTCGGCGCGCCACGCGTCGGGAAAGTCGCGGCCCGCGGGAAGGCGGCGGGTCATCACGTCGCTGCGCGCCAGCACGCCGGCGACGGGATGCACCACGTAGGCGATGACCTCGGGGGTGGGCACGCCCGCGTCGGTGAGTCGCGCGGCGGCGGCGAGTTCGAGCGGGGCGCGCGTGGGAGGGAAAAAGAGGTCGCCGGTGAACGACGACAGCATCCCCCCGTGCCGCGTGTGGCGCACCACGACCGGGGTGCGCAAGTCGGCATCGGTGCCGGCGGGGAGCGTCGCCGCCCACGCCACGCCGCGGCCGCGCAGCGCCTCTCGCTCCGGCTGGGCCTCCGCCCAGCTATACAGCGAGCCATGGACCACGAGCGCGAACGCGAGCGCGTCGGCCGCCCACGCGCGCGAGACCATCACCATGCCGTCGTGTGCGCCCCGGACGTAGCCCGGCGGGAGAGCCGCGCCGCTCACCGCCGGACGCGGAATGCCGGCACCGGCTGGCTCTTGTTCTTCAGCGCGAGCGGCTCGAGCTCCTCGAGGGCCGGCGGCTTGGCCAGCGCCTGGCGGCAGTCGTCGGAGATGATAATCTCGCCGCCCTGCGCCTTGGAGCACAGCCGGCTGGCGGTGTTCACGACGTCGCCAATGACGGTGTACTCGAGGCGGCGCTCCGACCCGATATTGCCGGCAAATGCGTCGCCGCAGTTGATGCCGATGCCGATCTTGAGTTCCGGGCGCCCCTCGGCGCGCCAGCGCGCGTTGAGCGTGTCGAGCTCCTGCATCATGTCGAGCGCGGCGGCCATCGCGCGGTCGGCATCGTCGGGCTCGGCGATCGGCGCGCCCCACTGCGCCATCACGGCGTCGCCGATGAACTTGTCGAGCGTGCCACCGTGACGGAACACGCAGTCCACCATCTCGGTGAAGTACTCGGTGAGGTGCGTCGCCATCACGTCGGGGTTCATCGTCTCCGACAAGGCAGTGAAGCCGCGGATGTCGCTGAACAGCACCGTCACCCTGCGCTTCTCGCCGCCCAGGCGAATGGCCTCTCCAGCATTGGCAATGCGGGCAGCGAGTTGCGGCGTGAAGAAGCGTTCGAAGTTGCTGCGCGTCAGCGCCTCGCGCCGAATGCGCTCGGCGAAGCTGGCGTTCTCGAGCGCCACCGCCACGATGCCGGCGAAGGCGATGAGGAAGTCGAGGTCGTTCTCCCCGAATCGCTTGGCGAGGCTGAAGTTGTCGACGTACAGCACGCCGAGCACTTCGTCTTCGCTGCTGACCAGCGGCGCGCAGATGGCGCTGCGCACCTGCTGCATGAGGATCGACTGGCCGCCGAACCGCGTGTCCTCGCCCGCATTGTCAGAGAGCACCGCGACCTTGTCGCCGACGACAATGCCGACGATGGACTGCGGCACCTGGTACGCGACGGTGGCGCTGCGCTTGTCGCGCGCCACCTTCTGCACCATGTGATCGCCCTCGCGCAGGAGGATCGCGCAGCGGTCGGCCTCGAGAATCTGGAAGACGTAGTCGGCGACTTTGGCGAGCAGGGCATCGGTGTCGGCGACTTTGGTGAGCCCCTTCGACACCTCGAGCAGGATGGCCAGCTTCTGCCGATTCTTTTCGGCCGGATCCGCGGCGGCCATCGCGGCCTGCAGTCGGCCACCCTCATCCAGCCCGGTAGTCGGTGTACGCGGCACCTGGCGAACAATCGTGCCGCCCGGCACCTGCGGCGCCGCGGGGGGTGGGGGCGGCGCGTCGACGACGGCCTCCAGCCGGAACTCCACCTTGCCGAAGGTCACCGTCTCGCCCGGCGCGACGAACGCCTGGTCGACCTTGACGCTGTTGTGGAACGTGCCGTTGCTCGATCCGACGTCCTTGACGGTCACACCGCCCTCAACGACGAGGAGGTCCGCGTGATGCCGTGAGACCGTGGGGTCGATGATGGCGAGGTCGCTGGTGACCGCGCGGCCGCAAATGAGCGTCCCGGCGGGGGCGAGCTCAAAGCGGTATCTGCTGTCGGTGCCGGTGAGCCGATACTTCATGGTCGGGAATATGGCGCGTTCTGCACTCTGCGCCTAGACGTCCGATGCCATGCGCTGTGCGGCCCGTACGCGGCCTATGGCCGTGAGCATGGCGCGAGCCTTGTTCTCGGTCTCCTCCCACTCCATGGCCGGGTCGGAATCGGCCACGATGCCGCCGCCGGCTTGCACGTTGGCCTCGCCGTTGGCGATGACACAGGTGCGGATGGTGATGGCCAGATCCATCCGCTGATCGCCGGCGGCGATGTACCCAACGGCCCCGGCATAGGGACCGCGGCGCTCCGGCTCCAGGGTGTCGACGATCTGCATGGCGCGCACCTTGGGGGCGCCGGTCATCGTGCCGGCGGGGAAGGTGGCACGCAGGACTTCGAGCGCTGAGGTGCCGGCGGGGAGCGTCCCCTCCACCTGGCTGACGATATGCAGCACGTGCGAATAGCGCTCCACCGTCATCAAGTCAGTGACTTCGACGCTGCCGTACTGCGAGACGCGCCCGACATCGTTGCGGCCAAGGTCAACGAGCATCACATGCTCGGCGCGTTCTTTCTCGTCGGCGAGCAGTTCGGCGGCGAGGCGGTCGTCCTCTTCGGGCGTGCCGGCGCGGCGGCGCGTGCCGGCGATCGGCCGCACAACCACGCGCCCATTGGCCACGCGCACCAGCAGTTCGGGCGAGCTGCCCACCAGTTCCACGCCGTCGAGGAGCAGGTGGAACATGTACGGCGACGGGTTGAGCGCGCGAATGGCGCGGTACAGGGCGGTGCCTTCAAAGTCGTGCGGCACGCTGATGCGGCGGGCGAGCAGGGCCTGAAAGACATCACCGGCGAGGATGTGCTCCTTGATGCGGGCGACGCCGGCCATGAACGACTCGCGGCTCATCGACGAGCGCCCGGTGGCGGGGGTGGCCTGGGCGTCGAGGTCGAGCGCGCCGAGCGACGGGCCGCCGCGCAGGCGGCCGATAGTGCGCTGCAGTTCGGCGACGCCTTCGTCGTACGCGGCGCGCCGCGCGCGGGCGTCAGCGCCGGCCGACACGGCGACGCCGCAGACCACGCGCGCCTGCGACCGCAGGTTGTCGATGATGACCACGGTGCGCGGGAACATCACGATCGCGTCGGGGACATCAATGCCGCGCGGCGGCGGGGCGGGGAGGCGTTCAAAGTGGCGCACGATGTCGTACGCGAAGTAGCCCACGGCGCCGGCCCAGAAGACACCGACCTCGGGGGCGTCGACGACCGGCATCTGCGTGAGGAGCGCGCGCAGGTCCGCGGTGGGATCGGCCGGCGTGCGCGCGCCGTGCCAGCCGCGTTCTGCGCTCCAATCCTCAACGACGCCATCCTTGAGCCGCCAGGCTGCGCGCGGCTCGCTGCCCATGAACGTGTAGCGCGCCCATGTCTCGCCCCCGGCCGGCGCCGACTCGAGCAGGAAGGCGAAGGCCCCGTGGCGGAGCCGGTGAAAGGCCGCGACCGGCGTATCGGTGTCGAGCAGGACGTCGCGCCAGACGGGCACCAGCCCGCCGCGCGCGGCTCGTGCGTCAAAGGTCTCGAAGCTGTCTGGTGCCGACTGCGTCATCGTGGCTCTCCTCGCCCGTTAACACTCACGTTCCTCGTCCCCACGTCGCGGCCCCCGTTGCCCCCGTTCCATCCTTGCAACGAAGTTTCCTGCATGCGCCCTCTCCGGCTGGCACTCGCGTGCGGCCTCGTGCCGATCGTGCTCGCCGCCCAACAGCGGCCCGACACGACCGCATGGAACAGCGCGGCCACGCTGCAGCTGGTGGACCGCGCCATCGCCCGGCGCACCGCACAGCTCGCCGACACCGGACTCGTGGACTACACGGCCCGGGCGCACGGCTACCTGACCTTCCTGGCGCAGGTCGGGGACGGGTTTCCTGACCCGCCGCGGGTCATGAAGACCGACGAACTGATGGTCGAAGTCTATTGGCGGGCGCCGGACCAGAGCAAGCAGCGCATCATCGGACGACGCGACACGCTGCTGCTGCCCACCGACATCGAGTATCACCGCGACCATCTGGCCATCATCCAGAACAACTTCCCGTCGGTCATCCGACTGGGTGATGGCGATGAGGTGCGCGACGTTCCGCATCCGCTCTCACCGGCTGGTCGCGGCGCCTACGACTTCGCCATCGGCGACTCGCTGACCATCCGCACGAACGACCGCAACATCGACGTCGTGATGGTCCGCGTCCGGCCGCGCGACGACCGCCTGCCGCGCGCCATCGGCGCCGTCTTCATCGAGCGCGCCGGCGCCACGGTGGTGCGCATGGCCTTCTCCTTCACGCGCGCCGCCCTGCGCGACAAGTACCTCGAGGACGTCTCGGTCGTGCTCGAAAACGGTCTCGTCGACGGCCGCTTCTGGCTGCCGTACCGGCAGGAGATCGAGATCCGCCGCTCGGGCTCGTGGTTCGACTTCCCCTCGCGCGGCATCATTCGCGGCCGCTGGGAGATCTGCTGCGTCACGCCCAACGTCGGACTGCCCAGCGCCGTCACGGCGGGGCCGGAGGTCGTACTCGGCGCAACGCCAGACGAGGTGCGCGCCTTTCCGTTTGCGGGGGCGATCCTCGATCGCCTACCCGAGGACGTCACGCTCTCTACCGATGCCGAAGTGCGCGCCGTGCAGGACGCGGCGCGCGAACTCGTCCGCGCCGAGGCGCTGCGGCGGGTGCGGGCGACAAATCCGGCGGCTCGCGCCATCTCCGACGTGGTGCGCGTCAATCGGGTGGAGGGGTTGGCCATTGGGGCGGGGCTCCGCCAGACACTCGGCGCGGGCCTGGAAGGCGTGGTGCGCGGCCGGTACGGCACGGCGAACCGGAGGGGGGCGCTGAATGCCGCGCTTGCGTGGCGGCGCGCCGATGGCGTCCATGTGACGGCGCGGGCGAGCGACGACTTTGCTGACGCGGGCGATGTCGCGGAGGTGAGCGGCGTGCGCAACTCGCTGGCCGCCCAGGAATTCGGCGCCGATTACACCAATCCGTATCGCGCGCGCGTCGCGGCGCTTGGGGCCGGGTTTGCGCCGGCCGATGGATGGCGCTGGTCGGCGGCGGTCGAGCACCGGCAGGAGCGGGCGCTGGCCGTCCACGCGACGCCGGCCACCGGCACGTACGAACCGACGATTCCCGCAGCCGCACTGCAGGGTTGGCGGTTCGGTGTGGAGGCGAGCCGCGTCGTGACCGCGGTGCGGCGCAGTCTATCGCTGCGCGCGTCGCTCTTTGCCGAACGCGACCGCATGGACGACGGCGCGCAGCTCGGCGATGCCGGTTGGCTGGGTCGGGGGGCGGTAAGCGTCGAGGCGTCGGCCAAACGCGGTGCGGGGACGCTGGTGTCGAGCACGCTGCTCGCCGGACTCGTCGGCGGCATCACGCCGCCGCAGCGGCTGGTGCGGCTTGGCGGACCAGTGAGCGCGCCGGGCTTTGCGTACCACCAGTTCGCCGGGCGCGTCGGCGTGTCGCAGCGCGTCGAATGGCAGCGGTCGGTCCCGTTCATTCCGTTGCGACTTGGGCGGTTTGGTCGTGTACCAAGCGTACTGACGCTCGCGCCCTTTGCGACCGCGGTGTGGATGGACTCGCCGGGAACGGCCGCCCACGGCTGGCGCGCGTCCGCCGGGCTGGGCGTGCTCACGTTCTTCGATCAGTTGCGGGTGGATGTCGCACGCGGCGGACGCGGCGGTCGCTGGACCGTGGGTGTTGACGTGTCTCGTCCGTTGTGGCCCATTCTGTAAGGACGTAGGCACCATCTTGCGCGTGTTTTTGCCATAGCCGTTCCTGCGTACCGCACATTACCTTTCCTCGCGTGACACACGTCTCCGCTACCGTAGAGCGGCGGTAGGTCGATGATGACCAACACCGCGTTTGACGCACGCGACGAGTGGCTGCTCGTCACGCTCGAAGGGCTGCTCACGCCCGAGCAATTCGGCGAGCTACGCGGCCAGAAGGTGGAGTCGTACTGGGAGGCGGCGGTTCGCCTCAACATGTGCGCGGATGACGACATCCTGAAGGCGCTCTCGGAGCGCTTCCGGATGAAGATCGCCAACACGCAGCAGGTGTCGCAGCAGGCCAAGGAACTCGTGCCCGAGCAGTTGGCGCGCAAGTACCGGGTGCTGCCGCTCGCCATCTCCGACACGCACCTCGACATCGCCACCGCCGACCCGCACGACCTCGACTGCGAGCGCACGCTCGCCTTCGCGCTCGGCCGCACGGTGCGCATGGCGCTCGCCTCGCCAACGCGGATCTCCGAGCGCATCGAGGAGCTGTACCGGCCGGAGAACGTCGTCGAGAAGATCCTCGAGGGCGTGTCGACCGACTACGACGTCGAGGCGATCAGCGAGGAGTTCGAAGACGCCGAGATGGATATCGGCGGCGCCGATCGCGCCAGCGACCGGCCGGTCATCCGCCTCGTCGACCACATCGTGGCCGAGGGCATCCAGTCGCGGGCCTCCGACATCCACATCGAGCCTGAAGAGGCCGGCGTGGCGGTGCGGTACCGCATCGACGGCGTGCTAAGGCAGGTGATGATCCTGCCGCGCGCCGCGGGCATCCCGCTGGTGAGCCGCATCAAGATCATGGCCTCGCTCGACATCGCCGACCGCCTGCGCCCGCAGGACGGGCGCGCCCGCGTGGCGGTGAACGGGAGTCGCGTCGACCTGCGCGTCTCGACGCTGCCCGCGTCGCAGGGCGAGAAGGTCGTCATCCGTATTCTCGACCAGCGGGCCACGGTGCTCTCGCTCGACTCGCTGGGGCTCAACCCCGACGAGTCGGCGCGCATCAAGGGGCTGCTCGATGTGCGCGAGGGTGTGGTGCTGGTCACGGGACCGACGGGGTCGGGCAAGACGACGACTCTGTATTCCATGCTACGCATGGTACAGGCGCGCGGCGTGAACATCATCACCGTTGAAGACCCGGTCGAGTACCGCCTGCAGGGCATCGTGCAGGTGCAGGTGAACGAGAAGGCCGGCCTCACGTTCGTCGCGGCGCTGCGCTCGATCCTGCGCCAGGACCCCGACGTCATTCTCGTCGGCGAAATCCGCGACCGTGAGACGGCGAACATCGCCATTCAGGCGTCACTGACCGGCCACCTCGTCCTGTCGACGCTGCACACCATCGACGCGCCCAGCTCCATTGCGCGCCTCGTGGACATCGGCATCGAGCCGTACAAGATCGCGGCGGCGATCAAGGGCATCATTGCCCAGCGCCTGATGCGGCGGCTGTGCCAATCGTGCCGCGAGCTGCACACGGGACCGGTGCCCGAGCGTCTGAAGCGCTGGTTCCCCGATGGCATGACCACGCTGTACCGCGGCGTCGGCTGCCCCGACTGCTCGATGACCGGCTATCGCGGCCGGTTCTCGGTTACCGAAGTGCTGGTCACGTCCGCGGAGTTCGAGCGGCGCGTCGCGGCTGCCGTGCCGGTCGATCAGCTGGTGGAGGCCGCGCATGACGCGGGGATGCTCTCGCTCTGGGACAGCGGCATCCAGCACGTGCGCAACGGCGAGACGAGCATCGACGAACTGCTGCGCGTGCTCGAGGCGCCCACGGAACAGTCGCGGCCGACGACGGGCGTGCGCGGCACCACCGACGGGCCGGCGGCGACTGCCGAACCGACAAACGGCGCCACCGAGGCGCGGCGCGGCAATGGCGGGCTCGACACGCTGGCCGCTCACGTGCTGCCCAAGGGCGCCGAGGTGCGCACGCATCTGCACGCCGTCCCGCCGTCGCCGGTCAGCAACGAATTTCAGCTCGTGGACGACGTGGTGCCCGACGGGCGCGCCGCCGCCAAGAAGGTGCTGCTGGTCGAGGACGAGGACGCGCTGCGCCGCGTGATGAAGGATCTGCTCGAGCGCGAAGGGTTCATCTGCTTCGAGGCGGCGGACGGCGTGCAGGCGCTCGACGAGATCGACCGCGCGGCGCCCGACATCGTGGTGCTCGACCTCAACCTGCCCCGACTCGACGGCTACGGCGTCCTCAGCCATCTGCGCGCGCGGGCGGCGACGCAGGAGCTGCCGGTCATCGTGCTGACCGCCAAGGGCGACGAAGACAGCGAGGTCCGTGTCTTCGAGTTCGGCGCGAACGACTATCTCACCAAGCCGTTCCGTCCGCGCGCGCTCTCGGCGCGCCTCCACTCGCTGCTCGCGCGCCGGCGGGGCTGATGGCAGCGCGCTCCGCGCGGCGCCACGCCGCCGGCGAGACCGTCGTGCGCGCCGGCGTGGTGGATGTCTTCGTCGTACGCCCCGCAGGCCGCGCCTGGCAGCACCTCGCGCTGCGCCGCGCGCACGGCGTGCGGTGTCCCGGCACGTGGGAAGCGGTGCACGGCCGCATCGAACGCGGCGAGACGCCGCCGCAGGCCGCGCGCCGCGAGGTGCGCGAGGAGACGGGGCTCGACATCGAGCGGTTGTACGCGCTCACCGTGAATCCGTTCTTCATGAAGTCCACGGGGACCGTGGAACTCGCCGTCGTCTTCGTAGCGGTAGTCGGCGATGACGCCGTGACGACCGGCGAAGAGCACGACGCCCACCAGTGGCTCTCCCGCGCCGCCGCCGCGCGTCGCTACCACTGGCCGCGAGAACGCGAGGCCCTCGGCCACATCGCGGTGCTGTTCAAGGGCGGCAACGCGGGGAAGGCGGAGGATGCGCTGTTGATAGAGGGTAGACGGTAGACGGTAGAAGGTAGAAGGTAGCGGGCGGCGACCTGCCATCTACCGCAGGCCCGCTCCCATCTAACCTTTCTAGTCCTGTCCCGGCTTCGCGCTTGCGCGGCTGCGGATCATCGTCCGCTCGCGATCCACCTTCTTCAGCAGCGTCTCCCACGCCGCGCTGCTCTGCGTCTCGAACGCGATGGTCAGCGGTTGGCTGATGTCCACGGCGGGGTCGAAGATATAGAGCGCCGCCTGCGTCTCACGCTGGCGGAGGCGCTGCTCCCCGAAGCCGGATGTGAGGGCGAAGAGCTCCACTGCGCGGAAAGGGCGGCCGGCGGAGTTGATCACCAGCTCCATTGGGCTGAACCGTGCCTCGCCCTGTTCGAGATTGTAGAACTGCACGTACCACAGGCTGGCACCCGGCAGGCCGGTGCGGCGCAGCACCTCGTCGATCGCCTTGCGCTTGCTGTCGCGCAGCTCGTGCAGGGTGCGGTACGAGTCCGGAGAGAGCGTGCGGATCACCTGCTCATCGAGCGGGAGCACGCGCACCTGCACGGCGCCGACCTGCACCTTCACCGCGATGTCGTCCTGCCGCAGGGTGCCGAAGCCGGCCGGCAGCGCGCTGGAGTCGGCCGGCGCCTGCTGCAGCGCGGACGCCGGAGCGGCCGTCGCCAGCAGCGCACACATCACGAGCAGCATTCGGCGTGGCATGGGTCAGTCGTCGGTCGGTGGAGAAGCGAGCAACGCGGCGAGCGATGCGGCGAGGTCATCGCGCCCCTCGCCGGTCACGGCGCTGCATGGGATCACCTGATCCTCTTCTACCCCGCAGCGCGCCGCAAGGGTCACGAGCTGCGTGGCGCGCTGGGCGGCCGTGAGCTTGTCGATCTTCGTCATCACCACCAGCGCCGGCACGCCGATCTCGCCGAGCAGGTCGAACATCCGCAGGTCGTCGTCCGTCGGGTCGTGCCGCGCGTCGAGCAGCTGCACCACGCCGCGCAGGTTGGGATTGTCGCGCAGGTACCCCTCGATCAGGTGCACCCATTCACCCTGCCGTTCCTTCGAGATGCGCGCGTAGCCGTACCCCGGCAGGTCGGCGAGAATGAACGCCCGATTCACGCCGAAGAAATTGATCTCGCGCGTGCGGCCCGGTGTCTTGCTCACGCGGGCAAAGGCTTTGCGACGGACCAGCTTGTTCAGCAGCGACGACTTGCCGACGTTGGAACGGCCGCTGAAGGCGATTTCGGGTAATCCCTCCACCGGCGGCCGCCAGCCACCCGCCTTGGCCATTCCGCCCAGGAACTCAAGATGCCGGATGATCAGCGGATCGTTGGCCGACGGCCGTCCGCGATCGCCCGCGCTCAGTCCGGAGTCGGGTGCCCTGATTTCGGCGTGCGTCGCGTCGTCGCCCCGTTCCTTCACCGTGCCCGTTCCCGCGTCAATGGTAAGCGCATGCCTAATGCGTCACGTTGGGCGCGATCGCCGCATCGCCGCGCGCATCGGCTTTGCTGCCACGTCCTTTGCGCGGTGTCGCCACCGGCAGGGCGCGCAGGGCCAGCGCCAGCACCTCATCCATGGTCTTCACGCAGTGGAAGCGCACGCCGGTGCGCACTTCCTCGGGGAGTTCTTCGAGGTCGCGCTGGTTGGCGGTTGGGATGATCACGTGCGACACGCGGCTCCGATGCGCGGCCACGGCCTTCTCCTTCAGTCCGCCGATCGGCAGCACCCGGCCGCGCAGGGTGATCTCGCCGGTCATCGCCACGTCGCCGCGCAACGGCGTGCCGGTGAGCGCGCTGACGATCGCCGCCGCCAACGCGATGCCCGCCGACGGACCGTCCTTTGGCGTGGCGCCGGCCGGCAGATGCACGTGCACGTCGCGCGTCCGCGCAAAATCGGGCGGCACGCCCAGCACCTCGGCGCGCGACCGGATGTAGCTCAGCGCGGCGCTCGCCGACTCCTTCATCACATCGCCCAAGGTGCCGGTGAGCATCACGCGGCCGCGCCCGGGGACGACGCTGACCTCGACTTCGAGGAGCTCGCCCCCCACCTGGGTGTAGGCGAGGCCCTGCGCCACCCCGACGCGGTCTTCGAGTGTGACCTCGTCGGGATCGTACGGCGCGACGCCGAGCAGTCCGTGCAGGTCGGCGGCGGCCACGGCGTCGCGTGGCGCCGCCTCGCCCGGATGCTCGGCGCGGCGGCGGGCCAGCTTGCGCGCGAGGCGCGCGATCCGCCGCTCGAGTTCGCGCACGCCGGCCTCGCGCGTGTACTGCCGCAGCAGCGCCGGCAGGGCGTCGGTCGCCCACGTCACCGAGGCGGGGTCGATACCGTGTTGCGCAAACTGGCGCGGAATCAGGTGCCGCTGGGCAATGGCGAACTTCTCCTGGTCCAGATAGCCCGGCAGGCGAATGATCTCCATGCGGTCGCGCAGCGGCTCGGGGATGCCGCCCAGCGAGTTGGCGGTGGTGAGGAACAGCACCTGCGACAGGTCGTAATCGATCTCGAGGAAGTGATCGTTGAACGCGCGGTTCTGTTCGGGGTCGAGCACCTCGAGCAGGGCGGCCGACGGATCGCCGCGCCAGTCGCTGCCGAGCTTGTCCACTTCGTCGAGCAGGATGACGGGGTTCACGCTCTCCGCGCGGCGCATCGCCTGCAGGATGCGCCCGGGGAGCGCGCCGATGTACGTGCGCCGATGGCCGCGAATCTCCGCCTCGTCGCGCACGCCGCCCAGCGACATGCGCACGAACTTGCGGCCAAGGGCGCGCGCGACGCTCCGTCCCAGCGACGTCTTGCCCACGCCCGGTGGGCCGACGAGGCAGAGGATCGGCCCCTCGAGCTTGCCGACGAGCGAGAGCACGGCGATGTAGTCGACGATCCGTTCCTTCACCTCGTCGAGCCCGTGGTGATCCTCGTCGAGCATCGTGCGCGCCCGCGTGATGTCGAGCATGTCGTCGGTGCGTTCGTTCCACGGCAGGGCGGCCAGCCACTCCACGTAGTTGCGGGCGACCGCCGCCTCGGGCGACATCGGCGACATCTTGCGCAGGCGCCGCAGTTCGCGGTCAGCGCGCGCCCGCGCGAGCTCGGGGAGCGCGCGCGCATTGAGCTGGGCCTCGAGGTCGGCGAGGTCGTCGCCCTCGTCGTCTCCCAGTTCGCGGTGAATGGCGCGCAGCTGCTCCTGCAGGTAGAACTCGCGCTGGTTCTGGAACAGCGACCCGCGCACGTCGTCCTCGATCTTGCGCTCGAGACGCAGCAGTTCGGTCTCGCCGGCCGTCAGCTCGGTGAGCGCGCGGAACAGGTCGACGAGCCGCGGCGCCTCGAGCAGGGTCTGCCGCGTTTCGTGGCGCACGGCAAGATGCGCCGCGATACCGCAGCCCTGCCGTTCGACGCCGGCGGCCGCCTGCACGAGCGCCGCCACTTCGGGCGGGAGGCGACGGTGGTGCGTGACGTATTCCTCGAACAGCGCCATCGCCTTGCGCGCCTCGTCCGCCACGCCGTCGTCCGGTGTCATCACGAACGGATGCGGCGTGGCCACCGCGCGCAGCAGCTTGGCCCCGGCGACGAACTTGGTCACGTGCGCGCGGGCGAGACCTTCGACCAGCACCCGCGCCGCGCCGTTGGGCAGCTTGGTGTACTGCAGCACCCGCCCCAGCGTCCCGACGCGGTACAGGTCGGCGGCAGCGGGGTCCTGCACGGTGCTGTCGCGCTGGGTGACGAGGAGGATGAGCTTGTCGCCCGCCTCCGCTGCCTCGAGCGCCGCCAGCGACCCCGCGCGCCCCACCAGCAGCGGCATGGCCACGTGCGGAAAGAGCACCACGTCGCGCAGGGGCAGCACCGGCAGGCGGTCGGCCGTCTCAATGACTTCGGTGTCGCGGATGAACGTCTGAGTCATGAACAAAGATAGAGGATCTGGACCTAGGATTGCGATCCAGGATTGCGATTGAGGATTACGATAAACGATAGGGCGGGGGACTCGCCCCCGCCCTCTGTTGTCTCTCTGCTGTTTCTCTGTTGTCTCTCTGCCCCTACGCTTCTTTCTTCCGCCGCTTCGCGCTCAACTCCAGCAGCGGTGGCTGCTTGTTGGTCACCGTCGCCTCCGTCACCGTCACGCCTTCCACGTCGTCGCGCCCCGGCAGGTCGAACATCGTGTCGAGCAGCAGCTCCTCGACGATCGCGCGCAGGCCGCGCGCGCCGGTGCCGCGGTCGAGCGCCTTCTTGGCGATCGCCTTCAGCGCCCCCTCGTCGAACGTCAGCGTCACGTCCTCGAGCTCGAACAGCTTGGCGAACTGCTTGGTGATCGCGTTCTTGGGCTCCTTCAGGATGCGCACCAGCGCGGCCTCGTCGAGATTCTCGAGCGGCACCGCCACCGGCAGACGGCCGACCAGCTCCGGAATCAGGCCAAAGCGCAGCAGATCGTCGGGTTCCACGAACTTGAAGATGTGCGCCGCGTCGCCGCCCTTGGCCGCCAGCTCGTCCTCGGCGCTGAACCCGATCTGCCGCTTGCCCAGGCGCGCCTCAATGATCTTCTCGAGCCCGTCGAACGCGCCGCCGCACACGAAGAGAATGTCCTTCGTGTTGATCTGGATGTACTCCTGCTGCGGATGCTTGCGCCCGCCCTGCGGCGGCACACTCGCCACCGTCCCTTCAAGAATCTTGAGCAGCGCCTGCTGCACGCCCTCGCCCGACACGTCGCGCGTGATGCTCGGGTTCTCGCTCTTGCGCGCGATCTTGTCGAGTTCGTCGATATACACGATGCCGCGCTCGCATTCGGCGACGTTGAAGTCGCCCGCCTGCAGCAGCCGCACAAGGATGTTCTCCACGTCCTCGCCCACGTATCCCGCTTCCGTCAGCGTCGTCGCGTCGGCGATCGTGAACGGCACGTCGAGGATGCGCGCCAGCGTCTGCGCCAGCAGCGTCTTGCCCACGCCGGTCGGGCCGATGAGCAGGATGTTCGACTTGTCGAGCTCGACGTCGCCGTCGCGCTTGGGGCTGTTGATGCGCTTGTAGTGGTTGTACACCGCCACGGCCAACGCCTTCTTGGCCGCCTCCTGTCCAATCACGTACTGGTCCAAAACGTCCTTGATTTCCTGTGGGGCCGGGACCCGCGTCACGGCCTCGCCGACCTCGCGCTCTTCGTCCTCGGCGAGGATCTCGTTGCACAGCGCGATGCATTCGTTGCAGATGTACACGGACGGCCCGGAAATGAACTTCCGGACGGCGTCCTTGGACTTGCCGCAGAACGAGCAGCGCAGATGACGATCGTGGGACATCGAGTTCATCGGGTCTCAACCGTTGAAGAGCCGCGAGTGGCGTCGCCCTAAGAACGCACCACTATCCTACTCGTAACACCCGGCCGGGGCCGGGGCCCTACTTGGTGGCCGCGACCGCCGCCGCCACCGCCGCCACTTCGTCGTGTTCGCGCGGCGTCACCACGTGGTCGATGATGCCGTACGCCTTCGCCTCTTCGGCCGACATGTAGAAGTCGCGGTCGAAGTCGCGCTCGATCTGCTCCATCGGACGCCCCGTGTGGCGCGACATCAGCTCGTTCATCTGGGCGCGGAGGTACAGGATCTCCTTCGCCTGAATCTCAATGTCGGCCGCCGTGCCCGACGAGCCGCCCGACGGCTGGTGCATCATGATGCGCGCGTGGGGCAGCGCCGAGCGCTTGCCCTTGCGGCCGCCGGCGAGCAGGAAGCAGCCCATCGACGCCGCCATGCCCATGCAGATGGTGTTCACCGGCGACTTGAGCCACTGCATCGTGTCGTACATCGCCAGTCCAGCCGACACGCTGCCGCCCGGCGAGTTGATATACAGGTGGATGTCGCGTCCCGGGTTGTCGGCCTCGAGGAAGAGCAGCTGGGCGATCACCATGTTGGCCACGTCGTCGTTGATCGGCGTGCCGAGGAAGATGATGCGGTCCATGAGCAGGCGCGAATACACGTCGTAGCTGCGCTCACCGCGGCTCGACCGCTCGATAACGTACGGATTCGGGATGATCGGCATGCGTTCCTCGTCCTCGTCGTAGAGTTCGGGCCGCGACGGGTCCTGCGCGTTCCCACCGGGCCGTGATTGCGTCATCGTGCCGTGCCTACGCCTGCTCCACCGTGTTGCGCTCGAGCAACCAGGCGAAGACCCGGTCCTCGGTAATACCCCGCTCGATCTCGCGCAGCCGGCCGGCCTTCTGCAGTTGGGCATACACCTGCCCCGGGTTGGCCCCGCGCTTCTCCGCCATCTCCTGAATCTTGGCGTCGACGTCCGCCTCGCCGGCGGTCAGCTTCTCGCGCTCGGCGATCGTCTCGATCACCAGATCGCGCCGCACCTGCCGCTCCGCGGTGGCGTGGAACTCGGTGACAAAGCGTTCCTTCTCCTCGTCCGGCACGCCGTACGCCTGCGCGTACTGCTGCACGAGCTGCGATACCCAGCTCGGCGGCACGTCAAACGGGTTGGCGCCGATGATTTCGTCGAGCAGGAGGCCGCGCACGGCGGCATCGGCCTCGCGCACCGCGCTGGCTTCGAGGTCGGTGCGCACGACGGCCGTCAACGCGTCCACGGAGTCGAAGTCGCCCATCTCGCGCGCCCACGCGTCGTCGAGCGCGGGCACCGACTTGCGCTTCACTTCCTTCAGCTCGGCGCGCACCGTCTTGGACTTGCCGCGTTGAGCCTCGTCGGGGAAGTCGTCCGGCCAGCGCACGGGGCGCTCCACCGTGCCGCCCGGCGTCAGCTCCATCAGCAACTCCTCAATCGCCGGAATCGCCTGCCCCGCGCCAAGAACCACCCTGTACTCTTTCCCTTCCGGCAGGACGCCGCTGTCGTCGGCCATCGAGAGCATGACCACCACCATGTCGCCCTCGACCGGCTTCTCCTCCACCGGCGTCCACGAGGCGCGCTGGTCACGCAGCTGTTCGATCTGCTCCTTCACCTGCTCATTGGTGACGGTCGCCGCCGGTCGCTTCACCTGGAAGCCCGAGACGTGCGACAGCGTCACGTCGGGCTGCACTTCGCAGTGCAGCTCGAAGGACAGGGCCTCGTCGTCGGCGAACTTCACGTCGTGAGCGTGCGGCTGGGTGACCAGCTTCAGCTTCTCCTGCTCGATGACCGCCTGATAGGCATCGCGCATCACGGCCTCGAGCGCCTCCTGCTGGATGACGTCGGCGTACTTCTTTTCGACCATCGCCGCCGGCGCCTTGCCAATGCGGAACCCCGGCAGGCGCACCTGCTGGGCCACGCGGCGCGCCGCGCGCTTCTTGGCGTCCTTGACGGTCTCGCCAGGAACGGCCACCTGAATACGGCGCTCGGCGCCCTCTGTCTTGGTGCTGGTGATCTGGATGTTCATTACGGTTCAGCCGGCGAGCGGCGACTTGGGCATAGGGAAAAATTCCCCGCCGCCACAACGGGCAACGGGGCAACAATAAAGCAGAAAATTACGGTGTGCGGGGCGGAATTGGAATAACTACAGAGAGAAAACAGAGAAACAACAGAGAGAAAACAGTAATTTCTGGGGTCGAGTCATCACCTCGCGGCGGCGCACCCGATCAAGCGGTGTAAGTGCTTACCCCGCAATGCCCTATCCCGTTCTCTGGTCTCTGTAGTCTCTCTGGTGTCTGTCTGTTTTTTTTGCCGTCATGCGAGAGGCGGGACTCGAACCCGCAAGGGTTACCCCACTGGATCCTAAGTCCAGCGCGTCTGCCAGTTTCGCCACTCTCGCGATTCCGCAAACTATCGCGCTACGCGGCCCTCAGTCAAAGCCCTATACGCTGACGGCAAATGCTTCATTGACGCTCTCTGCGCCGCGGGTCAGACTGCATTAGCACCGCGAAGTACGCGGCCCGGCCCCTCGACGCGACTTCTCGCAAGCGCGCCTGCGACTCCTGTCGAACGACTCCGAGGGATTATGAAAACCCGCATTGCCATCGTGTGCGCCGCGCTCCTGCTGGCCGCGCCGCTGCGCGCGCAATCGCCGGACGAACTTATGGCTGCTGGGCAGACCCAGCTGCAGACCGGCGAATTTGACCACGCGGTCTCAACCTTCAAGAAAGTGGTTTCGCGCGACCCGTCCAACTTCCAGGCCCAGTACAATCTTGGCTACTCGTACCTGCAGTGGGGCAAGTACTCCAACGCGATCAAGGAGTTCAGGAAGGCGCTGGCGCTGAACCCCAAGAGCGCAACGACCTACCTCAGCCTGGCTGACGCATATCAGGCGGCTGAGGACCCCGAAGAAGAGGGCAAGGCCCTGAGCGCCGCCGTCCGCCTCGAGCCGGCCGTGCTCGCGCCGCGGCTGCGGCTTGCGAAACTGTACGAAGCGAGCGGGACCTTGCAGAGCGCCAAGGACGAGTACCTGCAGGTCCTGCAGCTGAATCCCGGCGTCGCGGCGGCGTACGCCGGCGTGGGGCGGATCGCGATGGGTGGCGACCACCTGCCGTCGGATGCCATCCGCCACTTCTCGCGCGCCATCCAGATCGCGCCCGATTCGGCCGAGTTCTGGAAGGGGCTCGCCTCGGCGCACGAGATGAACAGCGACAAGGCGGCAGCCATCGAGGCGTGGAATGAGTGCTTCAAGCGCACCGCCGATCCCGCCCAGAAGGCGGAGATCACCGAGCACATCGCCGCGCTGAAGACGAAGTAGCAAGCGGGAAAACTCAGAGGGCGCGAGGCCATAAGGCCCCGCGCCCTCTGTTGTTTCTCTGTTGTATTTCTGTTGTCTCTCTGTTGTTTCTCTGTTGTTTCTCTGTGTCTTACTCGCCCACCCGAATGTTCACCACTCGGGTTCCCGGCCCCTGCTGCGTATTCGCATAGACCAGGAGACTGACGTACTCTCCGTTCTTCACGCGCGCGAGCACCTTCTGCAGGTCGGCCGCTGTGCGAATGACCGTCACCGGCTCGGGGCGGATGACCCGGACAATCACGTCGTTCCGGAATAGCTTCTCGGCTGCCGGCCCCGCCGCGTCCACCGAGGCGACGCGCAGTCCGCGATACTGCTCGGCGATGTTATTCGCCTTGGCGGCCTCGGCGGTGATGGCCTCGACGTTGATGCCCAGTCGGGACGTCGTCACGCTCTCGCCTTCGGACGGCTTGTCATCCGCGCTCGCCACCTGTGACGCTTCAGCCGGCGCCTCCTGCAGGCGGATCTTGAAGCTCTTCCGCTCGCCGTAGCGCATGACCTCAATGTCAATGACCTCGCCCGGCTGATGCATGCGCACCAGGCGCTGCAGCGTCGACACGCGGTCCACGTCCTTGCCCTCGACGCGCACGATGATGTCGCCCGGCTCGAGCCCCGCCTTGCGGGCCGGCGAATCGTCGCCGCTGAAGCCGCCGACCTTGGCGCCGGCGATCTCCTTGAGCTTCGCCACCGCCGCGTCTTCGGCGTTCACGTCGTTGATGGTGATGCCGAGGATGGCGCGCCGCACTCGGCCGTGGGCCACGATGTCGTCCATCACGGTCTTGGCCAGCGTGATCGGAATGGCGAAGCCGTACCCGGAGTAGAAGCCCGTCTGGCTGGCGATCGCCGAGTTGATGCCAATGACTTCGCCGCGTGTGTTCATGAGCGGGCCGCCCGAGTTGCCCGGATTGATGGCGGCGTCGGTCTGCAGGAAGTCAGAGATGGCCAGGTTGTCGCGGTTCAGGCCGGCCAGTTCGTTGCCGCGCCCCTTGGCGCTGATGATACCGGCGGTGACGGTGAAGTTCAGCCCCAGCGGGTTGCCGATGGCCACCACCCACTCGCCGATGCGCAGCTTCTGGTCGTCGCCAAGCCCAACCGTGGGTAGGCCGGCGCCGTCGATCTTGAGCACCGCCACGTCGGTCTGCGGGTCGTGCCCGATGATCTTTGCCTTGAACTCGCGCCGGTCGCTCATCAGCACCTTCACGCGGTCCGCACCCTCAACGACGTGGTTGTTGGTGAGGATGTAGCCGTCCTTGCTGACAATGAACCCCGAGCCCGAGGATTCCGACGGGCCCTGGTTGCGCGGGTCGAGCTGGTTGAAGAACTCCTCGAAGCCCGGCGGCACGTTGCGCCGCTGCTGCTGGCTGGGACGCGCGCGCCGCGCGTCGCGCTCGGCCTGGATGGAGACCACCGCGGGCGTCACGCGCTCGGCGATGGCCGCAAAGCCTTCGCCGGGAGCGCCGGCCGGCAGCGGCGCCGCCACTTCGGTCTTGACCTTGCCGCCGCCCTGCGCAAACAGCCCCTGCGTCCAATCGAGCGACGACGCGAAGAACACACCGCCAATGAAGGCGGACGCGGCCACGGCCGCGATTTTCGAACGGGAGAAATGGAAGGACATAGCGTAGACGATCTGGTTAGGGGACGTCAGTTAGACCAAATCTACGTGAGGTTGGTTCCCTTGGGGCAGATAGTAGATGGTGGATGGTAGATGGTAGACGGAGGCAATCCCCGCGTCCTCACTCTACCATCCACCATCTACCTTCTACCCTCTGCCATACTACTGCTTCTTTTCATCCACAATTTCATAGTCCGCGTCCGCCACGCCGTCGTCCTTCTTGTCGGCGGGGGGCGTCGTGCCGTCGGCCGGCGGTGACGTCTCGTTGGACGCCTGCTGCTGCTCGTAGAACGAGCGTCCGGCGGCCTGGAACGCGGCGTTCAGCTCCTCGAGCGCCGCCTTCACCTCGTTGAAGTCCTCGCCGCGGTGCGCCTTACGGGCGCGCTCCACGGCCGCGTCGAGACGCGTCTTGAGGTCGGCCGGCACCTTATCGCCCCACTCCTTGGCGTTCTTCTCGACTTCGTACGACATCGAGTCGAGCCGGTTGCGGGTGTCGATCTCCTCGCGGCGCTTCTTGTCGTCGGCCGCGTTCTTCTCGGCGTCCTTGACCATCCGGTCGATCTCGGCATCCGACAGCCCGCTCGAGGCTTCGATGCGGATCTTCTGCTCCTTGCCCGTCGCCTTGTCGCGCGCGGTCACATGCAGAATGCCGTTGGCGTCGATGTCGAACGTCACTTCCACCTGCGGCGTGCCGCGCGGAGCCGGCGGAATGCCCGTGAGCTGGAATTTGCCGATCGTCTTGTTGTGGATCGCCAGGTCGCGCTCGCCCTGCAGCACGTGGATCTCCACCGTCGTCTGGTTGTCGTCGGCCGTGGAGAAGATCTCCGACTTCTTGGTCGGAATCGTCGTGTTGCGCGGGATCAGCACGGTGGTCACCCCGCCCAGCGTCTCGATGCCCAGCGACAGCGGCGTCACGTCGAGCAGCAGTACGTCCTTCTGCTCGCCGGTGAGCACCGCGCCCTGAATGGCCGCGCCGACGGCGACGACTTCATCGGGGTTGACGCCCTTGTTGGGCTCCTTGCCGAAGAAGTTCTTCACCACTTCCTGCACCTTCGGGATGCGCGTCGAGCCGCCGACGAGGAGCACCTCGTCGATCTCGCCCGGCTGCATGCCGGCGTCCTTGAGCGCCTGCTTCATGGGCTCGAGCGTGCGCTGGATGAGGTCGTCCACCAGCTGCTCGAACTTGGCCCGCGTCATCTGGTAGTTGAGGTGCTTGGGCCCCGACTGGTCGGCCGTGATGAACGGCAGGTTGATGTCGGTGCTCTGCGTCCCCGACAGCTCAATCTTGGCCTTCTCCGCGGCTTCCTTGAGGCGCTGGAGCGCCATCGGGTCCTTGGCGAGGTCGATCCCCTGGTCGCGCTTGAACTCGCCCACGAGCCAATCGATGACGCGCTGGTCGAAGTCGTCGCCGCCGTGGTGCGTGTCGCCGTTGGTTGACTTCACCTCGAACTGCTTGGAGCCGTCGATCTCATACAGCTCGAGCACGGAGATGTCGTACGTGCCGCCGCCGAGGTCGAACACGGCGACCTTCTCGTCCTTCTTCCCCTTCTTGTCGAGGCCGTAGGCGAGCGCCGCGGCTGTGGGTTCGTTGATGATGCGCAGCACGTCGAGGCCGGCGATCTTGCCGGCGTCCTTGGTGGCCTGGCGCTGCGAGTCGTTGAAGTACGCCGGCACGGTGACAACGGCCTTCGACACGCCCTGGCCCAGATAGTCCTCGGCGGTCTGCTTCATCTTCTGGAGGATCATCGCCGAGATCTCGGGCGGCGAGTACGTCTTGCCCTGGACCTCGACCATCACGACGTCGTTGGAGCCGCGCGAGATCTTGTACGGAACGCGCTTCTGCTCCTCGGTGGCTTCGGACGTCTTGCGTCCCATGAAGCGCTTGATGGAGAAGACGGTGTTGGTCGGGTTGGTGACCGCCTGTCGCTTGGCGATCTGTCCGACCAGGCGTTCGCCGTCCTTGGTGAAGCCCACGACCGACGGCGTCGTGCGACCGCCCTCGGCGTTGGGGATGACGACCGGATCGCCACCCTCCATCACGGCGACCACGGAGTTCGTGGTCCCTAGGTCGATGCCAATGACCTTGTCTGCCATCTGGTCCTCGTTTCGTGAAAAGGTCTCACGGCAAACCGCGCCGCGGATGTCCCCAACGACCGGTTGGGTGCGCCGGTTTCGCCGGACTGCCCCAATTATGAGGCAAGGGTGGGGCCACAAAAGCCCTGCCGAATTGGCTGTAATTCGCGCAAAAGTCGCGCTAGTATTGGCAGGACAACAACTTGCAGGCCCTGTCGGTGCATTTTCGGCAGGGGTGCAGAAACTATTGTGGGCGCTGAGCGCGTCTAAAAGCGCAGTACTGTTGTCTCTCTGTTGTTTTTCTGTTGTCTCTCTGTTGTTTATCTGCTTCTCATGATTCCCATCGGCGACGACAATCCCACGGTGCGCGTGCCGGTCGTGACGATCTTTCTGCTCGTCGCGATCTTCGCCATCTGGGTGTTGGTGCAGGGGGCAGGGCTCGACGAGCGGCTGTTGGTGGCGAGCGTCTGCAACCTTGGGATGGTGCCCGGCGAGATCACGCATCTTGCTCCGGTCGGCCTCGGCGTCCCTATCGGCCACGACCTCGCCTGCGTGATCGACAAGCAGCAGATCAACCTGCTGACGCCGCTCCTGTCGATGTTCCTGCACGGCGGCTGGATGCACATCCTCGGCAACGCGCTCTTCCTCTGGGTCTTTGGCAACAACGTCGAGGACGTCATGGGGCGCCGCCGCTTTCTGGCCTTCTACCTCATCTGCGGGCTCGTCGCAGCGGCGGCGCACATCATCGTCGATCCGCGCTCGCCCATCCCGACGGTCGGTGCCTCGGGGGCGATCTCGGGCGTGATGGGGGCGTACCTGCTCCTCTTCCCCAAGGTCCGCGTGCGGATGTTGTTCATCTTCATCATCATCTTCAAGGTGATTCCGCTGCCGGCCTGGCTGGTGCTCGTGTACTGGTTTGCCATTCAGTTGCTGAGCGGGCTGCCCGAGCTGCTGTCGCCGAACCCCGAGATCGCCGGGGGCGTGGCCGTCTGGGCGCATGTCGGCGGGTTCGTGGCCGGGCTGGTGCTGGCGCGGGTGTTCGAGAACCCCGGCCTGGCCCAGCGGCGGCGGGACATCCTGTTGGCGCAGCACGAGTTCGACGCGTTGGCGTAGGCGCAATCGGAGAGCTCCCTGACGCCGCTGTCAAGGGAGCGGACGGCCCCTGTGAGGTGTCCCCCGATTTGGCGCATCTGTTTGCCGTGTCGTAGCTTTCAGTCCACGGCAGGGGTGTCGCATGGCGCCACCGGCCGTCCCTGCGCGCCCGTGGAGATGGCGCCCCACTGCTGTTCACTATTCCGTTTGGAGCGACGCCCGTGAGGCTGATCCCCAAGGACGAAGGATTCTTTGAGCTGTTCGACGCGCTCGGTGTGCGCATCGCCAAGTCGGCGGCGGTGCTCGACCAGCTGTTCTCCGAGCCGAACCGGATGGATTTCTACGCGACGCAGATCAAGCTGATCGAGCGCGAGGCCGACGACATCACGCACGAGGTGATGAACCGCATCGACCGCAGCTTCGTGACGCCGCTCGATCGCGAAGACATCCACAAGCTCGCCACCTCGCTCGACACGGTGGTCGACCTGATCGACGGCACGGCGCGCCGCGCGCTGATGTTCAACGTGACCGACCGCAAGGAACCGGCCAAGGCGCTGTCGGCGCTGATCCTGCGCTCCGCCGAGCGCATCGCCGAGTCGGTGAAGCAGGTGCGCGATTCCAAGGCGGTGGCGGTGGCGGCGCGCGACATCAAGGTGATCGAGGAGGAGGGCGACGCGGTCTACTCCGACGCTGTCGGCGCGCTCTTCCGCCAGCCCGGCGCGGACGCGCTCGAAGTGCTGAAGTGGAAGGAGCTGTACGACAACCTCGAGCACGCGCTGGACGAGTGCGAGGATGTGATGAACGTGCTGGAGAGCATCTCCCTCAAGAACGGCTGACCGTGATCACGTTCGTACTCGCGATCATCGTCATCGCGTTCTTCTTCGATTTCATCAACGGCTTCCACGATTCGGCCAACTCGATCGCCACGATCGTCGGCACGCGCGTGCTGAGCCCGTTTGCGGCCGTTGTCTGGGCGGCGACGTTCAACTTCGCCGCCGCGTTCTTTGGCAGCACCGCCGTGGCCAAGGCCGTGAGCAATGGCTTTGTGGTGCAGAGCTTCGTGGATCCGTGGGTGATCTGCGCCGGGCTGATTGGCGCCATCATCTGGAACCTGTTCACATGGTGGTACGGCATTCCGTCGAGTTCGTCGCACGCGCTGATCGGCGGGTTCGCCGGCGCGGCGGTGGCGAAAGGCGGGTTCCAGGCCCTGCTGTGGGGACGGAAGTGGATCGAGACGCTGTCGGCGATCGCGCTCTCGCCGCTGTTCGGCATGCTGGTGGCGTTCGCGCTGATGGTCGTGGTCTACAACATCTTCCAGCGCGCCACTCCGAACCGGATCGACAAGCTCTTCCGGCCGGGCCAGCTGGTCTCGTCGGCGATGCTCTCCTTTGCGCACGGCAGCAACGATGCGCAGAAGACCATGGGCATCATCGTCGGCCTGCTCGTGGCCTCGAAGGGCTACTTCGCAGGCGAGACCGGCTTCCTCAGGCACTTCTATCTGGAAGACACGTCGCGGATCCCCTACTGGGTGGAGATCTGCGCCTACTCGGCGATCTCGCTTGGCACGCTGTTGGGCGGGTGGCGCATCGTGCACACGATGGGCTCGCGCATCACGCGCCTGCGGCCGGTGGGCGGGTTCTGCGCCGAGACGGCCGGCGCGTTGGTGATCATGACGGCGTCCAAGTTCGGCATCCCGGTGTCGACGACGCACACCATCACCGGCGCCATTGTCGGTGTCGGCGCAACGACCCGCCTGTCGGCGGTGCGGTGGGGGCTGGCGGGACGGATTCTCTGGGCCTGGGTGCTCACGATTCCGGCGGCGGCAACCGTGGCGGCGGTGACCTACCTGGTTCTGCTGCCGTTCGTCAACTAGGACGCGCGCCGTGTCCGTGAAAGTCGGGATCCTGAACCGCGAGCTGTCGTGGCTGGCGTTCAATTCCCGCGTGCTGCACGAGGCGGCCGACACGCGCACGCCGCTGCTCGAGCGGTTGAAGTTCCTCTCGATCGTCAGCACCAATCTCGACGAGTTCTACATGGTGCGGGTGGCGGGCGTCCGGCGGCAGGTGGCCGCCGGCTTCGGCAAGGTGGGGCGCGACGGCGTCGCCCCCGCCGAGCTGCTCGATCGCATCGATGAACGTGTGCGCGAGATGGTGGCCGAGCAGACGCGCATCCTCGAGGACGAGGTGCTTCCCGAGCTGGCGCGCCACGGCGTCCGGCTGCTGCGCATTCCCGACCTCGATGCCAGCGAGCGGTTGGCGGTGGACGCGTTCTTCGACGCGCAGGTCTTCCCGGTGCTCACGCCGCTGGCGGTCGACCCCGGGCATCCGTTCCCGTACATCTCCAACCTCTCGCTCTCGCTCGCCGTGGAACTGCGCGAGCCGGAGACGGGGATTGAGCACTTCGCGCGGGTGAAGGTGCCCAAGTCACTGCCGCGGTGGGTGCCGGTGCGGCCGCTGCAGTACCTCCCGCTCGAGGATCTCATTGGCGCGCACCTCGGCCGCCTGTTCCCGGGGATGGAGATCACCGGCTACCACGCGTTCCGAATCACGCGTTTCTCCGACCTCGAGATCGCCCCGACCGAGGAGCCGGAGGATCTGCTGGCGATGATCGAAGAGCAGGTCTTCCAGCGGCGCTTCGGCGAAGTGGTGCGCCTGGAGGTGCAGCGCGGGATGCCGGCGCAGCTGCGCGCGCTGCTGCTGAACGAGCTGCGCGAGACGGAAGATCCGGAGATGGCGCCGCTCACCGAGCGCGAGGTGCTCGACCCCGGGCGCCTGCTCGACCTCGGCGACCTGATGGCGCTGGCGATGCTCGATCTCCCCGAACTGCGTGATCCGCCGTTCGTGCCGGTGACGCCCGTTGAGTTGCGCGACGGGCGGTCGATCTTCGATGTGCTGCGCGAGCGCGACGTGCTGGTGCACCATCCGTTCGATTCATTCCCGGCGACGGTCGAACGCTTCCTCGACGAGGCGGCGCGCGATGAGCACGTGCTCGCCATCAAGCTCACGCTGTATCGCACCTCGGGCGACACGGCCGTGGTGCGCGCGCTCACCGAGGCGGCGCAGGCGGGCAAGCAGGTGGCCGTGCTGGTGGAGCTGCAGGCGCGCTTTGACGAGTCGAACAACATCACCTGGGCGCGCACGCTCGAATCGTTTGGCGTGCACGTCGCCTACGGCATCCCGGGAATGAAGACGCACGCCAAGGTAGCGCTGGTCGTGCGGCGCGAGCCCGACGGGATCCGCCGCTACGTGCATATCGGCACCGGCAACTACAACTCCAAGACGGCGCGCACGTACACCGACTTCGGCCTGCTCAGCAGCCACGAGGCGCTGGGCGCCGATGTGTCGGAGCTCTTCAACATGCTCACCGGCTTCTCGCGCCAGCGCGAGTATCGCGCGCTGATCGTCGCGCCGGTGAGCCTCCGCGAGCACCTGCTCGCGCTGATCGCGGTCGAGGCGGCCAACGCGCGCGAGGGCCGCCCGGCGCGCATCGTGGCCAAGATGAACGCGCTGGTGGACAACGCGGTGATCGACGCGCTGTGCGAGGCGTCGAACGCCGGCGTGGAAATCGACCTGCTCGTGCGCGGCATCTGTTGCCTGCGCCCCGGCGTACCGGGCGAGTCGGAGCGAATTCGCATTGTGAGCGTGGTGGGGCGCTTCCTCGAGCACTCGCGCCTCTGGCGGTTCGAGAACGGCGGCGATCCGCTCTATTACCTCGGCTCGGCGGACTGGATGCCGCGCAACCTCGACCGGCGGGTGGAGGCGATGGTTCCGATTCTCGACAAGTCGCTCCATTCGCGGCTCGAGGCGGTGCTGAGCGTCTTCCTCACCGACAACCGGCAGGCGTGGGACCTGCATGCCGACGGCACGTGGGTGCAGCGCCAAGCCGGCGACGACGCCGAACGCGCGTCGCATCGCCGGCTGCTGCGTGATTCGTGGGGGATGACGCGTACGTCAGGGGCGGGGCGCGCGGTGCCGGCGGTGGTTGCGCCGGGCTGAGCCTCAGGAAGCGCGGCCATGCGGCTGCGCGCGGCGTCCTACTCGCCGTCGTCGCTTTCGATGATCGTGCCGTCGGGAGCAACAATCTCCACTGGCGCGCCGGCCACTTCCTCGAGCAGTCCCTTCTTGCGGGCGGCCCCCCACAGCTCGAGGCGCACCGACGGCGCCATGGCGCTGGGCTGCGCGGTGATGCGCAGGGCGCGGCTGAGCCAGCGCACCTTTAGCTTCTCGACGGCCGCGGAGTGGCCGCGGTCGAACCCGTCCGCCACGCGCAGCAGCGCGGAGAGCCGCTGGATGCGGACGCGCGTGGCGCGGTCGAGCGCGCCGTACTCGAGATGCTTGAGGCGGTCGGGCACCGAGCCGCGATGATACCGGGCAACGTGCGCCACGACGGTCTGCTCGTCGGGCGTCATCCCCAGGAAGTCGGCGTGCTGTATGAGATGGAACGAGTGCTTGTGGTGCTTCTGGTAATTGATGTGGTAGCCCACATCGTGCAGCAGTGCCGCGTCGGCAAGCACCGGACGGTCGGCGGCGACGCAGCCAATGCGCGCACCGAGCGCGTCGAACAGCTGCAGCGCGAGGCGCTGCACCTGACGGGCGTGCGGCTCCTCGTAGTGGCAGCGCTCGGCGAACTCGCGCACGGAGCGCTCGCGCCCTTCGCCCGGATCGCTGACGACCGGCGCGATGCGCGCGGTCTCGAGCAGCAGTCCCTCGCGAATGCCGTACGCGGACGCCACAAAGCCGCGCGGTTCAATGCGCTCGCACACTTCGGCGGCGACGGCGAGTCCGGCGAGAATGATGTCGGCGCGCGCTGCGTTGAGTCCGGCAATCGCCAGGCGCTCGGTGGGCGTCAGCTCCTGCAGTACCTCGAGCAGGTGTTCGATCTCGTGCCACGGCAGCCGCGTGCCATGCACGGAATGCGCCACGCGAATGCCCTGCCGGGCGAGCACCATGCCGGCGAGATTGGTGAACGTGCCGCCCGAGCCGATAAGCTCGGCGCCGCGCCAGTCACGCACCGGCAGGACGCGCCGGATGTCGTCGCGGATCGACTTGCGGAGCTTCTTCACGCCCCTGGGTGCGGGGCGGTTGGACAGAAACTCCTCGGTGAGGCGCACGGCGCCGAACGGGAGCGACACGTACCGTTCGACGATGCCCTCGGCGGCGAGGGCGAACTCCACGGATCCGCCGCCGATGTCGAGCACGATGGCGCGACCGCGGCCGAGGTCGAAGTGGGCGAGCGCGCTGCGAAAGGCGAGGCGGGCCTCCTCTTCGCCGCCGAGCACGCGCACGCGCAGGCCGGCCGCCTCGCGCACCTGGCGCAGGAAGGCCGCGCCGTTCGACGCGCTGCGCACGGCGGACGTCGCCACCGCCTCCACGCGTTTGCAGCCGAGTTGGCGCGCGAGCGTCGCCATCCGGGTAAGCGCCTCGAGCGCGAGCCTCATTGGCTCCTCGCCCAGCGCGCCGGTTTCGTGCAGCCCCGCCTGCAGGCGCGGGGCGGCTTTCATTTCATCAATGACCCGAATCGTGCCGTTGGGCGAGACGTCGGCGACGATCTGGCGGATCGAGTTCGAGCCGATGTCGATGGCGGCGATGCGCTGCGTTCCTTCGTCGCGCGCGGAGCGCGGCGGGGCAGAGTGGAGGCGCAGCGAAGGTGTGGTCACGGGCGGCGGTGTCGGGGACTCTCACAAGACTAACGCGCGCCGCCCGACGCCGAAACCGTCAGAACATGTTGGCGTAGCTGACGAACTTGAATTGCCCGCCATGCGCGATGATGGTGCCGAACAGCCGGCCGCGCTGCGCCGGGCCGCCGCCACTGGCGAACGTGACGAGGCAGCCCGCATAGAGTGAGTTCGGTCCCTGCCGTTCGGGTGTTGCCGGACAGGCAACCCGCTCGACGCGCAATGCGGTGCCGCCGAGTCGGTCCACGAGCCGACGCAGGCCGCTCGCGCTCGGCAGCTGGATCTGTGACCACGTGAGCGCCGGCGACTGCCGATACGGCGGCGCGACGTACGGCGACGCCGGGTAGACGAGGTCGATGAACTCGCGTGGTGAGAGTGCCATCCTTTGGAGCTGCACCGTGTCGCGGGCTTCGACGGCCGCGGCGAAACGCCGCACCAACGCGTCGACCGAGGCGGCACCGTTGGACAACGCGATAGCCGGCCGGCCGCCAACCGCCGCGGCGAAGCGTCGGATCTCTTCCGCGGTCGGAAAAACGGAGTCCACCACGTAGCCCGGCTGGGCGCGGTTGATGGAGTCCTGCCGTGCGCGCGCGACGGAGTCGGCGCGATGCACGGCGAGCGAGTCGGCGGCGGCGCGGCCGCCGTCGTCGGCCATGGAGGCACACGCGCCGAGCGTTGCGATCAGGCAGGCCAACAGCAGGGGAATCCGATGGCGCATCAGGCGTGCTCCGGTGCGATGCAAGAGAGGCAGAGCGGCCGGCGTCGTGAGACGCCGGCCGCTCCCGCCCCGCGTGAGGCTAGTTGCGAACGTAGTTGGTCCAGCCCTGCCACCACTTTGCGCCGCCGGGGGCGGCGGCGCCCAAGTACGCGGTCCCCACCACCGCCGTGCCGGCCTTGGCGGCGAGCTTGCCCGTGAATGTCGCCAGGCCACCGGTCGCGATGGGCGAGTTGGTTGCCGGCGTGAAGTCGAACGCCGTTTCGCCATTCGCAGGCGCCGCGCCCGTCGCCGGAATCGAGGCGAAGAGCGAGGCGGCGGTGATCGCCGACCCGTGCGTGATGCTGTTGCCCGCGAGGTCGAACGCGTTCTGCGTAGCGGAGGGCGCCTGGAAGGCGAGCGGCGTCTCCGCGATGTAGACGTTCTTCACCGCCAAGTCGGCGGTGGCGAGGTTGGGAATGACCGCCGAGCCGGCGCGGGCGAACGTCGCCGCATCACGCAGCGAAATGCCCGCGGCGGGATACCGCGCCAGCACGCCGTTCACATAGTAACCGCCGGTGCCGCGGCGCAGCATCATGCCAAAGCCGCCGCCCGCGCCGGTAATGGACTGCGACGCCGGACCGATGAGCGTGAAGTTGGCGACCACCGGCTGCGTGAACGGCGCCGTGTCGAAGCCGAGATCGCAGCCCGATCCGTTGCAGCCGTCGTTCTCGATGCCTTCCATGTCCGTGGCGTACGAGCCCGCGCCAGTGCGGATCGGCACGTTGGTGGACTTGTACGAGATCAGGAACTGCAGGCGGCCCTGGAATCCCTCGGACATGTCGAACTGGTCGTCCTCGCCCTCGAACGCGACACCGTACGAGAGGTCGAAGCCGCCGCCGAAGAACTCGAACGAGTCGTCGAGGCCGGCCACGGCGTTGACGTACGACACCTTGGTGCCCGAACCGACGGCCGCGAACGTGAACGCGTTGAGCTCATTGTTCAGCGACGGCGCGAAGCCCGCGAACTCCACGCGCACGTACTTCAGCTCGCCGCTGTTGTCCGTCGGCGTGTTGCCGCCGGAGTAGAGCACCTGGTAGTTCTTGCCGCCAACCACCGTCTGCCCATCGGTGCCGGACCCCTCAATCTCCACGGAGCCGCTGCGGTTGATCGGGGCGTTGCCGACGATGATGAGACCGCCCCAGTCGCCCGCCTGCCGCTGACCGGCGGCGCGCGACGAAGTGAAGACGATCGGCGCGTCCGCCGTGCCGACGGCCTGGATCTTGGCGCCGCGGAGCACCATCAACGACGAGCCGAGAATCGTGTAGTCGCCTTTGATGGTGGTCCCGGGCTGGATCGTCAGCGTCGCGCCGTTGGCGACGTGGACGAAGCCCTTGAGCGTGTACGTCGTGTCCGCGTACAGCGTGCGGCTGGTCGTGATGTCGGTGGTGAGGTCGGCGGCCGCGCTGCCAAAGGCGAGCGTCGTGACGCTGATCTCGGCGGACGCGACGCTGGTGGTGCCGCGCACGGTGATGATGCGGTAGCGATAGACCGTCGTGACCTTGAGGTTCGCGTCCGTGTACGTGACGGTGCCGGCGGAGGCCGGCGCGGCCACCGTGCCGACCTGGGCGAAGGTGCCGGCGGCGCCCTCGGCGCGCTCGATGTTATAGCCCGTGTCGCCCGACTTGCTGCTGAAGCTCAGCTTGACAGCCGACGACGAGACGGCGGTGGCCGAGGCGCCGATGACCGGCGTCACAGTCGGCGCGGTGCTGCTGTCGCTGGAGCAGGCGCTCAGCGAGACGGCGGCGAGGAAGGCGGCGAGTGCCGAACGGCGGAACGGGATCATGCGATGACTCCGGGTGTGCGTGGATGGCGCGCGCTTCGCGCGCACCCGAACGAACGCAGCGCACGGCGTCGATTTGGCGAGCGCGGCGTCACGGCGTCGTAACGGCGACGACACGCCCCGGCAACGACGACGGGGACCGTTGCCGGTCCCCGTCGTCTCGTGCGGCGCGTGTCGTTGCTACGGGCGCCACGACAGGCCGGCCTGCACTCCGCGGCCGATGCGGTACGACTCGCGCGTGACGGTGCCCTGCGTGGTGCGGTATGGCGCGTCGAGCAGGTTTTTGGCGTCCACACGCGCCGTGAGCGCGCCGCTCACGGGGAGGCGCAGCGACAGGTCGAGCACGCCGCGCGCGCGGTCGATCACGTCGGGGAGCGGCGCATCGCCGGCCGCATCGATGCGGTCGCCGACCATGTTGAAGAGCACGGTGACGCTGGAGGTGCCGCTCCGACTCACCCACGTGAGGCCCGAGTTCAGCACAAACGGCGCCTGACCCACCATCCGACGCGTCAGGTTCGTGGCGCTGGCCTGCGTGTTGACGGGAAGCTCGATACGGCTCTGCATGACCGTCAGGTTCGTGAACGCCTGCACCGACGCGAGCCAGTCGGCAACCATCGACAGGGACTTTCGCGCTTCGAGCTCGAGCCCAAGGTTCTGCGCGCGCTGTGCGTTGGCGTAGAACACGGTGCGCGTCCCTGAGCCGGCGGCGCGGTACACGCGCTCGATGGGCTGGTCGAAGGTCTTGTGGAAGACAGCGACGCTCAGCACCTCGTTGGCGTGCGGATACCACTCCCAGCGTGCGTCGAGGTTGACCACGCTGGTGCGCGCCAGCTGATCATTGCCCTGCACGTCGTCGCCGTTGAGCACGTCGCGGCTCTTGATGGGCGACAGCTCCCGGTATTCCGGACGCGCGAGCGTGCGCGACGCCGACAGCCGGAGCTGCTGATCGCGCGGAAGCGTGAGGGTCGCGGCGAGCGACGGCAGCAGGTCGTTCCACCGCTTGGCGGTGCTGAGCGGTGACCCGAGCGTCGACACCGCGTTCACGTCCAGCTGATCCCATTCGGCGCGGGCGCCGCCAATGACGCGCAGCCATCGCGCGGCCGCCCACTCGCCCATCAGGTAAGCCGCCGCGAGGCGGTCGCGGGCGCCGTACGAGCCGCCCTGCGCCAGCGGCGCGATGTCGAAGACGTGCGAGTTGGCGGTGGCGAAGCGGCCGTCGAAGATCTGTTCCGGGCGGAGCGCGCGCACGCTGTCGGGGGCGCCGGGCGCGCTGATGCTGAACGCCCGCGTGTCGGCGTCACGGTCGGTGTGCCGCACAAGTCCGCCGACCTTGATGCGGTGCTGGGCGCCGGCGGGGCCGAACACGAGCTGATAATTGGCGCGTCCCTCGCGATTCGTCTCGCGCAGCGTGGAGAAGGTGCGAACGGCGCCGCCGTTGCCGGTGCTGAGCCACCGCAGCACCTCGCCCGAGCCGGACGGGCCGCGCTCAATCTGCTGCACGAACTCGGAGCGATCGGGTTCGTCGCGGTTCACGCGCGCGTCCGTCACCGCCCAGTCAAACGTGTGCGCCTCGCCGACGGCGTGTTCGGCGCCCATCTGCACAGAGCGCACCGAGCGCTGCACGTACTGCATGCGCTGGATGCGGGCCTCGATGCCCTCGTTCTCAAACGACCCGCGCTCCGTGCGCGTGCTGTTGTCGGCCGAGCGATTGTAGAGGGCGTTGAACAGCAAGCGCGAGTGACGCCCCGCCATCGTGCTCAGGTTGGCCAGGCCGCCCCAGAGGACGCTCTGGGACGTGGTTGCCCCGGTGAAGCGGTCGATCTCGGTTGTGCTTCCCTTCACGGTGCCGCGGTCGGCCAGGGCCCGCACCTGGTCGTTCTTCGTGTCGACGCCCTGCGAGAGCGTCCCCGATACGAGATAGCCGATGCGCTGCCCAAAGAGCAGGGGATCGTCGCCCCCCACCGCAAACGAACCGTTCAGGTTCGGTGAGCCGGTCGCGGCCAGCGGCGACCAAGCATTGCGGAACTGGCTCACGATCAGGTTCTTGTCCCCCTGCGACAGGTTCAGCCCCTGAAAGTTGCCCACTTCGCGCAGCAACGCGGGGAGCGCGCGCTTGTTGCCGACCATCGCGAACCGCTCTCCGCCGACGCCCTGCGCGAGATGGACGTCGCGGCCGGTCGCGCCGGCCGCATAGCCCGACCCGACCTGCGCACTGTAGGCGCGTTCGGCGGGGAACTCGCGCGTCTTGATGTCCACCTGCGCCCCGGAGAAGTCGCCGGGCTGGTCGGGGGTGAACGTCTTGGTGGTCGTGATGGACTGCAGCAGACCGGCGGGGAACAGGTCGAGCGGAACGACCCGCTTCTCCGGCTCGGGACTCGGCACGCGGGCGCCGTTCAGTGAGCTGGTGGTGTAGCGCTCGCCGAGTCCGCGCACAAAGACATACTTGCCGTCCTGCACCGTCACGCCGCTGACGCGCTGTACCGCCTGCGCCGCGTTGCCGTCGGGGCTCTTCTGGATCTGCTCTGCCGTCACGGCGCTGACGACCCCGGTGCTGTTGCGCTGGCGGTCGAGCGCTTCGGTCACCGTGCCGCGCTCGGCGGCGGCCGTGACCACCTGCGCCGTCAGGCGAAAGGTGGCCGGCTCGAGCGTGATGCTCTGTTCGAGCGACTGGCCCGGTTCGAGCATCAGGCCGGTGACCGTCTTGGGAGTGAAGCCGATGCGCCGAAGGTGGATGGTTACGGTCCCCGCACCAACGCGTCCGATGCTGAAGCGGCCGTCGACACCGGTGGCGGTGCCCTGCGTGGTGCCGACCACCTGCACACCGACATCGGGAAGTCCGAGGCCGGTCGCGGCGTCAATGACGCGGCCTACGATGCGTCCGTGGCGGTCCTGCGCGGCGAGAGAGGACGGCGCGGTGAGCGCGGCGGCGTATGCGAAGAGCGAAAGAAGTCGAAGCGAGAGTCTCATGGGCGGCTCGTGTGGGTCGGGAGGAACCTCCGGACAGCACGAACAGTCCTATCGGCCGGCTACGGTCCGTTCACGGCTTCGCAACGGCCGCGTAACGACGAAGGGCCGGATCGTGGGAGATCCGGCCCCTCTGGCATCCTGCGCCGTCCTGATCGGGCGGCTACAGCCCCCGCTCGGCGCGATGCTTGATCTGCTTGCCCTCAGCGAGGAATACCGCGTCCTCGCTGATGTTGGTGGCCAGGTCGGCGACACGCTCGAGGTTGCGGCTGACGAGCAGCAGCTCGAGTCCCGGGTTGATGGTGCGCGGGTCGGCCATCATGTGGGTGAGCAGCACGCGGAACAGCGAGTCGTGCATCGCATCCACGGCGTCGTCGCGGCCGCAGACATCGCGCCCCAGCACGCCGTCGGCGCGAACGAACGCGTCGAGCGCGTCGGCGAGCATGCCACGGGCGCGCTTGGCCATCTCGGCCATCGACGGCTCGGGCGCGACGCGCGTGGGGAGCGCGAGCAGGCGCAGCGCACACTGGGCGATGTTGACGGCGTGGTCGCCGACGCGCTCCAGGTCGCTGGTCACCTTGATCGCGCTGACGAGGAACCGGAGGTCGCGCGCCATCGGCTGCTGCAGCGCGAGCAGCTCCACGGCGAGCTGTTCCGCGTCGAGCTCCATGCGGTCGATCTCGCGGTCGGCCTCGATGACGGCCTGCGCCTTGCCCGCGTCGCGCGTGAGCAGCGCGTCGACGGAGAGTTCCACCAACTCCTCGGCGCGCGCCGACATCGCGAGCAGCTGCTGCTTGAGCGCGCCGAGCTGGTCATGAAAGTGCCGGAAGCCGGCGGTGGGTTCGGCAGTCATCCGAATCTCCCGGTGATGTACGCTTCGGTGCGCTCCTCACGGGGGGCCGTGAAGAGATGGTCAGTGGGGCCGTGCTCAACGAGCCGGCCGAGGTAGAAGAACGCCGTCTGGTCGGACACGCGTCCGGCCTGCTGCAGGTTATGCGTGACAATGACGATCGTGAGGTCCTGTTTCAACTCCCACAGGAGCTCCTCGATGTGCTGCGTGGCGATGGGGTCCAGCGCCGACGCCGGCTCGTCGAGGAGCAGCACTTCGGGCTCGTTGGCGAGGGCCCGGGCGATGCACAGACGCTGCTGTTGGCCCCCGGAGAGTCCCAGGGCGCTCGTGCGGAGCCGGTCCTTCACCTCGTCCCACAGCGCGGCGCGGCGCAGCGCGTGCTCCACCACGTCGTCCAGCTCGCTGTGCGACGGACGGCGGTTGAGGCGCGGGCCCCACGCGACATTGTCGTAGATCGACTTGGGGAACGGGTTCGAACGCTGAAAGACCATCCCGACCCGCTGGCGCAGCTGCACCACGTCGAGGCCGCGGTCGAGCACGTCATCGCCGTCGAGCAGAATGCGCCCGGTGCTGCGCGCGCCGGGGAGCAGGTCGTGCATGCGGTTGATGCTGCGCAGAAACGTGCTCTTGCCGCAGCCGGAGGGGCCGATGAGCGCGGTGACCGCGCGCGGCGCGACGCGCGACGTCGAGCGAGATGTTGAACAACGCCTGCTTGGGGCCGTACCAGAACGAATAGTCCTGCACGGCGAGCGCGCCGGTGTGGGCGCGCTCCGGTGCCTGAATTGGCGCCACGACGGGTGAGGTCATCCGAACCGTCCGGTGATGTACGCTTCCGTGCGCTCGTCCGCCGGCGACGTGAACAGGCGCGAGGTCGGCGCCACTTCGACGAGATCGCCCAGCAGCATGAACGCCGTGCGGTCCGACACGCGCGCCGCCTGCTGCATGTTGTGCGTGACGATCACAACCGTCACCTCGCCGCGCAGTTCGTACACCAGCTCCTCGACTTTCTGGGTGCTGAGTGGATCGAGCGAGGCCGTCGGCTCGTCGAGCAGCAGCACCTTGGGGCGCGTGGCCAGCGCGCGGGCGATGCACAGCCGCTGCTGCTGGCCGCCCGACAGCGCGACGGCGCTGTCATTCAGGCGGTCCTTCACTTCGTCCCACAGCGCAGCGCGGCGCAGCGCCCACTCGGCGATCTCGTGCTGCTCGGCGCGCGACGGCGCGCGGCGTCCGGCGGCGCGGAAGCCGGCGGTCACGTTGTCGCGAATCGACATCGTCGGGAACGGCGTCGGACGCTGGAACACCATGCCGATGCGGCGGCGCACCTCAATGGGATTCACCGCGCGGTCGTAGATGTCCTTGCCCTCCAACAGCACTTCCCCTTCCACGCGCGCCGTCGACACCGTCTCGTGCATCCGGTTGAGGCAACGCAGGAGCGTGCTCTTGCCGCATCCCGACGGGCCGATGATGGCCGTGACCTGGCCTTCAAGGAAGTCGAGGTTCACGTCCTTGACGGCGCGATGCGCGCCAAAGAACGCGTCGAGTTCGCGCACGGACACCAACGCGCTCGCGGGCGCGCTCAACTCGGCCGTCGGCGCCGGCACCGCCGTGACGACGCGCGGCTCAGTCGTGGCCATGGCCAAAGCGGGAGCGGGTGACAAAGCGGGCAATGAGGCTGATGACGAGGATGAGGGCGAGGAGGACGAGCGAGCCTGCCCAGGCCAGCGCGTGCCACTCCTCGTAG
>JACPFW010000045.1 GCA_016182795.1 Gemmatimonadota bacterium
ATCGATCGCCGCGACCTGCAAAAGGTCACGGTGGACGATTGTGCGGGGGCGTCACGGGCCATCGAAGCGCGACTGGACGCTGATCCGTCGCTCTTCGGCGACCGATATGTGCTCGAGGTGTCGTCACCGGGAATGGAACGGCCGCTGCGCACCGCGGGCGACTGGCGTCGCTTCGTCGGGCGAACGGCGAGCGTCAAGAGCGCTCGCCTCGGCGGGCGTGTGGAAGTCGAGATTGTGGGTGTCGAGGAGGAGGAGGCTGGCGCGATCAACCTGCGCCTTCGCGACGCCAAAGGCACTGAGCATCTGGTCGGACTGTCCGACGTGGACGAGGCCCGGCTGGTGTTTCACTGGAAACCGTAACGAGGTCCTGGATGTCTGGATCCGCTGAAATTCTTGCTGCATTCCGTGAGCTGTCGAACTCCAAGCAGATCGACCGCGCGGAACTGCACGCCCTGCTGCAGGACGGCATTCATGCCGCCCTCGCCAAGAAGCACGGGCCCGAAGTCCAGGCCGACATCTCCATCGACGAGTCGCGCGGCGAAATCCGCATCGTCCTGCTGAAGACTGTCGTCGAGTCTGTCGAGAATCCCAGCCGCGAGATCAGCCTCGAAGAGGCGCGGTTCGAGGATCCGGAGTTCCAGCCCGGCGACATCATGGAGGAGCCGGTCGAGTTCGCCGAGTTCGGACGCTCCGCCGTGCAGGCCGCCAAGCAGCGCATCATCCAGCGCGTGCGCGAAGGCGAGCGCACCAAGATCCGCGACGAGTTTTCGGGGCGGGTCGGCGACCTGCTGTCCGGCGAGATCCAGCAGATCGAACGCGGCAAGATCGTCGTCATGCTCAACAAGTTCCGCGAGGCGGAGGCCATCATTCCGTATCGCGAGCAGAACCATCGCGAAGACTACAAGCAGGGCGAGCCGCTGCGGTCAGTGCTCAAGAAGATCGAGGAGACCCCCAAGGGGCCGCGCCTCGTGCTGTCGCGCGCCGATCCCATGTTCGTGCAGGCACTGTTCAAGCTCGAGGTGCCCGAGATTCAGCAGGGGATCGTCGAGATCAAGGCCGCGTCGCGCGAGTGCGGCAGCCGTACCAAGATCGCGGTCGTCTCCAAGGATGACGCCATCGATCCGGTGGGCGCCTGCGTCGGCCTCAAGGGCGCGCGCGTGCAGGCCGTGGTGCAGGAGCTGGGCGGCGAGCGTATCGACATCGTGCCGTGGTCGCCCGATCCGGAACGCTTCGCCAAGCTCGCGCTTGCGCCGGCCAAGGTTGCGCGCGTCTTCAGCGATGCGGCCACCAAGACCATTCAGGCCGTCGTGGACGAAGACCAGCTCTCGCTGGCCATCGGCCGCAACGGACAGAACGTGCGCCTCGCGTCGGAAATCACGGGGTGGAAGATCGACCTCTACTCCAGCCGCGAGTGGCTCGAGCGCGGCGGCGACATGCCGCTCTTCCAGCCGCTCCCCGACGACGACTCGGCGGCCGACGTGCAGCTCTCGGCCATCGAGGGCCTGCCCCCGGCCACCGTGGCGGTGCTTGAGGCCGGCGGTTATCGCACGCTCAATGACATTCTCGACCTCGAGCGCGAGGATTTCCTCCGCTTGCCGGGCATCGCGCCCGAAGAGGCCGATCGCATTATCTCGATGATCGACGAGCTCACCACCGACGACGCGAGCGCCGAGCCGGCGCCCGAGGACGCGGCCGGTGAGGCCGGGCCGGCGTGAGCCGGAGCAACTGATGGACGACGCGCTGCGGCGCCGGCTGCTTGGACTTGCGGGCCTCGGCGTGCGCGCGCGCAATGCAGTGGTTGGGGTGGATCAGGTGCGCGCCGCCGCGCAGAGCGGCGCGCTGCGGGTGGCGCTGATGGCGGATGACGTGTCGCGGCACAGTCGGGACAAGGTGGTCCCGATGTTGACGGCGCGGCGCATCGAGATGGTCGATGGTTTTACGGCGGCCGAGCTGGGCGCCGTGGCAGGGCGGGACGCGACGGCGGTGATTGGCATCGTCGACGCGCAGTTGGCGAAAGGAATTCGCGGGGCGCTCCGCCCTGCGGGCGAGTAGCAGCACGAGGGAGGCGGTTTGACGAAGCTTCGGGTGAGTGACCTGGCGGCTGAATTCGGCATCTCGAGCGACGAAGTGTTGTCCATGCTTCGCGCCATGGATGTCGTGGTGCGCAGCCACCTAACGCCCTTGACGGACGACCAGATTTCGCGCGCTCGCGCGCGCTGGGAACGCGAGAAGCGCGTGCGCGCGCAGAAGTCGACGGAGACGCCGGCATCAGCTGGCAAGAGCCGCAGGCGGGGCAGTGCCGCCGCCGAGGCTGCGCCGGCGAAGACCGAGTCGAAGCCCGCGGCCAAGTCGCGCGCCAAGAAGAAGGCCGAGGAGCCCGCTCCCGCGCCGGAGCCCGCCGAGGCGCACAAGGTCCGCCGCCGTCGCGCGGCGCCCCCAGCGCCCGAGGTTGCCCCCGAGCCCGAAATCGTCGAGGCCCCAGCGCCGGTGGTCGCCGCCGCGCCCGTGCCAGCGGCGCCAGCCGCCCCGACGCCAGAGCCCGCGCCGCCGACGCCTGTCGCTGCGGTGAGCGCGCCGGTTGCCGAGGCACCCACTCCGGCGCCGGCCGCCGCACCAGCGGTCGAGCCGCCGGCTGCGC
>JACPFW010000047.1 GCA_016182795.1 Gemmatimonadota bacterium
CAGTGCTTCATGTCGGGGATGATCTCCGAGCGCAGCGCCAACCGCGGGTCCTGCGCGCAGAGCTGCCGCAAGGACTACGTGCTCACCGACGCCGACACCGGCGCCGAGCTCGACCGCGGCTACCTGATTTCGGCCAAGGACCTCGGCGCGTACGATCATCTCGCCGAGATTGCCGAGGCCGGCATCGTCTGTCTTAAGGTCGAAGGGCGCAAGAAGAAGCCCGAGTACGTCGCGACAGTCACCAAGGGCTATCGCGCGTGGCTTGACCGCGTCGCCAAGGGCGATTTTGCGCCGCCGTCGTTTGAAGAAACGGCGCCGCTGGTGCAGATCTTCAGCCGCGGCTTTACGGGTGGCATGTATGGCGGGCGCGCCGGCCGTGATTACATCACGCGTACGCAGCCGGACAACCGCGGCCTCGAGCTCGGCGTCGTCACCCGCTGCGACACCGGCGAGCTGCACGTCGAGGTGCGCAGCCCAATCCAGGTGGGCGACGGCCTCGGCTTCGAGCCGCCCGAGGGCGGCCACTCCGACAGCGTCGGGTTCACCGTGGAGACGGTGCGCACGCTCTCGCACGACGGCGGCCGCACGCGGCAGGTGCTGGGCACGCGCATGCGCGTGGCCCCCGGGTGGAAGGTGTTCCGCACCAACGATCTGCAGTTGATGGCGCGCGCCCGCGCGTCGTTCAGCGCGCTGGCCGGCGAAGGGACGGGCGGCCGCGTGCGTTTCGACATGCGCGTCTTTGGCGCCGCCGGCGGCCCACTTAAGGCCGTTTGCACGGCCGGCGACGAGACGGTCACGCACACGTCGGAAGTCCCGCTCGCGCCGGCCGCCAAGCGTGCGCTCGATGCGGCGCAGCTGCGGGAGTACTTTGGCCGCCTGGGTGAAACGCCATTTGTGCTCGGCGACCTCGACGTCTCGGGACTCGCCGCGGGATTGTTCCTTCCGATCTCAGAACTCAATCACCTGCGCCAGCGTGCCACCGAGGAGCTGATGCAGCGCCGCGACTGGGTGCACGAGGCCGAGTTGGCGGCGCGCACCGAGCGCATCACCCAGGCGGTGCGCACCCTCCCAACGGCGCCGCGGCCGGCCGCGGGCGCCGAGTCCGCGGCACCGTTCACGTTTGCCGCCGAGGTCTTCGACCTCGACGATGCGCGCGCCGCGGCCGGCGCGGGCGCCACGGAGATTGTGCTCGATCCGTTCCTGCGCCACCCAGCGCCGTCGCGCTCCAAGGTCAAGGCGCTCGCCGAGGAACTCGCCGCGCGCGGCGTCACGCTCCGCCTGCGCACGCCCAGCGTCGTTCGCCCGGAGGAGCGCCGCTCGCTGCAGGCGTGGCTTGACCTGAATCTGCCGCTGCTCAGCGGCCACCTCGGCCTCGTCGCCGAGTTGGGGGCTGCCCAGCGCGATGTGGTGGCCGACTACGCCGTGAACTGCTTCAACGCGCACACCGCGCGCGAAATGTTCGCGCTTGGCGCGCGCCGCATCACGGCGTCGGTGGAGCTGACCACCGACGAGATTGTACAAATGGTCGCACCGTGGGGCGGCGCGGGTTTTGAGGTCTTTCTCTACGGGCGGCCCGAGGGAATGACCATGGAGCACTGCGTGCTGTCGGCGGCCTTCGACCGCGAGCCTACCACGTGCCGCGACCTGTGCGTCCAAAAGCACACCAACGTGTCGCTCACCGATCCCACGGGCTACACATTCCCGCTCGCCACCGACAGTGCGTGCCGCAATCGCCTGCTGCATTCGCGGCCGATTGACGGCGCGCGGTACCTGCCACGCCTCTACAAAGCCGGCGTGCGCTCGTACCGGGCGGTCTTCAACGTCCGCGGCGACCAGGTGGCCGCCGTCTGTGGTGCGTACCGTCAGATGCTCGATGCAATCGCCGCTGGGCACGAAGCTCCGCTCGACGCCGTACGGACGATTCTCGGCGACGAATACACGCGCGGTCATTTCGCGCGCGCGGTGTAGCCGACTATCTCGATCGCTGGCGGCCCTTCGGTGGGCTTGCTCAGCTAGCTATCTTCTGTCGTCGCGCCGCGCGGCCGCCCGTGCGGCATCTCCGTTGTCCCTGCCTCAGCCGGTGCCCATGGACGATCACCTGTATTTCAACGAGCAGCATCTTGCGCTGCGCGAGATGGTGCAGGCCTTTGCCCGTGACGAGGTCGCTCCCATCGCCGGTCGGCACGACGAAGACCAGACGTTTCCGTGGGAGACGGTCAAGGGAATGGCCGACCTCGGCCTGCTGGGCGTCCCGTGGCCGGAGGAACTCGGCGGAGCCGGGTTCGACACCCTGGCCTACACGATCGCCATCCATGAGCTGGCCAAGGTCTGCGCCTCGCACTCCATCACCATCTCGGCGCATACCACGCTCGGCACGTCACCGATTGTGCACTTCGGGTCACAAGAGCAGCGCGAGCGGTTCGTCCCCCTGCTCGCCACGGGCAAGGTGATCGGTGGGTTCGGCCTCACGGAGCCGGGGGCGGGAAGTGACGCCGGCGGCACGCGGACCGTGGCAGTGCGCAAGGGCGACCACTACGTGCTGAATGGCACCAAGCGATTCATCACCCACGGCGGAGTGGGTGAGGTGTTCCTCGTCACCGCTGTCACCGACCCGACGCTTGGCACCAAGGGGATCAGCTCGTTCATCCTGACCAAGGAGACGTGCGACCTCGAGGCCGCGCGTAAGGTCGGCATCGGACACAGCGACGAGCTCCCCGTGATGAAGGGCTTTCGCGCCGGCAAGAAGGAGGACAAGCTCGGCTGGCGTGCCTCCGATACGCGCGAACTGATCTTCGAGGACGTCGAAGTGCCGGTGGAGAACCGGCTCGGCGCCGAAGGACAGGGCTTTGTGAACTTCATGCAGACGCTCGACGCCGGCCGTGTGGGCGTGGCCGCGCTTTCGCTCGGCCTCGCCGAGGGAGCGCTGGGGGAGGCGCTCAAGTACAGCATCGAGCGCAAGCAGTTCGGGCAGTCCATCGCCCACTTCCAGGGCGTTTCGTTCCAGCTCGCCGACATGGCCACCGAGGTCGAGGCCGGCAAGCACTTGGTGTACCACGCCGCGTGGCTCGCACAGCATGGCAAGCCGTACCGCAAGGAAGCGAGCATGGCCAAGCTGTTCTGCTCGGAACTGGCGATGCGCGCGACCATCAAGGCGGTCCAGATTCACGGCGGCTACGGCTATACGAAGGACTATCCCGTGGAACGGATGATGCGGGACGCCAAGGTGTGCGAGATCGGCGAAGGGACCAGTGAGATCCAGCGTATCGTGATCTCCCGTCAGATGTTGCGCGATCTCGGCGCGTAGGTTACCCATCCATTGGCGGGGTCGTCCCCGCTGTATCACCATCCCGTGGACTGGCGACCGCAGGTCCGTGGGGTTCTGCTCACCCAAGCGTCTGGCGGAGTGTGAAGTGCCCGATCGCAAGCAAGGCCGTACCAACCCGGACCGTGTCCTCATGGCGCTGCAGCAGGCAGCGGCCGTGGTCGGACACGCGGTCCTGGCGGCCATTGCATGGACGATCGCGCGCCTGGGCGGGAATTATTCGACTGTTGTGCGTCGGGGAGGCGGCATCCGCGTGATGACCTTCGCCCTGAACCACGCCACCCTTTTGCCTCGTCTGCGGACGGCGCGAGTGCGGTCGCCCTCGCTCCTGCGCAGCGCGTTCATCCATGAAAAGAGAAATCCTCATCTCGGCGACGCAGCGGGAAGTGCGCGTCGCCATCCTCGAGGACGACCAGCTCGTTGAGCTGCAGGTAGACCGTCCGGAGGCACGCCGGATGGTAGGCGACATCTACTGGGGCAAAGTGGAGGCGGTGCTGCCGGGACTTCAGGCGGCATTCGTCGACATCGGCACCGACAAAAGCGCGTTCCTGCACAACTCGGACCTCGCCTACGACGAGGACGATGACGACGATGCGGACGACGATCTCGAGGAGCCGGCCGACGTCGAGCAGCCCGACAGCGCCGAGGCCGCGCCGAGCGATGCGCCGGCCGCGCCGCCCAAGCAGCGCGGGCGCCGTCGCCGCAAGGAGCCGCCCCAGATCCAGGACGCCCTGAAGAAGGGGCAGGAGATCATCGTTCAGGTCTCCAAGGAGCCCATCTCCACCAAGGGGCCGCGCGTCACGGCGCAGGTCTCAATGGCGGGGCGGTTCCTGGTGTACATGCCGTTTGCCTCGCGCGTCGGCGTGTCGCGCAAGATCGGCGACCGCGCCGAGCGGCAGCGCCTGCGCGCGCTCGTCGAGGGGGTGATGCCCAAGAACTCGGGCGGCGTCATCGTGCGCACCGTCGGCGAGGACGTGACGCAGGAGACGTTCCAGCGCGAGCTGACGACACTCATCGGGCAGTGGAGTCGCATCAACAAGAAGACCCGGTTCGTCGGCAAACCGCCCAAGCTGCTGCATCGCGAGACGTCGCTCACGCGCGGCATCATCCGCGACCTGTTCTCCACCAAGGTCGACAGCCTCACGGTGGATTCGCGGCAGCTCCACAACGAGATCATCGAGTACCTCAACGGTATCGCCCCCGAGCTGGTGGACCGCGTCCATCTGTACGAGGACAAGAAGGGGTTGTTCGACCACGCCGGCGTCGAGTCCGAGATCCGCGACCTGTTCAAGCGGCGCTGCGACCTGCCGTCGGGAGGCTACCTGATCGTCGAGCCGACCGAGGCGCTGGTGAGCATCGACGTCAACTCCGGGCGCTACACCGGCAAGAAGGATCCCGAGAAGACCATCCTGCGCACCAACCTCGAGGCCGCGCGTGAAGTGGCGCGGCAGATGCGCCTGCGCGATGTGGGCGGCATCATCGTGGCCGACTTCATCGACATGGAGACCAAGCAGAACCGCGACAAGGTGCTGCAGGAACTGCGCACGCACCTCGGGCGCGACCGCGCCCGCACCAAGGCGTTCGCCGTCAGCGATCTTGGCCTGATCGAGATGACGCGGCAGCGCGTGCGCCAAAGCCACCTGCAGTCGATGACGGAGCCGTGCGAGGTCTGCCACGGCACCGGGCGTGTCTTCACCGCGGAGACGATCGTCCGCCGGATGGAGCGCTCGGTGCGGCGGATGGCGGCCGAGGGGCGGCGCGATCAGCTGCTGGTGCGCCTGCACCCCGATACCGCGATGTACCTGCTCGAGCAGGAATCCGACCTGATGAAGAAGCTGGAGAAGGGGCTCGGATTCACCGTCGAGATGCGCGACGACCCGCTGCTGCGCCCCGACGAGTTCAAGCTGGTGGTGAAGGGGGCGGGGCGGGATGTGACACAGCAGTATGCGGTCGCTTAGGTCGGTGGGCGCGGCAGAGTGATGGCAGATGGTAGATCGTAGATGGTAGACGGCAGACGGAGGTCTGAGATGCGCGCGGGGGCAGAGCAAGGGTGCGGTCGCCGGTATCTACCATCGACCTTCAACCATCTACTATCACTCTCCCTCGGGCTGTTCTTAGTCGCGGGCTGTCGCGCTGAACGCGCTGAGCCGCCGCGCCGGGTGCTCGGCGGCATGGTCACGCTGGTACCGGCCGCTCCGGCGCCGCGTCCGGAAGTCGATACGGCGGTTTTTGTCGTGCCAGCCGATTCACTGATTCCGAACGACGCGCTTGGCCGCGCGATTCGCCGCGGCCGGGCCATCGCCATGGCCACGCGCGACTCCATGCACCTCGACCGGTCGGGCGGACTGCGCTGCGTGAGCTGCCACTTGGACGCCGGCACCAAACGCGGTGCGCTTCCGTGGGTCGGGGCGTACGCCAAGTACCCCAGGGTCGACGCAAAGGGTGGCGTGTTGACGGTCCACGAGCGGGTCAACATCTGCCTGCGGCGCAACCTTCGGGCGCCGGCGCTTCGCCCCGACCATCCCCAGATGGAGGCGCTGGTCGCCTACATCGCCTTTCTGTCCCGCGGGGTCCGGCTCGGCGGGCGCGTGGAGGGGCAGGGCGACGACACGCTCACCGTGGTCGCCGGCCACTCGGGCGAGGGGCAGAAGGTCTGGAAGGCGGAGTGTGCGGGCTGCCACGGCGCCAGCGGTCAGGGCACTCCCAAGGGGGGACCGGTTTGGGGCCGCCGCAGCTTCACCACGGCCTCGGAAATGGCCGGTTGGACGACCTTCGCCGGCTTCCTGCGCGGGCATATGTCCGACGGCGGCCGCCGCAGCCTCCTCAGCGATCAGGAGGTGGCCAACGTGACCAGTTTCGTCCTCAGGCAGGCCCGCTCCAGGTAATCGCCAATCGTGATCCCAAATCGTGATCCCAGATCGCAATCCTAAGTCCATATCCTCAATCAGCAGTAGGACTTGACTCCGGTCACCCCTGAGGATATGATTCTAGGCTCGCTGTCAGTCTAAGCTTTTTCGAGTCACTTCTTATGTCTTACGCCATCATTCGCACCGGCGGCAAGCAGTATCGCGTCGAGCCGGGCAAGTCGCTGCGCATTCCGTCGCTTCCGGGCGACGTGGGAACGCACGTGGAGTTCAACGAGGTGCTGCTCGGTTCCGACGGCGCCAACGTTCGCGCCGGCGTTCCGACGCTGGCGGGAGCCAAGGTGACCGCCGACATCACCAAGCAGGGCCGCGGCGACAAGATCGTCGTCTTCAAGTTCCGCCGGCGCAAGAACTACGCGCGCAAGCAGGGGCACCGGCAGGGATTCACCGAAATCAAGGTCCGCGACATCACCCTTGGGTGAGTCGTAACACGAGAGGATATCATGGCTCATAAGAAAGGCGTAGGCTCCTCCCGCAACGGCCGCGATTCGAATCCGCAGTACCGCGGCATTAAGAAGTACGGCGGCGAGCAGGTCGTGGCGGGCAACATCATTCTCCGCCAGTGCGGCACCAAGTGGCATCCCGGCAACAACGTCGGGCTTGGCACGGACTACACCATCTACGCCCTCATCGACGGCGTGGTGAAGTTCGAGCACAAGAGCAAGAGCCGCTACAAGGTGTCGGTCTACCCGGCGGCGTAACTAGAGCCGCAGGAAGAAAGAGGGCCCGCTGAGATCAGCGGGCCCTTTTGTATGGTGCTAGAGATGGCGGATGGCAGACGGCGCCCTATCCGCCATCCGCCTTCCGCCCTCCGCCATCACTCGCGCCCGCCACGTACGGTTCCATGTGCACCAACACCCCCCGCACCCTCGGTTGCGCCGTGCGGATCGTACTCTTCACCAAGCCGCCCAGCGAATGGGCCGCCGCCAGTGACATCGTTGGATCGGCCTGCACGTGGATCTCCACGTGGTACGCAATGCCCGCGCGCCGAATGAGCAGCTTCTCGATTGCCGCCACGCCGGGTACGCCCTCGGCCACGCGGCGCACCGGCAGGGCGATGTCTTCACCCGGATGCCGGTCCATCAGATCGCGCAGCGACGTGCGCAGCATCGAGCTGCCGTTGTACAGAATGACCACCGACGCCACGAGGGCCGCCCAGTCGTCGGCCGACTCCCAGCCGGCGCCATTCCATACGGCGATGCTGATGCCTATGAACGCGGCCGCGCTGGTGATGGCATCGGAGAAGTGGTGCCACGCGTCGGCCTGCACCGCACTGCTTCCGACCTCATGGCCGACCTCTCCCACACGGCGCGCGAGCAACGATTTCGTGATAACCACCAGCACGAGCACGACGAGCGTCCACGGCGCGGGCGCGTGATGCGGCGTGTGAATCTCGCGAACAGCTTCCACGGCGATGCCCACCGCGGCGCCGATCAGCATCAGCGATACGGTGGCCGACGCGACCGTCTCCGCCTTGCCGTATCCGAACGGATAGTCGTTGTCGGGATCGCGGCTCGCGATGCGCAGGCCGCCCCACACAATCAGCGAAGAGAAGATGTCGGCCGACGACTCCACCGCGTCGGCGATGAGCGCGTAGGAGTTGCCGAAGATGCCGGCGAGCAGCTTGACGAGCGCCAGCACGGCGTTCGTAACCATACCCACTTGGGCCGAACGCACGCCGCGCTCGAAGTCACTGTGCATGCCTGAATTTACCGCAATGGTCGCGCGCAGGGGATGGCGCGGAAACAACCAGGCATCGCCGCGCGTAGAGAACGCAGACACCGCCACGGCTGGGAGGCACTATGGGACTGCTCGACAAGCTGCAGGTCGAACTGAATCGTGCGGGCAAGGCCGCGCAGGACGCTCTCGACGAGGGGCGTTTGCGCCTGGAGATCTTTCGCGTGCGCCAGCTCGCCGACAAGGCGGCGCAGGCGTTGGGGTACGCGGTCTACCGCGCCAAGGCCCGGGGGGAGGAGCTCGACGCCGCCGCGTGGGAGCGTCTGGCGGCCACCCTGCGCGAGCACGAGGCCGAGGCCAGCCGGCTCGATGCCGAGCTCACAAAGGTCAGGGAGGGCCCGGCGGCTGAGCCTGCGGCGCCCGACGCGGCACCGGCCGCCGACGGGCCCGCGCCTGCTCCAGACGCGCCGCCTGCTGACGTTCCGCCGTCTCAGCCTTAGCGGCCCAGTACCCGGCGGGCGAGCGCTATGTCATCCGTGCAGAGGCCATCGACGCCGCAGCTAGCGAGCCGTTCGATGGCCTCTGGGTCGTTGGCGGTCCATGCGATGACCCGTTTGCCCGCCGTGTGCACGGCGTGCACCAGCCATTCGTCCACAAACTCCGCCAACTGCCACAGATCGCGCCCCTCCACCGCGCGCAGGGCCTCGGCGGGGTCGAGATGCCGACTGACCTCCAGTACGCCGCGCGCGATCTCCGGCGCGTAGACGGCCGCATCGGCGATCATGCGATGATCGAAGGAGTGCACGGCGCAGGGCCCGCCGTAGCGCCGCAGCACCTTGAGCGCCGGCTCGGCGGTGCCCGCGCCCTTCAATTCGCAGAAGATTGTGGCCCGTGCCCGGAACAGCTGGGCCACGTCGTCGAGCGTCGGCACCGTGTCACCGTTGCCCAGCCGAAACGTCTGGACTTCGTCGGCCGTGAGCGCCGAAATGGGACGCCCGGTCAGGCTTGCGTCGCTCGACTCGCCGCGGAGCACGGCATCATGGTGCACCACCACCGTGCCGTCCGCCGTGCAGTGCACGTCGAGCTCCACGCCGTCGGCGCCGAGGTCGAGGGCGCGCTGGAAGGCGGGAAGCGTATTTTCGAGGTGCTCGCGATTGGCGCCGCGGTGGGCAATAAGGGCGGGCATCAACAGACTGGGTGCAGGGGAAGGGGCAGGGTGTGGTGCGGGGTGCAGAGGCAGAGTGTGGTGCAGGGGCAGGGTGGATGGTGAACCTCTTCGTTCAAGCCGTCAACCCCGGACCCTTAACGCGGCGCGGAATTGAGCGTCCAAACTGGTGAGCGCATGAGTGCAGGCAACCGAGACGTCGACGTCCAGCTGGACGTGACGCTGATCGCCCGGTGGCAACGGGGTGATCAGCGGGCGGCGAGCGAACTCGTGGAACGGCACGCGCAGGCGCTCGCTCGGTTCGCCGCCGCGCAGGGCGTCCGGGAGGGCGTGGAGGAGCTGGTGCAGGACACGTTCGTGCGGGCGTTCAACTCGCTGGAATCGTTTCGGGCCGAGTCGTCGCTGCGCACGTGGCTGTTCACGATTCTCAAGCGGCTCATGCTCGACAGGCAACGCGCAGACCGCCGGGCGAAGTCGCAGGTGGAGCTGGATGAAGGGCACGCGGTGCAGGAGTTCAACGCCCTCGATGGCCTGGTGGCGGATGAAGCGATGCAGCGGGTGCGGCAGGCGGTCGACCGGTTGTCTCCGTTGCAGCGCGAGGTCTTCACCCTGCGGGTGACGGAAGGGATGGCGTACACGGAGATTGCGCGAGTGGTGGGAAGCACCGAAGGCGCGTGTCGAGTGCACTATCACAACGCGATGCGAGCGGTAAAGGAGTACCTGAGCGATGACTGATTGCCCAAATGGAACCGTGCGGGACCTGTTGCCCGAGTACGCCCATGGCCTGCTCGAGGGCAATGAGGCGGCGCTCGTGGCGGAGCAAGTGGCCGCGTGCGCGATGTGCCGCGAAGAACTGGCGCTGTTGGGGCAGGTAAACGAAGGGCTGACGCGCGGCGCGCCGCGGGTGGACGTGGCAGCCATCGTTCGCGCGCTGCCGACGGCCGCGACACCGCGTCTTGCCCAGACGACGTCGCGCCGGTGGGTGAGCCGGCATGTCTGGCAGTACGCCACCGCTGCAGGGCTCATTCTGGTGGCGGGGAGCGGCATCGTCTGGAAGTATGAGCCCGATGGGCAAGTGACGCGCGTCGCTGACTCGTCGCACGTGGCGACGACAGCGGCCGATGTCGCGCCGTCTGCGGCGTCGATGAGCGCCGACGAGGGCATCACGTTTGGCGGTGGTTTGTCGGACCTGTCGGTTGATGACTTGCAGTTGCTCTTGGGGCAGATGGACTCGCTGAGAACACTGCCCAGCACGGATCCCCAGTCGGTGACGCCCGTCATCGCGATCAATGATGGAGGAAAGACCTTATGAAGCACCTCGTTCGCGTTGGACTCGCCCTGGGGTTGGTCGCCGGCACCGCCGCGGCCCAGAATCCTCCGGCGCAGCAGCCCGCTCAGCCGGCACAGCCGAAGGCGGCACAGCCCGCTCGTGGGGGCGCCGTGATGCGCGGCCAGATGGATCGCGCGCAGATGGAGCAGCAGATCCGCAATCGGATCGGCACGCAACTCAAGAATCAGCTCAAGCTGAGCGACGACCAGTTCGGCAAGCTGCAGGCCACCAACAAGAAGTTCGAAGAGCGGCGCCGCCTGCTCAACGAGCAGGAGCGCGACGCCCGCATGGCCATGCGCGATCTGCTGATCGCGGGCGACACCACCAACCAGGCCAAGGTTTCGGCCGCGCTCGACAAGACGCTGCAGTTCCAGCGGCAGCGCTTTGACCTCGTGGAGCAGGAGCAGAAGGAGCTGGCCGGCTACCTCACGCCGATGCAGCGCGCGCGTTTCCTCGGCATGCAGGAGCAGATGCGTCGCCGCATGGATGACCTGCGGGCTCGCGCTGGCGCGCGTGGTGCGGGGGCGGGTGTTGCGCGGCCGATGGGCGCGGGCATGGGGCAGGGGATGGGACCAGGCATGGGACCGGGAACCGGGCAGATGATGCCGCGTCAGGGGCAGCGTCCGCTGCGGCCGGGGGCGGGGCAGCCGCAGGGGCCGCCGCTGTTCGACTGATTGAGGACGTGGACTCAGGATTGCGATTGATGATTGCGATCTAGGATTGCGATGGACGATTGGCGCGAGGGCCACCTTCCGAGGGCGGCCCTCGGCGCTTTGCCGGACATCGAGTGGCGGTTAGGTTTCGCGGGTCGCCCGGATGGCGGAACTGGCAGACGCACGGGACTCAAAATCCCGCGACCGCAAGGTCATGTGGGTTCGATCCCCACTCTGGGCATACGACGATCTGGGATCTCGGATTTCGGATAGGGATATTGGATCACGATTACGGATTCCGATTTGCGATCAACGACAAAGGCCGCCCTTCGAGGCGGCCTTTGCGTTGCTACTGCGGATCCACATCAACCGCCCGAGCGGGCGGGCATGGCGGGGTCCTGCGCTCGTCCGGCTCCCTCCGAACCGGCCGCCCGCCATACCCGTCCGCCTCTTGGGCTACTGCGCCACCAGAATCATGAACTTCGTGCCGCCCCAGAACGCGCCGGGCTCACGAATGCTGAACGTCCCGCTGAACCGCCCCTTGGCGTCCGGCGGCGTGGTCAGCGCGGCCACGTTCTGCCGCGTGATCAGCCGGTAGTGCCTGCCAGCGCCCGGGAGTTCGATGTCCTTCACGTTGCGGATGTCGATCGGCGTGAACGCCGTCGGGCTGAGCGAGCGCGCCGGGACCTGCGTCTTCCCGATGCCGAGGAAGCCGCCGACCTTCTCGATCACGCCCATCTTGATCAGCTCCTCCTCCGAGCCCGCGACATAGTACGCGGTGTTCTGCTCGGCCACGACGGAGTCGCGTTCGGTCGTAAGGGCGTTGGTGACCGTCGTCAGGCGCACGTTGTCGCTCTTGAGCGCCGTGTTCTCCTCCGACATGGCCTGCAGCTGCGCCGACAGGTCGGCGATCTGGTTCTTCTGCGTCTCGATAATCGTCTTGAACGACGTGACCACCGAGTCAAAGGCGGCCAGTCGGCGTGACTTCGACGCGTCAGATCCGGTCAGTTCCGTGACACGGCGGCGGCTCTGCTCCAGCCGCTGCTCGCTCTGCGCCAGCCGCTCCGTGACCTCGCCAACCTGCGCGAGAATCATCGCGCGGGACTGTGCCGGCGTCAGGTCCTGCTCGAGCTCGCCGCGCGAACTGGGGCGCGCCGTCTTGAGGTTGCGCACGCTGCCCAGCTTGTCCGTCAGCTCAGCGATGAACCGCGCGTTGCTCGAGACTTCCTGCAGCATCGTGTCCTTCTGCGCGGAGATGGTCTGCTCTTCCGCGAGGCTCTTCATGGTGTCAGTGCGGGATTTGCCGCAGGCCACCGCCAGCAGTGCCATGAGGGTCAGTGCGATCCGTCGCATACGTGAGATCTCCTAGTGGTGACGCCGGTTGGTCCACCCCGCGACCGCGGGACGGAAGAAGAAGCCATCGCGAATTGACGCACCGCGCAGCGTGAGGCTCTGGTCGAGCTTCACGTCAATCGTCAGCGTGGTGGTGCTGCCTTCGTCTACTTCAACAGAGTCCTCAAGTTCCACAAACAGGGCATGGCGGCCGCGGCGCTCAAACTCGACCGCCGGGTTCGACGTCGTGGTCAGCACCGTGCCGTCCTTGAGCACCACATTGGAGCGCGCCGGGTCGATGATCAGGCGAATCGCCTTGAAGTGCCCGGTGTCCACGGGGCTCGCCCCAAGGAACGCCGTGACGCCGTTGCGCAGCGTCAGCAGGTTAGACGTCTGGTTGGGCTCCGCGATCGTCACCCACTTGGACGAGTCGGCGTGCTCGCCGTGTTCGTCATCATCGTCGCCGGCGCGCAGGCTGTCCGGCGCTTCGGTGCTATCCCCGTGGTCGAGGTCGTCATCCACGTGTTCCCGCTCCGTATGCGCGCGACGGGCATCAATGCGCTCAACAAAAATGTTGACTTCCGCCACCGAGTCGATGGGAAGCGGCGCGTCGGTCAGGCGCACCGCGAGCATCCCCTGGCCGGGGCGCGCGGCGGTGCCCGTGAGGGCGTCGCCGGCGCATGCGGCGAGCAGCAGACCGGCTGCCGTCCACAGCGTTCGAGCTAATCGCAGTTCCATGGTGTCGTCTCCTTGCCCAAAGGCAGAGGTGATGCGGTGCTAGAACCAGAATCCGACGCGGACCGGCAGCCAGATGCTGCTCCGCCCCGACGTGAACGCGCTCGTGAGGCCCGCCTCGGCAAACCAGTGCGGCGCGCGGGTGGGGAACTCGACGCCGGCACCGGCGTGCATGCCGAGGTTGGTCGCGCTGCGGTCCACGTCGTTCACGAACGCCGTGCGCGCGTTGTACACGCCCATGCCGCCGAACTCATAGACCCGGCCGCCGCTCTCGCGGTGCACGAGGCTGGCGGCGAGCGATGCGTACGAATACGCGTCGACCACGCCGCGCCCGTCGAACCGATCCCAGGCAAGGTCCGCCCGCAGCGCCCACCGCGGGTTGTGCAGGCGTCCTTCGCCGCGCAGCGCGAGTGCCGCCCCCGCCCCCGTGGCGTTGCCCAGGTCGCCGGCCGGGATCGACAGGCCGCCGCTTACGCCAATGCGAATCGGCGAGGCAGTTGGCGCCGGGCGCATGGTGGCGCGCGGCGTTTGGGCGCCGGCGGCGTGGGGGGCCGTCGCGGCCAGTGCGCAGAGCAGAGCAGCAACCATCGGCTGACGGGGCAATGTCATGGCGACCTCTCGGACAGGGACGTGTGCCGACGCGACGTCGCGCGGCGGGCCATCGGACTACGCACGCAAGGTGCGTCGACGGCGAGTTCGTCCCAATCGGCGGGGGTCTTAGGCGACTGTCGGTCGCCGTCCTACGCGCTCGGGGGAGTCAGCAGCCCGTGGCGCGCCACGTATTGCACGATGTCGGCGTTCGAGGTGAAGCCCATCTTTGCGAGGAGACGCGTGCGGAACGTGCTCACCGTCTTGACGCTCAGGTTGAGCGAGGTCGCCGCCTGCGTGACGGTCAGTCCGGCGCCGAGCAGCAGCAGCACTTCGAGTTCGCGGTCGGACAACGCATGATGCGGCGGCGCCACGAGGTCGGCGCCAAGGGTCATCGCCAGCCGTTCCGCCAGTTCGCCGCTGATGTACCGCCCGCCGGCGGCGAGACGCGTGACCGCTTCAATCAACTCATCGGGACTGCGGTTCTTGGTCATGTACCCGGAGGCGCCGGCGCGCAATGCGCGCGCCGCAAATTGATCCTCGGGGTGCATGGTGAGCACGAGGATCTTGAGCGCCGGGGCCGCCGCCCGCACGCGGCGCAGCACGTCGAGAAACGGCGGGCCCGGCATCGACACGTCGAGCAGCAGCACGTCGGCGGCCTCGCGACCGACGAGGGAGATGGTGCCTTCACCGTCCTGCGCCTCGCCCACGACCGTCAAACCGGCGCGCTGGCTGAGCAGTTCCTTGAAGCCGGCGCGCACGACGGCGTGGTCGTCGGCGATCAGGATCCTAATCATGCGATACTCCTGTGGGCGTGCGCGGTAGGGTGAGTGTCACCGCCGTCCCGCGCGGCGAGGCGCGTTGCACGTCGAGTCGCCCGCCGCACGCCGCGGCGCGCTCGCGCATCCCGAGAATCCCCATCGATCGCGGGTTGCGCAACGACTCCTCGGCGATGCCGCGTCCATCGTCGACAATGCGCAGCGTCACTGTGCCGTTGCGGTGGTGCAGATGGACCAGCACCCGCCCCGCCTCGGCGTGACGCGTGATGTTGGTGAGCGCCTCCTGCGTCACGCGGTAGAGCACCGTCGAATGCTCGTCATCGATCGGAAACGGCTCCGGCGGCAGCGCGAGCGTGACCGGCACGTGCGTCTGTGCCGTGAATTGCTGCGCCGCGTACTCGATGGCGGCGATCGGGCCGAGGTTGTCGAGCACACCGGGTCGCAGCTGCAGCACGATGCGCTGCACCGCCTCAATGGCCCCGTCCAGCGTGGAGGCGGCGCCACGAACGTGGCGCTCCGAATCAAGCGAACCGCGCAGCTGCGTGCGATGCAGCGCGGCGGCGAGGCCGATCTTGGCGGCGGTGAGCGCCTGCCCAAGTTCATCATGCACGTCGCGGGCGACGCGCCGGCGCTCATCTTCGTGGGCGGTGATCAGCAGATGCGACAGCCGCGCGAGCCTGGCGCGACTGGCGCGCGCCTCGGCCCGCATGGCGGCGAAGAGGAGCGTCTTGACGCCGAGCAGGACGAGAAAGCTCTGCAGGGCGAAGAGATTGGTGGTCGGGCTGAAATCGGTGAACGGACCGTAGCCCGCCAACGTGCGCCAGCCGGCCACGACGGTGACAATCATGATCGCGAGGCTGCCCGCAACCAGCCCGTGCCGCAGGGCGATCCACCCGGCCAGCGGGAAGACGGCGAAAGCAATGGTCCCGGCGCGCGCAAAGATCAGGTCAGTGCTGACGCCGAGGAGGACGAGCAGGAGAATGGCCTCAACGTGCCGGCGCCGCGGACGCTTGGGCGCCGCAGCCGGTGCCGACCATGCGAAGAGCAGGGGGGAGACGACCACCACGCCGACCGCATCGCCGGTCCACCAGACCAGCCAGATGTTCGCGGCGGTCGCGAGCGTCGTGGCCCCCGTCACCAGCAGCGTCGCCACGCCCACGGTCGCGCCAATCATTGTACTCACAGCGCCGGCGAGTCCGGCCAGCGCGCCAACGTCCGAAAGTCGTTCGGGGACGACGCTTTCGCCCCACGCCCGTCGCACCATCCACGCCCCCACCAACGCCTCGGCGACATCACCAGCCGCAATCAGGGCGCTGCCGACGATGGACAGGCCATTTGAGGTGTTGAGGAAGTAGGCCGCCGCGGCGACGCCCGGCCACAACCGCGACGCCCCGTAGCGCGTGAACGCGAAGAGTGCGATGCCGGCAGGCGGCCACAGCGACGACACCGCGCGATGTTCTGTGGCGGCGGCGAGCGAAAAGTGTCCTGCCGCCCCATAGGCGACGGCGATCGCGATGTTCAGGACGACGTCGCGCGTCAGTCCGGGCGTGTCCAGCACGCTTCGCAAGCGCGCCGCCAGCGCGGTCAGTGGCGAGAGCGGAAGCGCTTGCGGGGGCGATTCGGCCACAGATCGGGTCCTTGGACACGGAGGGAACGGCGGGCCACATTCGACCGGCTGCCGCGTCGAGTCCCGTGCGACGTCGCGTGGGCTGATCGAACCGCGCACTCGGCGCCGGCTTGCCCTCCTACACGCGGCGCGAGGCGCAGTTCCGGAATGTCTGCGCCAGTTGCGTGCGCGCTGTGACCAACGTCACAGCGGCCCTACTTGGCTGCGGCGGTCGGCATCGTCGACCAGTCCACTTGGGATCCCCACGCGCTGTGCGGAATCATGAAGACGACGAGGGTCACGACGGCGGCGGCGATGATCGCCACCCGGGCATCGCGCTTGCCGCGCATCTGCCAAGCCGCCGCCGCCCACGCGACCGCGGCGAACAGCGTCTTGTTGTCCGTCAGGTCCCAGCCGAATGGAATCCCCGTCCACCAGTCGCCAAACGCGATGTACTGCATCAGCGGACCAAGTACGAACCCGCCGACGGCAAGCAGTCCCATGCCGATGTACGCATCGCGCCGGGCTTGCGGCGCGCGCGCCAACGCGCCGAGGGCGGCGGCGGTGGCAAACAGCATGAAGAAGAACATCGCGGCGACGTGCGGAATCAGCACAGACGCCGGAACGGCATCGCGGAACCGCGTAATCGCCGGACGCTCAGGAAAGACGACCGCTTCCTGACCCAGCCGCAGATGCACCTGATACTCCAGTTTGCCGGCGACCGGCTGATGCGGGAGCGCGGCGCGCAGTTCGCCATTGGTGCGCACCAGCGGCATGGTCGTCCACTCGTCTTGCGTGGGATAACGGCGCCACGCCACTTCGCCGGCAATCAGTCGATCAGGGGCGGCGATGACGATTGGCTGATCGCCCGGGCCGCCGTGGGTGCGCGTGAGGCGCAGCTTCATCTGCTGGCCGCCGAGCGTGACGACGCCCTTGGCGGGATACGTGGGCCCGGTCATCCGCTGGTAGACGGCCGACGCGAGCGTGATCACCACGGCAAGCACCCACAAGACCCGACGGTTCTGCATGACGCCTCACGGAAGAGCGGGGCGTCGTCGCGACGTCTCGCTCTGAATTCTAACTCACGACCGGACCGCGCGGCACGTTGGAATCCGCCGGCTTCAGCTGGTCGTGATGCCGTCGAGAAGGACGCGCAGATCGTCCACGGCGCACGGTTTCTTGAGCGCGCCGGCGACGCGGAGGTGCAGTCCCTTGGCTAAGACTGGCGCGGCCTGAAGAATGCCGGCGTCCATGCCACTGATGAAAATCACCACACCCGGATACCGCAGCTTCGCGAGCCGCTGCACGCATTCCATGCCATCCATGTCGGGCATCGCGAGATCGAGGAGGATCACGTCGGCGGCCGCGGCATCGGCGGCGAGCAAGCTGAGCGGCGCCTTCACGGCGTCGAACGTCTGCACATCCGAGTAGCCGAGCATCTCCAACTGCCGGCCCACGAGGCGCAGCGCGAAGGGGTCGTCGTCCACGACGAAGATCTTCATGCGAGATAAATTCGTGTGTCGCGCGTCATTCAACAAGCGACGACGCTATTGGCGCGTTATCGGTCGGAGAGCGACACTCAGTAGCGAAGGACCGCCACTTGGCACGACGCGGCTCATATGTTAAGCTACCTCAACAGTCTTGAGCCCACCGCATTACGGGACCGATTATGGAAATCTGGAAACGGTACAGCGAAAAGGAAGTCTCGCACTCCATGGCGCACTACCTGCAGACGGTGGCGCAGCTCAAGGCGGAGAAGGGGCATGCCCGCGTCGGCGACATCGCCGAGTACCTTGGCGTGTCGAAGAGCGGTGTCACGTCGATGCTGCGGTCGCTGGAGAAGCGCGGCCTCGTGCGGCACGAACGCTACGGCTGTGTGGAGCTGACGGACGAAGGATCGGGTTTCGCGTCGCGCACGGAGTCGAGTCGGCGCGTGCTCTCCATGTTCCTCACTGAGATCCTCGGCGTGGCGGAGGACGTCGCCACCGAGGACGCCTGCATGATCGAGCATCTCGTGAGCCCGGAAGTGTCCATCGAACTGCTGCGTCTCACGACGTTCATTCGCTCCAAGCACCCGGCCGCCGCGCTGTTCCGCGACGCGTATCGCACCAGCCCGCGGTCGTGCAAGGAGCACGAGCCGGGGGCGTGCGATCTGTGCGGCGCCACCTGTCTGCGCGAATCGCTCATCACGCCCATTGGACGGGCGCCCGTGCGCATATGATCCGTCGCGCGTCCAACCTCCAGACGGACTGCCGTCCGCTCGACCGGCTCGCCGCCGGTGAACGAGGCATCATTGTCAGCGTCGACTGCCCGCCGCCGGTCGCACGGCGCCTCATGGAACTGGGACTCATTCCCGGCACGGAGATCGAAGTCGTGAGGCGGGCGCCGTTGGGCGATCCGCTCGAGATCGCGGTGCGCGGCGTCCATCTCTCACTGCGCCGTACCGAGGCCAGGCACATTGATATCGCGCCCGTCTGAACCGCGCGTCCGGCGCGTCGCCATCCTGGGCAACCCGAACGCCGGGAAGTCCACGCTCTTCAACGCCCTCACCGGCCTGCGGCAGAAGGTGGCCAACTATCCGGGCGTCACCGTCGAGAAGAAGACGGGCTTCTGCGACCTTCCGCGCGGCCAGCGCGCCGAGATCACCGACCTGCCCGGCAGCTACAGCCTGCAGCCAGCCTCACCCGATGAAATGGTCGTGCGCGACGTCCTGCTCGGTCTGCAGCCCGACACGCCGCCCCCCGGACTGATCGTCTTCGTGGTCGATGCCACGAATCTCGACCGGCATCTGTACCTCGCGCTGCAGGTCATCGAACTCGGCCGTCCGCTGATCCTTGCCGTCAACATGATGGACGCGGCGCGGGAGCGCGGACTCGAGATCAAGACCGACGCGCTGCAGCGACAGCTCGGCGTGCCGGTGCTCGGCATCTCGGCGGCCAAGGCCGAAGGGCTCGACACGCTGCGCGAGCTGATGACGCGCGATGTCGAGCCGTCGACGCGCCATTTCCGTGAGTTTCCGGCGCATCTGCAGCGGGTGGTGGAACGACTCGAACAGCGCCTGCCGCGGCGCGACGCGCTTCCCGACCGGGCGCGGCGCGACCTCGCCGTCGCCCTGCTGCTCGCCAGCGGCGACGACGACGCGCTCGAGCGGCACGTCTCGCCGGATACCCGTCGCGACGCGCAGGTGCTCGCCAAGCGTCTCGACGAGTTCTCTCCCGGCTGGCGTTCCGGCGACGTGATGGGCCGCTACGAGGCGATCGCCGCGCTGGTGGCCGAGGCGGTCAATGCGCCGGCCTCGTCGCGGACCGACGCGCGCCGGGAGGCGATTGACCGCGTGCTCACGCACCGCATCTTCGGACCGATCATCTTCGTGGTGATGATGGGGGCGGTCTTTCAGTCGGTGTTTGCCTGGGCCCAGCCGCTGATGGACCTCATTGACTTCGGCATGACGCGCATTGGCAACGCCGTCGGCTCGGTGATGGCCGACGGGCCGCTGCGCTCGCTGGTGGTCGACGGCGTCATTGCCGGCGTCGGCACGACGCTGACGTTCGTGCCGCAGATCGCGGTTCTGTTCCTGTTCCTGTCGATTCTCGAGGACAGCGGGTACATGGCGCGCGCGGCGTTCATCATGGACCGCGTGATGTCGCGTGTGGGGCTATCAGGGCGCTCGTTCATTCCGCTGCTCTCGTCGTTCGCCTGCGCCATTCCGGGCATCATGGCCACCCGCAGCATTGAGAACCGCCGCGACCGGTTCGCGACGATCATGATCGCGCCGTTCATGTCGTGCAGCGCGCGCCTGCCGGTGTACGCGCTGCTCATCGGGGCGTTCGTGCCCAACCGATGGATCGGCTTCGTCACGCTCCCCGGGCTGGCCCTGTTCTCCATGTACTTCCTGGGGATTCTCGCCGCCATCCTGGTGGCGTGGGCATTGAAGCGCACGGTCCTGCGCGGGGGCATGCCGCTTTACGTCATGGAGCTGCCCGCCTATCGCATGCCCGCCTGGCGCTCCGTCTTCGTGACAGTGCGTGAGCGGAGCCTGCTGTTCACGCGGAACGCGGGCACCGTCATTCTGGCCATCACCGTGGTGCTCTGGTTCCTCGCCAGCTATCCGAAGCACGGCGAGGCGGTGCGCGCGCTCGAATCGCAGCGCGCGGCGGCCGTGGTGGTCGGCGACACCGCCGAGGCGCACGCGATCACGCGGCAGATCGCGTCGTCCACGCTGGAGCATTCGTTCGCCGGACGCGCGGGCAAGCTGCTGGAACCGACCATCGCGCCGCTTGGTTTCGACTGGCGCATCGGCATTGGGCTCATCACGTCGCTCGCCGCGCGCGAGGTGATGGTGTCCACCATGGCCACCGTCTTCAACCTCGAAAGCGGCGACGCCGACCTGCAACCGTTGCGCACCAGTCTGCGCGAAGCGGTGGACACGCGCACCGGCAAGCTGGCGTACTCGCCGCTCACGGGGCTGAGCCTGATGGTCTTCTACGTCCTCGCCTGCCAGTGCATGTCGACGCTCGCCGTGGTGCACCGCGAAACGAACTCGTGGCGCTGGCCAATTTTCATGCTCGTCATGATGAACGTGATGGCGTACGCGGCGTCGTTCGTCGTCTATCAGGGCGGGCGGATTCTGGGGTACGGCACATGAGCGGACTCGGCTGGCAGGATCTGATTGTTGCCGCGCTCGTGGTGGGCGCCATCGCCTATCTGGTGCGCCGCCGGCGTCGTGCGTCGCGGCCGAAGGTATCGCCGATCGTGACCCTCGGTCGCGCACCCAAGCACCATACCGGTGGCATGCCGCCTCGTGTCTGATCTCGCGGCATTCCTGTCCGCGCACGGCATCGCGTGCGAGCGAGTGGACCATCCGGCGGTCTTCACCATCGAGGACGTGGAACGCGACGTGCCGCCGCTCCCCGGCGCGCCCACCAAGAATCTGTTCCTCCGCGACAAGAAAGGGACGCGTCAGGCCCTGGTCGTGGTTGGCGCGCACAAGCCGGTCGACCTGCGCGCCCTCGCCGCCAGCACTGGATTCGAACGCCCGAGCTTCGGCTCCCCCGACCGCTTGCTGCGCTGCCTCGGCATTGCCCCGGGGAGCGTGTCGCTGCTCGCGTTGGTGAACGACACCGCGCGCGCCGTCGAAGTGTTCATTGACCGCGACATCTGGACGGCCGACGCGTTCCATTGCCACCCGCTGGTGAACACCGCCACGTTCTCGCTCACGCACGCAGGGGCTGAGGCGTTGCTTGCGGCCACGGGCCACTCCTACCGAATCGTCGACATTCCGGCATAGCACCTGGCAGGCGGCCACGTTGCGCGGCGACGGGATCGGCGGGATACTGAGGCCCGGGAGGATCCGATGACTCGACTACTCGCCGCCGCGCTGTTCCTGCTTGCCATTGCGACTTCGCCGACTGCCGCCCAGCAGCGCGCGCCATTGCGCTTCGAAGTCACCGAAGCGTCCGTCACCGAGCTGCAGCGCGCGATGGCCGATGGTCGCACCACCGCGGCGCAGCTCGTCGATGCCTATCTCGCGCGGATTGCGGCATACGATCACGCCGGGCCCGCGCTGAACGCGATAATTCGACTGAACCCCAATGCGCGGGCCGAGGCGACCGCGCTCGATGCCGAACGCCGCGCGGGGCGCGTGCGCGGACCGTTACACGGCGTTCCCGTGATTCTCAAGGACAACTTCGACACCCGCGACCTGGCCACCAGCGCCGGATCGCTCGCGCTTGCCAGTCACCATCCGGCGCGGGACGCGTTCATCGTGCGCAGGCTGCGCGCGGCCGGCGCCGTGATCCTCGGCAAGGCGAACATGCACGAACTGGCCGCCGGCGTCACGAGCATCAGTTCCTTTGGCGGGCAGACGCGGAACCCGTACGACATCTCGCGCTGCCCGGGCGGGTCGAGCGGCGGCACGGGAGCCGCCATTGCCGCGAGCTTCGGGGCACTGGGGTGGGGAAGTGACACCTGCGGCTCCATTCGCATCCCGTCCGCCTTCGGCTCGCTCTTTGGCCTGCGGCCGACGATGGGACTGTTCAGTCGTGACGGCATCGTGCCGCTCGCCCTCACGCAGGACGTGCCCGGGCCGTTGGCGCGCACCGTCACCGATCTGGCCATCGGACTGGACGCGACGGTTGGCGAGGATCCCGCCGATCCGGCGACCCGTCTTGGCGCTCAACCGCGCCCCCAGTTCGCGGCCGCGCTGCGCGCCGACGCACTCAAGGGAGCGCGCATCGGGATCTTTGCGCCGTACTTCCGCAACGCCGATGCCGACGTGGCCGACACGATTCGCGCCGCCGCGCGGTCGCTTGCGGCGCTCGGCGCCGAAGTGGTGGAGGTCAACATTGTCGACTTCGACGCGCTCATCGCCGGGAGCAGCGCCATCATCCTGGAGACCAAGTTCGACCTCATCGACTACTTCGCGCGGCCGGGCGGCGCGCCGGTGAAGTCGCTGCGCGAGATCCTCGACAAAGGCCTCTACGACAAGGCGCTCGAACAGCGGCACCGGTCGGCCGACACCGCGAGTTCACGCGATTCCGAGTCACATCGCGCCGTTCTGACCAAGCAGGCCGTGGTGCGTGAGCGCATCATCGCCTTTCTCGACAGTCTGAAACTGGACGCGATCGCATATCCAACGAGCACGCGCAAACCGGTGCTCGTTGGCGATCCGCAGTTGGGCGGCACCTGCGCGCTCTCGGCGCAGACGGGGCTCCCGGCCATCACGATGCCGGCGGGCTTCACGGCCGACGGCCTGCCGACAGGGCTCGAACTGCTGGGACGTCCGTTCAGCGATGCGCGACTCGTCGCGTTCGCGTACGCGTTTGAGCAGGGCGGAGCCCGCCGTCGACCGCCGCCCGTCACGCCGCCTCTCGTGAACGGCAAGGCGCCCGGCGCTGTGCGCTTCGTCGCGACCGCCGGCGGCGTTGAGGGGCGCTTCATGTTCGATCCGACCTCGAGTGACCTGTCGTATACGGTGCGAGTCGCGCCGGGTGCGCAGGCGGCGTTGCAGGCCGTTGTCTTGCGTCGCAGCGATGCCGCGAGCGCGCGCGTGGTGCGCCGCATGCTCGGTCCCGATATGCTCCAAGCCGGAGGTTGGGTTCGCCTGCTGGGACTCGACCTCGACAGCTTTCAGCGTGGTCGCCTGACCATGGCCGTCTACACCAGCGCGCAGACCGATGCGACCGCCGAGGTGCCGGTGGTGGCGCCCGGTCGATAGGTCCTTACCCACCTTCCACAGGTTCACGAATGCCGCACGACGCAATAGCCGTTGTTGATTTCGGCGGCCAGTACGCCCACCTCATCGCCACCAAGGTCCGCCGCCTTCGGGTGCTCGCTGAGATCCGCCAGCCCGAAGACGACATCGCACGGTTTCGCGGCTACAAGGGAATCATTCTGTCCGGCAGTCCTAGTCTCTCCGCGTTCGGCGAGGATTCGCAGTACACCAAGGCGATCTACGACTTGGATGTCCCGATTCTCGGGTTCTGCTTTGGCCACCAGGAGATCGCCAAGCATTACGGCGGGACGGTGACGCACGGCGGCCGTGAGTGGGGACCGGCCGACCTGCAGATCGTCGGCGACTCGCCGATCTTCCGCGGACTGTCGTCGACCGAACGCGTCTTCATGAGCCACTTCGACTCGGTAACCAGCGTCGGTCCGGGGTTCGAGGAAATCGGCCGCACGGTGCTCGGCGACACGGGGACGCCGCACCGGTACGCGGCCATCGCATCCGAATCGCTGCGCCGCTACGGCTTTCAGTTTCATCCGGAAGTCGACGACACGGTGCACGGCGGCGAGATGATCGGCAACTTCGTGCTCGGCATCTGCGGGTGCCGGCCGTCGTGGACGATGGAGCGCTACGTGGAGGAGCGGGTGGAGCAGGTGCGGCAGCAGGTTGGCGACCAGTCGGTCTTTCTGCTCGCCTCAGGTGGAGTCGATTCCACGGTTGCCGCGCGATTGCTCGGGCTCGCGCTCGGTCCCGAGCGCCTGCACCTGCTGCACGTCGACAATGGGCTGATGCGCAAGGACGAAAGCCGCGACGTGCTGGAGGCGTTCCGGCAGTTCGGCCTCGACCGCAACCTGCACTTCGTCGACGCCAGCGACGCGTTTCTTACCGCGCTGGCCGGGGCCGTGGAGCCCGAGCAGAAGCGCCGGATCATCGGCAACACGTTCATTGAGGTGTTCGAGCGCGAGGCGCGCTCGCGCGGCATCGCGCAGCATCTGCTGGGGCAGGGAACCATCTACCCCGACACCATCGAGACCGGCGGCACCAAGCGCGCCGACACCATCAAGACGCACCACAACCGCGTGCCGATCATCGAGGACATGATCGCGCAGGGACGCGTCGTCGAGCCGCTCGCCGATCTGTACAAGGTGGAGGTGCGCGAACTGGGCGAGAAGCTCGGCATTCCGCACGACCTGATCTGGCGTCATCCGTTCCCGGGGCCCGGTCTCGGCGTGCGCCTGCTGTGCTCGACCGGTGTGGAGGACCGCGCCGGGTTCGACGCATTTGAACCGGCCATCGCCGACGTCAGCGCGCAATACGGCGTGCCGGCCATGGCGCTCCCCATCAAGTCGGTGGGCGTAAAAGCCGATCTTCGCTCGTACGAACATCCGGTACTCCTCGGCGGCAGCGCGTCGTGGGAGCGTCTGGTGGAGATGGCCGGCCACCTCTTCAAGTCGGTCAGCGGCATCAACCGCGCCATCTGGAATCTGGGACCGACAATGCCCGCGCGGGTGCGCCCGCTCGCCGCCACGGTGACGCGCGAACGACTCGACCTCCTGCGCGAGGCCGACCATCTCGTGATGGAGGGACTGCGTCGGCACGGTCTGTATGCGTCGATCTGGCAGTGTCCCACCGTGCTCGTGCCGATCGAGGTGGATGGGGCTGGTCGGGAATTCGTGATTGTGCGCCCCATTCACTCGGAGCGCGCGATGACGGCCACGCCCGCCTTCCTCCCGCCGGCGCTCTGCGACGAACTGCGCACGGAGATTCTCGCCCTGCCGGGTGTCAGCGGCCTCGCGCTCGACATCACCACCAAACCGCCCGGCACCATCGAGTGGGAGTGAGCGCTATTTGAACGTCGGATCGCCGTCGCCGAAATCCCCGGGGCGGCGGGGCTGCACGTTGAGGTCGATGGCGAGAAAGGCGAGGCGCGTAATCGGATACATCGCCACCGGCATGCCGATCACGAGCACCGCGGCGCTCCACTGCATCAGCGCCCACGACGGCTCGGGCCAGGTGGCTGTCAATAGCAGAACCCAGAGCAACGCGGCGAGCGCCTCGGCGAGGCCCAGATTGATGACGTATCCGCCGAGAAAGTGATCGGCCTCGCCGCGGTTGGGACGCAGCCCGCACGATGGACAGCGATCGGCGAGACGGAGCCAGTGCGTGAGAATGCCGCGCGAGCCGCACGACGGACAGCGTCGGCGCAGGGCGCGGGCGATGCCGGTGGACAGGGCGACTGGGCTGGCGGACGTCATGCGTTGGAAGATAAGGTTACGCATTCCCTGTGAGGCAGTGTGCGGCTGCCCGTCTTCTACTGGCGTTCCGTGAATGTCTGACGCATCACCCGTCGTGGCCGACGACTTCAACGCGCTCCTCGAGCTGCTCGACCGGGAGACGATGCGGGAGGTCGTGCAACTCTTCCTCGCGGCCGCGCCGACGCGCCTCGAGACAGCCCGCCAGGCCGTGACCAGCGGTAACGCCGCGGTGGCAGCCACCGCCCTGCACACCATGCGGTCCGGGTGCGGCCAGCTTGGCGCGCGCCGGCTTGAAGAGTTGTGCGCGACCGGTGAGCGCGAGGCCAAGCACGGCGATCTGGCCGCCGTGGATACGCGGCTCAGTGAGATCGACGCCGAGTTCGCCCGCTGCCTCGAATGGTTCCACGCCAACGGATGGAGCGACGCGTAAGGCGCGAGCCGCCGCTGGGCCGGACAATATCGCGTGGTTCGTTGGGGCGTCGCCTTGCCGCTCGTGCAGGCGGTTCCTAGTTTCCCCACACACCTCTACCACTCCGAAAGATGTCGACGTACAAATACTCCACGGTGCCCGCCGGCGGCGAGCGCGTGCAGGTGAAGGGCGGTGAATTTCTCGTCCCCGATAAGCCCATCATCCCCTTCATCGAAGGCGACGGGACTGGCCCGGATATCTGGAAGGCGTCCGTGCGGGTCTTCGACGCCGCTGTCGACATCGCGTACAAGGGCAAGCGCAAGATTCATTGGATGGAAGTGCTGGCCGGGCAGAAGGCGTTTGACACGACGGGCGAGTGGATGCCCGCTGAGACGCTCGAGGCGGTGAAGGAGTTCAAGATCGCCATCAAGGGTCCCCTCACCACGCCCGTCGGCGGCGGCATTCGCTCGCTCAACGTGGCACTGCGTCAGGAACTCGACCTCTACGCCTGCGTGCGCCCCGTGCGCTACTTCCAGGGTGTCGGCGCCCCGGTGAAGGATCCGGGCAAGGTCAACATGGTGATCTTCCGCGAGAACATCGAAGACGTCTACTCCGGCATCGAGTTCAAGGCCGGCACGCCGGAGGCCGAGAAGCTGCGCGAGTTCCTCGACCGCGAATTCGGCAAGAAGATTCGCGAACACTCGGCCATCGGCATCAAGCCGATGTCGGCGTTCGGCAGCAAGCGGCTCATCGAGCGCGCCATCCGCTACGCCCTCAAGCACAACCGTCCGTCGGTCACGATGATGCACAAGGGCAACATCATGAAGTTCACCGAGGGCGGCTTCCGCGACTGGGGCTACGAGCTGGCGAGGGAGAAGTTCCCAACGCAGGTGGTGGCCGAGGCCGATTTGGGCGCCGCTGGCAGCGCCGCGCGCGCCGATGCCGTCGTCCTGCGCGACCGCATCGCCGACTCCATGTTCCAGCAAATCCTGCTGCGCCCCGACGAGTATTCGGTGGTCGCCACGCCGAACCTCAACGGCGATTTCATCTCCGATTCGCTCGCCGCTGAAGTCGGTGGCCTGGGCATCGCGCCGGGCGGGAACATCGGCGACGCCGCCGCGGTATTCGAGGCCACACACGGCACCGCGCCCAAGTACGCGGGGCTCAACAAAATCAACCCGGGGTCGGTCATCCTGTCCGGCGTCATGATGCTCGAGACGATGGGCTGGCAGGAGGCGTCGGACCTGATCGTGCGTGGCATGGAGGTCGCCATCGGCAAGAAGACGGTGACGTACGACTTGGCGCGGCAGATGCCGGGCGCCACCGAAGTCTCCACGTCGGGCTTCGGCGATGCGATCATCGCCGGCATGAAGGGGGCATAACATGTCCTTCACGCTTGCGGTACGCGGTGGTGACCCGGGGCGCATGGCCACGCCAATGCTGGCGGTGGCGCTCCCGGCTGGTGGAACGTTTCCGCGGGCGCTCTCGGCGCTCGACGCCGCGTATGGCGGCGTGTTGTCACGTGCAGTACGAAACGGCGACTTCAAGGGTGCCAAGGACGAGTCACTCCTGTTCGTTGGCCACGGACGCGGTCCCGCGCGCGTGCTGCTGCTCGGGCTTGGGGACGGGAACGATGCCTACCAGGCCGTCATGCGCGCCGCTACGCTGGCCGGCCGCAAGGGCAATGCGCTCGGTGTGCGCACCATGGCGTTCTGGGGCGAGAAGCTCGCTGGCGATCACGTGGAGGCCGCCGCCTACGGCCTCTCGCGCGGCGCGTGGGACTTCATGGATTACAAGACTCAGCCGCCCGCGCGGCTGCGTCCCAAGCCGCTGACGGCCGCGACCGTCGTCAGCAGCGACGCGCGCGGCGCCAAGGCCGCGCTCGCGGCCGGCGCGGCGCTCGGCGAAGGCCAACGGCTCGCCCGCCGCCTGCAGCAGCTGCCGGGCAACGTGTGCACGCCCGAGTATCTCGCGCGCACCGCGCGTGATATCGGCAAGCGCCATCGCCTGCGCGTGCAGGTGTTCGGGCGCCGCGACATCAAGCGGCTGAAGATGGAGTCGTTCCTCGCCGTCGCGGCGGGGACGCCGCAGGATCCCAAGCTGATCGTCCTCGAGTACCGCGGCGGTCGGCGCGGCGACGCGCCCATTGCCCTCGTCGGCAAGGGGCTGTGCTTCGATACGGGCGGCATCTCCATCAAGCCGGCGCAGGGAATGGAGATGATGAAGTACGACATGTCGGGCGCGGCTGGCGTGCTTGGCGCACTCGAGGCTATCGCCCGCATGAAGCTGCGGGTGAACGTCGTCGGGCTCATTGGCAGCACCACCAACATGCCGAGCGGCACGTCCATGAATCCGGGCGACGTCGTGACGGCGTCGAACGGCAAGACCATCGAGATCCTCAATACCGACGCCGAGGGACGGCTCGTGCTGGCCGACGTGCTCGCCTACAGCGCGCGCTTCAAGCCGGCGGCCATCATTGACGCCGCCACGCTTACCGGCGCCTGCGTCATTGCGCTGGGCAATAGCGCGACCGGCGTGATGACCAACGACGAGCGGCTGCAGGACGAAGTACTGGCCGCCGCGCGGCGCGGCGGTGAGCCC